>JAJTHE010000036.1 GCA_021298815.1 Betaproteobacteria bacterium | reverse complement strand
GCACTTCCCGACCAGCCTCGACGACGACCCCGAGATGCTGCTGTCGGACGACTACTGCCAGAAGCAGCTGCAGAAGTTCCTGCCCAATTCGAAGCCCTACGACATCGTCTACCGCAAGCTGTACTCGAGCCACCAGCTGGTCGCAGATACGTTCAACGTCGGGCGCGCGCTGCTCGCCGGCGACTCGGCCCATGTGAACAGCCCGATCGGCGGCGTCGGCATGAACAGCGGCGTGCACGATTCGATCAACCTGGGCGAGAAGCTGGTCGGCATCCTCGACGGCAGCATGGACATGTCGGTGCTCGACCGCTACACGCGCCAGCGCAAGCACGTGGCGGTCAACCACGTGAAGACCATCACCGAGCGCAACAAGAAGCTGATCAACGAGCGCGACCCGGAAGTGCGCAAGCGCAACCACGACATGCTGCACGACACGGCCACGAACCCGAAGCTGGCGCGCGAATACATCCTGCGCACCTCGTTGATGAAGAGCCTCGACGAAGTCGCCGCGATTCAGTGATCGACTGCGCGCGCGGAGATCAGCGCGGCCGTCTCCACGGCTGCGCGCGCGAACGCAAGGATGCGCGGCCGGGTGAATCCGAGCTTGCGGCGCGAACCGACCAGCACGGCGGTCAGCGCGCCGGACCGGTCGACGATAGGCGCGGCGACGCTGAACGAGCCAGGCACGGTCTCGCCCTCGCTCACCGCGTAGCCGCGCTCTCGGGTGGCATGCACCGCCTGCAGGAACTCCGCCTCGGTGGTGATCGAGCGCAGCGTGTAGCGCGGCAATCCGTGCATCGCCACCAGCGCACGGATGCGCGCGTCGGGCAGGAATGCGGCGCGCACCTGCCCCCCGGCACCGTAGTTGAGCGGGATGCGCGCGCCGGTGGGCACGTGCAGTTCCGGGTCGTCCACGGTCTCCACCGTGTCCACGATCAGCAGGTCGGTGTCGTCGACCAGCCGCAGCGACACGCTCGCCTCGAAGCGTGCCGCCAGCTCGCGCAGCTGCGGGCGCGCCCAGCTCATCGCGTTCGAATGGCGACCGGCCAGCGCACCGATCTCGAACGCCTTGTAGCCGAGGCAGTAGCGCCGCGTGCGCGGGTCGCGCCGCAGGTAGCACATGTCCTCCAGCGTCTTGATCGCGCGGTGCACCCGGCTCTTGTGCACGCCCAGTTCGCGCGCGACTTCGCTCACGCCCAGCTCCGGCCGGCTTTCCGAGAACAGGCTGAGGATCTGCAGGCCGCGGCGCAGGCCTGCAGACCGGTCGGCCGCGCGGGGCTGCCGTTGCGTCTGGGTGCGATCCATCCTGCGATTCTCCCACTACCGGCCCGGCGCGGCAGCCTGCGCGTGCACATTGGGCCGTTTCTTGCTATCTACACGCAATCCAACGCAAGGAGAGCGCCCCGATGCTTCAACGCATGAGCTGCGACCGTATGCGCACCGTCCCCGAAAGCTTCGCCGCCCCGTTCGCCCGGAACGACGACGGCACGCCCGGCTGCGACCGCCGCTGCGCCCGGTGCACCGCGCTGCGCCGTGCGGCCGCCGGCGCCGCCTGCCTGCTCGCCACGGCGGGCCTCGCGGATCCGCGGCCGGCGTCCGCGCAGGCGTTCCCGAACAAGCCGGTGCGCATCATCTCCCCGTTCGAAGCGGGCGGCAGCAACGACGGCGTGATCCGGCCGGTGGCGCCGCGCATGGCGGAACTGCTCGGCGTGCAGGTGCTGGTCGAGAACCGGCCCGGCGCGGGCGGCGTGGTCGGCAGCGAGGTGGTGGCGCGCTCGGCCGGGGACGGCTACACGCTGCTGGTGGGGACCACCTCCACCCATGCGATCAACCCTGCGCTGCGAAAGCTGCCCTACGACGCCGAGCGCGACTTCTCGCCGGTGGGCCTGATCGGCGTGTCGCCCTACGTGATGCTGGTCAATCCGTCGGTGCCGGTGAAGACCGTGAAGGAGATGATTGCGCTCGCCCGCAAGAAGCCGGGCGCGATCGAATACGGATCGGGCGGCATCGGCACCCCCGGGCACCTGGCCGGCGCGGTGTTCGCGCGCATGACCGGCACCGAGCTGGTCCACATCCCGTACAAGTCGGGCGCCTCCTCGATAACAGACGCGGTGGCCGGCCGCATCTCGATGGTGTTCACCACGATGCTGGTGGCCGACTCGCTGATCGAGGCGGGCCGGGTCCGCGCGCTGGGCGTCACCACCCGCGCCCGCCTGCCGCGATTCCCGCAGCTGCCGACGGTCGACGAGTCCGGGCTTCCCGGCTACGAGTTCACGCTCTGGCTGGGCCTGCTCGCGCCCGCGAAGACGCCCGAGCCGGCGATCGCCCGCCTGACCGAGGCGCTCGCCGGGTCGCTGCGCGAGAAGCAGACGCAGGACGTGCTGGCCAAGCAGTCGGTCGAGGTGCAGTACGAGGCACCGAAGACTTTCAGCGAACGCATCCGGCGCGACCTGGAGGTGTACGCGAAGGTGATCCGGGAGTCGGGCCTGAAAGCGGACTGACCACCCTCAGCGCGGCTGCAGCCCGAGCATCGCCAGCATCGCCCGGCCGGCGGCGCCGAACGGGTTGGCGGCGGTCTCGGCGATCTCGAAGTGGTTGTAGCCCTCGACCACTTCGAAGGTGACCGTCTTGCCGGCATCCTCCAGCGCCTGCGCGAAGTCGCGCGACTGGCGCTGGAACTCGGGCGACTCGAAGGTGCCCACCAGCAGCGAAACCGGCACCGTGATGCGATCGAGGTGGCGCATCGGCGACAGCAGGTGCTCCATCTCGTCGCTGAACTTCACGTAGGCGCCGCGCTTGGACAGCCGCGGCCCGCGCAGGTCGTACATGCCGCTCTGCAGGACGTAGCCCTTGACGATGTCGGCCGGCACGCCGAACGCGCCCGTCCAGTCGGTGATCATCGCGCAGCTCGACAGGTGCGCACCCGAGGAGCGGCCGCATACGTAGACGCGGTCGGGGTTGCCGCCGAAATCCTGCGCATGCTCCCAGGTCCACTTGATCGCGCGCCGCACCTGGTCGACCATCGGGAACAGGCTGCCGCCGACATCCTGCACCGGGGCGAAGTCGGGCACCACCATGTGCGCGCCGGCACGCACCAGCATCTCGCCCGGGTAGGCATGGTCGCGCGCCAGGTGGCCCTTCCATGCCCCGCCATGCACGTAGACCATCACCGGCGCGTTCGGCTCCTTCGTGCGGTAGACGTCGAGCTGCTCGACCTCGGTCGGACCGTAGGCCGCACGCATCGGCGCGCCGACCCGCTGGCGCACCTGCTCGCTCAGCACCGCCAGCCGGCCGTTCACCTGCTTCGAGTTCGGCGCCCAGACCTGCTGGTCGTAGGCGTCGTCGAGCGCCTTCTGGTCGAGGTCCAGGTAGACTTTGTCGCTCATCTCGGCACTCCGCGCGGGAAGATCAGGCGTCGATGCTATCACCCCGCCGCGATCGCCCGTTCCGCCCAGCGCGCATAGGTCCCGGTCTCGATCATCAGCGGCCGCACGACCGTGCGCAGCACGCGCAGTTCGTCCGCCGTGGGTGCATCCGTCGCGGGTACCGTCGTCGCCTGCCCGAGGTCGAAGCCGGTGTTCTCGCGCACCTCGTCCAGCGTGTGGCCTGGATGAACCGAGTCCAGGCGCAGTCCGCCGGCCGCGGCGTCGAAACCCAGCGTCGCCTTCGGCGTGACCACCTTGCTCGGCCCGCCCAGTCGCAGCACGTCCGGCGGCGTGGCGCCCGCGGCCGACACGAAGTCGCAGCGTTCGACCAGCGAACGCCGGGTGTGCTCGGTGCGGAACACCACGGTGCGCCGCGCGCAGTAGTAGATCATCCCGCCGCCATACCCCCCGGGGAAGCGCATCGTCGGATGGTCAGGATCCTCGCCCAGCTGGTGCAGGTTGTAGTTGCCATGCCGGTCGATCTGCACGCCGCTCACGAAGAACAGCCCGAGTTCGCCGCGCTGGGCCATGAAGTGGAACTGGCGCGAGGTATGGAACGGCCGGAACACGGTGTTCAGGATGATCAGTTCCGCGTCCGGCGCATGCGTGTGCTTCGCCAGCAGCAGGCCGGTTGCCGGCAACTGCGACAGCGCGCCACAGGCGGAGACCTCGCCGTCGCGCACCTCGCGCGACAGCAGCACCGCCATCAGCTCGTCGTCGTTGTAACCGCGCGAGTCGCCACGATCGACACTCATCTCGCGCCCCCGCGGATGGACGCCGGCACGAAGCGTTCGACGTACTCGTCATGTTCCTGCACGCCGAACACCTGCTCGTCGAGCCATGCGGCGAAGGCCTCGTCGGACTGCGCGGCGGCAGCGTACGCGCGCATCGCGTCGCGATCGACCGGGTAGCGCCCGGTCAACCCGCCCGGATGCGCGCCGAACGGTGCATGCACCACCGCATCGACCAGGATGGACGGCAGGAAGGCACCGTAGGCCGTCTTCTCGGTCACGCGATCGACGATCTCCTCGACCGTCACCACCACCTGCGCGGACGCCTCGGCGAGCATCACCGACTCGACGTGGTAGCCGAACGACACGTTGCCGGCACGGTCGGCGCACTGCGCATGGAACACCGCCGCGTCGGGACGCATCGCCCGCGCGACCACGCTCTTAAGGCCGCTGCCGAACGGATCGGGCGCGACCACCATGTCGTCGCGGCGCGCGAGCAGGTCGGTGCCGACCAGCCCGATCACCGGAACGTACGGAACCCCCATGGACCCAGCCTGGGCCTGCGAGAAGAGCACCCCTCACGTGTTGTCGAGGGCCCTCACGCGTGCGCCGAGCACGTGGCGCGCGAAGTTCGGACCGGTGCGCGCGAACTCGCCCATGGTCACGCTGCAGGTATCGACCACCGAGACCGCACCGGCACCGACCAGGAAATCGATGTTGAGGTCGCCGCCGACCACGCCGATCACCCGCAGGTCGCGCACCTTGCGCCGGACCAGCTCGCGCAGGAAGGCCATCGGCGGCCGCTCCAGGTTGGCGCTCATCACCAGGCTGCTGCCCGACTTCACCCGGGCCGCGGCCACCTGCATCGATTCGATCTTCTCGCGCATCTTCGGTCTCCTCCACACGGAACGATAGCGCGATTCCGGGGCAGGCGCGCGTGCGCCCCACCGGCGCACGGCCGCCAGGGCCCCGCGGTTGGACCGCCCCACGGAAAACGGCTATCCTTCGCGCAGCTTGGCGCCCGTAGCTCAGCTGGATAGAGTACAGGCCTCCGAAGCCTGGGGTCGTGGGTTCGAATCCCGCCGGGCGCGCCAGCCTGCTTTCATTGCCGAAGCTGTCCCGCAACTGCCAACTGACAGGGGAGGACGACCCGTGTCGTTGCCGAAGTTCTATTCGAGGCAGTTCCGCGAAGAGATGCTGTGCCACCCCGTCTGGCAACCGGGACTCGGGTACGTGCCCGGCGACATCGGCGTGATGCGCGACGGGGTGTTCATGCGCGAGGGAAGCTGCGCCGACTACACGACCGTGCAGGCCCGGATCGTCGAGGAAGACATCCCGGTCACGTCCAAGAGCAAGTTCTCGGTCGGCGTCACGGTGTCGCTGGGCGTCGATGCCTCCGCCACCCTCGACCCCGACGCGAGGATCGGCGGCAAGCTGAGCTTCCGGCGCGGTGGCGGCATGGTGCTGCACGTACCCACTCAACGTCGACGCTACATCGACAACCTGCGCGAAGTGATGCACTCGCTGCCGTGGTCCACGGAGCGCTTCGGGTACGACACCGTGATGGTCTCCGAAGTCAGGCTGGCCAAGGCGATCGCGCTCGTGCTTTCCGAGACCGGCGAAACGAACGTGGACCTGTCCGGCAAGGTGACGGCGCTGCAGGCGCTCGACATCACCGACGCCTCGATCTCGTTCGGCGCGACCTCGGCCGCCTCCTACACCACGTCGGTCGGCAACCCGAAGGGCAAGGCATTCCATCCCTATGGCCTGCTGCTCTACGGCGCTCGCAGCAGCTGGTGGCAGGATGGCAAGGTGGTACCGCTCGAAGCGGGGATCCCGGACGACGCCGCAATGGCGCCGTTCGAGGAAATCTCGCCCTATGACGAGCGCCTCTGAGCGGGTGCTCCAGTATTCGGGGGCAGCGGCGGAAGCGCTGATCGCGGGTTACGACCGCGAGACCGGCGATTGGGCGTTCCCTCGAGACAGTCCGTTCTTCGACGCGGTTGCCGAGGCGCATCGACGCGGGGAACGCGGCGCCGGCCGACATGTCGCCATCCTCGACTCCGCGTTCGACCTTTCGCTGCCTGCGCTGGCAAGCGGAACCCGCGTCTGCCTGCCAGGCCGTCCCGGTGCCGATCTGTCGCACGGAACAGCCGTTGCGCTGCTCGTGCGGACCGTCGCACCGGATGCCATCCTGCACCTGTATGCCATCGGCGGTCCGGACGGACCCGATCGCCACGCGGTGGCCACCGCCCTGCGCAAGCTTGCCGATTCCGAAGCGCAGATCGTCTGCCTGAGCCTTGGCGTCCCGGTCCCGTTGAGCGAGGTCACGCTCGCACCGCATGATCGCCGGATGCTGGCGGCGCGCCCGCGGAATTGCCCGACACCGGGCCGCTGCCTGTGCGACGCGGTGCAGGCGGCCATCGCGGGCGTGCCGTCGCTGGCCGGCGCCACGGGGCGGACCCGTGCGGTGTTCGCCGCAGTGGGCAATGACCCGGGCAGCCTGTTCTGCCCGGCGATGGCGCACGATGCCTTCGCGATCGGGTTCCAGCAGGAGCAGCGGGTCGCCGACCCGGTGCGCGGCGAGAGCGCCTGGGCGACCGGGACGAGCGGCTACGGCCAGTCGGCGGCGGGGGACTACACGCTGATGCAGCCCGCGACCGTGCTCGGCAGCAGCTTCGCGACGCCCCTGGTCGCCGGGGCGGCCGCCCTGCAGGCCGACCTCGATGCCATCGCCGGCATGCAGCGCGCCTGTGCCCGGGGTGCGGTCGCCGACATCTTCCTCGCTCGTCACCGCACCGACCGCGCTGCCGGCACCTCGGCCCTGGAGTCGGCCCTGGCGTTCCATGGCGAGGCAGTGCGCGACTTCCCGCACCGCGCGGCGATCGAGGGCGGCCGGCACTGGTGCATCGGCTGTGCGCTCTACGGTGGCTCGCTGTTCGTGAACGCGGGCCTGGCCCATCTCGAAGCTGGCGCCCCCGCACGGGCCGAGACGCTGCTCAGGGTCGCACGCCGGATCGCGCCGCGCAGCGCCGACGCTGCCGCCAACCTCGCCATGTGCCTGATGCACCTCGCAGAGGGAGCCCACACCGACACCGGGCGCCGTCAGTTGCGCGAGGCGGTCGCGGCGTTCGACGAGGCGATAGCGCTGCGACCTGGCTATCGCGGATACGATCCGGCGCGGGAGCACGCGCTTCGACGGCTCTCGCTGCCCGGGACGGCCCCCGACTGACCGGGATTCACGGCCTCTCCGGCGCGGCGGTGCGGTCTTCCCTGCGCTGCAGCGCCAGGAAGAAGCGCACCATCTCCGCCGAGGCGTCCGGCCCCGTCGCGTCGGTATGCGACCCGCTCGCCTGTCCGCCGGACCAGGCGTGCCCGGCGCCGTACAACGTCCAGGCCTCGATCGGCGCGGTCCCGCCGTCACCCTGGTGGACGGTGCGCGTGTGGCGCCGGCCGCCCTCGGACGTGCCGCGCGAGGTCACCGCGCGCAGGATCGGCGCAGCTGCCCGGGCCGCATGGAGCCGGCCGGCGCGGGGGACGATCTCGATGCCGTTGGACGGGTGCACGGTCGGGTCGCCGTCGCCGTGGAACACGATCACCGCCATCGCGCCGCCGGCCGACATGCCTGCGATGAACACCCACCCCCGATCGCCCCCATCGCGCGCGATCACCTCGCGCGCGAGGCCGGCGATCAGCGACGGCTCGCCTCGGCCGCGCACCTGGTTCTCTCCGGTGAACCAGTTCCAGCAGCGCGAGGCGCTGGCGCCCGGCGGCTGCTCGGCATACACCGCGATGAAGCCGTGCAGGTCCGCGAGGCGGTTCATCCCGGTGCCCGGGGCGAAGTCCTCGGCCGACTGGGTGCAGCCATGCAGCATCAAGATCACCGGACACGGCCTGGCCGGCAGGGATGCCGGCCGGCATACCCGATAGAGGCGGCTGCCCGCCGTGTTCGCGAACACGTGCGAGCCCGCGCGGCCCGTCGATGCGAGTGCACGGCGCACGGTCGCACCCGCGTCCGGAGCGGGACCGCCGTCCCCGCCCAGCCCTGCTGCAGACAGCGCGCGTTCGATGCTTGCAAGGATGCTGCTGGCGAGGCCCTGCGCCTGCGGATGGGATCGGTGCTTGAATGGGTGCCCGGGGCAGGTGCGCGGGGACGGTGCGTCCCGCCTGCACCATTGCAGCGCAACACGCGCGCGCAGGGTCCTACAGCATCTCGAGCGGCCGCGGCGCGGCGGGCGGCGGGAACAAGCCGTCGAGTTCGGCGAGTTGCGCCGCGTCGAGCCGATGCGCGAGCGCGCCGATGTTCTCGCGCAGCCGCTCCCGCCGTGCCGTGCGCGGGATCACGATCACGTCTTCGCGCGCGAGCAGCCAGGCGAGCGCCGCCTGCGCCGGCGTCATGCCGTGGCGCCGGGCGAAGCCCGCGAGCTTCGGGTCGGCCAGCAGGCGTGCCTGCTCGATCGGCGAATAGGCCATCACCGGCACCCGCCGCTGCGAAAGCCAGGGCAGGAGGTCCCATTCGATGCCCCGGCGCGCCAGGTTGTACAGGAGCTGGTTGGTGGCAAGCGCCGCGCCGCCGGCCACCCTGCACCAGGCCTGCATGTCCGCGAGGTCCAGGTTGCTGACGCCGAAATGGCGGATCTTCCCGGCCCGCTGCAGCGCCTCGAACGCGGCGAGGGTCTCGGCGAACGGCACGCTGCCGCGCCAGTGCAGCAGGTACAGGTCGATACGGTCGGTGCCCAGCCGGCACAGGCTGCGTTCGCAGGCACTCACTGCGCCTGCCCGGGTCGCGTTGTGGGGATACACCTTGCTGACGAGGAAGACCTCGTCGCGCCGGCCGCGGATCGCCTCCCCGACCAGCTGTTCCGATGCGCCTTCGCCGTACATCTCGGCGGTATCGATCAGCGTCGCACCGAGATCGAGGCCCAGACGCAGGGTCGCGAGTTCCTCGGCGCGCAGGGCCGGATCCTCGCCCAGGCACCAGGTGCCGAGCCCGAATGCCGGGACCCGTTCGCCGCCGGGCAGAACCACTGTCCGCATGCTTTCCATGTCGTTTCCTCCCTGGTTCGTCGCGGGCACCGGCACGGCCCCGCACTCGCCATGCCCGCGACTCTGGCAGAATGCCGGGTTCCGTCCAGTCACCCGTCGAGGATCGCATGAGCTACGTGATCGAAGTCCCGAAAACCACCTCGCTGCCGGTCGAAGGCGAGAGCGCGACCTTCCCGGTGCGCCGCATCTACTGCGTTGGCCGCAACTATGCCGACCACGCGCGCGAAATGGGCCACGATCCCGACCGCGAGCCGCCTTTCTTCTTCCAGAAGCCGACCGACGCCATCGTCCCGAACAACCAGACCATCCCGTTCCCGGTCGGCACCAAGGACCTGCACCACGAGATCGAGCTGGTGGTGGCGATCGGCACCGGCGGCAAGAACATCACGGTCGACAAGGCGCTCGACCATGTCTACGGCTACGGCGTCGGCCTCGACATGACTCGCCGCGACCTGCAGGGCGAGGCAAAGAAGATGGGCCGTCCGTGGGAGATGGGCAAGGGCTTCGACCAGTCGGCGCCGTGCACCGGCCTGAAGAAGGCCGCGAAGATCGGGCATCCGGCCAGCGGCGCGATCTGGCTGAAGGTCAACGGCGAAGTGAAGCAGAAGGGCGACCTGAACCAGCACATCTGGAACACGCCCGAGACCATCTCCTATCTGTCGCACCTGGTCGAGCTGTTCCCCGGCGACATCATCATGATGGGCACCCCGGCGGGTGTCGGCCCGTGCTTCCCCGGCGACACGCTGCACGGCCACGTGGATGGCTTCGACGATCTGTTCGTCACCTACGCGAAGTAGCCTGAAGCAACCTCACCCGCACCTCCAACCACCCCGGGAGCTGGACAGATGAAGCAACGCAAACTCGGCGCAAACGGTCCGCAGGTCTCGGCCATCGGCCTGGGCTGCATGGGCATGTCGATTTCCTACGGCACGCCCGACGATGCCGAGTCCATCGCCACGATGCATCGCGCGATGGACCTCGGCTGCAACCTGCTGGTCACCTCCGATGCGTACGGCAACGGCGTCAACGAGGAACTGGTGGCCAAGGCGATCAAGGGCCGGCGCAAGGAGGCCATCGTCTGCACCAAGTTCGGCAACCTGATGGGTGGCGGCGGCGTGAATGGCCGACCGGAGTACGCGGTCGAGGCCTGCGAGAAGAGCCTGAAGCGCCTGGGCGTCGACGAGATCGACATCTACGGGCTGCACCGGGTCGACCCCAACGTGCCGATCGAGGAGACGGTGGGCGCGATGAAGCGGCTGCAGGAACAGGGCAAGGTGCGCTACCTGGTTCTGTCCGAAGCCGGTCCCGACACGCTGCGCCGCGCGATGAAGGCGGCGACCATCGACATGGTCGAGACCGAATACTCGCTCTGGTCGCGCGATGCCGAGAGCGGCCTGATCGCGGCGTGCAAGGAACTCGGCGTCGGCTACATGGCGTACGCGCCGCTCGGCCGCGGCTTCCTGTCGGCGAAGATCAAGTCGCTCGACGCGCTGATCGAGAAGGACCGGCGCCGCCAGCATCCGCGCTACCTGCCGGAGAACGTCGCGAAGAACGTCGCGCTGCTCGCCCCGCTCGAGCGGATCGCCGCGGAGCGCAAGGCGACGCCGTCGCAGGTCGCGATCGCCTGGGTGATGGCGCAGGGCGAGTTCATCGTGCCGATCCCGGGCACCAAGCGCCGCACCTTCCTCGAGGAAAACCTCGGCGCCGCCGAGATCGCGCTGACGGCCGGCGAGATCGCGACGCTGTCGGAGACCTTCTCGCCGGCGGCCATCGCCGGCACCCGTTATCCCGAAGCGCAGCTCAAGGGCGTACTCGTCTGAGCGAGGTTCACCATGTCCGGACTCGAAGCAGGCCTCAAGGGATCGCTCTCGTGGCAAGTGACCGAAGACCTGTGCATGACGCGCGGCGTGGTGCCGGTGTTCTCCACGCCGTCGATGGTGCTGCTTGTCGAACGCGCCGCGATCCACACCATCGAACCCTACCTTTCGGCGGAGCAGCGCACGCTGGGCACTGCGGTCGAGATACGCCACTTGGCGCCGTCGTTCCCGGCGCAGCAGGTACGCGCCGAGGTGGAACTGCTCGAGGTCGACCGGCGCCGGCTGTCGTTCCGCTTCGAGGTGTTCGACGAAGTCGAGAAGGTCGGTGAAGGCACGCACACCCGCTTCATCGTCGACCCTGCGAAGTACGACGAGCGGGTCAAGGCCAAGCTGGCGGCGCTGAAGAAGTAGCGCCCGCCAGCGCCCTGCACGCCCGGGGCCGCCGCCGTCAGCGCCCCTCGAACCCCGGCTTGCGCTTCTCGATGAAGGCGGCCATGCCTTCCTTCTGGTCGAAGCTCGCGAACGACAGCTGGATCGCCTTCGCCTCGAGCATCAGCCCGGCATGCAGCGAGGTGTCCTGGCCGGCGAGCACGCACTCCTTGATCTGGCGCGCGGCGATCGGCGGCAGCTGCGCGATCTGCGTGGCCAGCGCGAGCGCACGCGCCTCGACCTCGGCGTCGGGCACGACCTCGCTGACCAGCCCCATCGCATCGGCCTCCTGCGCGGTGATGATGTCGCCGGTGAGCAGCATCTTCATCGCCTTGAACTTGCCCACTGCCCGCGGCAGCCGCTGGGTGCCGCCACCACCCGGGATGATGCCGATGCGGATCTCCGGCTGGCCGAACTTCGCGCTGTCGCCGGCGACGATGATGTCGGCATGCATCGCCAGTTCGCAGCCGCCGCCCAGCGCGAAGCCGCGCACCGCGGCGATCACCGGCTTCGGGAAGATCGCGATCTGCTGCCACAGCCGGAAAGCGTTTCGCTTCATCATCTCGATCGCATCGGCCTCGGCCATCTCGCGGATGTCGGCCCCGGCGGCGAAGGCCTTCTCGCCCCCGGCCAGGATCACGCAGCGCACCGAGGCATCGTCGGTGAGCGCGGCCAGGTGGTCGGCGATCAGCCGGCGCACTTCCATGTTCAGCGCATTGCGCGCGTCGGGGCGGTTGATGCGCACCACCGCGACATGGTCGGCGGGGCGTTCCAGCAATACCGGGGCAGTCATCGTGTTTCCTCCGTGGGACAGGCGGCCGGCGCGGCGCCTGCAGGCCGCACCGTCCCGCTGCAGGCTCAGCCGTCGACCTTCACGCCGGCGGCCTTGATCACCTTGGCCCAGCGCGCGATCTCGCTGCGGATCAGCGCACCGAAGGCTTCGGGTGTCGTATGCGCCGGTTCGGCGCCCACGCCGAGGATACGCTCGCGCACATCGGGATGCTGCAGCGCCTTGCCGAGTTCCGCGTTCAGGCGGTCGACGATCGGGCGCGGCGTTCCGGTCGGCGCCATCAGGCCCCACCAGGTCGCGAAGTCGAAGCCGGGCAGGCCGGATTCCGCCACGGTGGGCACTTCAGGCAGCAGCGGAGAGCGCTTCGCCGTGGTCACCGCCAGCGCACGCATGCGGCCGGACTTGATGAACGCGGTGATCGGCGGCGTGGAATCGAACATGAAGGCCACCTGCCCGGCCATCAGGTCGAGGCCCGCGGGCGAACTGCCCTTGTACGGCACGTGCACCGTCTTCACGCCGGCGAGCAGGTTGAACGACTCGCCCGCGAGATGCTGGATGCTGCCCGGGCCGACCGACGCATAGTTCATCTGGCCCGGCTGCTGCCTGGCCAGCGCGATCAGGTCCTTCACGTTCTTCACCGGCAGGGCCGGATGCACCACCAGCACGTTCGGGCCGGTGGCGATCAGCGAGATCGGCGCGAAGTCGCGCAGCGGGTCGTAGCCGAGCTTCGGGAACAGCGAGGGCGAGATCGCCACCGCGGCGATCTGCGCGAGGTAGATGGTGTAGCCATCGGGGGCGGACTTGGCCACCTGCTCGGCGGCGATGTTGCCCGACGCGCCGGGGCGGTTCTCGATCACCACGGTCTGCCCCATCTGCTCCTGCATCTTCGCGGCGACGATGCGGCCGAGGATGTCGGAGCCGCCACCGGGCGGGAAGCCGAGGATGAAGCGCACCGGTTTCGCCGGCCACGCCTGCGCCAGGGCGTCGGACGGCAGCGCGATGAACGCCGCGGCGATGCCGACCATGGATGCCGCCACCGTGCGCGCGAGGCGCGCCGGTTCGTTCCCGTTGACCTTGATCCCCATGCTGACCACCCCTTGTCGTTGTTCGAATGAACCTGCCCGGCTACGGCCCTGCCGTCGATACCGAGCAAGTTCCGTTCCGAATCTTCGTCCGGAAACCCTCGCCGTTCAGGCGGGTCGTTCCTGGCGCGCGATGCCGCTGCGCACCCGCCCGCCCGCCCATTCCTCGGGCAGCGACCGCGCCTCGGGCAGGGTCAGCCAGACCCGGTACAGCAGCCGCCCATGCCGCGGATCGCCGTCATCGCGGAACGCGGTGCGATCGTGCAGCACCCGGTAGTTGCTGATGAACTGCATGTCCCCGGGCCGGAAGGCGACCTGGATGCACAGTTCCTCGGCCAGTTCCTCGACCCGGCGCAGTGCCTCGCGCTGCACCGGCGTCAGCGGCTCGCCACTGACTTGCTGCGCGCTCTCGATCAGCGTCGCCGAGAAGCGGCAGGAAAGCTTGCCGTCGTGCCATGCGTAGACCGGCTCGCTGTACCAGCCCGGCTCGCCCGGCGGCTGCTCGCCGCGCCAGTCGAGGTTGAAGCGGTCGTAGAGCACGCCGACCAGGTAGGGATAGCGCTCGAGCATCGCGTTGTAGACCGCGGCCGAGCTGGCAACCAGGCTGAGCCCGCCCTCGCGCGCCGGGCGCACGCAGCACAGGCCGACGACGTCGGCACCGATGTCGGTGTGGAAGCGCTGGCGCAGGCTGGTCTGGTACAGGCGGGTGCGTCCGTCGGCCATGTCGCGGCCTTCGTCGCGCACGTAGCCGAGCAGGTCGCCACGCGCGTTCTGCGAGATCGCGGTGCCCAGGTGCGCCGACACGCCCCAGAAGATGATCGCCAGGTCGTCGGCATCGTGGCGCCGGGCATCCAGGCCGCGGATCTGCACGAAGCCGCGCCCATGCTCGAGCGCATCGGCGATGCGCGCGAACTCGGCCGACAGCGACGGCAGCGCGAAGTCGTCCCGGGTCACCGACTCGAGCGGCCGGCCGGCCTGCTTCACCGACGCGAGGGCACGTTCGATCTCGGACAGGGTAGCCGGCGAGAGGTTCCACACCCAGTCCTCAGGCCCCTCGCGCAGCCCCGCACCGGTCCACGCCGACGCATCCTGCACCGGCGTGGTGAGCACCACCGAGGACGCCGCCCCGGTCATGCCTTGTTGGCGAGCGTCGACTTGCCGTAGGAACGGGGATCGCGCGGCTGCCAGCGGCCACCGTCGACCAGCGTGAGGAAGTCGAGCACCAGCCGGTTGAAGTAGTCGGGCTCTTCCAGGTTCACCGCATGGCCGGTGTTGCACATCACGGTCAGCCCGCAGCCCGGGATCACCCGCTTCATCCAGATGCCGGGCTCGAGGCAGTTGTCGTCCTCGTCGCCGGTGATCACATGGGTCGGCACCGGCATCTTGCGCAGGCCGGCCTCGTGCGCCTGGATCGCATCGCGCCGGCGCATGAAGCCGCGCAGCGTGTTGGCCGAACCGGTGGCGTCGTGCGCGGCGAACTGGGCATGGAACTCGGCGAAGCCGCGCGGGTCCTTGTTCAGGTGCTGCACCCGCGCCGGGCCGATCGCGTAGTCCTTGATGCCCTCGGCCATGCCCAGGGTCTCGATCTGGGCGGCGAAGGCATCGGTATCGGCATGGAACTGCGCGCGCTTGTCCGGGTCGGAGCCGAAGCCGGCGCCGGCGACGGTCAGCGACAGGGCATGCTGCGCATGGCGCAGGCCGAAGTGGATCGCGGCATAGCCGCCCATCGACAACCCGACGATGTGCGCACGCTCGATGCCGGCGGCCTTCATCACCACCAGGATGTCGTCGGCCGCCTGCTCCTGCGAATGCTGCTCGAAGCTGGTGGAGACGTCCGAGGGCGGGTAGCCTCGCGCGTTGTACGTGATGCACCGGTAGCGGCGCGAGAAGAAGCGTACCTGCGGCTCCCAGCTGCGCAGGTCGCCCGCGAACTCGTGCACGAAGACGATCGGAGTACCGCTGCCGGTCTCTTCCCAGTACAGTTTCAGTCCGTCCGCTGTGGCGAATGGCATGGATGCGGCTCCCGGAGTTGGATGATCGCGACAGGCCTGCCGATGAAGCCCGCGCGGAAGCGCCCGAGTTTATAGAAATGCGAGGAAACCAGAACATGCGCAACATCGAATCGTCGAGCAGGACCGCCGTCATTGCGCTGGTGCTCGGCTGCACCGCCGGCAGCGCGCTGGCCGCCGATGCCTTCCCGTCCCGCCCGATCCGGATGATCGTGCCGTTCTCCGCGGGCGGTGCGTCCGACGGCCCGGCACGCATCTTCGCCGCCGAGATCAACCGGCTGTCGGGCCAGCAGATGCTGGTCGAGAACCGCCCGGGCGCGGGCTCGGTGCTCGGCGCCGAGATCGCCGCGAAATCCACGCCCGACGGCTACACGCTGTTCATGATAAGTAACACCCACTACGTGTCCGCGGCCATACACCGCAAGCTGCCCTACGACGCGATCGCCGACTTCACGGCGATCACCGGCCTCACCGCGGCGCAGAACATCCTCGTCGTGCACCCGTCGCTCGGCGTGAAGACCGTCAAGGAGCTGATCGCGCTGGCGAAGAAGCGGCCGGGCGCGATCAACTGGGCGTCATCCGGCAACGGCGGCACCCAGCACCTCACCGGCTCGCTGTTCGCCTCGATGGCCGGCATCGACATGGTGCACGTGCCCTATCGCGGCAGCGGCCCGGCGACTGCCGACCTGCTGGCCGGCCAGGTGGGCGTCGGCTTCCCCGGCATCGCCGGCATGGTGGCTTTCGTGCAGTCGGGCAAGCTGCGCGCGCTCGGGGTATCGGCCAGCCGGCGCTCGCCGCTGATGCCCGAGGTGCCGACCATCGCCGAGGCCGGCGTGCCCGGCTTCGAACTGGTGCCGTGGTTCGGCCTGTCCGGGCCGCGTGGCGTGCCGGAGCCGATCGTCGCCACGCTGCACAAGCTGAGCCTGAAGGCGATCGCGGCAACGACCCCGGCGATGGCGCAGATCGGCCAGGAGCCGTTCACCCATGCCTCGCCCGCCGAGTTCGCCGCGTTCCAGCAGAAGGAGGCGCCGAAGTGGGCGAAGCTGGCACGGGCGAGCGGCGCGACGATCGACTGACCGACTGACCGACCGATCGACGGAGCAGACGCTGCCGTGGCCTCATTGCGCATCCTGGGCGAGGACGATGTCCGGGCGGTGATCGACACCGACCGGGCGCTCGCCCTCGCCCGCGCGACCCTGCGCGACCAGGCCGGGGGCGGCAGCTACCTGTCCTCGCCCTCGGCGATGACGATGGACGCCAGTGCATTCGGGTCCGGCAAGTTCAAGTTCAAGGCGGCGAACGTCGGCCACCTGGGCCATGCCGGCATCCGGCTGATCTCGCGCCGGTCCGCGATCGACACCGGCGCGGTCAACTACACCGCGCTCTATCGCCATGGCGGGCTCGCGCTGTCCGGGCTGGTGCCGGAACTCTGGACCAGCCGCATCCGCACCGCCGCCTTCGGTGCCGCGACCATCGAGCACCTGTGCAATCCGGGTCCGCAGGTGGTGACGCTGTTCGGCACCGGCAAGATCGCCCGGCAGATCGCGCCGATGCTCGGCCGCATCCTGGACATCGCGGAACTGCGGGTGACCGCCCGCCGCGCCGAGAGCATGGCCGCGTTCGTCGACACGCTCGGTCCGCGCGCTGCGTTCCCGATGCGGGTGGAACCGGATGCGCGGCGCGCGGTCGACGGCGCCGACCTGGTGGTCACCCTCACAGATGCGCCGACGCCGCTGGTACATCCCGGCCTGCTCAAGCCGGGCGCGGTGGTCTGCTCGATGGGCGGCAAGAACGAGGTCGACATCGGCGTGCTGCGCGAGAGCCAGCGGCTGGTGGTCGACGACCCCGACTTCGCGTCGGAAGTCGGCGATGGCGGCGCCTGGATCGCGCAGGGCCACTTCACGCACCAGACGTTCATCGATCGCATCGATGCGCTGGCGCATGAAGTCGCCGCCGGCACGAAGCCGGGCCGCACGGCACCGTCCGACCGCATCGTGGCGATCGTGCAGGGCATGGCGATCGGCGACATCGCGTTCTCCGCCTTCGCCCTGCAGGAAGCCGAACGGCTCGGCCGGGGGCTGGTGGTCGAGCTTCCGTGACACTTTCCAAGACACTTGCGCAGGGGATCCGATGGACATGACGACACGACGCTTCCTGCAGCCAGCCGCCCTCCTGTTGCTGCCGCTCGCATCGGCCGCCTTCGCACCCGCCGCCGCCCAGGCGCAGGCCTGGCCAGCCAAGCCGCTGCGCATGATCCTGTCCTATCCGCCCGGTGGCGCGACCGACACGCTCGGACGCATCGCGGCGAAGTCGCTGTCCGAATCGCTCGGCACGACGATCGTCGCCGAGAACCGGCCGGGGGCCAGCGGCGCCATCGGCACCACCGCCTGCGTGAAGTCGCCGCCCGACGGCTACACGATGTGCGTCACCTCGGTGGCGCAGGCCACGGCCTCGCGCATGTCCGCCAACGTCGGCTTCGACTCGCTGAAGGACTTCTCCCATGTGTCGCTGATCGCGACCATGCCGATGCTGCTGCTGGTGCATCCGTCGCTGCCGGTGAAGAACGTGTCGCAGCTGGTCGCCCTCGCCAGGAAGAATCCGGGCGCGCTCAGCTATGCGTCGAGCGGCGGCGGGGCGGGCCCGCACCTCGCGGCCGAGCTGTTCAAGCAGATGACCGGCACCGACATCCTGTCGGTCACCTACAAGGGTGCGGGGGCGCAGCTCACCGACCAGCTGGCCGGGCGCATCGAGATCGCGTTCGCGCCCGCGGTCGGCTTCGTGCACTTCGTGAAGGACGGCAAGCTGCGCGCGCTCGCCGTGTCGACCCGGCAGCGCGCGCCGTCGTTCCCGGACATCCCGACGATCAGCGAATCGGGCGTGGCCGGCTACGAGGCGAGCTCATGGCAGGGTCTGTCGATGCCGGCCGGCGTGCCACGCGACATCGTAAACCGGCTGAGCAGCGAACTGAACAAGGGGTTGAAGACGCCGGCGGTGCGCGAGCGGATCATCGAGATGGGCGGCATCCCGACCGGCAACACGCCGGAGGAATTCAGCGCGTTCTTCCAGTCCGAGTCGGACAAGTGGTTCAAGGTCGCGCGCGCGGCGAAGGTGGTCACCGACTGAAGTGCCGCTGCAGGAACGCCAGCCCGTCGCGCGCGCAACGATCGGGAAGGTAGTCGCAGATGTTGTGGTTGGCCGCTTCATAGGTGAGGCGCTCGCTGCCGGCGATCAGGCGCTGCATCTGCTCGTAGGCGTTCGCATTGCCGATCGAATCGCCGGCCGGCCCGACGATCAGCGTCGGGCAGCGGATCGCGGCCAGGTCGTCCATCCAGTACTGCGTCGTCATGTACAGCACGAAGCGGCGCACGAAGGCCGGATCGTTGCGGTCGATCTCGTCCAGGAACCAGTCGGCCTGCCCGGGCGGCAGATGCGCGACCGGCAGGCGCTCCTCCAGCGTGTCGGCGATGAAGGTGCGCAGCCCGCGGCGTTCCATCTCGGGGATCCACGCCGCGCCGTTACCCTCCTTGAAGCCGGGGCGCGAGGCGAACAGCAGCAGGCTCGATACCCGTTCCGGTGATTCGACCGCCAGCCGTTGCGCGAGGTAGCCGCCGCCGGACACGCCGAGCAGGTGGGCCGCCGGCACCTGCAGGTGGTCGAGCAGTTCGCGCAGGTCGTCCGTGAGCCGCTCCAGCGTCAGCGGTGCCGTGTCCGGCGGCACGTCGGACTCGCCATGGCCGCGCAGGTCCATGCGTACCACCCGGTAGCCGCGCACGAACCAGGGCACCATCGCGAACAGCCGGCGCATGCTGCTCATCGCCGAGTGCAGCATCACCAGCGTCGGCGCATTCGCCCAGGGATCGGTGAAGTCGTCGATGCAGTACGCGATGCGGTTGCCGTCGCTGGTGGTCATCCACTGCACCGGTGCGCCGATATGGGTCGTGGCCATGGCGGGATCCTTCGAGGAACGTGCGGTCAGGCCAGGCTGGCGCGGATGTGGCCGACCAAGTCACCGGCACTGTTGAGGACGGCTGGCCCGGCAAGCGCGGCCAGCGACTGGTATTCCGCTTCGTCGATCAGGCGCAGCGTGCGCAGCACGGCCAGCAGCACCGGCACGCGGGCGCGCTGCTCGCCATCGGCGATCTTCAAGGCGACGCCGATCCCCTGTCCGGGAACGAAGGCGGTGATGAAGCCTTCGGCGCCGGTCTTCACCAGGATGCGTCCGCCGGTCGCCCGGGCGATCTGCACGCCGGGCTGGTCCGCGCCCGACAGCAGTTCGGGATGCGCGCGCATCGCGTCGTGGATCGCGCCGATCGCGGCACGCCGGCCGGGCGAGGCCGCGCGCGCGCGCGCATGCCGGGCGACCAGCCGCGCAGCGGTGTTCAGCGGCATCGCCGGCGCCGGCAGGCCGCAGCCGTCGACGCCCCAGGGCATTGCGGCGGCGTCTGCGTGCGACAGCTCGGACAGCGCATCGAGGTAGGCCTGCTGCGCCGGATGCGCGAGGTGTTCATAGCCCTCGATCGCCCATCCCTGTCCGCGCGACAGGGCGAGGAAGCCGCAATGCTTGCCGGAGCAGTTGTGGAAGATCCGCTGCCGGGGCTGGCCGGCGATCACCGCGGCGTCGGCGGCCGCGACATCGACCGGTCGATCGGCACCGCAGACCAGCGCCTCCTGCGCGAGGCCCATCGATGCCAGCCATCCGGCGACGATCTCGACATGCATCGGCTCGGCGCGATGCGACGCACAGGCCATGGCCAGGTGCCGGCTGCCCAGGCCCGCCTTCGCATGGGCACCGGTCTCGACCAGCGCGATCGCCTGCACCGGCTTCAGCGCCGAGCGCGGGAAGGTCGGCACGCCGGTGTCGCCCCAGCCGGCGATGATCTCGCCCGCCGAATTGGCGACCGCGGCGATGCCGGCGTGCACGCTCTCGACCACCGGACCGCGCCAGACCTCGACCATCTTCACGAAAGACATCGCGCCACCCTGCCGTATTTCGACAAGTCTAGCGCGGATCATCCGGCGGGGACCGGTGCCGTTTCCCTTCCCGGCCGAACCGCATTAGGATCGCGGCTTCGTTCTGTGATCACATCCCGGAAGCCCACCATGCCCGCAGCAAAGACCGTCGGAGGCGCCCGGCTCGCCGTCGACATCGGCGGCACCTTCACCGACGTGGTGCTCGAAGCGCGCGGGCGCCGCTGGACCGGCAAGGTACTGACCACGCCGCGCGCGCCGGAAGAGGCGGTGGTCACGGCGGTCACCGAGATCCTCGCCTCGGCCGGCCTGCAGCCTTCGGCGCTGGGCCTGTTCATCCTGGGCACGACGCTCGCCACCAACGCGCTGATCGAACGCAAGGGCGCGAAGACCGCGCTGCTGACCACCGAGGGCTTCCGCGACCTGGTCGAGATCGGCTGGGAGCATCGCTTCGCGCAGTACGATATCTTCCTCGACAAGCCGGCGCAGCTGGTGCCGCGCCACCTGCGGCTGCCGGTGCCGGAGCGCACCGATGCGAAGGGCCGGGTGCTGCTGCCACTAGACGAGCGTGCGGTACGCGCGCTGGTGCCGGTGCTGCGCCACGAGGGCGTGCAGAGCGTCGCGGTCGCCTTCCTGCAGAGCTTCGTGAACCCGGCGCACGAGCAGCGGGTGCGCGACATCCTGAAGCGCGAGATGCCCGAGCTCTGGGTGACACTGTCCTCGGACGTCTGCCCGGAGATCCGCGAGTACGAGCGCATCTCCACCACCTGCGCCAACGCCTACGTGCAGCCGGTGATGGCCGGTTACCTGAACCGGCTCGCGCTGCGGCTGAAGTCGATGGACATCCTCTGCCCGGTGTTCCTGATGACCTCCGGCGGCGCGCTGTGCACGCTCGAGATGGGCGCGGCCGAGCCGGTGCGGCTGGTCGAGTCGGGCCCCGCGGGCGGCGCGATCCTCGCGCGCACGGTGGCCGAGAGCATCGGGGCGCCGCGCGCGCTGTCGTTCGACATGGGCGGCACCACCGCGAAGATCTGCTTCATCGACGACTACACGCCCGAGGTGTCGCGCAGCTTCGAGTTCGGCCGCATGTACCGCTTCATGAAGGGCAGCGGCCTGCCGATCCGCATCCCGGTGATCGAGATGGTCGAGATCGGCGCCGGCGGCGGCTCGATCGCGCGCGTGGACGACCTCGAGCGCATCCAGGTCGGGCCGGACAGCGCCGGCTCCGAACCGGGCCCGGCCTGCTATGCGCGCGGCGGCGAGCATGCGACGGTGACCGATGCCGACTGCGCGATGGGCCTGCTCGATCCGGCCCGTTTCGCAGGCGGACGGGTGGTGCTCGAGACGGCGCGCGCCGAAGCCGCGGTGAAGCGCGACGTCGCCAAGCCGCTGGCGCTGGACACCGCGCTCGGTGCACTGGCGATCGGCGAGATCGTCACCGAGAACATGGCCAACGCCGCGCGGGTGCATGCGATGGAGCTGGGCAAGACGGTCGAGGACTACACGGTGATCGCCTTCGGCGGCGCGGCGCCGCTGCATGCCGCGAGGCTCGCCGACAAGCTCGGCGTGTCGCGGGTGGTGGTGCCGGTGGGCGCGAGCGTCGGCTCGGCGCTGGGCTTCCTCACCGCGCCGGTGGCCTTCCAGGCGGTGCGCAGCTGGTACCAGCGCATCCACACGCTCGACACGGCTGCGGCCAACCGGTTGATCGATGCGATGACGAAGCAGGCCACGGCGGTGGTGAAGGAGGCGGCCCCGGCAGCAGTGCTGACCGCGCACCGGGTCGCCTACATGCGCTACGCGGGCCAGGGCCACGAGATCGCGGTCACGCTGCCCGCCGGGCGCCTGGTCGCGAAGGACCTGCCGCGGCTGGAGCGGTTGTTCGACGGTGCCTACCGCGCGCTGTACGGCCGCACGGTGCCGAACATGCAGGTCGAGATCATGAGCTGGTCGGTCACCGTGTCGACGAAGGTAAAGCGCGCCGCGAAGGCGGCGGCGCTGCCGAAGAAGCCGGCGAAGCCCGGCGGACGGCGGCGCGTGTTCGAACCGACGCTCGCGAAGTGGCGCGACATCCCGGTCTACGAGCGCGCGTCGCTCGCGCGCGGCGCCCGCTTCCCCGGCCCGGCGCTGATCGTGGAAGACCAGACGACGGTGGTGGTCACCGCCGATTTCGATGCATCGATCGACGGGCTGGGCTACATCGTGCTCGACCGTCGCCGCGCGGGAAGGAAATGAAGATGGCCAGGCTCGCCGACATCCAGATGCAGGTGATGTGGAACCGATTGATCTCGGTGGTCGAGGAACAGGCGCAGACGCTGATCCGCACCGCGTTCGGCGCGGCGACGCGCGAGGCCGGAGACCTCTCGGCCGGCGTGTTCCTGCCCGATGGCCGGATGGTCGCGCAGGCGGTCACCGGCACGCCGGGCCATGTGAACTCGATGGCCGAATCGGTGAAGCACTTCCTGCACGAGTACCCGCCGCAGGACATGTTCCCCGGCGACGTGTTCCTCACCAACGACCCTTGGAAGGGCACCGGGCACCTGAACGACCTGACCATGGTGACCCCGGTGTTCAAGGGCCGCCGGATGGTCGCGCTGTTCGCATCCACCGTGCACGTGGTCGACATCGGCGGCATCGGGCTGTCGGCCGACGGCACGCAGGTCTACCATGAAGGCCTGTTCATCCCGATCATCCGCCTGGTCTCGAAGGGCACCATCGACGAGACGATGCTGAAGGTGGTGCGCGCCAACGTGCGCGAGCCGGTGCAGGTCGAAGGCGACATCTACGGGCTGATCGCCTGCAACGAGATCGGCGGCCGGCGGCTGCTGGCGATGATGGACGAGTACCGGCTGTCGAACATCGAGGCGCTGTCCGAGCACATCATCTCGCGCTCGAAGGCGGCGATGCTGGCCGCAGTGCGCGAGTGGCCGAAGGGCACCTGGTCGTACTCGATGACCACCGACGGCTACGACGCGCCGGTGGTGCTGGTGGGCACGCTCACCGTGTCGAACCGCGGCATCGACATCGACTTCACCGGCAGCAGCGACGTGGTCGGCAACGGCATCAACGTGCCGAAGAGCTACACCGATGCCTATGCATCGTTCGGCGTGCGCTGCGTGATCGGGCCGCACATCCCGAACAATGCCGGTTCGCTGTCGGCGATCCGCATCACCGCACCCGAGGGGTCGATCGTCAACGCGCCGCATCCGCTGGCGGTGGCGGCGCGCTCTACCATCGGCCAGATGCTGCCCGACGTGGTGTTCGGCTGCCTGCGCCAGGCGCGGGTGGACCGGGTGCCGGCCGAGGGTGCGTCGTCGCTGTGGAACATCCGCCTGGCTGGCGGGCAGGTGATGAAGGGCATCGAGCCGGCGCAGATCCGCGGCGCGACCCGGTTCAACGTGGTCGGCTTCAACACCGGCGGCACGGGAGCGCGGCCGGGGAAAGACGGTCTGTCGGTCACCTCGTTTCCGAGCGGCATCCGCAACGTCGCGGTCGAGATCATGGAGACCCTGTCGCCGGTGGTCTACTGGAAGAAGGAGTACCGGCCCGATTCCGGCGGCGCGGGCGAGCATCGCGGCGGGCTCGGACAGGTGATGGAGATCTCCAGCGGCGAGGACGTGCCGATGATCATCTCCGCGACCTTCGACCGCATCGTGCATCCGGCGCGCGGCAACGGCGGGGGCGGCGATGGCGGCGCCGGCCGACTGTCGCTCAAGTCAGGTGCGAAGATGCGAGGCTTCGGCCGGCAGCCGATCCCAGCCGGCGACCGGGTGGTGGTCGAGACACCCGGCGGCGCCGGCATCGGCGACCCGAAGGCGCGCCCGCACGCGCTCGTCGAACGTGACGTACGCGACGGCCTGGTGACGCCCGCACAGGCGAAGGCGCTCTACGGCCTGTAGGCCAGGCCGAGACCGAAATCCGGGTCAGAGACGATTTTCCCGGGGAGGGGCGGCGACCTGAGCCGGACGCCTCGGGGCAAATCGTCTCTGCCCCGGATTTCGGTCTCGGGTGCGATACTGCGTATCCGTTCTCGCGAGGTAGTCACCGTGGACAGAGCCTGCTCCATCCGCACCGCGCTGCTGCCTGCGCTGGCCGCAGCGGCGATCGCCGTTGTGTCCGCCGGCGCTGCCTTCGCGCAGCCGTTCCCGTCGAAACCGATCCGCATCGTCGTGCCCTTCCCGCCAGGCGGGGGCGTCGACCTCACCGCGCGCACGGTGGGCCAGAAGATGGCCGAACTCATCGGCCAGCCGGTGCTGATCGAGAACCGCGCGGGTGCCGCGGGCACCATCGGCGCCGAGTTCGTCGCGAAGGGCGTGCCGGACGGCCACCTGCTGCTGGTGGCCGGGCCGGGGTCGGTCGCGGTCGCTCCACTGCTGTTCCCGAAGCTCGGCTACGACCCGCTGCGCGACCTGGCACCGGTGACGATGCTGGTGACGATGCCGTTCATCGTGGTCGCGCATCCGTCGATGCCGGTGCGCAACGCGCGCGAACTGATCGCATGGGCAAAGGCCAACCCCGGCAAGGTGAACATGGCTTCGGGGGGCGCCGGCACCGGCCAGCACCTCGCCGGCGAACTGTTCAACGTGATGGCCGGCATCCGGACGGTGCACGTTCCGTACAAGGGCACGGCGCCGGCCATCGCCGACATCATGGGCGGCCATGCCGACCTCACCTTCTCCGATCCCTCGGTGCTGCCGCTGGTGAGGGCGGGCAAGCTCAAGGTGATCGGCGTGTCCGGCACGGCGCGCTACGAAGCCCTGCCCGATGCACCGGTGATCGCCGCCACCGGCCTGCCCGGCTTCGATGCCCTCAACTGGTACCCGATGATGGCCCCTGGCGGCACGCCGAAGGAGATCGTCGCCCGCCTGAACAGCGAGGCCATCCGGGCACTGGCCGCACCCGACGTGCGCGAGAAGCTGCTGGCACAGGGCCTGATCCCGACGCCGATGACCCCCGATCAACTCGGTCAGTTCATCCGCACCGACCTCGACCGCTGGTCGAAGGTCGTCAAGGCCACCAACATCCGCCTCGACTGAAATCCGGGTCAGAGACGAATTTCCCCGCGAGCTGCGTTCACCAGATCAGGACACCTCGGGGAAATTCGTCTCTGACCCGGATTTCAGTTCGCCTGCATGCGCAGTTCGCGGGCGATCCGGGCCCATTTGGACAGGTCGCTGGCGAGCAGGGCGCGGAACTCGGCGGGCGGACCGGCGGCGGGTTCGCCGCCGTCGAAGGTGATGCGCTCGCGCACGTCAGGCAGGGCCATCATCTTCAGCATCTCGGCATTGAGGCGGGCCACCACGGCAGGGGGCATTCCAGCCGGGCCGAGCACGCCGAACCAGTTGTTGAACTCGAAGCCGGGCAGGCCGGACTCGGCCATCGTCGGCACGTCCGGCAGCGTCGCCGCGCGCCTGGCGCCGGTCACCGCGACCATGCGCAGCCGTCCGGCCTTGACCAGTCCCTGGGTGGTGATCTGCGCGCCGAACTGGAACTCGATCTGTCCGGCCGCGACATCGGCCGACGCCGGGCCCGCGCCCTTGTACGGGATGTGCACCGTGCGGATGCCGGCCATCACGTTGAGCAGTTCACCGCAGACATGGCCGCCGCTGCCGATCCCCGCGCTGCCGTAGGACAGCGGCTTCGCCTTCGCCAGCTGAATCAGGTCCTTCAGCGTGCGCACCTGCGAATTCGCGCCCACCACCAGTACCAGCGGCGAGGTCGAGATCAGCGAGATAGGCGTGAAGTCGCGCAGCGTGTCGTAGGGCACCTTCTGCAGCACGGCGTTGACGGTCAGCGCCGTATAGGCGACGCCCAGCGTATGGCCATCCGGCGCCGACCGCATCAGCGTCTCGGCCGCCACGGTACCGCCCGCGCCGCTGCGGTTGTCGATCACGAACGGCTGCCCGAGCGCGTCGCCGAGCTTCTGCCCGGCGATGCGCGCGAGCGTGTCGGTGCTGCCGCCGGGCTGCGCCGGCACCAGCAGGCGCACCGGGCGCGACGGCCAGCCCGCCTGCGCGAGCGCCTCGCCAGCGGCGCCCGCTGGCAGCAGCGCCGCCGCGAGCACCAGCATCCGCTCCAGCACCCGTCGGTCCATCGCCCCTCCGTCAGAACGACATCTTCAGGTTCGCCTTCTTCGCGACCACGCTCCAGCGCACGTGCTCTTCGCGCAGCCAGGTGCCGAACTCCGCCGGGCTGTTGGCGACGATCTCGGTGCCGAGCGCAAAGTAGCGATCGCGCACGTCCTGCATGCCCAGTGCCCGCACCAGCTCGCGATTGACGCGCGCGGCGACCGCCGGGGCGACCTTGGCCGGCATCACGATGCCCTGCCACGACCCAGTGCTGAAGCCGGCGATACCGCTGGCCTCGGCCATGGTCGGCAGTTCCGTCCACTGCGGCACGCGCTTCGGACTGGTCACAGCAAGGATGCGCAGCTTGCCCGCCTTGCCCTGCGGCATCATCGACACCATGCTGTTGAACACGAAGTCGGACTGCCCGCCCATCACCTGGGTGATCGAATCGGTGCCACCCTTGGTCGGGATCTCGACCCACTGCAGCCCGTGGTGCTGGGCGAACAGCAGGCCCGCGAAGTGCGTCGCCCCGCCGAGGCTGGTGGCGAAGTTGAGCTTGCCCGGATGCGCCCGGGCATGCTTGACCAGGTCGGCCACGGTCTGCACCGGCAGGCCGGGGAACACGCCCAGCAGGTGCGGCGTGAACGACACCAGCGTCACCGGCGCGAAGTCGCGCGCGACCACGTAGGGCGCATTCGGATGCACGATGGCGGTCATGATCAGGTTGCCGACATCGGTCATCAGCATCGTGTGCCCGTCAGGGCTGGAACGCGCCACCATCTCGGCGCCGAGCATGCCCGAGGCGCCGGGACGGTTGTCGACCAGCACCGGCTGGCCGATCGCCTCGCTCAGCTTCGGCCCGATGATGCGGATCTGCGCATCCGAGGTGCCGCCGGGCGGATACGGCACCACGACACGCAACGGCCGGCTCATCGGCGCATCCGCGGCCAGTACACTGCCCGCGGCAAGCAGGCCGCCGGCGGCCAGCATCGCGCTCGTGGCCACGCCCGCGAACGTCGCGCAGGCTGCGCTGGCGGATGCCGCGAGGCGAACGCGCGGCTGCCGCCGTGCAGGCCCCGATGCTGTTTTCTTCGGGTCCATCTTCCCTCCTCCAGGGTTTTTCAGGAGACTAACGCCGCCCGGTCGGTGCGTCCACAACCCGGTCCGAACGCCACATCCAGAGACTGCCATGCCCATGCGACCGCCCTCCCCTGCAATCACCCGCGCCCGGCCAATGCCAGCATCCCCGGCAGCGCCAGCGACGCCACCCTCGCCGGCGTTGCTCGCCGCCGCCCTGTTCACCCTGTGCATGCTGTCCGCACTCCTGTTCTCCCCGAGCGCCATGGCCACCGAAGAACCGAAGTTCGAGAGCATCGACCGCAGCGGCGCGTTCGAGCTGCGGCTGTATCCACCGATGATCGTCGCCGAGACCTGGGTCGAGGGCGCGCTCGGCGAAGGGTCGAACGCCGGCTTCCGCAAGATCGCCGGCTACATCTTCGGCCGCAACCGCTCGCGCTCGGCGGAAGGCAGCGAGAAGATCGCGATGACGGTGCCGGTGACCATGCAACCGGAGAAGATCGCGATGACCGCACCGGTCACTACCGAGGCCGCGCCGGCCTCGGGCGAGGCAGGCGCGCGCTGGCGCATGCACTTCGTGATGCCGTCGAAGTACACGATGGCCACGCTGCCGATACCCGAGGACCCGGCGGTCACGCTGCGCGAAGTGCCCGCCCAGCGCGTGGCCGCGCGCACCTTTTCCGGCTTCGTCACCGAGAACCGCGTGCGGGAAGAGACGGCCCTGCTGCTCGGCTGGATGAAGGAGCGCGGGCTCGAGCCGTCCGCGCCGCCGCAGCTCGCCCGCTACAACCCGCCGTGGTCGATCCCGTTCCTGCGCCGCAACGAGATACTGGTGCCCTACCGCTAGGCGCCGCCGCCGCCCGCATCCCCGATGCCCACCGAAGTCGCGCTTGCCGTCCTTTTCGGTGCGCTGCTGCATGCGACCTGGAACACGCTGGTCAAGGCCTCGGCCGACAAGCTGGCCCTGACCGTGCTGGTCTGCTGCGCCGCCGGGGCGTGGTCGATCCCGGCGGTGCTGCTGCTGCCTGCCCCGTCACCTGAGAGCTGGCGATTCATCGGGCAGTCGGTGCTGATCCACCTGTTCTACTTCTCCTTCGTCGGCCTCGCCTATGCGCGGGTCGACCTGTCCGTGGCCTATCCGCTGATGCGCGGCCTGCCGCCGCTGGCTACCACCGCGCTGGCGATCGCCTGGCTTGGCGAGGCGGTGAGCCCGCTCGGGCTGGCTGGCATCGCCCTGGTCAGCGCGGGTGTGATGGCGCTGCTGGCCGAGTCCTCGCGCAGCGGCGCGATGGATCGCCGTGCGCTCGCGGCCGTGCTGGTCGTCGCCGCCACGGTCGTCGCCTACACGCTGAACGATGCACTCGGCGCCCGCGCCTCGGGCCATGCCGGGGCCTACCTGGCCTGGCTGCTGCTGCTGATCGCGCCCGGCATGCTGGCCGTCGGCCTCGCCACCCGCGGGCCTGCGCTGCTCTGGTCGACCGCCCGCGCGACCTGGAAGATCGCGCTCATCGGCGGCGCCTGCACCGCGGTCTCGTACGGCATCACCCTGTGGGCAATGAAGCACGCACCGGTGTCGCTGGTCGCCGCGCTGCGTGAAGTGTCGGTGATCCTCGGCCTGGTGATCGCCGCACTGGTGCTGCGCGAGCGTTTCGGGTGGGTGCGGGTCGTATCGGTGAGCGTGGTGTGCGCCGGGGTCGTGGCGATCAAGGCTGGCTAGCGGCGCGCTGCCTCACCGCGCCGTCCGATTCGCGAGGATCGGACGGCGCCGCCGTCCCGCCGCTCCGCACAGGCCGGCCAGCCCCGAAGCGAGCAGCAGCCCGGCGGCGGGCACCGGCACCACGGCCTGGAACACGAGATTGTCGAAACCGGGACCCAGGATGGGCACCGATCCGGACAGGACGATCCAGTCGAGATTGCTCCAGGGCAGCCCCGAGAACGTCTCGGTGCCGGCGGAATCGAGGTATCGCTGCCCTCCTGCCGAGGACGTGATCTCCTGCGTGCCGAACCCCGGGCTCGTGGCGTCGCTCACATCGATCGAACGAAGATCGAACCGGCCACCGGTGAAGCTGAAGCGGACCGCGCTGACCGTCTCGCCCACCTGGGGCCGGATGTCCAGGCTGAGATAGCGCGTGGTGAACGGGTTCAGGCCGGGCGGCAGGAAATCGTAGTGACCGGACAGGCTTTGCATCAGGAATCCGTCCTCCCGATAATCCGCGGAGGACAGGACGGGCGACACGGCCGAATCGAAATCGACCACGACCGTCGCCGCGCGGGCCCCGGCACCCGCCATGGAGCCGAGCAGAACGGCGGAAACCACGGCGAGCTTCGTACCGTTCATGGCTGCTCCTGGACGAAAAGCCGATGGACCAAGCCTGCGCGCGCGAAGCGATGCCCGTCAAGCGCGTACGTCGTTTTCCAGCACCTGCCCCGCCTGCCAGCGCCCGAGGTTCTCGCGAAACAGCTCGAACACCCGCCGGTCGTTGCCCGCCGCGCTCGCCGCATCATGCGGCGACACGATCACGTTGGGCATGTCCCACAGCGGCGACTCGGGCGGCAGCGGCTCCGGATCGAACACGTCGAGATAGGCGCCGGCCAGGCGGCCGGAGGCCAGCGCATCGATCATCGCCGTCTGGTCGACCACCTCGCCGCGGCCGATGTTGACCAGGTGCGCACCGGGCGGCAGCAGGGACAGTGCCCGGGCATCGACCAGGCCACGCGTCTGCGGCGTGAGCGGACAGGCGATCACCAGCCAGTCGGCGCGCGGCAGCAGCGAAACCAGCGCGGACGGCGGATGCGTCTCGTGCGCCGGGTCACCCTCGCGGGCGGCGCTGCGCCGGACCGCAACCACGTGCAGCCCGATCGCCCGCGCGACCGTGGCGATGTGGCCGCCGATCGCACCCGCACCCAGCAGCAGCATCGTCTGTCCGCGCAGGTCCGGCGGCGCCTCTGCACGGGTGCGCTTGCGCCAGCGCCGCTCGCGCTGCAGCTGCATCCAGCCGGGCAGGCCGCGCGACAGCGCCAGCAACCCCGCAAGTGCGGAATTGGCCACCGCCTCGGCATTGGTGCCGGAGGACGTCGACAGGCGCACGCCGCGCTGCATCAGCTCGGTGAAGATCGGCGCATCGACGCCGGCATTGAACACATGCAGCCACTTCAGGCCGGCGGCCTTGCGCAGCGTCGAATAAAAGGAACGCGACCATTCGGGATGGATGTCGCCGGAGAACAGCGCGGCGTCGATCCGCGCGGTGTCCTCGGCACCGACCCGGGCATCGACGTCCTCGGGGAGCAGCACCAGCTCCAGCGCGATGCCGCGCGCCGCGGCGAACGCGCGCAGTTCGCCGCCGAACTCGCGTTCGAACGGCGCGGAGACGAGCAGCGTCGGCATCGCGCGCCTCAGCGGTCGAGCCACGGCCGCGCGGCCGCGTAGCGCTGCTCGAAGGACTCGATCGCCGGCAGCCGGGTCAGCGTCAGCCCGATCTCGTCCAGCCCCTTCAGCATGCGTTCGCGGCGCAGCGGGTCGAGCGCGAAGCGGCGCACCTTGCCATCGCCGGCGCTCACCGTCTGCGCCTGCAGGTCGGCGGTGATCGTCGCGCCCGGGTTGGCATCGAGGAAGGCGCGCAGCTCGATGCACTCGGCCTCGGGCAGCACCACCGGCAGCACGCCGTTCTGCAGCGCGTTGCCGAAGAAGATGTCGCCGAACGAGGGCGCGATCACGCAGCGGAAGCCGGAGTCGAGCAGCACGTACACCGCGCTCTCGCGCGAGGAGCCGCAACCGAAGTTGGCGCCGGCGACCAGGATCTTCGCGTCCTGGTAGACCGCCTCGTTCAGCACGAAGCTGTCGCGCAGGCGGCCGTCCTCGTCATGGCGCAGGTCGTGGAACAGGTAGGTCCCGTAGCGCTCGTCGCGCGGCTTGCGCAGGAAGCGCGCCGGGATCAGCATGTCGGTGTTGACGTTGGTGATGTCCAGCGGCGCGGCGACCGCGGTGAAGGTGGTGAACGGTTGCATCGTGTCTCTCCTCAGCCCGCGGCCAGCAGCCGGCGCACGTCGGTCAGGGTGCCGGTGACCGCGGCGGCGGCGGCCATCGCGGGACTCACCAGGTGGGTGCGTGCACCACGGCCCTGGCGCCCCTCGAAGTTGCGGTTCGATGTCGACGCCGACCGCTCGCCCGGCTGCAGCAGGTCGCCGTTGGTGCCGACGCACATCGAGCAGCCCGACGCGCGCCATTCGATGCCCGCCTCGATGAACACCCGGTCGAGCCCCTCGGCTTCCGCCTCGCGCTTGATCTGCGTCGAACCGGGCGACACGAAGGCCGGGATCTTCGCCTTGCGCCCGCGCACCACCGCGGCCGCGGCGCGGATGTCGTCCAGCCGGCTGTTGGTGCACGAGCCGATGAACACGCGGTCGACCGGCAGCCCGTCCATCGCCTGCCCCGGCTTCAGCCCCATGTAGGACAGCGCGGACTCGACCGCGCGCCGCGCATCGCCGGACAGCGTCGCCAGGTCGGGCACGCGGCCGGTGATCGGCAGCCCCTGCCCCGGGCTGGTGCCCCAGGTCACCATCGGCACCAGCGCGCCGGCATCGACGCGCACTTCGCGGTCGAAGGCCGCACCCTCGTCGGTCTTCAGCGTGCGCCAGTAGGCCACCGCCGCGTCCCAGTGCTGCTGCTTCGGCGCGAACGGACGGCCGTGCAGGTAGTCGAAGGTGGTGTCGTCGGCGCGGATCATCCCCGCGCGCCCGCCCGCCTCGATCGACATGTTGCACACGGTCAGCCGGTTCTCCATCGACATCGAACGTATCGTGCTGCCGGCGTACTCGATCACATGCCCGGTGGCGCCGGCCGCGCCGATCTGCGCGATCACCGCCAGGATAACGTCCTTGCCGGACAGGCCTGGCGCCAGCGTGCCGTCGATCGTGATGCGCAGCAGCTTCGGCTTGCGCTGCCACAGGCACTGGGTCGCCAGCACCTGCTTCACCTGCGAGGCACCCATGCCGAACGCGAACGCGCCGAACGCGCCATGGGTCGACGTATGCGAATCGCCGCAGGTGATCACCATGCCGGGGTGGGTCAGGCCCAGCTCCGGTCCGATCACGTGCACGATGCCCTGGCGCGGGTCGTCGATGCCCGCGTAGTCGATGCCGCCCCAGGCGGCGTTCTGCTCGAGCAGGTCGATCAGCCCGCGCACTTCCGGGTCGGTCACCCCGGCGATGCCGGCCTCGCGGCCCAGCGTCGGCACGTAGTGGTCGGCGACCGCGAAGTGCTGCTTCGGACGGCGCACCGTGCGGCCCTCCTTGCGCAGCGCGGCGAACGCGAGGAAGGCGCCCTCGTGCAGGAAGTTCTGGTCGACATGCAGCAGCGCGTCGTCGGCGCTGCCCTGTTCGATCACATGGGCGTTCCAGATCTTCTCGAACAGCGTCGACGGCGCGTTCGGAGCGAGGGCAACGGGCGATTCGGCAGTCATGGGTACTCGCGGCGAGGGTTTTCCGGGATGGGGCTCGGTTGCGTCCGGGGTAGACCCGGAGTGCGTCGACAATGCCGCGATTCTCGCCGAATTCGACCATGCGGCAGTGCACAGCGCGCGCTGCGTCGCCCGGCGGCAGCGCGCGCGCACGGTCGCGCGGCGGGAACCGTGCCGGTTAGAATGCGCGCCATGAACCCAGCCATCCGTGCACTGATCGCCCCCCGTTCGATCGCCATCCTCGGCGCCTCCAACGACCTGCAGAAGCTGAACGGCCGCACGCTGAAGTTCCTGGTCGACAAGGGCTATGCCGGGAAGATCTACCCGGTGAACCCGAAGTACGAACGGATCAGCCACCCCGGCGGCGAACTGCGCTGCTACCCCACCGTCGGCGACATCCCCGACCCGGTCGACATGGCGATCGTCACCGTGCCGGCGCGCTTCGTGATCGACCAGGTGCGTGCGCTCGGGAAGAAGGGCGTGCCGGCGGCGATCATCTACAGCTCGGGCTTCGGCGAGATGGGCGATGCCGGCCATGCACTGGAGGACGAACTGGTCGCGGTCGCGCGCGAAGGCAACGTGCGCCTGTGCGGTCCGAACTGCCTCGGCCTGGTGAATTCCTTCGACCGGGTGATCGCCACCTTCAGCCAGTACGGCAGCGGCGCGGTGCTGGAAGGCCCGGTCGGCTTCGTCACCCAGTCCGGTGCCTTCGGCTCGGCGATCGCCACCCTGGCACGGCGCCGCCACCTCGGCCTCGGCTACTTCGTGAACACCGGCAACGAGTGCGACGCGACGCTGGTCGAGATCATGGACGAAGTGCTCGCCGACCCGCGCATCCGGGTCGGCTGCGGCTACATCGAAGGCTTCAAGGACGGCAGCGGACTGCTGGCGCTGGCCGAGCGCGCGCTGGAAGCGGGCAAGCCGATCGTGGTGACCAAGGTCGGCCGCAGCCAGGCCGGTGCGCGCGCGGCCGCCTCGCACACCGGCTCGCTCGCCGGCGAAGACCGGGTGTTCGACGGGCTCGCCCGGCAGTTCGGCATCATCCGTGCGCGCAACGAAGAGCACATGCTCGACATGGTCGACGTGCTCGCCCACTGCAACCTGCCCGAAGGCAGCGGCATCGGACTGGTCACCCAGTCGGGCGGCGCCGGCGTGCTGATCGCCGACCGCGCCGAGGAACTCGGGCTGTCGCTGCCGACCCTGTCCGACGAGACGCAGGCGAAGCTGCGCGAGGTACTGCCGGCGTTCGGGTCCGGCGCCAACCCGGTCGATGTCACCGCGCAGTTCATCGCCGAGCCGGAGATCCTGCTGAACGGCCTGCGCCTGACCCTGGCCGATCCGTCGGTGCATGTGGGGATCGTCTGGATCCTGTCGATGGACACCTATGCCGGGATGCTGGTCGACCTGTTCCGCACGGTGAAGGCCGAGACTTCGAAGCCGTTCGTGCTGTGCTGGGTGGCCGCTTCCGAAGAAGCGCTGAAGCTCTGCCGCGAGGCCGGGCTGCCGGTGCTGCGCGGTGCCGAGCCGGCGGTCGATGCGGTCGCCGGGCTGATCGGCTATGCGCAGGCCAGGCGCGCCTGGCTCGCCGATCGCGCGGCGCGCGCCGCGGTGACGCTGCCGGCCCTGTCGCTGCCGGCACCGGGCGTGGTCGGCACGATCGCGGCGACCCGGCTGCTCGACGCCTGCGGCGTGTCGTCGGCACCCGTGGCGCTCGGCAAGGATGCCGCGCACGCCGCCGCGCTGGCCGCCTCCCTCGGCTGGCCGGTGGCGGTGAAGATCGAATCGCCCGACATCCTGCACAAGACCGAGGCCGACGGCGTGAAGCTGGGCCTGGCCGATGGCGAGGCGGTGCGCGCCGCCGCGGCGATGGTGCTGGCTGCCGCGAAGGCGTACGACCCGAAGGCGCGCATCGACGGCCTGGTGGTGCAGAAGATGGCCGGCGGCCATGTCGAGTTCGTGATCGGCCTTAAGAACGACCCGTCGTTCGGCCCGGTGCTGATGGCTGGCCTGGGCGGCATCCTGGTCGAGGTGATGAAGGATGTCGCGTTCCGCCGCTGCCCGGTGACGCCGTTCGAGGCCGGCGCGATGCTCGATGAGCTGCGCGGCCGGGCGATCCTCGCCGGCGCGCGCGGCAAGCCGCCGGTCGACCGCGCCGCGCTGGTCGAACTGCTGTGCGCGGTATCGCGCTTCGGCGCGGCCGCCGGTGGCAGGCTGGAGGAACTCGACCTCAACCCGGTGCTGCTGTCCACGGATGCCGCGGTCGCCGTCGACTGCGTGATGGTGCTGCGCTGAGCGCCGCCACGCGCAGCCGGAAGATCTACGCGGGGCTGCTGGCCCTGCTGTTCGCGATCGCCACCGCGCTGGTGGTGCTGATCGCCTACATGGTGGCGGAGCTCTACCTGTCGAGCAAGGGCTGGCTGGTCGCGCTGCCCGACGGGCGCGAACTCGCCCACCTGCGCATGCGCAACCTGCTGCTGCTGGTCGCCACCCCGGTGATGGCCGCGCTCGGCTTCGCGGTCGGCTGGTTCAGCCACGTGCCGCCGCAGGAACCGCCGCGCGGCGGACCGGACGGACACTGACGCCGGGTACTGACGCCCGGCCCGCGTGCCGGACCCGGCTTCTCGCTACACTCGCGGCTTCCTGAATCGAGCCAAGCGGGCCATCCAGCATGATCTCCCACTGCCTCGGCATCGACCATGCCGTGATCAACACTGCCGGGCGCATCGACGATGCGCTCGACCAGTTCGCCCGCCTGGGGTTCAGGCTGACCCCGCGCGGCTTCCACAGTTCCGGCTCGGTGAACCACCTGATGATGTTCGGGCCGGACTACCTGGAACTGATCGGCGTGCCGCCGGAGAACGCGGCATTGCGGCCCGAGCTGTCGGCCAGCCCGCGCGGGCTGAATGCCATTGCCTTCGCTACCGACAGCGCAGCGGGCGCCCACATCGCCCTCGAACAGGCGAAGTTCCGGCCGCAGCCGCTGAAGTCCCTGTCGCGCCCGGTGGCGATCGACGACGGCGTGCAGGACGCGCGCTTCGCGCTGGTGGCGCTGCCGCCGGACACCGCCGCCTGGGGCCGGCTGTTCGTCTGCGAACACCTGACCCGCGAACTGGTCTGGCGCGACGGCATGCGCAACCATCCGAACGGTGCGCGCGAGATCACCCGCATCACCGTCGTCGTGCCCGACCCGCATGCCGAAGCCTCGCGGCTGGCACCGTTGTTCGCGGAATCCTCCATGCGGCCGGACGCCCCCCGGGCCGAACTCACGCTCGGCCACCTGCGGCTCGACCTGGTGACGGCGGCGCTGCTGCAGCATCGGCTCGGGGCGTCGGCCTGCGATGGCGAGGGACGTGCGTCGTACATGGCCGCGATCGAACTGCGCAGCACCGGGCTCGACGCGGTGCGCCAGTCGCTGCGCGCGCTGCCGTCACGGGACGTGCATGACCAGGGCTCGCGCGTGATCGTCGCAGCCAGCCTCGCCTGCAACACCACGATCGAATTCATCGAATAGCACCGGAGCTTCCCATGCATCACCCGTACAACCTCGGCGCGCTGATCGACCCGGCGCTGACCGCGCCTGGCGCCGGGCGCATAGCGCTGATCGAACCCGCCACCTCGCCGGCGCGCGAATGGACCTACGCCCGCCTCGACACGCTGTTCGACAGCGTCGCGCGCGGCCTGGTGAAGCGCGCGCCCTCGCTCGGGCTGTCGCGCGGCGACCGCATCGCGATCCTCGCCGCCAACTCCGCCGAGTTCATGGCCGCCGCGTTCGGCGCGATGCGTGCCGGCTTCGTCTGCGTGCCGGTCAACTACAAGTTCCCGCAGGAGACCATCGACTACATCGCCGCCAACTGTGGCGCGAAGCTGGTGTTCTGCGATGCCGCGCGCCGCGCGCAGGTGCCGGCCGGCCTGCCGGTGATCGAATTCGGCGCCCCCGGTGCCGACGGCTTCGATGCGCTTCTCGATCCCGGCCCGTTCACCGCGGTCGAGCCGACCGTCGTCGATGGCGTGCGCGAGCCGGCGATCTTCCTCTACACCTCGGGCTCCACCGGGCGCCCGAAGGGCGTGGTGCTGTCGCATGCCAGCCACCTGTGGGTGACGGCCAGGCGCACCGAAGGCCAGGACTACTCGAAGCACCGGCTGCTGGTCGCCGCACCGCTGTACCACATGAACGGCCTGGCGATGGCGCAGCTGTCGATGCGCGCCGGCGCGACCCTGGTGCTGCTGCCGCAGTTCAACACGCTCGAGTACGTCGCCGCGATCGAGAAGTACCGCTGCACCTGGCTCACGGCAGTGCCGCCGATGCTGGCGATGATGCTGCAGGAAGCCGACGCGATGGCCCGCACCGACCTGTCGACGGTGAAGTTCATCCGCATGGGCTCCGCGCCGGTGAGCGAGGCCCTGATGGCGCGCATCCACCAGGCGATCCCGCAGGCAGTCGTGGCCAACGGCTACGGCACCACCGAGGCGGCGATGGTGGTGTTCGGGCCGCATCCGAAGGGACTGCCGCAGCCGGAGATGTCGGTCGGCTACCCGCACCCCGCGGTCGAGCTGCGGCTGGTGGACGGCGACGACAGGGATGCGACCGAGGGCGTGCTGCAGATGAAGAGCCCGGCGATGCTCAACGGCTACCACGGGCTGCCCGAGGCGACGCGCAAGGCGATCACCGAGGACGGCTTCTACATCACCGGCGACATCTTCCGGCGCGACGCCGACGGCTTCCACTATTTCGTCGGCCGCGCCGACGACATGTTCGTGTCCGGCGGCGAGAACATCTACCCGGGACAGGTCGAGAAGCTGCTCGAGCGGCATCCGGCGGTCGAGCAGGCCTGCTGCATCCCGGTAGAGGACGAGATCAAGGGCATGAAGCCGGTCGCCTTCGTGATCCTGAAGGCCGGGCAGTCGGCGACCGAGGACGAACTGAAGCGGCACTGCCTGCAGCATGCGCCGGCCTACATGCATCCGCGCCGGGTGTGGATCGTCGAGGCGTTCCCGCTGGCCGGGACCAACAAGATCGACCGCAAGGTGGTGACGGCGATGGCGATGGCGGAACTGGAAGGAGCGGTAGCATCATGATGCCCGTGCTCGCGCTGCTGGCCGTACTGCCGGCGACCCTGGCCGCCACCGGCGCACATGCGCAGGCCGGCGGCTTCCCGGCAAAGCCGGTTCGCATCGTCGTCGGCTTCGTGCCCGGCGGGTCGACCGACATCACCGGTCGGGTGATGGCACAACGATTCACCGACCAGCTCGGGCAGCCGGTGCTGGTGGAGAACCGTCCCGGTGCCGGCGGCAATGTCGGTGCCGAAGCCGTCGCACGCGCGCCGGCCGATGGCTACACACTGATGCTCACGTCGATCGCCATCCAGGGGATCGGGCCTGCGCTCTATCCGAAGCTGCCCTTCGACGCGATCCGCGATTTCACGCCGATAACCCAGCTCACGGCCATCCCGAACGTGCTGGCCGTGCACCCGTCGCTGCCGGCGAAATCGGTGAGCGAACTGATCGCGCTCGCACGCAAGCGCCCGGGCGCGATCGCGTTCGCGTCGGCCGGTGCCGGCACGTCGATGCACCTGTCGGCCGAGCTGTTGAGATCCCTGGCCAGCATCGAGGTGCTGCATGTCCCGTACAAGGGCAGTGCGCCGGCGATGCAGGACCTGATCGGCGGCCATACGCAGATGGTGTTCGACAACCTGCCGTTCGTGCTGCCGTTCGTGAAGGCCGGCAAGGTGCGCGCGCTGGCAGTCACCACCACGGCACGCAACCCGCAACTGCCGGACGTGCCGACGATGATCGAAGCCGGTGTCGCCGGCTACGACGTCACCTCCTGGTTCGGGCTGGCGGCACCCGGCGGCCTGCAGGCGCCGCTGGTCGACCGGTGGTACCAGGAATCCATGAAGGCCCTGCAGCACCCCGACACCCGGCAGCGGTTCGGCGATCTCGGCGCATCCATCGTCGGCTCGACACCGACCGAGTTCGGCGCCTTCATCCGCGCCGAACTGGCCAAGTGGGCGCGCGTCGTGAAGGCCTCGGGCGCCAAAGCCGACTGATTTGGCTATAATCCGCCGCCGCGCTCCGGAAACCCGGGTCCGCGGATGCGTGAAACAATGGCCAGGTAGCTCAGTCGGTAGAGCAGCGGATTGAAAATCCGCGTGTCGGCAGTTCGATTCTGCCCCTGGCCACCACCTTCCTCGACGGCGGTGGCGGCGTCCGTCGACGCATCGATGCAGGCATGATGGGGGCTCAATGAACCGGAGCATGCCATGAGCACCATCAGAGCCTGGGCGAGCCTGTCCGCCGGAACACCGCTGCAGCGCCACGACTACGACCCCGGGCGGCTCGGCGCCGAGGACGTCGAGATCGCCGTGGAGTACTGCGGGCTGTGCCACTCCGACCTGTCCATGATCGAGAATGCCTGGGGCATGTCGGCCTGGCCGCTGGTGCCCGGCCATGAGGTCGTCGGCCGGGTGGTCGCGCTGGGCAGCCAGGCCAAGGGCCTGCGCATCGGCCAACCGGTCGGCGTCGGCTGGACCGCCGGCAGCTGCATGCACTGCGCCTGCTGCCTGGGCGGCGACCACAACCTCTGCGCCACTGCGGTACCCACCATCGTCGGCCACCATGGCGGCTTCGCCGACCGCGTGCGCAGCCACTGGGCCTGGGCCATCCCGCTGCCCGAGGGCGTGCGTCCCGAGATGGCCGGGCCGCTGCTGTGCGGCGGCATCACCGTGTTCAACCCGCTGCTCGAGTACCGGGTGTTGCCGACCAGCCGCGTCGGTGTCGTGGGCATCGGTGGACTGGGGCACATGGCGCTGCGCTTCGCACGCGCATGGGGCTGCGAGGTGACCGCCTTCACCTCCAGCCCGGACAAGGCGGCCGAGGCACTCGGCCTCGGCGCGCACCGCGTGGTATCGAGCCGTGACACCGGCGAGATCGCCGGCATCGCCGGCCAGCTCGACCTGATCATCGTCACCGCGAATGCGTCGCTCGACTGGGACGCCCTGATTGCCGCACTCGGTCCGAAGGGTCGCCTGCATGTGGTCGGCGCGGTGCTGGAGCCCATCCCGATACAGGCATTCCCGCTGATCATGGGCCAGAAGGAAGTCTCCGGCTCGCCCACGGGGTCTCCGACCGCGATCGCGCGGATGCTCGACTTCTGCGCCCGCCATGCGATCGAGCCTGTGGTGGAGATGTTCCCGATGTCACGGGTGAACGAGGCGCTGGACCGCCTGCGCGAGGGCAAGGTGCGCTACCGCGCGGTGCTCAGGAACGACTTCACTGGCTGACCGCCCCGCGGCCGATGCGGGCGTGCGCTCCGCCAGCGGCAATGCCGGACGGCATTACAATCGTCGTCCAGCCACTCCGCCGCGGGCCGACACCGCCCGCTTCCGCGATGATCGAACCGTTCCGCGTCATGACCTCGGGCGCCTTCACGGCCGCCCACCTGCGGCTGCTGCCCGCCGTCGAACGCCTCACCGGACTCGAGCTCGTGACCGTCACCACCTCGATCGGCACCGGCGACGCCTCGATCCCGAACCGCATGAAGCGCGGTGAGGTGGCGGACCTCGTGATCTGCGACGACGGCATCGTGCAGGGCTTCATTCAGGAAGGCCTGGCACGGGCCGAAGGCGCGGCGCCGCTCGCGCGTTCGTGCGTCGGGCTGGCGGTGCGTGCCGGTGCGCCGGCGCCGGACATCGGCACGCCGGATGCCCTGCGCGCCACCCTGCTGCGCGCCGGTTCCATCGGCTACTCGGCGAGCGTCAGCGGGCGCTACGTGACCACCGAACTGTTCAGGCGGCTCGGCATCCATGACGAGGTGATGCCGAAATGCCGGTTCATCGGCAACGGCCAGCGCGTGGGCACCTTCATCGCGAACGGCGGGGTCGAGCTCGGCTTCCAGCAGGTGAGCGAACTGATGCCGATCGAAGGCATCGCGCACATCACGCCGCTGCCCGGCGAACTGCAGAAGTTCACGACCTACAGCGCGGCGGTGCCTGCGAGCGCAGTGCATGTGGATGCCGCAGTCAGGGCCATCCGCTTCCTGTCGTCGCCGGAAGCGGCCGCCGACATCCGGGCGACCGGCCTGGAACCGGCGACCCGCTGAACCGCTGAACCGCTGAACCGCAGGAGGAGACTTCGATGGCCGACACGCCGCTGCATACCCTGGTCATCGACCAGGGCGTTGCCCTGCTGACCCTGAACCGCCCGCAGGCCCACAACGCGCTCAACCGCGCGCTGCGCCGCGAGCTGATGGAGCTGCTGCCCCGGCTCGACACCGATCCCGCGGTGAAGGTGATCGTGATCACCGGCGCCGGCGACAAGGCGTTCTGCACCGGCGCCGACCTGAAGGAGCGCTCGGCGGGCTCGACCGCCGACATGATCGACGAGCGCCGCCAGGTGATGGCGAAGTGGACCCACGCGGTGGCTGGCGTGAGCAAGCCTGTGATCGCGGCGATCAAGGGCTACTGCATGGGCGGTGGCTTCGAGCTGGTCCTCCAGTGCGACCTGTCGATCGCATCCGACACCGCGGTGTTCGCGCTGCCCGAGGTCACCCATGGCTTCTTCCCGGGCGGCGGCGCCTGCCAGCGGCTGCCGCGCCTGGTCGGCTACCAGGTCGCGCGCGAACTGATCCTCACCGGCCGGCGCTGGGATGCAGCCGAGGCGAAGTCGCTCGGGCTGGTGAACCGCGTGGTGCCGCTCGACCGGGTGCTCGACGAGGCGATGGAGATGGCGCGGAAGATGGCGACCTTCCCCACCACCGGCCTGGTCCAGGCCAAGCGCGCGCTGAACCATTCGATGGAAGCCGGCCTCGCCGCGGGCCTTCGCTTCGACACCGAAGCCTGGGTGGCCTGCATGCACTCGGACGAATGGAAGCAGAAGCTGGAAGGCTTCGCGCGCAACGAGCGCAAGGCATGACGATGCGCGCCGCGCGACCGGCCGCGATCGCGATGCTGCTGCTGGGTGCAGCCGCGAGTTCGACCGCCTTCGCACAGGGCCGTCCGCTGCGCCTGATCGTGCCGTTCCCGCCCGGCCCAGGCGTGGACCTGATCGCGCGCACGGTGTCGGAGCAACTGTCGACGACGCTCGGACGCACGGTGGTGGTGGACAACCGCCCGGGTGCCGGTTCGGTGATCGGCGTAGACCTCGCGGCGAAGTCCCCGGCCGACGGCAACACCCTGCTGTTCACCAACCTCGCCTATGCGATCAACGCGGCGATGGTTGCGAAGCTGCCCTACGACCCGCTGCGCGACCTCGCGCCGGTCACGGTGGTGGCCACGCAACCGCACATGCTGGTGGTCAATCCGTCGCTGCCGGTGAAGACCGTGCGCGACCTGGTCGCGCTGGCCAACGGCAGGCCGGGCGAGATCACTTATGCCTCCTCCGGGGTCGGCACCGGCCCGCAGCTGGTGGCCGAGATGTTCTCGACCGCGGTCGGCGTACGCATGAACCACATCCCCTACAAGGGTGCCAACCCGGCGCTGGCCGACGTGGTCGGCGGCCATGCGCAGTTGATGTTCGCGACCCTGGTGTCGTCGCTGCCGCAGGTGCAGGCCGGACGCCTGCGCGCGGTGGCGGTCACCTCGGACAAGCGCTCGCGCCACGTGCCCGAGGTGCCGACGATGATCGAATCCGGCCTGCCCGGCTTCGAGGCGGTCGGCTGGTTCATGGTGATGGCCCCCGCGCGCACGCCGGCGCCGGTGATGTCCCGCCTGCAGGTGGCACTGGCCGAGGCGCTGGCGCAGCCGGCGGTGCGCGACCGCCTGACTGGCGATGGTGCGGAGGTGGTCGCCAGCAGGCCGGACGAGGCGCGGCGCTTCCTCGAGGCGGAGATCCAGCGCTGGGGAACGGTGGTGAAGTCGGCGGGCCTGCGCCGGGAATGAGCGCAGGGACCGCGAAGCGAGGCGTCGGGTCTCCGGGCAAGCCGGGTGGCGTGCTCGCCGGCATCCACGTGGTCGACATGACCGAGGGCGTCGCCGGCCCGTATGCCTCGACGCTGCTCGGCGACATGGGCGCCGACGTGGTGAAGATCGAGCGGCGCGAAGGCGACTGGCAGCGCAGCTCCGGCCGCGGCGACCCGGGACGCATCGGCAACCCGCAATTCATCGCGCTCAACCGCAACAAGCGCGACATCGGCGTAGACCTCGACAGGCCGGGTGGCCGTGCGATCGTCGAGCGCCTCGTGTCGAAGGCCGACGTGGTGATGTCCAACTACCGCGCCGGCGTGATGGCGAAGCTGGGCTTCGGCCATGCGCGCTGCGAGGAACTGCGCCCCGGGATCATCTACTGCACGATCTCCGGCTTCGGCCAGGATGGCGACTACGCCCGGCTGCCGGCGAGCGACACCATCCTGCAGGCGATGAGCGGCGTGATGAGCGTGGTCGGTGAACCCGATGGCGCACCGCTGCGCGTCGGCTTCCCGCTGATCGACATGACCGCGGCGAACCAGGCGGTGCAGGGCGTGCTTCTCGCGCTGTACGGACGCCTGTCCGGCCGCGGTGGCGCGAACATCGACGTGAGCCTGATGGCCGCGGCGGCCTCGCTGATGTGCGGCAGCTTCACCGAGAACATGGCCACCGGATTGCTGCCGCCGCGCCAGGGCAACCAGAACAGCCTGCTCGCCCCGGCCGGTGCGTTCGAAGTCGCCGGCGGGCGCTTCATCACGATCGCGGTGCTGCGCGACTCGCACTGGCAGAAGTTCTGCGCGGCGCTGGCGCTCGACGGGCTGGTTGCAGACGAACGCTTCGCGACCAATGCCGCGCGCGTGAAGAACCGCGACGCGCTCGACCGCATCATCGTGCCGCAGTTGCGCGCCGGCACCTCCGGCTACTGGCTCGAGCGCCTGCGCGCCGCCGACATCCTGTGCGGGCCGATCAACACGGTGGCGGACGTGCTCGCGGATCCGGCGCTCGCTGCCTGCCTGCCATTGATGGCCACCGGCATGCCGGACGGCATGCGCACGCTGGGCGCGCCACTGAACTACGATGGCGCGTTCCTGGAAACCACACGGCCGCCGCCAGCCAAGGGTCAGCATACCGTCGAAGTGCTGGCAGAGGCCGGCTACACCGCACCGGAGATCGAGGCGCTGATACGCGAAGGCAGCGCGTTCGGCGAGGCGTGCTGAGGCCCTGGCGCGCGCGCGGGCGCAGGCCTCGTGCCACCGGCCTGCGCCGCGCGACACGGCAGGCCTCGCGACCCGCATGACGCCTGCGAGGACGCTGCTGCTGACGGCACTCGCCATGCTCGCCTTTGCGGGCAATTCGCTGCTGTGCAGGCTGGCGCTGGCCACCACGACGATCGATCCGGCGAGCTTCACGGCGATCCGCATCATCGCCGGCGCACTGGCGCTCGCCATGATCGTCCGGCTGCGCCATGCCGGCACGCCGCTGGGCGACTGGCCGTCGGGCATCGCGCTGTTTGCCTATGCGGCCGCCTTCTCTTTCGCGTACGTGACCCTTCCGGCAGCCGCCGGCGCATTGCTGCTGTTCGGCAGCGTCCAGGCGACGATGATCGGGCACGGCCTCGTATCCGGGGAGCGTCCGGGAATGCAGCAGCTGGCGGGCCTGGCCACCGCCTTTGCCGGCCTCGTCGGATTGCTGCTGCCCGGGCTGTCGGCACCGCCGCTGCAGGGATCGCTGTTGATGATCGCCGCTGGCGCCGCCTGGGGCGTGTATTCGCTGCGCGGCCGCAGCGGGGGCGATGCCACCCGCGAGACGGCCGGCAACTTCCTGCGTGCATCGGTGCTCGCTGGCGGAATGGGCCTGCTGATGTTGCCTTGGGCCTCGATCGACCGTGCGGGCGTGCTGTATGCCGTGGCTTCCGGTGCGCTGGCCTCGGGCGTGGGTTACGCGGTCTGGTACACCGCGCTGCGCGGCCTGGCGGCAACCTCGGCCGCCTCGGTGCAGCTGAGTGTCCCGGTGATCGCAGCCGTCGGCGGCATCCTGCTGCTGGGCGAACCGCTGACCCTGCGGCTGGTGCTCTGTTCGACGGCCATACTCGGTGGCATCGGGCTGGTCATTGCCGCCGGCCAGCGCAGGGCCAGGGACGCGAGGCGCGGGCCGCCCTGCTGAATCATGGAACGCCGCGCTGCCTGCCATCGGCTGCGGCCGAGCGCCTGGTGGCTGAAGCTGCCCACCGACAAGTTCGGGATCCTGCACCTGCAGGCGCACCAGAGGATGGGGACCGGGTGCCGGGCGCTGGTCAAGCTGCGCAGATAGCCTTCAGCCCTGCGCCGGCCCCACGAAGCGGCTGAGGATCGCCCCGTGGCGCTGCGGCCAGACCTGCAGGCTGCTGTCGTCGCCTGCCACCACGCTGCGCAGGAACGCCGTCGTCAATTCCTGGGTCGCCGACTTCACCTGCGCGTTGAGCTGCACGCCGCCGGGGCTGGTACGGTCGGTGAACATGCTATGCACGCCGCCGGCGAACACCGCGAGCGTCTTGCGCGGATTGCCCACCCCGTTGAACACCGCGACCCGGTCCGCTGCATCGCTGTAGTAGCCGGGGATGCGGATCACGTCCTCGGTGCCGGTGATGTGCAGGCTGGGCACGCCGACCCCGGCGAGGATCTGCTCCGGCGAGGACTCGCCGTGAAACGGCGGCGCGGAAATGACGATGGCCGCACGCAGGCGCGGTTCGCGCAGGTCCATCGGCAGGCCGGGCCGCTCGACCCGTGCGCCGGCGGCCAGAAGCGTGGTGTTGGCGCCATAGGAATGCCCGGCCGCGATGATCTTCCCGCCATCGATCTGGCGGCCGAGGTCGCTGTCGAGCAGCTGGTCCATCGCGAACCGGAGGTCGCGCACGCGGGCGATCGCCTCGGACTCCTGCGCCGCCTGGTGCATGCGCCTCAGCAGGGCCCATCGCCCGTCCGCATTCCAGAGACTGTTGTCGCTGCCCACGTGCTGTACATGGAGACTGGCGAAGCCTTCGCTCGCCCAGTGACTGCCCAGGTAGCGGTAACCGAACCTCGACCCGCCCAGCCCGTGGGAGAACACGACCAGCGGCGCCGGGCGTTCCGGCGAGGCCCCTGACGGGAGGTACAGCCGCACCGGCACCTGCCGTGCGCGCCGGGCATCGGTCCAGTCCCGGTCGATCACGCTGACGGCGGAAGACTGTGCGCGCGCAAGCCGTGCCAGCGGGCCGAGCGACGCCAAGCCCAGCGTGGAAGCGGCAGCAGTCAGGAAGGAACGACGGTTCATCGGCAAGGCGTGGTGGCCCGGAAGGAAGAGCGCCGCCGCAGGGCGGCGGCGAGGCACTGCACATTACCGGGGGCGGCGCCCCGAGGCCAGCCCGGCGGGACCGTCGACGGTCGCCCGTGCGACACCTGCGTTCCCCTGATCGCGCTCGAATTCGTTACCCTACGGCCTCGGAAAATCAGGGGGATACCCGGACATGGTCGATGTGCTCGTGATCGGTGGCGGCAACGCTGCGCTGTGCGCAGCCTTGATGGCGCGCGAGGCCGGGGCCAGCGTGCTCCTGCTCGAAGCCTCGCCGAAGGAGTGGCGCGGCGGCAACTCGATCCACACCCGCAACCTGCGCTGCATGCATGACGAGCCGCAGGACGTCCTGACCGATGCCTATCCCGAAGAGGAATACTGGCAGGACCTGCTGAAGGTCACCGGCGGCATCACCGACGAGAAGCTCGCCCGGCTGGCGATCCGCCACTCGTCGACCTGCCGGCCGTGGATGATCAAGCATGGCGTGCGCTTCCAGAACTCGCTCTCCGGCACCCTGCACCTGTCGCGCACCAACGCCTTCTTCCTCGGCGGCGGCAAGGCGCTGGTGAATGCCTACTTCCGCAGCGCGGCCAACCTGGGCGTCGAGATCCGCTACGACACCCCGGTCGACCGGCTGGAACTGGTCAATGGCGAGTTCCGCGCCGCCTGGGTCGGCAACGAGCGCATCGAGGCGAAGGCCTGCGTGATATCCAACGGCGGCTTCGAATCGAACCGCGAATGGCTGCGCGAGGCCTGGGGACAGCACGAGGGCGAGTGGGTCGCGGACAACTTCATCATCCGCGGCACCCGCTTCAACACCGGCGTGCTGCTCAAGCAGATGCTCGAGGCCGGCGCCGACAGGATCGGCGACCCGGCGCAGTGCCATGCGGTGGCGATCGATGCACGCGCGCCGCTCTATGATGGCGGCATCTGCACCCGGGTCGACTGCGTGTCGCTCGGCATCGTCGTCAATCGCGATGGCCGCCGCTTCTACGACGAAGGCGAAGACTTCTGGCCCAAGCGCTATGCCATATGGGGCCGGCTGGTCGCCTTCCAGCCGAACCAGATCGCCTATTCCATCATCGATGCCAAGGCGGTCGGCCGTTTCATGCCGCCGGTGTTCCCCGGCGAGAAGGCGAACGACCTGCCGACGCTGGCGCGCCAGCTCGGCCTCGACCCCGACGATTTCATGAAGACCGTCGAGGCCTACAACGCCTCGTGCAAGGTCGGCACCTTCGACCATGCCGTGCTGGACGATTGCCATACCGAAGGGCTGACGCCGGCCAAGACGCACTGGGCACTGCCGCTCGACACCCCGCCGTTCTACGGCTATGCGCTGCGCCCGGGCATAACGTTCACCTACCTGGGCGTGAAGATCGACGAAACCGCCGCGGTGCATTTCTCCGGCGTGCCCAGCCGCAACCTGTTCGCCGCCGGCGAGGTCAGTGCCGGCAACGTGCTCGGCAAGGGCTATCTCGCCGGCATCGGCGTGACCATCGGCACCGCGTTCGGCCGCATCGCCGGCACCTCCGCGGCGCGCGCCGCCCTGGCCCCCGCCAGCCCCGACAAGACAAAGACAGCCGAAGGAGCCCTGAGTGCCGCCGCCTGAGTCCGCCTCGACCACCCTTGATGCACTGACCCGCGAAGCTGCCCACCTGGGCGCCGGCGGACAGCCGGTCTCTCCGTCGGCCGCGTTCAACGCGCTGCCGCTGACCGAGGCCGAGGCCGAAGTCGCGCGCCAGATGCAGATCTGCAACGCCTGCCGGTACTGCGAAGGCGCGTGCGCCGTGTTCCCGGCGATGACCCGCCGGCTCGAGTTCGGCAAGGCCGACGTGCACTACCTGGCCAACCTGTGCCACAACTGTGGCGCCTGCCTGCATGCCTGCCAGTACGCGCCGCCGCACGAGTTCGCGATCAACGTGCCCAAGGCGATGGCAGTCGTGCGCGGCCAGACCTACTCCGACTATGCGTTCCCGCGTGCGCTCGGCGCGCTGTACCGCCACAACGGCCTGCTGGTCTCGCTGGCGACCGGTGGCGGCCTGGCGCTGTTCCTCGCGCTTGCAGTCGTGCTCAAGGGCGGGCTGTGGCACGAGCCGCTGGCCGGGAACTTCTACGCGGTGTTCCCGCACAACCTGATGGTCGTCACGTTCGGCTCGGTGTTCGGCTTCGCGATGCTCGCGCTGGCGATCGGGGTGGTGCGCTTCTGGCGCGACGTCTCTCCAGGCGAGGTGCCCGAAGGCGGCAATGCGCCGGCGGCCGCCGAGGCGGTGCACAACGCGCTGAAGCTGAAGTACCTCGACGGCGGGCATGGGGAGGGTTGCCACAACGAGGACGACCGCTTCAACACCACGCGCCGGCTCTACCACCACTTCACGTTCTACGGCTTCATGCTGTGCTTCGCCTCGACCAGCGTCGCGACGATCTACCACTATGCGTTCGGCTGGCAGGCACCGTACGGCTACACCAGCCTGCCGGTGATCCTCGGCACCGTCGGCGGCATCGGCCTGCTGATCGGGCCGGTCGGCCTGTGGCGCCTGAAGACGCAGCGGCACCCCATGCATGGCGACGACGCGCAGAACACGATGGACTACGGCTTCCTCGCGCTGCTGTTCCTGGTCAGCCTGACCGGCCTGGTGCTGATGGTGCTGCGCGACACCGGCGCCATGGGCCTGCTGCTCGCGATACACCTGGGCGTGGTGATGGCGCTGTTCGTCACCCTGCCCTACGGCAAGTTCGCGCACGGCATCTTCCGCAGCGCGGCCCTGCTCAAGTGGTCGATCGAACGCCGCCTGCCGAGCCGGCTGCGGCTGGGCAGCGACTGACCGTGCGTCGCATGGCGACCTGCGGCACCCCTCGGGCGCGGGATTGAACGAGTTCCCCACGGTCTCGGCGATGCGGGTGGTGCCGGTCGCCGGCCAGGACAGCATGCTGCTGAACCTGAGCGGCGCCCATGCGCCGGTGTTCATCCGCAACCTGGTGGTGCTGACCGACAGCGCCGGACGCACCGGCGTCGGCGAGGTGCCCGGCGGCGAGGCGATCCGCCAGACGCTCGAGCAGTCGATCCCGATGGTGGTCGGGCGCCCGGTCAGCGACTTCGGCCCGGTGAAGCGGATGATCGAGCAGCGCTTCGGCGGCCTCGATGCCGGCGGCCGCGGCCAGCAGACCTTCGACCAGCGGGTCGCGATCCATGCGATGACCGCGGTCGAGTCCGCGCTGCTCGACCTGCTCGGCCAGCACCTCGGGCTGCCGGTCGCGCACCTGCTGGCCCAGCTCGCCGACGAACCGGCGCCGCGCACCCGGGTGCAGGTGCTGGGCTACCTGTTCTACATCGGCGATCGCACGCGCAGCGACCTGCCGTACCGCGCGGGGCCTTCGTCCGCCGACGCCGACGCCTGGATGCACCTGCGCGACGAACCGGCGATGGATGCCCGCGCCGTGGTGGCGCTGGCCGAGGCGGCGCACGCCCGCTACGGCTTCGCCGACTTCAAGCTCAAGGGCGGCGTGCTGCGCGGCGAGGAAGAGGTCGAGGCGGTGGTCGCGCTGCACGAGCGCTTCCCGCAGGCGCGCATCACGCTCGATCCGAACGGCGGCTGGCTGCTCGACGACGCGGTGCGGCTGATGCGCGACATGCACGGCGTGCTCGCCTATGCCGAAGACCCCTGCGGCCCCGAGGGCGGCTTCTCCGGCCGCGAGATCATGGCCGAGTTCCGCGCCGCGACCGGCCTGCCCACCGCGACCAACATGGTCGCGACCGACTGGCGCGAACTGCAGCATGCACTGACCCTGCACGCAGTCGACATCCCGCTCGCCGACCCGCACTTCTGGACGATGCAGGGCGCGGTGAAGGTCGCCTCCACCTGCCGCGATGCGGGCCTCACCTGGGGCTCGCATTCGAACAACCACTTCGACGTGTCGCTGGCGATGTTCACCCATGTCGCCGCCGCCGCGCCGGGGCGAGTGACCGCGATCGACACCCACTGGATCTGGCAGGACGGGCAGCGGCTCTCCCGCAGGCCGCTGGCGATCGTCGACGGCTATATCGACGTGCCGGCACGTCCCGGGCTGGGCGTGGACCTCGACTGGGCGCAGGTGGATGCGGCGCATGCGCTGTACCGCGCGCAGGGCGGCGGGGCGCGCAACGATGCGCTCGCGATGCAGGCGCTGGTTCCGGGGTGGGCGTTCGATGCGAAGCGGCCGTGCATGGTGCGGTGATTGCGGGGGTCAGTTCAGCTCCAGCCTCATCTCCTTCGCCAGCTTCCGCCAGCGCTCGATCCCTTCCCGTATGCGCAACCCCAGCGCCTCGGGCGTGCCCGGGCTCGGCTCGAAGCCGGACATTTCCAGCCGCTCGCGCACCGACGGCAGCGCGAGGATCTTCGCGATCTCGCCGTTCAGCCGCGTCACGATCGGCTGCGGCAGCCCGGCCGGCCCGAGCACGCCGACCCATTGGGCCATGTCGAAGCCGGGCACGCCTGACTCGGCCAGCGTCGGCACGTCGGGCAGCACGCCGGAGCGCCGGGCCGTGCTCACCGCGAGGATGCGCACCTTGCCGGCGCGCGCCTGCGGGATGACGGTCGAGGCGCCGAGCATCGCGACCGGAATCTGGCCGCCCACCAGGTCGGCGATCGCGGCGCCACCGCCCTTGTACGGCACATGCACGAGGTCGATCTTCGCCAGGCTCTTGAGCAGTTCGGCGGTGAAGTGCGCCGAGGTGCCCATGCCGGGCGTGCCGTAGGACAGCGTGCCGGGCTTTGCGCGCGCCAGCGCAAACAGCGCCTGCACGTTCGCGGCCGGCACCTGTGCGGAGACGGCCAGCACGAACGGCTGGGTCGCGACCAGGGTGATCGGTGCGAGGTCCTTCACCGGGTCGAAGCCGAGCTTGCGGTAGGCGACGGGGAAGATGGTCAGCGAATCGGCCGTGGTGCCGAGGGTGTAGCCATCGGGGATCGACTTCGACAGGATCTCGAAGGCGACCGAACCACCGGCGCCGGGCCGGTTGTCGACCAGGATGGTCTGGCCGAGCGCGCTCGACAGGCGTTCGGCGACCAGGCGCGAGACGAGGTCGTTGACACCACCGGGGACCGACGGCACCAGGAGCCGGACCGTGCGCGCAGGCCACGGTGCCTCCACCGCCTGGGCTGCCGCCTCCGACGCGCCGCCGGCCAGCGCGGCAGGCAACAGGGTGTAGGCCGCCGAACGCAGGATCCGCCCCCGCCACGACGTCGCGACCAGCACCAGGCCCGCGCCGCCGCTCATGCCGCACCCCCGGGCACGACTCCCGCCGGCAACCCGATGCAGTGCGCCGCGATCGCGCCGGGATTCGTCCACCATACCCTGGCCGCCTGCGGATGACCCTTGCAGTACGCGCGGATCGCCTCGGGCACGTCCGGCGCGTACGTGCAGACCAGCGAGTTCATGTTGTGCGACAGCGGGATGCCCAGCTCGTCGGCAAGGTCGAACAGCCGCCAGATGCCCACGCGCAGGCAGTAGTCGCACCAGCTGCAGTTGCGCTGGGTCTGAGGCGCGTCGGCACCGCCGGGGTCGGGGCCGCAGCCGGTCATGAGCGCGGACGCCTCGATGTTGGTGGTCACCCAGAACGCGAGGCGGCGCCCTTCCGGCCATGAATAGTCGGTGCGGCCCCGGATGGACAGGTGGTCGTAGCGCGTGGTGCGCGGGATGGTCAGCGGATTCATGGTTCGATGCTATCGGATATCAATCGAGCTTCGCGCCGGTTTTCTTCACCAGCCTGCCCAGCCTCGCCACTTCATCGACGAGATAACCGCGGAACGGCGCCGGGGTCATTCACCCCTTCCGCTCCGATCGTGGACAGCGTCGCCTGCACCTCGGCACTGGCCACCGCCCTGGCGATCTCGCCGTTCAGAAGGCCTTCAATCGGACGGGGGGTCAGTCCCGGGAACCCCGGGAACCCGGGAATTTGCTACCGTTGCGACCTTGCCCTTGCCAACCGAACACTGCCTGCGGAGAACACGATGTCCGACCGAATCTGGGATCAATTCCTCACCGAACGCGACCGCCAGGTGTTCGAGGCGAGCGGCTATGGCGCGCTGCAGGGCTTCGGCAAGCGGCCGGCGATCCTGGTGATCGACGTCAACTACAACTTCTGCGGCGACCGCCCGGAGCCGATCCTGGAGTCGATCAAGCGCTGGCGCAATTCCTGCGGCGCCGAGGCCTGGGACGGCGTGGCCGCGATCAAGAAGCTGATCGCCGCCGGCCGTGGCAAGGGCCTGCCCATCCTCTACTCGACCGGGATCCGCCGCGAGGACGACTGGGACGCCGGCTCGTGGGCCTGGAAGAACAGCCGCTCGGCGGAGCGGGTGCGCCCGACCGGGGTGCAGGCCGACGGCAACACGATCGTGCCGGAGATCGCGCCCGGCCCGGACGACCTGGTCGTCTACAAGCAGAAGCCGAGCGCCTTCCACGGCACCAACCTGCTGTCCTGGCTGATGCTGCTCGGCGCCGACAGCCTGATCGTCACCGGCACCACCACCAGCGGCTGCGTGCGCGCGACCGTGCTCGATGCGTTCTCGAACAACTTCAGGGTGTCGCTCGTCGAAGAGGGCTGCTTCGACCGCGCGCAGGCGAGCCATGCGATCAACCTGTGCGACATGCATGCGAAGTATGCCGACGTGATCAGGCTGGAGGAATCGCTGTCGTTCATCCAGTCGCTGCCGTCCGGGCTGTTCCCGAACCTGCCCGGCTCGAACCGCCGCTGACCTCGTCCCCGCCGTCGGTGTCTGACCCCGGGGTCAGACACCACGCCAGAGCCGGCGTGTGGAATACGCCGCGCGCGGCCCGGTGGACAGCCGTGCAACGCGGTCCGGGGAGCGGGTTTGCGGCTAACCTGCGACGCCTTGTCGACGTGCCGCAGCCATGTCCGCCGATCACATCTCTGATCACATCGATTTCCTCGTGATGCAGCCCGACTGCGAGCAGCAGGTGATCCGCGACCTGCTGTTCGCGGTAATGGCCTTCAACACGCACAGCCTGAGTGCCGAGGCGGAACTGCAGGTCAGCTTCCCGCTGTTCGACGACGTCAAGGTGGCCGGTCGAGCCCGCCTCGGCGAAGCGACCACCGGACCGGTGGTGCGCGTGACCGGGCCGGGGCGCAAGCTCGCAGTGCTGGCCACCCGGCATGAGGTGGTCTCCCACCTGCGTGCCGGACGTGCGTTCACGCTGGAGCGCGCCCAGGCGGTGGTCGACGCCGGGCGCTTCGAACGCTTCGGGCTGATCGACCGTGCGCATGCGTCGCTGATCGGCGAAGGCCCGGTGATCGCGCGCCCGCTGCCGATCTCGGGCCAGCCCCGCCTGGCCGAGATGGCCGGCGCGATGGGCGCCGTCGTCGAGAGCGAGGCGATCTTCGTCCAGCGGACCGAACTCGCGGTGGCCCAGTCCGGGATCATCGACCCGCTGGGCTTCTCATGGGACAGCACGGTGCCGGTCGCCCGCTGATCGGACGGGCGAGGCGGTACGGCAGCGGCAAGCGGATCAGCGATCCAGCGGCTCGACGCTGCCCAGCTCGCCGTACAGCTCAGGCCGGCGATCGCGCCACCACGGGAACGCGCTGCGCGCCCGCTGCACGGCGCCGAGGTCGATCGTGTGCACCAGCAGTTCCGGCCCCTCCGTGCCGGCCTCCGCCAGGATCGTGCCGCGCGGATCGACGACCATGCTGCGCCCGAGATGGTGGCGCGGCCCTTCGATCCCGACCCGGTTCGACGCGACGACGTACACGCCGTTCTCGTAGGCGCGCGAGCGCAGCGGCACCTCCCAGATCGATGACCGGTGGGCCGGATCGCTGTAGGTCGAGTAGCAGATCGGCATCAGGATCATCTGTGCCCCGCGCGCCGCGAGCACGCGCGAGGGCTCCGGATACAGCCGGTCGTTGCAGATCTGGATGCCGAAGCGCACGCCGCGCAGGTCGAACACCGGCAGCGAAGCGCCGGGTGTGAAGTAGAACTTCTCGTAGCTGCCGGTGCCGCCCTGCCGCTCGTCCGGGAAGTAGGCCGGGATGTGCGTCTTGCGGTAGACGCCGACGGTCGTGCCCGACGCGTCGCACACCAGCGCGGAATTGAAGTAAGCGCTGGCGGTGCGCTCGCCGAAGCCGAACACCGCGGCGATCCGGTGCTCGCGCGCATACCCGCACAGCGTGCGCATCACCTCGCCGTCCGCATCGAGGAACCAGCGGTCGAAGTCGCGTTCGAGCCGGTTCGGGAAGAACGGGCTCATGAACAGCTCCGAGAACAGCAGCAGCTTCACCTGCCGCGCGGTCGCGCGCTCGAACATTGCGCGCGCCTCGGGCAGCATCGCGCGCGGATCGTCGGTCAGCACCGGTCCGGTCTGCGCCACTCCCAGGGTGAGCGGCTCGGGCGGTTCGCTGCGGTTCGTCGTGATCGTGGTCATCGTGGTCGTCCCCGTGATGTTATCTTCATGGTCCCGGACCACCGATCGATCCGGGTCGCCATGGCCAGACTGGTGTTTACCCGGCAGCTTGCCCGCCTCACCCGCGTACCGAACTCGAGGTCCGGGCCCCACGTTGCGCGCGGCGCTGGAGGCGGCCTTCGCGGTGAATCCGCGGCTGCGCGGCTGTATTCTCGACGAACAGGGCCACCTGCGGGCGCATGTGGCGATCTTCATCGACGGGCTGCGGGTTCCGCGATCGCGTGGTGTTCGACCAGCCGGTGCAGGATGCCGCGGCGATGCAGGCGCTGTCGGTCGCGCGCACCCGCGACGGTGGCCGCAGCTTCGAGCGGCTGCGCGACGGGCTGCCGCAGCGCAACTGCTTCGACCTCGTCTGCCGGCACGGCCTTGCGGGTAGCCGATGACGGGTGCACGCTGGCGATCGGCTCCACCACCGGCGGGCTGTGGGTGTCGGACGACGGCGGCGACCGCTGGCAGGCGATCGATGCGTCGCTGCCACCGATCACGGCGGTACGCTTCGCCTGAGTTCCGGCAGGCGGGCCGCAAGGTTTCTTGCTAGTGTCGGTGCCTCCGAACGAACCCGGGAGTATCGCTTGGCCCTTCGACGCGCATCCAGCCGCCACCCTCGTGGCGCACCTGTCTTCGCGGCGCCCGCCTCGGTCGCAGCCGCATTCGCCGCGGCTGTCGGTGCCACCGCCGTGCCGCTCGCCGCATTCGCGCAGGCCAACGCCGCCGCCGACGCCCTGCCCGCCAAGGGCATGCGCCTGGTCGTCGGCTACCCGCCCGGCGGCAGCACGGACATCGCGGCACGGCTGGTCGCGCAGCGCCTGCAGGCCGCGACCGGCGCGACGGTGGTGGTCGAGAACCGCGCCGGCGCCAGCGGCACCATCGGCGCCGCGCTGGTCGCCAAGGCCGAACCCGATGCCTCGCTGCTGCTGTTCGCCGCCTCGCCGGAACTCACCACCGTGCGCGCGACCATCCGCAACCTGCCCTACGACCCGACCCGCGACTTCGCGCCGATCACGCTGGTCGGGCGCGTGCCGTTCATGCTGGTGGTGCATCCCACGGTACCGGCGAAGTCGGTGAAGGAACTGGTGGCGCTGGCCAAGGCACGCCCGGGTGCGCTCAACTTCGCCTCCTTCGGCACCGGCACCTCGAACCACCTTGCCGGCGAACTGCTGAAGCTCTCCGCCGGCATCGCACTCACCCATGTGCCTTACAAGGGCAGTGCCCCCGCGATCGCCGACGTGATCGGCGGCCATGTGGAACTCACCTTCGACACCATCCCGGTCACCCTGCCGCAGGTGAAGGGTGGACGGCTGCGCGCGCTGGCCGTGACCATGCCGGTGCGCTCGCCGCTGGTGCCCGAAGTGGCGACGATGGACGAGGCCGGGCAGAAGGGCTTCGTCGCCGGCACCTGGTTCGGGCTGCTGGCCCCGGCGAAGACCCCGGCACCGCTGGTCGACCGCCTGCACCGCGAAGTGGCGAAGATCCTGCGCGCGCCCGACGTCGGCGCGGCGTTCGCGGAACGCGGCATCGATCCGGTGGGCAACACGCCGCAGGAGTTCCGCGCCTTCATCGACGCGCAGGCGAAGACCATGCTGCAGGTGGCGGAACGCGCCGGGCTCAAGCCGGAGTGAGCACGGATCGGAACCGCTGCCGCAAGGGCCTGCAGGTACGCCGGTCACTCGACCTTTATGCCGGCCTTCTGCACCAGCGAATCCCAGCGCGACAATTCGCCGGCCAGGAAGCGTCCGAACTCGGCAGGCGTGGTCGCGAACACGTCCAGCCCCTGCTGGGTGAAGCGCTCGGACCATGAGGCCGCACGCAGGGCGCGTGCGGTGTCGCGCTGGATCGCATCGACCACCGGCTTCGGCGTCCCTGCCGGGGCCATCATGCCGTACCAGGTCAGGTACTCGAACTTCGGCAACCCGGCCTCGGACACGGTCGAGATCTCCGGCGCGAGCGCCGAGCGCTTCAGGCTGGTCACGCCGAGCGCGCGCACCTTGCCGCCCTTCAGGTGGGGCAGCAGGCTCGCCATGTTGGTGATCAGCACCTGCGCCTCGCCGGAGAGCAGTGCATTGGTCGCAAGCCCCGCGCTCTTGTAGGGCAGGTGCAGCAGTTCGATGCCCCCGGCGATGCGGAACAGCTCCGAGCCGAGATGGGTGGCGCTGCCCGCGCCTGCCGACCCGTAGGCGAGCTTGCCCGGCTGCGAGCGCGCCAGCGCGAGCAGTTCCTTCACGTTCGCGGCCGCCACCGACGAATGCACCGCGAGCAGGCTGGGCTGGCTCGCGATCAGCGTCACCGGGACGAAGTCGCGCCGGATGTCGAAGGGCAGGTTGCGGTAGAGCGCCGGCGAGATCGCGAGCGAGGAGCTGGAGACCAGCAAGGTATGGCCGTCGGGCTGGGCCTTCGCCGCGATGGCGGTACCGACCACGCTGCCGGCGCCCGGCCGGTTGTCGACCACGATGGACTGGCCCCAGGCTTCGCCCAGCGCCGCGGCCACGATGCGCGCGACGATGTCGCTGCCTCCCCCTGGCGCGAGCGGCACGATCACGCGCACCGGCCGCGTCGGAAACGCAGGCTCGGCGCGTTGCGCATGCGCAGGTACCGCAAGCGAACCCGCCAGCAGCATCCCGGTGATGCAGGCGATGGCTGCCGCGATGCCGCGCTTCATGCTGCCCATGGCGTTCTCCGTGCACGTCGGCACTGCAGGATTGCAGGTCCCCGGCGCGCGCGAAGACTACGACAGCGGGATTACAGATCCGTGACACGCCCCGCCGGGCACGGACCGGCGACCGCTCCAGCTCCTATAATGCGGGCAGTCCATACGGAGGTCCTCCATGCAGCCCGTGCCGAGCCTGTCCCTGCGCAAGCATCCGAACGCATCGTCGGCGGCGCCCGTGCCGGCCGCTCCCGCGCTGCGTGTCCTCGCCGCCGCCACCGCCGCCGCGCTGTGCGCCGCCATGGCGCCCGCGGCCCTCGCGCAGACCACGCAGCAGAAGGTCACGCCGCCGGTCGCGGTCTACTGGGTCTCGGCCGAAACGCGCGGCGGCATGGGCGGCATGCCGGGCGGGGCGGCCGGCGTGCTCGGCGGACTGCTCGGCGGCGGTGCCGGCTCGCCCATGCAGGGCGGCCGCTCGATGGTGCTGGAGCTGGGCTCGGCGCGCACCGCCGGCGGCGAGCCCGCCGCGGCCCACGAGATCCCGGCCGGCATGAACATGGGACCCTCGCTGCCGCTGCTCACCCCGCGCACGCCGCCGCCCGAGCCTCGCGGCGAGGAGACCGACACGCCGCCGCGCGACTTCGAAAAGCCGAAGGGCCGCATGCTGATCTACTGGGGCTGCGGCGACGCCACGCGCAGCGGCCAGCCGATCGTCATCGATTTCGCGAAGATCGCCTCGGGCCAGATGCCGAAGTTCCCGGCCGTGCGCATCAACAACCCGCGCGGCCCGTCGTTCGGCCGCAACCGCACCTTCGGCCACTGGCCCAATGCCGAGACACGCATGACGGTGCCGGGGGATGCCTCGCTGCGCGGCGACCACCTGGTGAAGGGCAACTATTCGCCGGACATCCGCTTCAGCGTGACCGAGCGCACCGACTTCATGCAGGCGCCGTCGTTCCAGCCGGTCACCCGCACTGCGGGCGGTGGCCTGTCGGTGCAGTGGCAGTCGATCCCGAACGCGACCGGCTATGCCATGTCCGCCATGGGCGCGAACGCACAGCAGGACCTCGTGATCTGGTCGTCGAGCGAACTGGCCGACATGGGCTGGGGCCTGAACAGCTGGCTGTCGCCCACCGAGGTGGCGCGGCTGATCAAGGAACGCGTGGTGCTGCCCCCGTCGACCACCGAGTGCACGGTGCCGGCCGAGGTGGTGCGCGAGGCCGGCACGCCGATGCTGACCTTCATCGGCTACGGCGACGAACTGAACGTGGTGCACCCGCCACGTCCGACCGATCCGCGGGTGACCTGGGAGCAGCAGTACGCGGTGAAGGTGCGCCAGCGCACCACCGGCATGCTGATGCTGGCCGAGGGCGATGCCGGCGGGCGTCCGGGCGCGCGCGGCCGGCGCGAGCAGCCGGCGCCGGACGGCGGCGATGCCGGGTCGGCGCAGCGCGCGCCGGCGGCTCCGACGGTGACCGACGTGATCAAGGAAGGCGTCGGCGGCGTGCTGCGCGGGCTGTTCGGGCGGTAGCTTGGCGGGGCGTCGCGCCGGCTCGTGCGAAAACCGGGGCGGGTGGGTGTGCAGGCCGGTGCGGGGTGCCCGCCGCCGGGCTCCGGTTCCACAGTCGCCCGTCGGCGGGCACCCCGCACCGGCTTCGCCAGGCACTGCCGTGCCACCACGCGCCGCGGTTGCGCATCGCACGTGTGACAGCCTTGTGCGTGCGCATGCACAAGCACATCTACATGCGGAAAATCGGGCGGTTTCGTTGCGTTACGGTCGGCCGGAACATCGCGCTCATGCTGCGTAGTCAACGGAACGTCGATCCCACCCGCGACTCCGGTTCCACGACATCCTGCCGGCGCTCAGGGCACCCAGCCGCCGCACCGGAAACCGGCGGCGAGGCCTGCTGGGGGTATCGCCGGCGAGGCGACTGTGAAGCCGGAGCCGCGCCGGCGATACCCCCAGCAGGCCCCCAGCACCCACCCAGGCACGGCCAGCATCCGAGCAAGCAAGGCCCGTCAACCGCCGGGACGACCACCCAGCAGCACATCGACCGTGCGCGCCGTCGCCCCCCGGTGCCGCTGCGCGAACGCCGCGCCCGCCTCGCCCATCGCGTCACGCGCGGCCGGGTCGGCCAGCAGCCGCGTGACTTCCGACGCCAGCCCGGCCGCGTCCTCGACCCGGCGCGCGGCGCCGGCCTCGATCGCCTGGTCCGCCACTTCCCGGAAGTTGAACGTGTGCGGACCGACCAGCACCGGCCGGCCCAGCGCGCACGGCTCGATCAGGTTCTGCCCGCCCAGCGGCAGCAGGCTGCCGCCGACGAAGGCGAGGTCGCTGGCGGCGTAGTACGCGGCCATCTCGCCCATGCTGTCGCCGAGCAGCACCGCGATCGACCGGTCGGCGAGCGATTCCATCGCGCCCGGCGTGCTGCGCCTGGCATGGCGCACGCCAGCCTGCCCGAGCAGCCGCGCGACATCGTCGAAGCGCTGCGGATGGCGCGGCACCAGCAGCAGCAGCGCACCGGGCACCTGCACCGCGCGCAGCGCCTCGATCACCAGCGGCTCCTCGCCGTCGCGCGTGCTGGCGGCGATCCAGACCGGGCGCCCCTGCAAGGCGGCGCGCCAGCGTGCGCCGAGCGCGACCAGTGACGGGGGCGGCAGCGCATCGAACTTCACGTTGCCGGTGACGTACACCTCCGGGGCACCGAGCGCGCGCAGCCGGTCGGCGTCGGCGTCGGCCTGGGCAAGGATGCCGGACAGTCCGCGCAGCGCGCTGGCGGTGAGCGTCGGGAAGCGGCGGTAGCGCGCCGCCGAGCGCTCGGACAGGCGGGCGTTGACCAGGTACAGCGGCACGCCCGACCGCTGGCAGCAGGACACGAGGTTCGGCCAGAGTTCGGTCTCCATGATCACGCCGGCATCCGGCCGGAAACGGTCCAGGAATCGCCGGACCGCGAACGGGAAGTCGTACGGCAGGTAGACCGAGCGCACGCCGTCGCCGAACAGTTCGCGCGCGGTCGCGCGCCCGGTCGGTGTCATGTGGGTCAGCAGGAACCGTGCATCCGGCACGCGTGCACGCAGGGCCTCGATCACCGGCCGCGCCGCCTGGGTTTCCCCGACCGATACCGCATGCAGCCAGAACAGCGGCCCGGGCTCGTCGCGCCGGCCCGCCGGCGCCGCGCCATCCAGCGGGTAGCGTCCGAACCGCTCGCCCAGGTGGTGCAGGTACTCGGGGTGGCGGCGGGCACGCAGCGCGAGCCGCGCCAGCACCAGCGGCGCCGCCAGCCACAGGCCCAGGGTGTACAGGCGGCGGCCGCCGGTGCCGCCGCGCCTGCCGCTGTCGGTACCGACCCGCGTTGCCGCTGTCGCTGCCGGCGGCGTGCGCGGGTCGCCTGCCCCGGTCATGGCGCCTGCCAGGCAGTGACCTGCGAAACGGCCGCCAGCACCTCGCCCGGACCGGGTACGATGGACATGCCGCCGAGGTTCAGTCCGACCGAAGGCGGATAGAGGCCGTTGCGCGCGGGATCGGTCGCCACGTAGATGCCGATGCAGCGTACCCCGACCGCCGAGGCCAGGTGCAGCAACCCGGTGTCGACACCGATCACCACCCTCGCCCGCGACAGGCCGCGGGCGAGTTCCGCGAGGCCGGTGCGCGCCGGCACCCGGGCGCCCGGGATCGACCGGGCCAGCCGTTCGGCGCGCGCACGCTCCGCGTCCGAACCCCAGGGCAGCAGTGCACGCAGCCCGAGGCGTTCGTACGCTTCCCGCCCGAGCGCGATCCAGGCCGACTCGGGCCAGAGCTTCTCGGCCCGCGCGGTGGCATGCAGGAACACCACGAAGGGCGTACGCGGGTCCCAGTCGTCCAGGTTGCCGTCGTCCCGCCCGCCGCCGCCCGGCGGCAGGCGCAAGCCGTAGGACGGCGGGTCGCACAGCGTGTAGCCAGCGGCCTGCGCGACCAGTTGCCGGTTGCGTTCCAGTGCATGCAGAGTGCGCGGCACCGGGTACGCCTGCTGGTAGAAGCGCGTCGCCAGCGCCTCGCGCACGCTCGACTGGTCGAAGCCCGCGCGCGGGCCGGTGGCCAGGCGCGCGAGCAGCGCGCTCTTCAGCAGCCCCTGCGTATCCACGACCAGGTCGTAGGGCCGGGCCGCGAGCCGCTCGCGCATCTCGCGCCAGCCGGCGCGGCTTTCCGCCGCCCAGGGCCGTGCGCGCCAGCGGCGCAACGCACACGGGATCACCGCATGCACGCCGGGGTGCAGCGCCGGCACCTCGGCGAACGCCTGCTCGACCAGCCAGTCGACCTCCACGCCCGGCAGCGCGCGATGCAGGTCGTCGACCACCGGCAGGTTGTGCACGACATCGCCGAGCGACGAGGTCTTCACCAGCAGGATCCTGCGCAACGGCGCGCGCGCGGATGTCCGCGGGGGAGGGCTCGGCGCCGGCGGGGACGCGAGGGTGGGGGCGGGCACGGGGTACACCGGAAGTATCGATCAGCCTAGAATATCGGCATGACTGCAATCATGCTCGATTCGGTACGCGGCACGCCGCCCGCGCGATGAAGATCCTGCTGACCGGGTGCGCCGGCTTCATCGGCATGCACACCTGCGAACGCCTGCTGGCGCGCGGCGATGAAGTCATCGGGGTCGACAACCTTAACGACTATTATGACCCGGCGCTGAAGCAGGCCCGGCTCGATCGGCTGCTGTCGCATCCGGCGTTCCGTTTCCACCGACTCGACATCTCGGACGCCGGGGCGCTGGACGAGGTGTTCGCCGCGTACCGTCCGCAGCGGGTGGTGAACCTGGCCGCGCAGGCCGGCGTGCGCTATTCGCTGAAGAACCCACAGGCCTACGTCACCAGCAACCTGACCGGGTTCGTGAACGTGCTGGAGGCCTGCCGCCACCATGCGGTCGAGCACCTCGTCTACGCCAGCAGTTCGAGCGTGTACGGGCACAATGCCGACCTGCCGTTCCGGGTCGAGCAGGATGTAGACCATCCGGTCAGCCTGTATGCGGCGACCAAGAAGTCGAACGAACTGATGGCGCACTGCTACAGCCACCTGTTCCGGCTGCCGACCACCGGCCTGCGTTTCTTCACCGTCTACGGCCCCTGGGGCCGGCCGGACATGGCGCTCTGGCTGTTCACCCGGGCCATCCTCGACGGCAGGCCGATCGACGTGTTCAACGAGGGCCGGATGCGGCGCGACTTCACCTACATCGACGACATCGTCGAGGGCGTGGTGCGCGTGGTCGACCGTGTCGCGACGCCGGACGCCGGCTACGACCGGCGCGTGCCGAACGCCGCGGTCAGCGATGCGCCGTACCGGCTGTACAACATCGGCAACCAGAGCCCGGTGCAACTGCTCGACTTCATCGCGGCGATCGAGGACGCGCTCGGGCGCAAGGCGGTGCGCAACCTGCTGCCGATGCAGCCCGGCGACGTCGAGGCGACCTTCGCCGACGTGTCCGCGCTGGACGCCGCGGTCGGCTTCAAGCCGTGCACGCCGATCGACACCGGCGTGCGGCGCTTCGTCGAGTGGTACCTCGGCTGGACCGCGCGTTGAGCCCGGCGACGCAGCGCCGGCCGGCCGTGCGCGACTGCACCGTCGCGGTCGTGGGCCTGGGTTACGTCGGGCTGCCGCTCGCGCTGGCCTTCGGCCGCGAGATGGACACCCTCGGCTTCGACATCTCGGAACGGCGCGTGGCCGACTGCAGCCGCGGCGTGGACCACACCGGGGAAGCGACGGCGGCCGACTATGCGGCGGCGAGCCGGGCACGCTACACGACCGATCCGTCGGCGCTGCGCGCGGCCGACTTCATCGTGGTGGCGGTGCCGACGCCGGTCGATGGCGCGCACCAGCCGGACTTCGGCCCGCTGCGCGGTGCCTGCCGCAGCGCCGGCGCGCACCTGAAGCCGGGCGCGACCATCGTGTTCGAGTCCACCGTGTATCCGGGCGCCACCGAGGAGGTCTGCATCCCTCTGCTCGAGCAGGTGTCCGGCGGCCGCTGGAAGCAGGACTTCTTCGTCGGCTATTCGCCGGAACGGATCAACCCGGGGGATCGGGAACACACGCTGTCGCGCATCGTCAAGGTGGTCGCCGGGGACACGCCGGACACCCTCGATGCGGTGGCCGCGCTGTACGAGGTGGTGGTGCGGGCCGGCGTGCATCGTGCGCCGAGCATCGCCGTGGCCGAGGCCGCCAAGGTGATCGAGAACACGCAGCGCGACCTGAACATCGCGCTGATGAACGAGCTGTCGCTGATCTTCCACCGGCTCGGCCTCGACACGCAGGACGTGCTCGCCGCGGCCGCCACCAAGTGGAACTTCCTGCCGTTCCGCCCCGGGCTGGTCGGCGGTCACTGCATCGGCGTCGACCCGTACTACCTCACGCACAAGGCCGAGACCGTCGGCTACCACCCGGAAGTGATCCTCGCCGGACGCCGGATCAACGACGGCATGGGGGCCTGGGTCGCAGCGCAGACCGTCAAGCAGCTGATCGCCGCCGGCTCGGCCGTGCGCGGCGCGAAGGTGAACGTGCTCGGGCTCACCTTCAAGGAAGACGTGCCGGACCTGCGCAACTCGAAGGTGATCGACGTCATCCGCGAGCTGCAGAGCTTCGGGGTCGAGGTGCATTGCCACGATCCGGTCGCCTCGGCCGCCGAGGCGGCGCACGAGTACGGCGTGGTGCTGCATGCCTGGGAGGACCTGCCGCGCGCGGAGGCCCTGGTGGTCGCGGTCAGCCATCGCGCGTTCCTGCAAGGCCCGGTCGAGCGCTATCGCGCGCTGCTCGTCGAGGGCGGCGCGTTCGTCGACGTCAAGGCAGCGTTCGACCGCGCGGCGCTGGCCGCCGCCGGCTGGCGCGTCTGGCGCCTGTGACCGCGCAGGACAGCCGCCCCGAGAACGGGCCGCCGGGCCGTCCGGCCATCCTGGTTACCGGGGGCGCCGGCTTCATCGGCGCCAACTTCGTCCTCGACTGGCTGGCACCCGGCCATGCGCAGGCCACGCCGGTGGTCAACCTGGACGCACTGACCTACGCGGGCAACCTGGCCAGCCTCGACCGGCTCGCCGGCGATCCCCGCCATGTCTTCGTGCACGGCGACATCAACGACCGCGCGCTGGTCGCCCGGCTGCTGCGCGAGCATCGCGTCGGCGCCATCGTGAACTTCGCCGCCGAGAGCCATGTCGACCGCTCGATCCTCGGCCCGGACGCGTTCGTGCAGACCAACATCGTCGGCACCTTCAACCTGCTCGAGGCGGCACGCGAATGGCTGTCGACGCTGGACGCCGCGGACCGCGCCGCGTTCCGCTTCATCCAGGTCTCGACCGACGAGGTGTTCGGCGCGCTCGGGCCGGACGATCCGCCGTTCAGCGAGGCCACGCCGTTCTCGCCGCGCAGCCCGTATTCGGCGTCCAAGGCGGCCGCCGACCACCTGGTGCAGGCCGCCTGGCACACCTACGGTCTGCCGGCGATCATCACCCACTGCTCGAACAACTACGGCCCGCTGCAGTTTCCCGAGAAGCTGGTGCCGCTGATGATCCGCAATGCGCGGCGCGGCGAACGCCTTCCGGTGTACGGCGACGGCCGGCAGGTGCGCGACTGGCTGCACGTGAGCGACCATGCGAGCGCGCTGCGAGCGGTGCTCGCGCGCGGCAGGCCCGGCGAGACCTACAACATCGGCGGCAGCGCGGAGCGCGAGAACCTGTCGGTGGTGAACCTGCTGTGCAGCCTGCTCGACGAGCTGGCGCCGCGCGCCGACGGCGCCTCGTACGCGGCGCAGATCGCCCATGTCACCGATCGCCCCGGCCACGACCGCCGCTACGCGATCGACCAGCGCAAGATCGCCGCCGAACTGGGCTGGACGCCGGCCGTCGCCTTCGAGCAGGGCCTGCGCGACACGGTCGCGTGGTACCTCGGGAACGACGCCTGGATCGCCGGCATCGAGACCGGCGCCTATCGCCAGTGGCTCGACACCAACTACCGCAGCGGGGAGCGCGCACGATGAAGGGCATCCTGCTGGCCGGCGGCGCGGGCACCCGCCTGCATCCGGCCACCCTGGCCGTCTCCAAGCAGCTGCTGCCGGTGTACGACAAGCCGCTGGTCTACTACCCGCTGTCCACGCTGATGCTCGCCGGCATCCGCGAGGTGCTGCTGATCTCGACGCCGCAGGACACGCCGCGCTTCCAGCAGCTGCTGGGTGACGGCTCGCGCTGGGGCCTGTCGCTGTCCTACGCGGTGCAGCCGAAGCCCGACGGCATCGCGCAGGCCCTGCTGATCGGGCGCAGCTTCCTCGATGGCCAGGGCTGCGCGCTGGTGCTGGGCGACAACATCTTCCATGGCAACGACCTGACAGGCCTGCTCGCGCAGGCGGCCGCCCGCACCACCGGCGCGACGGTGTTCGCCTATCCGGTCAACGACCCGGAGCGCTACGGCGTGGTCGAGTTCGACGACCACGGCCGGGCACTCGGGCTGGAAGAGAAGCCGCAGGCACCGCGCTCGCGCTATGCGGTGACCGGGCTCTATTTCTACGATGGCCGGGCGCCCGACCTCGCGGCGCGGCTGCGGCCCTCGCCGCGCGGCGAGCTGGAGATCACCGACCTCAACCGCGCCTACCTCGATCGGGGCGAGCTCGAGGTGGTCGCGCTGGGCCGCGGCATGGCCTGGCTGGATACCGGCACGCACGACTCCCTGCTCGAGGCCAGCCAGTTCATCCAGACCATCGAGAAGCGCCAGGGCCTGAAGGTCGCCTGCCCGGAGGAGATCGCCTGGCGCCAGGGCTGGATCGACGACGCGGCACTGGCAGCCCTGGCCGGCGCGCTCGGCAAGAGCGGCTACGGCGATTACCTGCGCGGCGTGCTGCACGACCGGCTGTACTGAACGCCGCCGCGCGGAAACCACAAGGCAACGGATGCGCACCGAATCGACCCGACTTCCCGAGGTACTGCTGATCGAACCCGCCGCCTACGGCGATGCGCGCGGCATGTTCTTCGAGAGCTTCAACCGCCGCGCGATGGCAGACATCGGCATCGACCTGCCGTTCGTGCAGGACAACCATTCGATCTCGCTCGCCGGCGTGGTGCGCGGCCTGCACTACCAGCTCGAGCAGGCGCAGGGCAAGCTGGTGCGCGCGGTAGTCGGCGAGGTGTTCGACGTCGCGGTCGACATCCGGCGCAGTTCGCCGCGCTTCGGCCAGTGGACCGGCCATCGGCTGTCGGCAGGAAACCGCACGCTGATGTGGGTGCCGCCGGGGTTCGCCCATGGCTTCCTGGTGCTGTCGGAACGCGCCGAAGTGCTCTACAAGACCACCGACTACTATGGCCCGCAGTTCGAACGCTCGATCGCGTGGAACGATCCGCAGATCGCCATCGACTGGCCGTTGTCCGACGTGCATCCGTCCGCGGCCGCGCTGCCGGTGCTGTCGGCGCGCGACCTGGCCGGCCGGCCGTTGCGAGAGGCGGAGACCTATCCGTGATCCGCGTGCTGCTGTTCGGCCGCAACGGACAGGTCGGCGGCGAACTGGTCCGGCAGTTCGAGCAGCGCGCGTCCCGGGCCCCGCAGGGCGGGTACGAACTGATCGCGCTCGACCGCGCCGGTTGCGACCTGTCCGATGCGGACGCGGTGCATGCGGTGATCGCGCGCACCCGGCCGCAGGTGGTCGTCAATGCCGCGGCCTGGACCGCCGTCGACCGCGCCGAAGCCGAGCCTGGCGCCTGCCAGCGGATCAACGCCGATGCGCCCGCCGCGATGGCGGCCGCCGCCCGCGACGGCGGTGCCCTGCTGCTGCACTACTCGACCGACTACGTGTTCGACGGCCGCGCCCGACGTCCCTACCGCGAGGACGACCCGGTCGCGCCGCTGGGCGCCTATGGCCGCAGCAAGCTCGACGGCGAGCGCGCGATCGCGGCGAGCGGCTGCGCCGCCATCGTGCTGCGCACCAGCTGGGTGTACGGGCTGACCGGCCACAACTTCCTGCGCACCATGCTGCGGCTGGCGGGCGAGCGCGAGGAACTGGGCGTGGTCGACGACCAGCGGGGCAGCCCGACCTGGAGCCGCTCGATCGCCCGCGCCACCCTGCACCTGCTCGACCGCCATGCGCACGATCCGGCCTCCTGGCCGGGCGTGTCCGGCCTCTACCATGCGACCGCGGGCGGCTCGACCACCTGGTTCGGCTTCGCCGAGGCGATCTTCGCGCAGGCGCCCGGCCTCGCGCGCCGGCCGCGGCTGCGGCCGCTGGCCACCGCCGACTATCCCGTGCCGGCGCCACGGCCCGCCTGGTCGGTGCTCGACTGCAGCCGGCTGCAGTCCCGGTTCGCGCTGGCCCTGCCCGGCTGGCGCGACGCGCTTTCCGAATGCCTGGCTGCCGGCGCGCCCGAGTCCTGAGACAATCGGGCATGCACCTGCAGCCATCCCAGCGCCCGGAGTGTTCCCGATGAAGGCGGTCATCCTCGCCGGCGGCCTCGGCACGCGCATCAGCGAAGAATCGCACCTGAAGCCGAAGCCGATGATCGAGATCGGCGGCAAGCCGATCCTCTGGCACATCATGAAGATCTACTCGGCGCACGGCATCGACGAGTTCATCGTCTGCCTCGGCTACCGCGGCTACGTGATCAAGGAATACTTCGCCAACTACTTCCTGCACATGTCCGACGTCACCTTCGACATGTCGGCGAACCGGATGGAAGTGCACCAGGCGAGCGCCGAGCCCTGGCGGGTGACGCTGGTCGACACCGGCGAGAACACGATGACCGGCGGCCGCCTGAAGCGCGTCGCCCCCTACCTGGACGAGGAAGATTTCTGCTTCACCTACGGCGACGGCGTGGCCGATGTCGACATCGGTGCGCTGGTCGCCTGGCACAGGGCAGAGGGCAGGCAGGCGACCCTGACCGCGGTGCAGCCGCCCGGGCGCTACGGCGCGCTGGTGCTCGAGGGCGACCGGGTCGAGCGCTTCGACGAGAAGCCGCGCGGCGACAACGCCTGGATCAACGGCGGTTTCTTCGTGCTGTCGCCGAAGGTGCTCGACCTCATCGACGGCGACGCGATGCACTGGGAACGCGAGCCGCTCGAGCGGCTGACCGCAGCCGGCGAACTGGCCGCCTTCCGCCATCGCGGCTTCTGGCAGCCGATGGACACGCTGCGCGACAAGACGCTGCTCGAACAGCTGTGGGCCTCGGGCCAGGCGCCATGGAAGCGCTGGCCGTGACCGACGATGCACTTTGCAACCGGCGCTGGCTCGGCCGCAGCGTGCTGGTCACCGGGCACACCGGGTTCAAGGGCGCCTGGCTGTGCCTGTGGCTCGCCCGCATGGGCGCACGGGTCACCGGCTTTTCGCTCGAACCCGAGACCCGTCCGAACCTGTTCGAACTGGCGGCGGTCGGCGGCCGCGTACGCTCCCTGATCGGCGATCTTCGCGATGCCGATGCCCTTGCCCGCGCGCTGCACGAAGCGGCGCCGGAGGTCGTTTTCCACCTGGCTGCGCAGTCGCTGGTGCGCCGCTCGTATGCCGAGCCGGTGCAGACCTTCGCGACGAACGTGATGGGGACGGCCAACCTGCTGGAGGCGGTACGCTGCGCCCCCACGGTGCGCGCGGTGGTGGTGGTGACCAGCGACAAGTGCTACGAGAACCGTGGGCTCGACCGCGGCTACGTCGAAGGCGATCCGCTGGGCGGGCACGACCCGTACTCGGCGAGCAAGGGCTGCGCCGAGATCGTCGCTGCGTCCTACCGGCGTTCGTTCTTCCATGATCCCGCCGCTGCGGCGGTGGCCAGCGCCCGCGCGGGGAACGTGATCGGCGGCGGCGACTGGTCGCAGGACCGGCTGCTGCCCGACCTGCTGCGCGCGTTCGAATCGGGCCGTCCGGCGCTGATCCGCAACCCGGCGGCGATCCGGCCGTTCCAGCACGTGCTGGAGCCCCTGGCCGGCTACCTGCAGCTCGCCGCTGCGCTGCTGGCCGATGGCCCTGCGCAGGCGCGCGGCTGGAACTTCGGCCCCGATGCTGCGTCGACCGCCACCGTCGGCACGGTCGCGGACCTCGCCGCGGCAAGCTGGGGCGACGGTGCCGGCTGGACCACCGACGGCAGCAGCCACCCGCACGAGGCGGGCGTGCTGATGCTCGACGCCTCGGCCGCCCGCCGCGCGCTCGGCTGGACACCGCGCCTGTCTCTCGCGCGTGCGGTCGCCGACACCGTCGGCTGGCACCGTGCGCTGGCGTCCGGCGCCGATGCGGCGACCCTGTGCCTGCGCCAGATCGACGCCTATCTCGACATGCCGGCGAACGCCGTGCTGGAAGGTGCCGCATGAACGCTCCGCTTCGCTGCCGGTTCTGCGCGAACCCGCTGACCCACACCTTCTGCGACCTCGGCATGTCGCCGCTGTCCAATTCCTACGTGCCGCTCGACCGCGCCCGGCAGATGGAGCCGTTCTATCCGCTGCACGCCTGGGTCTGCGAACGCTGCTGGCTGGTGCAGCTCGAGTCGTTCGAGTCGCCGCAGCACATCTTCGGCGACTACGCCTACTTCTCGTCGTTCTCCGACAGCTGGCTCGCCCATGCGCGCACCTACGTGGCGAGCATGCGCGAGCGGCTACGGCTCGGCACTGCGAGCCAGGTCACCGAGATCGCCAGCAACGACGGCTACCTGCTGCAGTACTTCGTCGAGGCCGGCATCCCGGTGCTGGGCATCGAGCCGGCCGCCAACGTGGCGAAGGCGGCCGAGGCGCGCGGCGTGCGCTCGCGGGTCGAGTTCTTCGGCGCGGCGCTGGGTGCCACGCTGCGGGCAGAAGGCTTGGCTGCCGACCTGCTGGTCGGCAACAACGTGTTCGCGCACGTGCCTGACATCAACGACTTCGCGGCTGGCTTCGCGCCCGCGCTCAAGCCCGAAGGCGTGCTCACCCTCGAGTTCCCGCACCTGCTGAACCTGATCGCGCAGCACCAGTTCGACACCATCTACCACGAGCATTTTTCCTACCTGTCCCTGGTCACCACGCAGCGCATCCTCGAACGGCACGGGCTGCGCGTGTTCGACGTCCAGGAGCTGCCGACCCATGGCGGGTCGCTGCGCGTGTTCGCCTGCCGCCAGGACGCGCGGGGCTGGCCGCTGCAGCCCTCGGTCGATGCGCTGGCCGCGCGCGAGCGCGCCGCCGGGCTTGAGCAACTGCCCACCTATCTCGCCTTCGCGGAGGCGGTGAAGGAGACCAAGCGCGAGATCCTGGACTTCCTGATCGAGGCGAAGCGTGCCGGCCGGCGCATCTGCGGCTACGGCGCGCCCGCCAAGGGCAACACGCTGCTCAACTACTGCGGCGTGGGCACCGACTTCATCGACTTCACCGTCGACCGCAACCCGGTGAAGCAGGGCACGCTGCTGCCCGGCAGCCGGATACCGGTGCTCGCGCCCGAGGCCCTGCTCGACGCGAAGCCGGACCTGCTGCTGATCCTGCCGTGGAACCTGCGCGACGAGATCATCGCCCAGGTGCCGCAGATGCGTTCCTGGGGCGGGCGCTTCGTGGTACCGATCCCGTCCATCCACGTCGTCGATTGACTCGCAGCCGGCCCATGCACTTCGTCGAGACAGGCCTTGCAGGCGCCTACCTTATCGAACTCGATCGGCATGAAGACGAGCGCGGCTTCTTCGCGCGCAGCTTCTGCGAACAGGAATTCGTCCGACAAGGCCTTCCCCCCCGCTTCGTCCAGTGCAACGTTTCGTTCAATCGGTTGCGCGGTACAATCCGCGGGCTGCACTGGCAGGCCGCGCCGCACGAAGAAGCGAAGGTCGTGCGTTGCACGCGCGGCTCGCTCTACGACGTCATCGTCGACCTGCGGGCAGGCTCGCCGACCCGCCATTGCTGGGCGGGCTTCGCGCTCTCGGCGCAGGACCATCGACAGATCTTCGTTCCCGCGGGGTTCGCACATGGCTTCCAGACGCTCGAGCCCGACACCGAGGTGTTCTACATGATGAGCACGGCGTTCGAACCGTCATCCGCGCGGGGGATGCGCTGGAACGATCGCGCGCTAGCGATCGAATGGCCGCTCGCCGATCCGGTGCTGTCCGACAGGGACGCGTCATGGCCATTGCTGGAACAGGCCTGATGGACCACGGGCAGGCGGCTGCACCCCTGCTGTCGGCGGAACAGGTCGAGGCATTCCGCCGCGATGGCTTCCTGCTGCTGCCGGGGTTCTACGACCTGGCCCGCGAGATAGCGCCGATCCAGCGCGCATTGCACTCGATCATCGGGCTGCTGATCGAGCGCCACCGCCCGCAGGCGAGGCGTGCGCCGTTCGATCCTGCGCGCTTCGACGACGGCTATGCAGAACTGATCGCCCATGACCGCCGGCTGGGCGGCCTCGTATACGACGCAGCCAAGCTGATCCCGGCCTTCATCCGCCTGCTCTCCTGCAACCGGAACGAACGACTGTTCCGCGAGTTGCGCTCTACCGACCTCGCGGGCATCGGCGCCGCCAGCTTCGGCATCCGCATCGACAACCCGCACGAGGAGCAGTTCCGCTCGCACTGGCACCAGGAATACCTGTTCCAGCCGCAAAGCCTCGATGGCATCGTCTTCTGGAGCCCGCTGGTGGACGTCGAGCCGGAGATGGGCCCGGTCCAGATCTGCGTCGGATCCCACCATGACGGCCTGTCGCGCTATCGGCGCGGCGACCGCTATGCCGGGAAGACGGGCGCCTACCAGATCGGGCTGGCCGACGAGGAGGGCACGGTGACGCGCTATCCACGGGCGGCACCGCTGTCGCACCCGGGCGACCTCCTGCTCATGGATTTCCTCACGCTGCACCAGTCCGGGCACAATGTGGCGCAGCGCTCGCGCTGGTCCATGCAGCTTCGCTACTTCAACTTCCGCGAGCGGCACGGCATCGACCTCGGCTGGCCCGCCTCGGTAACTGCCGGGACCGACATCGAAGCCCTGTTCCCCGAAAGTTTCGTCCGCGCATGAAAAAAGATTCCTGCAACGTCTGCAGCAGCCCCCTCGGCACCCCGCTCTACGAATCCGCGGACAATGCGTCGATCACGACCATGAACAAGGTGATCGAGGGGCGGACCCGGGTCTTCTTCTGCGATCGTTGCGGGCACCTGCAAACCTCGGAACTGCCCGACCTCGCGCGCTACTACGCAGAGGAATACGCGATCAACCTGGCCAGCGACGAGGACGACCAGCTGTACAAGGTGGTCGACGGAAAGCCGGTCTACCGCGCCGCGCACCAGGCCGCCACCGCGCTCGCGAAGCTGGCGCTGCGACCCGGCCAGACAGTCCTCGACTACGGTTGCGCGAAGGCGCCGACATTGAAGCGGATGGTCGCGGCCGTGCCGGGCATCGTGCCGATGACCTTCGACGTGACGGACAAGTACGTCGGCTTCTGGGATGCGTTCGTCGCGCGGCAGAACCAGGCGGTCGGGGCGCCGGCGGCACACTGGCGCGGCACGGTCGATGTCGTGCTGTCGTTCTATGCGCTGGAACACGTGGCCGATCTCCAGGAAGCGCTCGCCGCGGTGCGTGCCCTGCTGCGGCCGGGCGGCATGTTCTATTTCATCGTGCCGAACGTCTATGCGAACATCGCCGACTTCGTGGTGGCCGACCACATCAACCATTTCTCCGCGGCGTCGATCGGTGCGATGCTGGCCCGCCACGGCTTCCGCGCGGAATCGATCGACGACGCGGCCCACGATGCCGCGTTCGTCGTGGTCGCGCGGCAGGACGATGCCGCATCCGCGGGCGCGGAGGCGGGCGCCGGCCTGCCACCGGGCGGCGAAGTGGCCGCCTCACGGCAGCGTTGCGTCGAGATGGGCCGCTTCTGGGGCAATGCCGCGACCGCCATTCGCGCGTTCGAAGCGAGCCACCCGGAACCGGCCCGGCTCGCGATCTACGGCGCCGGGTTCTACGGGAACTTCATCGCGTCCAGCCTTGCACGGCCGGCGCGGGTCGAGTGCTTCGTCGACCAGAACCGCCACCTGCAGGGCCGGCAGATGTTCGACCGGCCGATCGTCGCGCCGGACCAGCTTCCGCCCGCGATCGATGCCGTTCTGGTCGGACTCAACCCGCGGGTTGCCCGGTCCATCATCGGCGAAGTCACCGCATGGCGGAATCGCGGGCTCGACCTCTTCTTCCTCGAGGCGACATGACGGGGCCGGCATGTTCGGGATGAAGTACAGCCAGCTGCTGCGCGAGAACCGCCGGCTCGGCGAATCGCTCGCCGCGGCGGCGAGCCCGCGCTACCGGGTGGCGCTGCTGTCGAACACCACGATGGCTCAGGCCACAGAACTGGTCGAATACGCCTTGCGCGAAGGCGGCGTGAACGCGTCGGTCGAGATCGGCGGCTTCGACAGCATCGTGCAGGAAAGCGCCCGCCTCGCCGACGTGGACCTGGTGGTGATCGCATGGGAGCTCGCCAGCATGATCGACGGCTTCCACTACCGGGCCGCGGCGATGGACGAGGCCGAGCTGGAAGGCGTGCTGGCGAAGTTCCGCCAGGAAGTGTCTGTGGCGTTCGCCCAGCTCGCGGCCACCCCGCTGGTGGTCGTGAACACCGTGTCCGCCCTGCCTTTCTCGCAGGCCTCGCTGCGCGACGACGTGCTCGACCGCTTCTGTGCGCGCGCAAACGCCCTGCTCCGGGAACTCGCCCCGCGGCACTGCGTGCTCCTCGACATCGACAAGGTGTACGCCGGCCTGTCGATCGAGCGCAGCATCGACCGTCGGCTGTTCCGAACGAGCCGCAGCCTGTACACGCTCGATTTCCTCGCCGCCTGGGCGGACCGCCTGCGGCCGTGCGCGATGTCGGCCACGGGGCGCGCGAAGAAGGCGCTGGTGTTCGACTGCGACAACACGCTCTGGAAGGGCGTGCTCGGCGAAGACGGCTTCGACGGCATCGAGATGTCGCCCGACACGCCCGACGGCCGCATATTCGCCGAAGTGCAGGCGCTCGCGCTGGGCCTGCAGCGAAGCGGTGTGCTGCTCGCGCTGAACACGAAGAACAATCCGGACGACATCGACGAGGTCCTGTCCAGGCATCCGGCGATGCAGCTCCGCCCGGACACCCTGGCCGGCAGGCGCGTGAACTGGACCGACAAGGTCGCCAACCTGCGGTCGCTCGCCGAAGCCTGGAACATCGGGCTGGACAGCATCGTGTTCGTCGATGATTCCAGCCTCGAGGTCGACCTGGTACGCCGCATGCTCCCCGAAGTGACCGTGGTGCAGGTGCCGGACCGGCTCGACGAGTATCCCGCGCTGATGGCGAGGACCGCGACCCTGTTCTTCCAGTTGTCGGCTTCGCGCGAAGATGCCCGCAAGACCGCGATGTACCGCGAAGAGGCCGAGCGCAAGGCACTGCAGGAAACCGCCACCGACCTCGATGCTTACGTACGTTCGCTCGGGCTGGCCCTGAGCGTGCACGAGAACCCGGCGGAACTGGTCCCACGCATCGCCCAGATGTCGCAGAAGACCAACCAGTTCAACCTGACGACCCGGCGCTACACGGAGGCCGATATCGCCCGGATGCTCGCCGATGGCATGCACCGGGTGCTGGCGATCGGCGTGGCGGACCGCTTCGGCGACTACGGCATTTCGGGACTGTGCATCGTCCGCGACGACCGGGACCGGGCGACGTCGACCATCGATACCTTCCTGCTCAGCTGCCGGGTGCTCGGCCGCAGGGTCGAGCAGGCCTTCATCGGCTGGCTCGCCGAGACGCTGCGGCGGGACGGCATCGCGCGCATCGAGGCAAGCTATGTCCGCACCCCGAAGAATGCGCAGGTTGCGGACTTCTTCGACAGGGTGGGCTTCCCGACGGTGTCGCGCAGCGACGACTGCCACGCCTACGCCGTGAACCTGCCGGCGCCCAGGCTGCCGGCTCCCGACCTGCTGCCGGTCACGACGCCGGGCAACCCGGGGGCCGCGTCTAAGGCAGCGCCCATGGCTGGAGCTTCGGCATGAATGCAAGGATGGACCTGGACGCCCTCGTCGAGGCGATCGGCAACACGAACCGGCTGCAGGCACCGTTCCTCGAAAGCAGCGTCGCCGGCCTGCTGCCCGAGGAACGTTCGGAGCTCGACGCATACCTGCGCTTCTGCGCGACCCAGGACATCGGGCTCGACTATCTCGCCCGCAGCTACAACACGATCGTCGTCGACACCCTGCGCGAGCAGGTTTTCTTCCAGCGGCATGACCGCTACCGGTACGCAACCTATGCCGAAGTCGCGGGGTCCGTCTACCAGAACGACGACTACATGCGCCGGTACATGTACGGGCTTGCACTCACCACCTACCTGTGGCCGAACCACCGCGTGATGCGCCGGTTCTTCCTCGAACAGTTGCCGCGCGACCGTGCCGGCACCTATCTCGAGATCGGGCCCGGACACGGCATGTTCTTCCTAGCCGCGCTCCGTGCAAGCGGCTTCACGCGGTTCGAGGGCATCGACATCAGCCCGACCAGCTGTGCGATGACCGAAGCCATCGTCGCCAGCGGCCTGTTCGGACGGCATGCCGGCTATGCGATCCGTTGCCGCGACTTCCTTGCTGACGGCGATGAACCGGCCAGCTGCAGCGCCATCGTGATGGGCGAAGTGCTCGAGCACGTCGAAGCGCCGCTGGCTTTCCTGGCGAAGATCCGTTCGCTCGCTGCATCCGGTGGATTCGTGTTCGTCACCACCGCGATCAATGCGCCGGCGGTGGACCATATCTGGCTGTTCCGCAGCCCGGCCGAGGTGACCGCAATGGCTGCTGCCGCTGGCCTGCGGGTCACCGCGGAGCTGGTCGTCCCCTACACCGGCCTGTCGCTGGAGGAATCGCTGCGCACCCGGATGCCGATCAACATCGCGCTCGCGCTGACCCGTGCCGACTGAGCATCTCGCCGGGGCCGGGCCGCGACCGGCCTCCGGCGACGCGCCCTGCTCGCCCGGCGCCTTCGGCCTGTCCTTCCACCACATCGGGCTGGCCGTGCGCACGCCGCGCAAGGCGCAGGCGTTCCTGCGCGCACTGGGCTATCGCATCGGCGCTCCGGTCCTCGACCCGGAGCAGAACGTGAACCTGGTCTGGGCCGAGAATCCGCGAATGCCGGCGGTCGAGCTCGTCTACCCGACCGACACGCCCGGTCCGGTCACCGAACTGCTGGCCCGGCAGGGCGAATCGATCTACCACACCTGTTTCGAGACGGACGATGTCGCCGCCGCGCTGGCAGCGATGAACGACGCCGGCCACCGGGTGGTCTGCGTCCGCGACGAGCGGCCGGCAATCCTGTTCGGCGGGCGCCTCGTGAGCTTCCATTTCGTCGCCGGTTTCGGCCTGATCGAGCTGCTGGCTGCCGCCCCTCGTGGCAGGGAGGCAGGGTAAACTCTGCCTGAAGGAAGTCGCAGCGCGGTGCCCCGCTCCCGGATCGATCGAGGACAGGTGAATGGAACAGGACGTCAAGCGCGTCATCGCAGCAGTGCTGGGCATCGACGAGGCCGAGGTAGCCGACGATGCCGGGCCGGGGCGCACGAAGAACTGGGATTCGCTCAAGCAGATGCAGATCATGCTCGCGATCGAGGACGAGTTCGACGTGCGTTTCGGCGACCAGGAGATGTTCGAGCGGACCAGCCTGTCCAGCATCGTCGACGCGCTGAAGGAGCGGGCCAAGGGCCCATAGCGTGCTGCTCAAGAATCTCCGTCACCGCGCACGGCTCCATTGGAACCTGCTGAACCTCCTGTGGCGTTTCGACGTGATCGCCGAGCCTGCGGTGACCGTGAAGTACTGGCGCTCGATCCGGATCGGCCGGCACTGCACGCTGCAGACCGCCGCCTACCTGTACGGTTCGCGCAGCGGATGCGAACTCGTGCTGGGCGACCATGTGGTCGTGTCCAACGCCTGCATGCTGCTGGCCGAGGGCGGCATCGCGATCAGCAGCTTCACCCACCTCGGGCCGCAGGTGGTGATCACCACCCAGTACGGCGACAGCAGCGGGGAGATGTGCACCGAGAATCCGGTGCGCAAGCTGGCGCCGGTGCGCATCGGTGCAGGGTGCTGGATCGGCTCCGGTGCGGTCATCATGCCCGGAACGGTGCTTGGCGACCGCTGCATCGTTTCGCCCAATGCGGTGGTCTTCGGCAGCTGGGGTGACGACACGGCGCTCGCGGGGAACCCTGCCCGTCGATTGCGCGGAGCGGCCTGATCGATGGATGATGCAGGCGCCCCCTCGCGGCCCGGGCGCGCGCTGGCGCCTCCGGTGGTGGTGATCTCGCAGCCTATGCTGTTCCCCTGGGCCGGCATGTTCGAGCAGATCCGGCTCGCGGATGTCTACGTGCACTATCCCGACGTGCAGTTCTCCAAGGGCAGCTTCACCAACCGGGTGCAGGTGAAGACCGCCGGCGGCAGCCGCTGGCTGACCCTGCCGCTGCGCGACCTGCAGCTGGGGCAGCGGATCGACGAGGTGCTGCTCGACGACCGGCGGGACTGGCGACGCAGCCACCTCGACCTGCTGGCGCAGGCGTTCGACGGCGCGCCGTTCCGGGACGACGCGCTCGACATCGTACGCAGCACCTACGCCACCGACAGCGAGCGGCTGCTGGACATCCTGCTCGCCGGCCTCGATGCCTGCGTGCGCTACCTCGGGTTCGATGCCGGGCGCCGCTTCGTCGACTCGCGCGAGCTGGACATCGGCGGCCACGGCAGCGCGCGCGTGCTCGAGGTGGTGCGCCGCTTCGAAGGCGCCACCTACGTCACCGGCCATGGCGCGCGCAACTACCTCGACCACGAGGCGTTCGAGCGGGCCGGCGTCGCGGTCGAATACATGGACTACCGCAAGACCGCGCATGCCCAGCTGCACGGACCGTTCACGCCGCATGTCAGCGTACTCGACCCGATCGCCAACCTCGGCCGCGCGGCGGCCGGGATCATCACATCCGGCACCATCCACTGGAGGCAGTTCGCATGAGCGAACCCGAGCGTTTCAAGGCCGAGGTCGAGGCCAACATCCGAGGCCTGTCGGCAGACCGCGACGTGCAGGCGCTGTCGCGCATCTGGGCACGCGAGGTCACCCGCCATCGCTACACCTACAACTTCACCTGGATGGGCCGGCCGATCATCCAGACGCCACAGGACATGGTCGCGCTGCAGGAAGTGATCTGGAAGACCCGCCCCGACGCCATCGTCGAGACCGGCATCGCACACGGCGGTTCGCTGATCATGAACGCCTCCTTCCTCCACCTGCTCGGCGGCGACGGCAAGGTGGTCGGCGTCGACATCGACATCCGCGCGCACAACCGGGTGGAGATCGAGAAGCATCCGATGGCCGGGCGCATCACCCTGATAGAGGGCTCCTCGATCGAGCAGTCCACCGTCGACCGGGTGAAGGCGGCGATCGCCGGCCGTTCGCGGGTGATGGTCATCCTCGATTCGAACCATACGCTCGACCATGTGCAGCGCGAGCTCGCGCTGTATGCTCCGCTGGTCACGCGCGACTGCTACCTGGTGGTGTTCGACACCCTGCTCGAGGACATGCCGGCCGACCTCCAGGGCAACCGGCCGTGGGGCCCGGGCAACGGGCCGAAGACCGCGGTGCACCGCTTCCTGCAGGGCAACGACCGGTTCACGATCGACCACGACATCGAGCACAAGCTGCTGATCACCGTAGCGCCCGATGGCTGGCTGCGCTGCGTGCGCGACTGACCGCCATCCCCATCCCCGACGAGGTCCCCTTGGTCTCCCTGGAACGCATCCCGGTCTCCGGTCCTTCGATCACCGAGCACGAGGTCGGATACGTCGCCGAGGCGGCACGCACCGCCTGGTACTCGAACGCCAACGCGTTCAACGAACGCTTCGAGCGGGCGTTCGCCGCCTACGTCGGCACGCCGCATGCGATCGCGCTGCCGTCGTGCACCTCGGCGATCCACCTGTCGCTGCTGGCGCTGGGCGTCGGCCCGGGCGACGAGGTGATCGTGCCCGACTGCACGTGGATCGCCAGCGCCGCACCCATCCACTACGTCGGCGCGACCACGGTGTTCGCCGACATCGATGCCGGCACCTGGTGCCTGTCGCCGTCGTCCTTCGAGGCGGCGATCACCCCGCGCACGAAGGCGGTGATCCCGGTGAACCTGTACGGCGGCATGGCCGACTACGACGCGATCAACCGGATCGCGGCCCGCCATGGCGTCGCTGTGGTCGAGGACGCGGCCGAGTCGATCGGCTCGCGGCTGCACGGGCGCGCCTCGGGCTCCTTCGGCACCACCGGCGTGTTCAGCTTCCATGGATCGAAGACGCTGACCACCGGCGAGGGCGGCATGCTGGTCACCGCCGACCGCGCGCTGCACGACCGCATCCAGGTACTGCGCGACCATGGCCGGCAACCCGGCGATCGCTTCTTCTACAACACCGAAGTCGGCTGGAAGTACAAGATGAGCTCGATGCAGGCGGCACTCGGCCTCGCCCAGCTCGAACGCATCGACGAACTGGTCGAGCGCAAGCGCCGGGTGTTCGACTGGTACCGCGAGCGCCTGTCGGGGCTGGACGAGCTGCAGCTCAACCACGAGCCACAGGGCGTGCTCAACACCTACTGGATGGTGACCGCGATACTGCCCGCACGGGTCGGCGGCAAGCGCGCGGCGATGGACGCGCTGTCGGCGGCCGGCATCGACAGCCGGCCGTTCTTCCATCCGCTGTCCTCGCTGCCCGCCTATGCCGGCACGCCGCAGGCCGGCGCCGCCGCGGCGGCCAACACGGCGTCGTACCGGATCGCGCCGCACGGCGTGAACCTGCCGTCCGGCCTCGGCCTGTCCGAAGCCGACGTCGATCGCGTCTGCGGCGTGCTGCGCGGACTGCTGGAGCGCTGAACATCGAAGGCCGGCTACCGATCCAGCGGTGCCGCCGGTGACCCGCGTCAAGCGCAACATCGCGGCCAATCTCGCCGGGCGTGGCTGGGCGATCCTGCTGTCGTTTGCGCTGATTCCGGTCTACATCCGCTACCTCGGCGTCGAGGCCTACGGACTGATCGGCTTCTACCTGACCCTGACCGCGGTAGCGACCGTCGTCGACCCGGGCTTCGGCACCACGCTCACCCGCGAGTTCGCCCGGCTCGGGGGCGGCACGCCGGAACCCGCCCCGGCCACGGTCCCCGCGCCGGGCACTCCGGCCACCACGCCGCGCCGTCCGGCTGACCTGCTGCGCACGCTGGAAGTGCTGACCCTCGCCATCGCCGTAGCGATCGCGCTCACCGTTGCCGCGCTCTCGCCGGCGATCGCACGGGGCTGGCTGCGCGCGGACACCCTCGACCCGGAGCTGCTCGCGCAGGCGATCGCACTGATGGGCGTGGCGCTCGCCGCGCAATGGCCGACGCCGTTCTATTCCGGCGGCCTGGCGGGCCTTCAGCACCAGGTGACGCTCAACGCGATCCTCGCCATCGGCGCGACGCTGCGCGGCATCGGTTCGCTGCTTGTGCTGGCCTTCGTCGCCAACGACATCCGCGCCTTCTTCGCCTGGCAGGCGGTGGCGTTCGCTCTGCAGTCGATGCTGATGGGCGCGATGCTGTGGCGCCGGTTCCCGGGCGAGGCGCGTATCGCGCGCATGCGCCTGGACTCGCTGCGCGGCGTCGCCCGATTCACGCTGGGCGTCTGGGCGATCACCATGCTGGGCACCACCGCGGCCCAGGCGGACAAGCTGATGCTGAGCACGCTGCTGCCGCTGGTGCAGTTCGGCTACTACATGCTCGCCGCGGCGATCGCCTCGGTCGCGACGCTGCTCGTCGGCCCGATCTTCAGCGCGGTGATGCCGCGCATGACCGAGCTGGTCGCCGGCGGCAACCCGAAGGAAGTGACTGGCTTCTACCATGGCGCCTCCCAGCTGCTCGCGGCGGTGACGCTGCCGATCGCGCTGACGCTGATCGTGTTCGCGCCCGAAGCGCTGCGCCTGTGGACCGGGGATGCCGCGATCGCCGCGGCCGCAGCCCCCATCGTGCAGGCGCTTGCCGCGGCGGCGGCGCTCAATGCGCTGGTCAACACGCCGTACGCGCTGCAGCTCGCGCACGGCTGGACGCGCCTGGGCGTGGGAATGGGCGTGTTCAACCTGGCGCTGGCGATCCCCTCGCTCTGGTGGGGTGCCACCCATCATGGCGCGGTCGGCGCGGCGGTGGCCTATGCGCTGGTCTGCCTGGCCAACCTCGCCATCGGCATGACCCTGCTGCATGCGCGCTACCTGCGCGGGGAAGCACTGAACTGGCTGCTGCGCGATACACTGCCCCCCGCGCTCGCCTCTGCGCTGGTGGTCGGCCTCGCGCGGCTGCTGCTGCCGGCGGACGCAGGCCCGCTGGCGATGGCTGGATGCCTCGCCTTGACCCTCGCCGCAGCGCTCGCTGCCTCGGCCGTCGCCGCGCGCAGCACGCGCGAGTACCTGCTAGGAATCGCCTCCGGCCTTGCCGCCAGGAGAAACGCTTGACCCGACCCCGCTTCTCGATCGTCATACCGACCCGCAACCGGGCGATGGAACTGCACCATACGCTGCGCACCTGCCTCGGCCAGGTGCTGCGCGACCCGGTGCGCGACACGTTCGAGATCGTGGTCGGCGACAACGATTCGACCGAGGACATCCGCGGCGTGGTCGAGGCCTTCCAGTCGCCGCTGATCCGCTACGTCCGCGCGCCGGGATACCTGCCGATGGTGCGCAGCTGGGAGTTCTCGGTGGAGCAGGCGCGCGGCGAGTACGTCGGCATCGTCTGCACCGACGACGCCCTGCTGCTCGACGGCCTGCAGGCGATCTCGGATGCGCTCGCGGCCGCCGATGCGCCGGTGGTGACCTACCAGCATGCGTACTACTACTGGCCCAGCTACGGCCGCCCCGAACTGCGCCGCCAGCTGCTGGTGCCTTCGTTCGTGTTCGCCGAAGGCGTGCAGGACGCCGAGACCCTGATCGACGAGGCCCTGCGCACGCTCTACTACGGGCGCCTGCCCTGCTTCCTCAACTCCTTCTGCCGGCGCGACATCCTCGACGCCGCGCGCGAACGGGCGGGTACGCTGTTCGGCTCGCTCTGCCCGGACATCTACGCCGGCTTCCTGCTGGCGGCGCTGTCCGGGAAGGTGCACGTGCTGAACCGGGTGGTCGGCGTCGGCGGCGTGTCGGGCAGCAGCACCGGCGGCACCGCGCAGCTCGACCCGCTGGGCGCGGCGTCCCTGGCCTACATGCAGGAGTACAAGGACGAGCCGTTCCTGCCCGGACTGATGGCGTTTCCGTTCACCGCGAGCGCGATCCTCGACTCGGCGGTGAAGGCTCTCAACCGCCTGGGCCGCGGCCTGTCGATCGCCGACGTGCTGCAGCCCGGACCCTATGCCGAATACTGCTACCGGCAGGCAATGCTGTATCCCTCGCCGGCGCGCGAACAGGGATGCGCCGCGGTACAGGCGTTCATCGCCAGCCAGCCCGATGGCGGGCGGACGATCGCGCGGCGCCTGCAGCTGCGCCGCCTGCAATGGTGGCTGAAGGACCACCTGCCGGCCTGGGCGGTGCGCCCGCTGCAGCAGGCCTGGCACCGGGCCAGCCAGGGCACCGGTGCCCTGGCAGCGGTGGGTCGGGACGACAGCGGCGAGCTGCTGTTCGACAACGTCTACGACGCGGCGCGCCACCTGTCCGCACCGGCCGCTGCGCGGGCCGCCTGACATGCAGACCCTGCGTGCACACGCCAGGCAATGGATCAAGCAGCGCCCGCAGGCGAAGCGGCTGGCGCTGGCCCTGTCGCGCGCGCTGTCGCCGCTGCGCGCGCGGCCGCGTCCGTCCACGCTGGCGCGCTATGCCACCTTCCTGCGCGAGCGTGCGCGCTTCCGCGCCCTCGGCGGCGACGCACCGCTGGCCGATGCCTGGCCCTGCCTGTTCGACCGCAGCACCACCACCGGCATCGATGCCCACTACTTCCACCAGGCGGTGTGGGCGGCACGCCGCATCGCCGCGCGGCGTCCGGCCAGCCACGTCGACATCGGCAGCGACACGCTGTATGTCGGCATGCTCACCGCGCTGACCCGGGTCACCTTCGTCGACATCCGGCCGCTGCAGCTCGCCATCCCGGACTACGAGGGGGTGAACGGTTCGATCCTTGCCCTGCCGTTCGAGGACGCCAGCGTGCAGTCGCTGTCCTGCCTGCATGTGATCGAACACATCGGGCTGGGCCGCTATGGCGACCCGCTCGACCCGTACGGATCGGAGAAGGCCGCGCGCGAGATCGTGCGCGTGCTGGCGCCCGGGGGCCATGCGCTGGTGTCGATACCGATCGGCCGCGCCCGCGTGCAGTTCAACGGCCAGCGCGTGTTCGATCCGAACGTGGTGCTGCGGATGTTCGATGGACTGTCGCTCGCCGCGTTCTCGATGGTCGATGCCTCCGGCCGATTCGTGGAGGGCGTCGACCCGCGCAGCGCCGAAATCGGGGAACATCGCAGCGGGGCCGACAGCGGGCTCGGCATGTTCGCGTTCACGCGTCCGGCTGCGTCGACCAGACCGGAATGACACACTGATGGAATACCCCACGATGCAGGACGCTGCCGCGCACCCGGCCACGGCGCCTTCGCCGATGCAGTTGCGCATCGCCGACGCCTACTTCCGGGCGATCGCGCGCCTGGGTCAGGCGCCCTGGCGCAAACTGTTCGATCCGGGACCGCGGCGCTTCATCGAGCGCCGGATGGCGCGCCGCGGGAAGGAGCCGGTCGCGCGAAACGTGCCCCTTTTCTTCGGCGGATCGATGACCGTGATGCTGCCCGAGGTGATCTCCGAGCAGTTGCACGGCTACGGACTGTTCGACGACGTTGTCACCTGGATGGCGCTGTGCGCGCTCGAGCCGGGCGATACAGTGCTCGACGTCGGCGCGCACTTCGGCTACTTCAGCCTGCTGTTCGCTGCACTGGCCGGGCCGCAGGGACGGGTGTTCTCGTTCGAGCCGACGCCGTCGACCCATGCACTGCTCGCGCGCAACGTCGCCGGGCTCGCCGGCGTGGTCGCGATCAATGCCGCGGCCGGCGATGCCGAGGGCATGCTGACCATCCGCGACTATGGCCTGAAGTTCAGCGCCTGGAACACGCTGGCACCGGACGGGCGGCTCGGCCCACAGGCGGACGGCAGCGGCACGACGCCGCCTGCGCAGGTGCAGGTTCAGGTGCAGACCCTGGACGGCCTCGCTGCAGCACGCGGGCTCGTGCCCGGGTTCATCAAGATCGACGCCGAGAACTATGAGACCGAGGTGCTCGACGGCGCCGCGCAGCTGTTGCGCTCGGCACACCCGACCCTTCTGCTCGAGACCGGGTCGCCGCGCGCGGCCAGCCTCGCCCGGCGGCTGCAGGACACGGGCTATCGTGCGTTTGCCGCCGAGGCACCCGGCCGCCTGGTCGAATGCCCGGACGTGGCCGACGCGGCGCTGCACCACAAGGACGTGCTGTACGCTTCCGGCGACCGTGCCGTGCGTCTGCTGACCCGCGCGCGGACGCTGGGCCGCGCCGGTCATCGCGCCACCTGACGGGGAGCCTGCAGGATGAAAGTGGTCCGGATCGTCCTTGTCAATCTGCTGGTGCTGGTCGCCATGCTCGGCACCGCGGAAGTGGTGTCGCGCCTGGCCTTTCCGGAATTCGAGGGGCATGTGCACTCGGATTCGCGGACGCTCGGGCGCAAGGTCTGGCGCGCGCCACTCGGTGAATTCCCGCTGCGCGTCCCGTCACCGGGCCATCTTCCCGACCTGTCGAAGAGGGTCGGGATCGTGCTTGGCGACTCGATCAGCCAGGGCTACGGCACCGACTACGAGGATATCTGGTGGGTGCAGGCGGCGCGCCAGTACAACGTCGGCAGCGACCGGCCGATCACGCTGTTCGCACTGGCCGCGTACGCGGCCAGTGCGGCGGATTCCCTGGCGCGACTCGAAGATGCGCTTTCGGCAGGACCGATCGACCTCGACCTGGTGCTCTATCAGTTCAACCTGAACGACGTGAACCCGTATGACCGGGCGTCGATCCAGCGCGCCTCTGCCGAAGGCGTGGCCGGGACGACCTGGTTCAACACGCTGGCCCGGTGGCGCTATGAACACCTGAACCGCTCGGTATTCCTGCGCGTGGTGCAGCACTATGGCGGCCAGCTCGCTCGCAACACCTCGGGCAGCTGCGAGTCGCGCGGGCTGGACGCACTGGGTCCGTACACCTGGACGTACGGCAGCCGGGCGCTGAAGGACGAGGCAGAGCGCGAGTGGAAGGCCTTCGAGCAGCGGGTCGAGGCGATGGCCCGGGCCTCGCGCAGCGCGGGCGCACGTTTCGCGATCCTGGTCTCGCCACTGATGTTCGACATCGACCCGGGCGGCGCACACCCGCACTACAACCATCTGAACCTGGATTTCAGCTGCGCCACGATCGACCCGAGGCAGCGGCTGCAGGCCCTCGCGGCACGGCTGGACACACCGCTGATCGACCCTGCCGCGCACATGCGCGCGGGCTTCGAGGCACGGCTGGCCGAGGGCAACTTCACGCCGTTCTTCTTCACTGCCGACGAGAACCACTTCACTCCGACGGCAGCCCGCTATGTGGCGGAGATTCTCGCGGCAGCGATGCGCGAGCGTCTATAATCCAGTCCCATGGCGAAACCGACGGCACCGCTGAGCAACGACGACTCCGAAACCCTCCCACCGGCCTCCGGACGATCGTTCGGCATCGTCTTCGCGGTAGTCTTCGGCGTGATCGCGCTCTGGCCGCTGCTCTGGGGGCGCGACCTGCGCCTCTGGTCGGCGGCGCTCGCCACCGCCTTTGCACTCGCCGCTGCGTTCGCGCCGACGCTGCTGTCCAGGCCCGCCGCAGGCTGGCAGGCCTTCGGGCTGGTCCTGCATCGGATCGTCAGCCCGGTCATGCTGTTCCTGGTTTACGTGCTGGCCGTCCTGCCGACCGGCCTCCTCCTCAGGCTCTTCGGCAAGGACCTGCTGCGGATGAAGCTCGACCGCGGTGGCAGCGGCACCTACTGGATCGAGCGCACGCCGCCTGGCCCTGCCGCCGACTCGTTGAAGAACACGTTCTGACCCATGTCGATCTTTCGCGAACTCTGGCGGTACATGCGCGCGCGGCGGAAATACTGGCTGCTGCCGGTGATGGTCGTGATGGTGCTGGTCGGCGGCCTGCTCGTCCTGGCCAAAGGTTCGGCGATCGCCCCGTTCATCTACACCCTGTTCTGAGGCAGACGCGTTGCGCGTGCTCGGCCTCTCCGCGTTCTACCACGACAGTGCAGCCGCGCTCGTCGAGGACGGCTGCATCGCCGCGGCGGCGCAGGAGGAACGCTTCACCCGGCGCAAGCACGACGCCCGCTTCCCGCGCTCGGCGATCGCCTGGTGCCTGGGGTCTGCCGGCATCGCGCCCGGCGACATCGACCATGTTGCGTTCTACGACAAGCCGTTCCTGAAGTTCGAGCGCCTGCTCGAGACCTACCTCGCGTTCGCGCCACGCGGCTTCGAGTCGTTCCGGATGGCGATGCCGGTCTGGCTGCGCGAGAAGCTCTACCTGAAGAAACTGCTGCTCGACGAATTGCGCACGCTCGATCCCGGCGTGGACTGGTCGCAGCGGCTGCTGTTCAGCGAACACCATCTCAGCCATGCCGCCAGCGCATTCTATGCCTCGCCGTTCGACCGTGCCGCCGTGCTCACGCTCGACGGAGTCGGCGAATGGGCGACCACGTCGCTCGCGCACGGCGAAGGCGCGAACCTGTCGATCACCCGAGAGATCCATTTCCCCCATTCGATCGGCCTGCTGTACTCGGCATTCACCTACTACACTGGTTTCCGGGTCAACTCCGGGGAGTACAAGGTGATGGGCCTCGCGCCCTACGGGCAGCCCAGGTATGCGCAGCGCATCCTCGACCACCTGATCGACCTCAAGCCCGACGGCAGCTTCCGGCTCGACATGCAGTACTTCAACTACTGCACAGGGCTGACGATGACCAACGACCGCTTCCACCAGTTGTTCGACGGGCCGCCGCGCACGCCCGAGAGCCTGCTCACACAGCGCGAGATGGATCTCGCGGCGTCGATCCAGGCCGTGACCGACGAGGTGATGATCAGGCTGTCCCGGTCGGTGGCTGCGGAGACCGGCCACCGCAACCTCTGCCTCGCCGGCGGCGTCGCACTGAACTGCGTCGCCAACGGCAAGGTGCTGCGTGACGGGCACTTCGACCAGGTGTGGATCCAGCCCGCAGCCGGCGATGCCGGCGGCGCACTTGGCGCTGCGCTGGCCGCATGGCACTTGCACCTCGGACAACCAAGGCCGCCGCGCGCCGATGGCGAGGACCGGATGCAGGGCGCCTTCCTGGGGCCGGAGTACGCGCAGGCCGACATCGAACGGCGGCTGCAGGCCATGGGCGCACGGATGCAGGTGCTCGACGAAACTGGACTGACCGAGGCCACCGCCGGGCTGCTCGCCGGGGAAAAGGCGATCGGATGGTTCCAGGGACGGATGGAGTTCGGGCCGCGCGCGCTGGGCGCACGGTCGATCATCGGCGATGCGCGCTCGCCGAAGATGCAGTCGGTGCTGAACCTGAAGGTGAAGTTCCGCGAGTCGTTCCGACCCTTTGCGCCGTCGGTGCTGGCCGAGGATGTCTCCGAATGGTTCGACCTGGACCGACCCAGCCCGTACATGCTGATCGTGGCGGACGTCGCCGCCGGACGGCGGCGCGAGATGACCGCGGCCGAGTCGGCCCTGTTCGGCATCGAGAAGCTGAACGTGGTGCGTTCGGAGATCCCGGCGGCGACCCATGTCGACTACTCCGCGCGCATCCAGACCGTGCACGCTGGCACCAATCCGCGCTACCACGCGCTGATCTCTGCGTTCAAGGCGCGCACCGGCTGCCCGGTGGTGGTCAACACCAGCTTCAACGTGCGCGGTGAGCCGATCGTCAACACGCCCGAAGATGCGTTCCGCTGCCTCATGGGCACGGACATCGATGCCTTGGCGATCGGCAACTGCCTGCTGCTCAAGTCCGACCAGGACCCGGCGCTGCAGGCGCGCTACGAGACCACGTTCGAGCAGGATTGACCGGCCGTGAAGCCGCTCGCTGAATGGGCGATCCGCGCGAAGGACGCGCTCCGCGCCGTGCCGGTCGCGAACACGGTCAACGCGGCCTGGCGCGCGCGCACCACCGTCGCTGGCTACCGGCGGCTGGAACGGCACTATGCGGGGCGGCCGGCCTTGTCGCCGCCGCTGCCAGGGCTGGACCTCGGTGGGCAGCGGCCACGCATCCTGTTCATCGGCACCGATGAAGCGCAGGACCGCAGCGGCTTCATCCAGGCGCTCGAGCGCCGCTCGGACCTCGTGCTGTTCACCCGCGCCGACGGTGCCTACGGCCACAACGATGCCCGCGCACCCGAGGTGCGGCGCGCAGCCAGCCGCGACCGGCTGCTCGAACTGCTGTCCGGGATGGAGGCCGCGGGCCGGCGGCCGGACATCGTGCTGGCCCAGAGCTGGGCCACGCTGATCGACCCGTCCGCCTTCGACGCGGCGCGCCGCATGGGCGCCTGCGTGGTCAACCTGTCGCTGGACGACCGGCACCAGTTCCGCGGCCGCCGCGAACCGTTCGGCTGGTCGGGGACGCTCGGCCTGGTCGGCCACATCGACCTCGCGCTCACCGCGGCGCCGGAGTGCGTGCACTGGTACCAGGCCGAGGGCTGTCCGGCACTCTACTTCCCGGAAGCGAGCGACCCGGACATCTTCCATCCGATCCCCGGGCTGCCGAAACTGCACGACATCTCCTTCGTCGGCGGCTGCTACGGCATCCGCGAGCGCACCGTGCGCGCGCTGCGCCGCGCCGGCATGCGGGTCGCGGCCTTCGGCAGCGGCTGGGAAGGCGGGCGCATCGACAACGACGCGATGATCCGGCTGTTCGTCCAGTCGAAGGTGATCCTGGGCATCGGCACCATCGGCCACTGCACCGGCTTCCATGCACTGAAGCTGCGCGATTTCGATGCGCCCATGTCGGGCAGCGCCTACCTGACCCATGACAACCCGGACCTCGCCGGCCTGTACGAGATCGGCCGCGAGATCGCCACCTACCGCGACGCGGACGAGTGCGTCGAGCGCGCGCGCGCCCTGCTCGCCGACGACGAGCGGCGCGAGGAGATGGCCAGGGCCGGGCGCGCACGCGCGCTGCGCGACCATACCTGGGACCACCGGTTCGGCGACCTCTTCCGCCGGCTGGGACTGGTGGCCTGAGATGTGCGGGATACACGGTGCGGTCACCTTCGGCGAGCCGCTGGACCTGCGGCGCCTGGCCGCGGCACGCGACCGCCTCGCCCATCGCGGCCCGGACGATGCCGGGCTGTGGCAATCGCCGGACGGGCGGGTCGTGCTGACCCATCGGCGGCTGTCGGTGATCGACCTTTCCGCCGGCGGACACCAGCCGATGCTCGACGCCGACGGCCGGCTGGCGATCGTGTTCAACGGCGAGATCTACAACTTCGAAGCGCTGCGCACCGAACTGGCCGCACTCGGCCATGCGTTCCGCACACGCAGCGACACCGAGGTGCTGCTGGCGGCCTGGCGCGCCTGGGGCATCGACTGCGTGCAGCGGCTGAACGGCATGTTCGCGTTCGCGATCCACGACGGCGGCGATGCCGGCTCGCCGCCGCGGCTGCACCTGGTGCGCGACCGCGTCGGCAAGAAGCCGCTGTACTACCGCAGCGACCAGGCCGGGCTGTCGTTCGCATCCGAGCTGAAGGCGCTGCCCGGTCCGCATGCCCTCGACCTGCGCGCGCTCAACCACTACCTGGCGCTGGGCTACGTGCCGGGCGCGCACTGCATCGCGCAGGGCGTGCGCAAGCTGCCTCCGGGGCACCATGCGACGCTCGACCTGCGCAGCGGGCGGCTGGTGGTCGAACGCTACTGGACGCTGCCTGCGCACCGGCCGATCGCCGGCATGACCGTGCAGGATGCAGCCGACCATGCGCAGGCCCTGCTCGAGGACAGCGTGCGCCTGCGGCTGGTGAGCGACGTGCCGACCGGCGTGCTGCTGTCGGGCGGGCTCGATTCCAGCCTCATCGCCGCGCTGGCGGCACGCAGCGGCAACGGCCGCATCCGCACCTTCACCTTCGGCCAGCCTGGATCGGCGCTCGACGAGGCCGGACGGGCGGCGCAGGTCGCCCGGCATTTCGACACCGAGCACCACGAGCTGACCGTGGACGCGCCCTCGCTCGGCCTGCTCGAGCGGCTGCAGCCGCTGATCGACGAGCCGCTCGCCGATTCATCGCTGATTCCCTCGTGGCTGGTGTGCGGGCTGGCGCGCACCGAGGTGACCGTCGCGCTCGGCGGCGATGGCGGCGACGAGCTGTTCGGCGGCTACGGCGACTATGCGCAGGCGCTGCGCGACCACCGGCGCATCGGCCGCGTGCCACGGCCGGTGCTGCGCGCGCTGGCCGGCCTGGCGGCAGCGCTGCCCGCCGGCGTGCGCGGTCGCAACCGGCTCGCCGCGCTGCGCGGCGGTGCCGGCGAGGCAATCGTCTGGGGCTCGCCCTACTTCGACGCGGCGCTGCGCCGGCGCATCCTGGCGCCGGATGCGCTGGCTTCGCTCCGTGCCTCGGCACCCGATGCAGGCGGCCTGCTCGAACCCGAGGCAGGCCTGCTCGCGCTGTCGGACACCGGCAGCGGGATGATCGACGCGATGACCCGCACCCATTTCGGATCGATCCTGCCGGACGACTTCCTGGTGAAGGTCGACCGCGCGAGCATGGCCCATGCGCTGGAACTGCGCTCGCCGATGCTCGACTACCGGCTGGTCGAGTTCGCCTTCCGCGACGTGCCCGAGGCCCTCAAGGCCGGGCCGGCCGGCACGCGCCTGGTGCAGCACGAACTGGCGCGCCGGCTTCTGCCTGCCGGGGCGGACTTCTCGCACAAGCAGGGTTTCTCGATCCCGCTCGACGACTGGATGCGCGCCGACGGCGAACGGCTGTTCGAGCGCTGGTCGCCGAAGTTGCCGGCGCCGGTCGAACGGCGGGAACTGCGCGCGCTGCTCGACGGCCTGCATGCCGGCCGCGCCAACGGCGCTCGGCTGTATGCCCTGCTGGTGCTCGCCATCGCCAGCGACAATCTCGCGCGCGACTTCGCGCCCCTTGCGTGATGCCATCGATGCGACCGGCACATCCACCCCTCCGACAAACCAGACACGCCCGATGCCGCTGATCACCGTCTGCATTCCCTGCTACAACCGCGCGCCGGTGCTGCCGGCGCTGCTCGACACCGTGCTCGGCCAGGCGTTCGACGACTACGACGTGCTGCTGCGCGAGGACGGATCGCCCGAGCGCGACGCGATACGCGCGGTGGTCGAGGACTACCAGCGGCGCCACCCCGGTCGCATCCGCTACATCGAGAACGAACGCAACCTCGGCTACGACGGCAACCTGCGTGCGCTGATCGCGTCGGCCACCGGCGACTACTGCCTGTTCATGGGCAACGACGACCTGATGTGCGAGGGTACGCTGGCGCATGTGGCCGACGTGATCGGCCGGCATCCCGGGCTTGGCGTGCTGGTGCGCAGCTATGCGGCGTTCAACGGCACGCCGGACAACATCGACCAGACCTTCCGCTACTTCCCGGACGAGCGTACCTACGCACCCGGCGCCGATGCGGTGGCCGTCGCGTTCCGCCGATCGGTGGTGATCCCGGGCATGGTGCTTCACCGGGCGGATGCCCTGGCCGCGGCCACCGACCGCTTCGACGGCATCCTGCTCTACCAGCTCTACCTGGTCGGCCGCATCGCCGCGCACCGCCCGGTGGTGTTCACGCCGCAGGTGCTGACCCTGTACCGCAACGGCGGCGTCCCCGACTTCGGCAATGCCGAGGCCGAGCGCGGCAAGTTCGTGCCGAAGGAACACACGCCGGAATCCTCCCTGCACTTCATGCAGGGCATGGTCGACATCGCGCGCCATGTCGAACAGGTCGAGGGGATTCCCGTGCATCGACGCATCGTGACCGACATCGCCAACTATGCCTACCCGATCCTGTCGATCCAGGCCGACAAGCCGCTCGCTGTGTTCGTGCGCTACAGCATCGGTCTCGCACGCATGGGATTCTGGCGCTCGCCGCTGTTCCCGCTCTACTTCCTGTCGCTGCTGGTGCTCGGGACCCGGCGCAGCGAGGCACTGATCCGCTGGATCAAGGGCCGGCTGGGCCATACGCCGCGGCTCGGCGAAGCACGCACGCGCAACGAACGCAACTGAGGACACGGAACGGATGCGCATCATCGTCGCCGGCGACTGGCATAGCGAACTGCACGAACAGGCCGTGTTCGAGGCCTTCGTCGCGCTCGGCCACGAGGTCGAGTCGTTCGCGTGGCACCGCTACTTCAGCGCCACCGGCCTGTTCGGCTCGCTCGCCGCACGTGCCCAGAACCGCTTCCTGGCGGGGCCGGCCATCGGCCGGCTGAACCGCGACCTGGTCGCGCTGGCCAGGCGCTTCGAGCCGGCGCTGGTGTTCGTCTACCGCGGCACGCACCTGCTGCCGTCCACCCTCGACGCGCTGCGCCGGCCGCCGCGCCCCGGCGCCCCGGCGCCGATCGTGCTCGGCTACAACAACGACGACCCGTTCGCCCCCGGCCAGCCAGCCTCGTTCTGGCGGCACTTCCTCGCCGGCGTGCCGCACTACGATGCCGTGCTCGCCTACCGCGCGCACAACCTGCCCGAACTGCAGGCTGCGGGCGCGCGCCGGGTGCGCCTGCTGCGCAGCTGGTACATGCCGCGGCGCAACCATCCGGTGGCGCTCGATGCCGCCGACCGCGCGGCCTACGGCTGCGACGTGGTGTTCGTCGGCCACCACGAGGCCGACCAGCGCACCGCCCTGCTCGAGGCGGTGGTCGACGCCGGCATCGACCTGCGCCTGTTCGGCCCCGGATACGACTGGGATCCGGTGCTTGCCCGATCGCCATCGCTGCGCCACCTGGCGCCGGTGCGCCTGGTCTGGGGGGAGGACTACAACAAGGCGCTCTGCGGTGCGAAGATCGCGCTGTGCTTCCTCTCGAAACTCAACCGCGATACCTATACCCGGCGCTGCTTCGAGATCCCGGCCAGCGGGACGATGATGCTGTCGGAGCATTCCGACGACCTGGCGTCGATGTACACGCCGGGCGTCGAGGCGGACTACTTCACCGATGCCGGCAGCCTGGTGGCGCAATTGAAGCGCTACCTCGCCGACGATGTGCTGCGCGGCACGGTGGCGGCGGCGGGTGCACGGCGGGTGCGCGACGACGGCCACGACGTGGTGTCGCGCATGCGTGAGCTCGTCGACTGGGTCGAAGGCTGGCGCGACGAGGCGGCGCGATGATCGGCGCGCCGGAATCCGCACCGATGCGCCTGCTGCGCCGATTCGGCCGCGACCGCCTCGCATGGTCGCTGCGCCGGCTCCACTGCCCGGTGCCGCGCGATGCGCTGGTGCTTGAAGTGGGCTCCGGCGGAAATCCGTATGCGCGCGCGAACGTGCTGCTCGACGCCTACGAAGCGACACGCGAGCGGCACTGGGTGCCGCTGGTGGCCGACCGGCCTACCGTGCTCGGCTTCGTCGAGAACCTGCCGTTCCGCGACCAGGCGTTCGACTTCGTGATCGCCTCGCACGTGCTCGAACACTCGACCGAGCCGGCGCGCTTCCTCGGCGAGCTGCAGCGCGTCGCACGCGCCGGCTACATCGAGGTGCCGGATGCCTTCATGGAGCGGGTCAATCCCTACCGCGACCATCGGCTGGAGATCACCGTGCGCGACGGCCGCCTGCTGATCCGGCGCAAGCCGGGCTGGCGCACCGACCCGACCCTGGTCGAACTGTACGAGCCGCGCGCGAAGCGCTGGATCGCAGGCGAGACGATCCCGAACCATCCGTTCGACTTCCATGTCCGCCACTACTGGCGGGGCCGGATCGACTACGAGGTGCTCGACGATGACGTACAGTTCGATCCGGACGAATCGGCTGGCATCGCAGGCGGCGGGACGGCGCCGCACGAGGCCGGCGCGACCGGCCTGCGCCAGCACGTGCTGGCCGGACTGCGCCGGCTGCTGTCGCAGGGTGCGCGCAATCGCGCGCTCGACCTGTTGCCCCTGCTGCGCTGCCCGGCATGCCACCATCCGGACCTGCAAGGCTGCGGGCCGGAAATCCTGCAGTGCGCCGGATGCGGCGCCCGCTATGCCGTGCGCGACGGCATGATGCTGATGCATCCGATGTCCCCCGAAGGAACGCCGCCGACACCATGATGCGCTGGCTGATCGATACCGCGACACTGATGCTCGGCCGGCTGCGCCGCGGCCGGCGCGTACGCACCACGTGCGACCCGGTGGACGGCCGGGTGAAGGTGAACCTCGGCTGCGGCCTCGCGGTCGCCCCCGGCTGGATCAACGTCGATGCCAGCCTGAACGCGGTGCTGGCCAACCTGCCGCGCGCGCTGCTGCCGATCGCCTACCGGTTGTCCGGCTCGAACCGCTACTACACGCGCGAGCAGTACATCGGCCTGCTGTCCGGCAACCGCTTCGTGCACCACGATCTCGCGCACAGCCTGCCCTTCGACGACGACAGCGTCGACGTCGTCTATTCCTCGCATTTCGTCGAGCACCTGTTCCGCGACGAAGCCGTCGTGCTGATGCGCGAATCGCTGCGCATCCTGAAGCCGGGCGGCCTGGTGCGGGTCTGCGTGCCGGACCTTGCCTACGCGGTCGAGTGCTACCGGCGCGGCCAGGCGCGGGAGATGCTCGAGCAGTACTTCTTCGTCGAGGACCGGTCGAGCTTCCTGGCCCGGCACAAGTACATGTACGACTTCGATCTCCTGCGCGACGCGCTCGAAGCCGCGGGCTTCACCGCGGTCGAACGCAGGGCATGGCGCGAGGGACGTGCACCCGATCTGTCGCTGCTGGATAATCGGCCGGACGAGACGTTGTTCGTGGAAGCGCAGAAGCCGGCCGGGCGTTGATGCCCGGCATGCCGCCGCCTTCCGCTTCTTCCTCTTTTTCCCCTGCAGCCCCCTTCCTTCCGTTTCCGACCGCGATCGAACCGATCTTCATCTGCCCAGGTACCGGCGAGCCCCTGCAGTTCGTCGAACCGGCCGCCGCCGGCGAGCCGGGGGCGCTGGTATCCCCGTCCGGCCGACGCTACGCGGTGAAGGGCGGCGTCGCGCGCTTCGTGCCCGACGACGTGTACGCGTCCAACTTCGGCATGCAGTGGAACACCTTCAGCCGCACCCAGCTCGACCGCTACAACGGCACGACCATCTCGCGCGACCGCTTCCGGCTGGTGACCGGCTGGGACCTCGGCAACCTTGCCGGCAAGCGCGTGCTCGACGCCGGCTGCGGGGCCGGGCGTTTTGCGCAGATCGCACTCGATGCCGGCGCGGAAGTGGTGGCGGTCGACCTGTCGAGCGCGGTCGATGCCTGCCAGGCCAACCTCGGTCCGCATCCCCGGCTGACCGTCGTGCAGGCGAGCATCTACGACCTGCCGTTCCCGCCGGCATCCTTCGACTTCGTCTACTCGATCGGCGTGCTGCAGCACACCCCGGACGTCGAACGGGCGGTGAAGGCGCTGCCACCGATGCTCAGGCCCGGCGGCCGGCTCGCCTGCTGGATCTACGAGCACAAGCCGACCGCGTTCATGACGCCGCGCTACCCGCTGCGCGCCCTGACCACGCGCATGCCGCAGGACCGTCTGTTCCGCCTGCTGCAGCGCTGGGTGCCGCCGATGCTCAAGGTGAGCGATGCCTGCGCAGCGGTGCCGCTGCTGGGACCCTACCTGCGCAAGCTGGTGCCGGTGGCCAACTACAAGGGCATCCTGCCGCTCACGCCCGAGCAGCGCGACGAATGGGCACTGCTCGATACCTTCGACTGGTTCGCGCCCGCCTACGACCAGCCGCAGACCTGGCCCACGGTCGAACGCTGGCTGCGTGAGGCCGGATGCTCCGACATCCGGCGGATCGGCGGCCGGCGCATCGGCCTGCCGGTCACGGCGACACGCTGACCGGCCGCAGCGACGATGTGCGGCATCGCCGGGCGCATGGAGTTCCACGGCGCCGCGATCGACGCGGCGGCGCTCTCCCGAGCGCGCGACAGCCTCCTGCATCGCGGTCCCGACGATGCGGGCCTGTGGATCGACGGGCCGGTCGGCCTCGCGCACCGGCGCCTGTCGGTGCTCGACCTGTCGCCGCGCGGCCACCAGCCGATGCACCACGCCGCCGCCGCGCTGAGCATCACCTTCAACGGCGAGGTCTACAACTACCGCGACGTGCGCGCCGAGCTCGTCCGCCACGGCCATGCCTTCACGTCGGACTCCGACACCGAGGTGATCCTCGCCGCCTGGGCGCAGTGGGGGCCGACCTGCCTGCAGCGCTTCAACGGCATGTTCGCCTTCGCGCTGTGGGACGCGCGCCGGCGCCGCCTGTTCCTGGTGCGCGACCGCCTCGGGGTGAAGCCGCTCTACTACCGCCTCGACCGCCAGCGGCTGGTGTTCGGCTCGACGCCGCAGGCGCTGCTCGCCTTCGGCGACCTGTCGTTCACGCTGTCGCGCAGCGCCACCGAGCGCTACCTCGACCTCGGCTATGTCGCGGGCGAAGCGTCGATCTTCGAGGAGGTGCAGCGGCTCGGCGCCGGCTGCATGCTGGCGGTGGACGCGGCGGGGGCCGGCACCGTCAGCCGCTGGTGGTCGCTGCAGCCGGACCCGCCGCTCGCCCGCGTGCCGCCGGCGGGCGCATCGGACGACGGGCCATCTGGCGAGACCGCACGGCTCGATGCCCTGGAATCCCTGCTCGAATCCAGCGTCGCGCTGCGCCTGATCAGCGACGTGCCGGTCGGGGCCTTCCTCAGCGGCGGCATCGATTCCAGCCTGGTGGTCGCGCTGATGCGCCGCCATTCGCAGTCGGTGCGCACCTACACCATCGGCTTCGACGATCCGCGCTACGACGAGTCGGTCCATGCCGAGGCGGTGGCCGGCTACCTCGGCGTGCAGAACACACGCCTGGTGATCGGCCCGTCCGACCTGCTGTCATCGGTCGATGCACTCACCCGCCACTACGACGAGCCGTTCGCCGATTCCTCCGCCCTGCCGACGCTGCTGGTGTCTGGCCTGGCACGGCGCGAGGTGACGGTCGCGCTGTCGGGCGACGGCGGCGACGAACTGTTCGGCGGCTATCCCTACTATCCGCTCGCCGGACGGCTCGAGCCCTGGCGCCGGCGCGCAGCGCCCTTCGCGGGGCTGTTGTCCGCGCTCGCCCGGCACGTCCCCGGCCATCGTGCGGCGCTGGCGCTGTCCGCCCTGTCGGCCGCCGACCTGGCGGCCATGCATGCGCGCTTCCGCAGCCCGCTGCGGCTGCTCACACGGCCCCTGTTCGCGCGCGATGCCGACGGCGGGCCTGCCGCGGCCTTCCTGCGCGACCTGCTCGACCACCAGGTGCCGGCCGGCGCGCAGGCGCAGCGGCTGATGGACCTCGACCTGCGCAGCTACCTCGAGTCCGACATCCTGGTGAAGGTCGACCGCGCGTCGATGGCCCATGCGCTGGAGGCGCGCAACCCGTTCCTCGACTGGCGGGTGGTCGAGTTCGCGCGGGCACTGCCTGCGTCGCTGAAGGTGCATCCGTCCGGCGGCAAGCGCGCGCTGCGCCTGCTGCTCGCGCGCCACCTGCCGCAGGCGCTGATCGACCGGCCGAAGGCTGGCTTCATCGTGCCGATCCGTGACTGGCTGCGCGCCGAACTGCGCGGCGACGCGCGCGAGTCGGTCGAGGATGGGTTCCTGGTCCGCTCGGGCTGGATCGACCGCGCCGCCGCGCGGCTCGCGTTCGAGCAGCATGTGGCGGGTACGCGCAACCATGAACACCTGCTGTGGGCGATCATGATGTTCGAACGCTGGCACCGCCGCTTCTGCCCGTGACCTCCACCCGATGAGCCCCGCGAAGCCACCGACCCTGCTGCTCGACTTCCTGGCCGCGCGCACCGGCGGGCAGCTCACCCGCGCACGCGCCTTCCTCGGCCGCGTGCGCGAACATGATCCCGACACGCGGCTGCACATCCTGCATGCCGACGGCGCGCTCGGCTTCGCCGACGGCCGCGCCGACCTCGTGGTCGACGAACTGCATTTCGACGCGCCCGGCATCGCGCTGCGGCGGATCGCCTGGCAGAACGCACGCCTGCCGGCCCTGCTCGCGGCGAGCGGCGCGCGCGCCTACCTCACCTTCTCGCACGACCTGCCGCTGCGCTTCCCGGGGGCGATCCCGTCCATCGTCGGCGTCTCCAACCTCGCGCCGTTCTCGCCCGACGCGCGCGCGGCAGAGGCACGCCTGCTGGCCCGCCTGCGCCTGGACGTGCTCGCGCGCACGATCGTCTCTTCGGCGCGGCGTGCGCGCTGCGTGATCGCGCTGTCGGAGACCTGCCGCGCGATGCTCGTCGACCGCGGCATCGACGCCGCGAAGATCGAGGTGATCCCGAACGGGGTGCAGGTGCTGCCCGGCATCGAGGATCCGGCCGCGAGGGCGCGGCTGCTGGGATCGATGGGCATCCGCGGCGACTACCTGCTCTACGTGTCGCACTTCTATCGCTACAAGAACTTCGAGCGCCTGGTGCGCGCGTTCGCCGCGCTCGCGCCGGCGCGCCGCGCCGGGCTGCAGCTGGTGCTGGTCGGCCGGCCCTGGGACGCCGACTACCACCGCGAAGTGGCCGCGCTGGCCGCGACCCTCGGCATCGCCGGCGATACCTGCATCATCCCGGGCGCGGGCGGCATCGAGCTGTCGACGCTCTATGCGTCCGCACGGCTGTTCGTGTTCCCGTCGCTGATCGAGAACAGCCCGAACATCCTGCTCGAGGCGATGGCCCATGGCGTGCCGGTGGTCGCCTCGGACGTCGCGCCGATGCCGGAGTTCGGGGGCGATGCGATCGGCTATTTCGATGCGATGTCGAGCGACTCGATGCGCGCGGCGATCGAACAGGCGCTGGCGGACCCGGAGCCGCGCGAATCGATCGCCCGCCGCACCCGCGAGCGCGCCGCGCTGTTCACCTGGGACCGCTTCACCGAGCGCGTGGTCGCGCTCTACCGTTCGGTGCTGGGATGAAGCTGCTGGTCGTCACCCAGTACTTCCACCCGGAGAACTTCCGCATCAACGACCTGGTGGAGGGCATGGTCGCCCGCGGCCACGAGGTGACCGTGCTCACCGGGCTGCCGAACTATCCCGGCGGCCGCTGGCATGACGGCTACCGTCCGCTGTTCGGTCCGTGGCGCGAGCGCCTGTTCGGTGCATCGGTGATCCGGGTGCCGATGATGGCGCGTGGCCGCGCGGCCGGCTGGCGCCTCGCACTGAACTACCTGTCGTTCGCGTTCGCGGCCTCGACCATCGGCGCGCTGCGGGCCCACGGGCGCTACGACGCGATCTTCGTGTTCGAGCCCTCGCCGGTGACCGTGGGCATCCCGGCGACGGTCTGCCGCGCGCTGACCGGCGCACCGATCCTGTTCTGGGTGCTCGACCTGTGGCCGGAGAGCGTGGTCGCGGCCAGCGGGCTGCGCGCGCGCTGGGCACTGGGACCGGTGGAGGCGCTCACGCGCTGGATCTACCGCCGCTGCGACCGGGTACTCGCCCAGTCGCGCGCCTTCTTCGGCCCGCTGGAACGGCAGGGCGTCACCGCGGCGCAGCTGCGCTACTTCCCGAGCTGGGCCGAGTCGGTGTACCGGCCGGTCGATCGCGAGGTCGCCTCGCGCGGCAACGGCATCGCGCCGCTGACGCCGGTGCTGCCGGCGGGCTTCAAGGTGCTGTTCGCCGGGAACATCGGCGTGGCGCAGGACTTCCCGACCATCCTCGCCGCCGCCGAGCGGCTGCGCGAACGGCGCGACATCCACTGGGTGATCGCCGGCGACGGCCGGATGCGCGGCTGGGTGCAGGAAGAGATCGAGCGGCGCCGGCTCGGCCGCACGGTGCGCCTGCTCGGCGCGCTGCCGATGGCGGACATGCCCAACCTGTTCGCGCGCGTGGACGCGCTGCTGGTGACGCTGCGCGACGAGCCCATCTTCGCGCTGACGATCCCGGGCAAGATCCAGTCCTACCTCGCCTGCGGCCGGCCGGTGATCGCGGCGCTGAACGGCGAAGGCGCGGACGTGATCCGCCGCGCCCGCGCCGGTGTCGCCTGCAACGCCGAAGATCCCGAGGCGCTGGCCAGGGCCGTGGTGCAGATGGCGGCGCTGCCGGCAGCGGAGCGCGAGGCGATCGGCGCCCGCGCCCGGGCCTGCTACCTCGCCCAGTTCGACCGCGAGCAGGCGTTCCGGCAGCTCGAGCGCTGGATGGCCGAATTGCGCAAACCCGGCTGAGCGCCAATAATCGACCGCTTCCCTCACCTGCAGGCCCTGTTGCACGATGGCTGAATCCTTGCGCGGCAAGACCGTCCTGATCACCGGCGGCACCGGTTCGTTCGGACGGGCGGTACTCGAGCGGCTGCGCCGCATGAAGGTGGGCCAGATCCGCATCTTCAGCCGCGACGAGCTGAAGCAGGAGCTGATGCGCGTCGAACTGGCCGACCCGTCGATCCAGTTCATCATCGGCGACGTACGCAGCCGCGACAGCGTCGATGCCGCGATGCGCGGTGCCGACTACGTGTTCCACGCCGCCGCGCTGAAGCAGGTGCCGTCCTGCGAATTCTTCCCGATGCAGGCGGTATACACCAACATCATCGGCAGCCACAACGTGGTCGAGTCGGCGGTGGCCAACGGCGTGAAGAAGGTGGTCTGCCTGTCCACCGACAAGGCGGTGTATCCGATCAACGCGATGGGCATGACCAAGGCGCTGATGGAGAAGGTCGCGCAGTCGGCCGCGCGAGAGGCGCTGGCGAGCGGGCGCAGCCGCTGCACCGTCGCCGCGGTGCGCTACGGCAACGTGATGTGTTCCCGCGGCTCGGTGATCCCGCTGTTCATGTCGCAGATGCGCGCCGGCAAGCCGCTGACCATCACCGAAGGCGCGATGACCCGCTTCCTGCTGCCGCTGTCGGGCGCGATCGACCTGATCCTGTTCGCCTTCGGCAACGCGCGCCCGGGCGACATCTTCATCAAGAAGTCGCCAGCCTGCACGGTCGACGTGCTGGCCACGGCGCTGGGCGGGCTGTTCGGCATCGAGCCGCAGATCCGGCGCATCGGCATGCGCCATGGCGAGAAGCTGTACGAGACGCTGGCCAGCCGCGAGGAGCTGCGCCGCGCGCAGGACATGCGCGACTACTGGCGCGTGACGATGGACGGCCGCGGCCTCGATTATGCGAAGTACTTCACCGAGGGCGACACGCAGGAAGCCGCGATCGACGACTACACCTCGCACAACACCGAGCGGCTCGACGTGGCGCAGGTGAAGGCGCTGCTGCTGACGCTGCCCGAGGTGCAGGCAGAACTCGCTGCGGGCCCGGTCCCCACCCCGGCGGCCAAGGCGACCCGGGCGAAGCCCGCCCCACGCCCGGTGGCGAAGCAGGGTGCCGTCCCGCGCGGCCGGCCGTGAGCCACCCGTCATGAGCGCACCGGTGCCGCAAGGGCCGCGCATCGCGATCACCGGCGGTGCCGGCTTCCTCGGCTGGCACCTGCGCTGCGCGATCCGCATGCGCGGCTGGCCGGCGCCGGTGGTGGTCGACCGCGCCGGCTTCGAGGACCCGGTCCGGCTGCGCGAGGCCCTCGCCGGCGTCGACGCGGTGGCCCACCTGGCCGGGGTCAACCGTGGCCCCGAAGCGGAGGTCGAAGCGGGCAATCCGATGCTGGCGCGTACGCTGGTCGCCGCATTGCAGGCGGCAGGCCCGGGCAGCGGACGGCTGCACCTGCTGTTCGCCAACTCCACCCATGGCCGCGACCGCGACGCGGTGCCCGCCGCCTCGCTCACGCCCTACGGACGCTCCAAGCGGCAGGCAGGCGCGATCCTCGGCGAATGGGCCGCATCGGCCGCCGCGGCCGGCGCCGCCTACACCGACATCCGCTTCCCTCACCTGTTCGGCGAACACGGCCGCCCGTTCTACAACTCGGCCGTGGCCACCTTCTGCCACCAGCTCGCCAGCGGCGAAACCCCGAGGATCATCGTCGACAGCGAGGTCGAGCTGCTGCATGCGCAATCGGCCTGCGACCACATCCTCGATGCGATCGAGGCCCGCACCGAGGGCGCGCTGTCGCCGGCGGGTCGCCGGATGCCGGTGAGCGAGGCCCTCGCCCGGCTGCAGGCGATGCATGCCACCTATGCCGACGGCTCCCTGCCCCGGTTCGACGGCGACTTCGACGTAGACCTGTTCAACACGCTGCGCTCGTACCGCTTCCCGCTGCACTACCCGGGCCGGATCGAACTGCGCAGCGATGCCCGCGGCCACCTGTTCGAGGCGGTGAAGACCGGCCACGGCGGCCAGTGCTTCGCATCCACCACCCATCCGGGCATCGTGCGCGGTAACCACTTCCATCGGCGCAAGATCGAACGTTTCCTGGTCGCCGGCGGCGAGGCGACGATCCGGGTGCGCCGCCTGTTCACCGCCAATGCGCATGCATTCGCGGTGCGCGGCGACGCACCGGTGTACATCGACATGCCGACGCTGCATACCCACGACATCCGGAACACCGGGCAGGGCGAGCTGTTCACCCTGTTCTGGTCGCACGAGATCTTCGATCCCGCGGCGCCGGACACCTACCCCGAGGCGGTGTGATGAAGAAACTGAAGGTGATGGCGATCGTCGGCACGCGGCCGGAGCTGATCCGCCTGTCGCGCGTCCTGGCGCGGCTCGACCAGGCCACCGAGCTGGTGCTGGTGCATACCGGCCAGAACTACGACTATTCGCTGAACGACGTGTTCTTCGATGAACTCGGCATCCGCCGGCCCGACCACTTCCTGGCGGCGGCCTCCCCCGGCTCGACCGCCATCGACACCATCGGCCAGACGCTGGTGCGGGTCGACCCGGTGCTCGAAGCCGAGAAGCCCGACGCGGTGCTGATCCTCGGCGACACCAACAGCTGCCTGTCGGCGATCGCCTGCAAGCGGCGCAAGATCCCGGTGTTCCACATGGAGGCGGGCAACCGCTGCTTCGACGAACGCGTGCCGGAGGAACTCAACCGGCGCATCGTCGACCACATCTCGGACATCAACCTGCCCTACAGCGACATCGCGCGCGAGTACCTGCTGCGCGAAGGCCTGCCGCCCGACCGGGTGATCAAGACCGGCAGCCCGATGCACGAGGTGCTGCACCACTACCTGCCGCGCATCGAGGCCTCCGACGTGCTCACCCGGCTGGAGCTGCACCCGCGCGAGTACTTCGTGGTCAGCCTGCATCGCGAGGAGAACGTCGACCCGCTGCCCTCGCTCGAACGCATCGCGTCGCTGCTCGATGCGCTGGCCCGCAAGTTCCGCCAGCGCATCATCTTCAGCACCCACCCGCGCACCCGCAACCGCCTCGCCGCGCGCGCGGCCACGCTCGACCCGCTGGTCGAGCTGCATTCGCCGTTCGGCTTCCTCGACTACGTGAAGCTGCAGCGCAACGCCCATGCCGTGCTGTCCGACAGCGGCACGATCAGCGAGGAGTCCTCGATCCTCGACTTCCCGGCGCTCAACCTGCGCGAGGCGCATGAACGCCCCGAGGCGATGGAGGAAGCGGCGGTGATGATGGTGGGCCTGGACACCGACCGCGTGCTGCAGGGCATGAAGGTGCTCGAGACCCAGTCGCGCGGCGAGCCCGGCGGCAGCCCGGCACGCACGCTGGCACCGGTGGCCGACTACCACCGGCCGGCGGTGTCCGAGAAGGTGCTGCGCATCATCCTCGGCTACACCGACTACGTGAACCGGGTGGTGTGGCGCAAGGGATGACCGGCCCGCTGCTCGCACTGCTGGCGGCGGCGGCAGTGCTCGCATGGCTGCTCGGCCCCGGCCGCGCCCGGCTGCCGATGGACCGCCCGAACGAGCGCTCGCTGCACCAGGTGCCGGTGCCGCGCAGCGGCGGCCTGGCGGTGGTCGCTGGCGTGCTCGCGGCCTGCCTGGCGGACTGGCCGTCGCAGGCGGTGCTCGCCGGCTGCGTGCTGGCCCTGGCGGCGCTGTCCTTCGCCGACGACTGGCGCGGCATGCCCATCGCGCTGCGCTTCGGCCTGCATGCGGCGGCCGCCGTGGCCTTCGTCGGGCTCGCGTTGCCGTCGATGGCGCTGCCGCTGCAGGCCGCCACCGCGTTCCTGATCGCCTGGTCGATCAACCTCTACAACTTCATGGACGGCTCGGACGGACTGGCCGGCGGCATGGCGGTGATCGGCTTCGGCACCTACGCAGCCGCCTTCGCGCTGGCCGGCGATGCGTCGATGGCCTCGCTGGCGCTGGCGGTCACGGCCGCCGCCGCGGTGTTCCTGAAGGCCAATTTCCACCCGGCGCGCATCTTCCTGGGCGATGTCGGTTCGGTGCCGCTCGGCTTCCTCGCCGGGGCCCTGGGTGCCGCGGGGATCGCGCGGGGCCACTTCCCTGCGTGGTTTCCCTTCGTGGTCTTCGCGCCGTTCTTCGCCGATGCGACCACCACCCTGCTGCGCCGGATCCTGCGCGGCGAGCGCTTCTGGCAGGCACACCGGCAGCACTACTACCAGCGGCTGGTGCAGATGGGCTGGGGACACCGCCGCACGGCGCTGGCCGAGTACCTGCTGATGGCCGCCGGCGCCGCGGCCGCGCTGGCCGCGCTGTGGCTGCCGCCGGCCGGGCAGGCGCTGCTGCTCGGGGCCTGGGGCACGGCGCTGCTGGCGGCGATGGCGGCGGTGGACCGCCGCTGGCAGCGCCGGACGCGGGTCGCCCCTCCCCCGCCGTAGTATCATGTGCCGGTCATGTCCGTTCCGTCCGGCAGCCCCCCCGATCCCTGCATGAGCGGGCCTGGCCTCCCCGGCGCCGGCGCCGGCTGATGCAGGTCAGCGTCCGTTCGCGCACCGCGCTCGCCTTCGTCCATGACGTGGTCGCGGCCAGCTTCGCCTGGTGCGCGGCCTTCTGGCTGCGCTTCAACCTGGAAGTGCCCGAGCCGCATTTCAGCGCGATGCTCGCCTCGCTGCTCTGGGTGGTGCCGCTGCAGGCCACCGTGTTCTGGCTGTTCGGGCTCTATCGCGGCATCTGGCGCTATGCCAGCGTGGCCGACGTGCAGCGCATCGTGTTCGCGGTGCTGGTGGCGGCGATGGCGGTGGCCATGGTGCTGACCCTGCAGGGACGCCCGACCGGCGTGCCGCGCTCGGTGCTGATCCTCGACCCGCTGCTGCTGGCGATGGCGATGGGCGGCAGCCGGATGCTCTACCGCATCTGGCGCGAGCGGCGCCAGGCGCGCTCCGGGGCGGCGCGGTCGGTCTACGTGCTGGGGGCTGGCGATGCGGCGGCCGGCCTGATCAAGGAGTTCTCGCGCAGCGGCGAGTGGCGGGTCGCCGCGCTGTTCGACGACAACGCCGGCCGGCACGGCCGCTCCATCCACGGGGTGAAGGTGCTAGGGCCGCTCGACATGCTCGGCGATGCGCTGCCCTCGGCGCCGGCCACGCACGCGATCATCGCGATGCCCTCGGCGAGCCACCGCGACCGCAAGCGCGCCGCCGACCTCGCCACAGCCGCGGGACTGCAGGTGCTGACCGTGCCCTCGTTCGACGACCTGGTCAGCGGCAAGGTCACGGTGTCGCAGATCCGCGCGGTCGAACTCGACGACCTGCTCGGGCGCGACCCGGTGGTCCTCGACGGCGACGGACTCAAGGGCTGGATCGCCGGCCGGGTGGTGATGGTCACCGGCGCCGGCGGATCCATCGGCTCCGAACTGTGCCGGCAGATCGCGCGCTTCGAGCCGCGCCTGCTGGTGATGGTCGAGTCCTCGGAGTTCGCGCTCTACCAGGTCGAACAGGAGTTCACCGGCCAGGGGCACGCGCGCACTCCTGTCGCCGCCATCGCCGGCGACGTGCGTTCGCCGGTGCGCATGGCCCAGGTCCTTTCCCGTTTCCGCCCCACCGTCGTGCTGCATGCCGCCGCCTACAAGCACGTGCCGCTGATGGAGACCGACAACTGCGCGGAAGCGGTGCTCAACAACGTCGCCGGCACCTGGTCGGTGGCGCGCGCGGCGATCGATGCCGGCGTCGAGAAGTTCGTGCTGGTGTCCACCGACAAGGCGGTCAACCCGACCAACGTGATGGGCGCCACCAAGCGCCTGGCCGAGATCGTGTGCGAGCGGCTGCAGGAGACCACCAGCGGCACGCGCTTCGTGATGGTGCGCTTCGGCAACGTGCTGGGCAGTGCCGGCAGCGTGATCCCGCGCTTCCGCGACCAGATCGCCGCCGGCGGCCCGGTCACGGTCACGCACCCGGAGATCACGCGCTTCTTCATGTCCATCCCGGAAGCGGCGCAGCTCGTGCTGCAGGCCGGGCTGATGGGCAAGGGTGGCGAGATCTTCGTCCTCGACATGGGCGAGCCGGTGCGCATCGCCGACCTCGCGCGTTCGATGATCCGGCTGTCCGGCTTCAGCGAGGACGAGATCCGCATCGTCTACAGCGGCCTCCGGCCGGGCGAGAAGCTGTTCGAGGAACTGCTCGCCGACGACGAGCAGACGCTGCCGACCCCGCACCCGAAGCTGCGCATCGCGCAGGCACGGCAGGCGCCGGACGGATTCCTGGAGCGGCTGCGCAGCTGGCTCGACGCGCTGCAGGCGGGATCGACCGGCGATGTGACGGCCGACGGCGCGGACGACGGCGCGGTCAAGCGCCGGCTCGCGGGCTTCGTGCCCGAGTACGACCCGCAGGGCGTGGCGCCGGCGGCGATGGAGGAACCGGGACATGCCGGCGTCGCGCGCTGAACTGTTCGCCCGCGCGCTGTCGCTGCGCGCGGAGGGACGGCTCTACGACCTGGACGACGCCGGCCTGGAGGACGTCTTCCGCGGCAGCGTCGACCGCTTCGTCGAGATCGCCTTCCGCCTGCAGGGCCGCGCCCGGGTGCTCGATGCCGGTGCCGGCCATGGCATGCTGGTCGCGCTGCTGTCGGCCCTGGGCCACCATTGCCAGGCCATCGACCACGAGGACATGCGCGCGCGCTATCCGGTGGCCTACGGCATCGCCGGGCCGGATCGGCGCAGTGCGCCGCCGATCGGCTTCGAGGCGTGCAACATCGAGGTCGACCCGCTGCCCTTCGACGACGCCGGCTTCGATGCCGTGGTCTGCTGCCAGGTACTCGAGCACTTCACCCACTCGCACCTGCCGGCGATGCGCGAGATGCACCGGGTGCTGGTGCCTGGCGGGCTTGTAGAGGTGGACGTGCCGAACGTCGCCGCCTTCCGCAACCGCAGCCGCCTGCTGCGTGGCCGCAACATCACCTACGACTATGCAGAGCACTACCTCCATGCACGGCCGGTGCTCTACCGCGGCCTGTCGTTCTATCCGCTGCGCCACAACCGCGAGTTCACGCGCGACGAACTGGTGCTGCTGCTGTCCGAGGCGGGCTTCCACGGCATCGACGTGCAGTTCCTGAAGTCGCGCCGGTGGCGTACCGGCCTTGCCCGGCTGCAGTCGGCCGGCACCGCGCTGAAGGACCTCGTGCCTTCGTTGCGCAAGTCGCTGATCGGATGGGCGGTGAAGTGAACGAGTGGAACGGCAGGAACGACATGGCCGCGCTGGCCGGGGTTCCGGGCCAGGCGCCCGGCTGGCCCGGCCGCATCGACGACCTGGGCCGCCACGCCGTGGTCGGCCTGGCGTTCGCCGCGCCGATCTCGACCGCGCTGGCCAACGTGTTCCTCGCGCTGCTGGCCGCCTGCTGGCTCGCCGGCGGGCAGTACCGGCGCAAGCTGCGCCTGTTCGTCGACAGCCCGGTGGCGTTCGCGGCCCTGCTGCTGTTCGGCTGGCTCGCGCTGAGCCTGGCCTGGGGCGACGGCTTCGGCCGCGACCAGCGCCAGTTCCTGCGCAAGTACGCCGACCTGCTGATGGTCGCGGTGTTCCTCTGGTTCCTGCTCGATCCGCGCCACCGGTCGCGCGCGCTGGCCGGCTTCGCCGCCGCGATGCTGCTCACGCTGGCGCTGTCCTATGCCGCCGCGGCCGGGCTGCTGCCGCCCGCGCGCTGGCTGCGCGCGATGCCCGGCAATGCAGTCGTGTTCAAGCTGCACATCACCCACGGGCTGCTGATGGCCCTGGCCACGCTGCTGTTCGGGCTCTATGCGTTCGAAGCCTCGGCTGCGCGGCGGCGCTGGCTGGCCGCGGCCTGGGCGATCGCCTGCCTGCTCGCCCTGGTGAACGTGCTGTTCATGGTGCAGGGGCGCACCGGCTACCTGGTCCTCGCTGCGTTCGTGGTGCTGGTGTTCGGCCTGCGTGCGGGCTGGCGCGGGCTGGCCGTGGCCAGCGTGGTCGTCTGCGTCGGCGCGGTCGCGATCTACCAGGCGTCCGGGTCGATGCGCCAGCGCGTCGACCTCACGCTGAGCGAACTGCGCTCCTGGGACTTCGCCACGCCGACCACCGAATCGAACTCGATCGGGCGCCGGCTGGAGTTCTTCTCCAACACCCTCGCGATGGTGCGCGAACGGCCGCTGGCCGGCCATGGCCTCGGCGGCTTCGCCGAGGCCTACCGCGCCCAGGTCGAGGGCACCGGCAAGGCGCCGACCCACAATCCGCACAACGAGTTCCTGCTGCTCATGGCGCAGGCCGGCCTGCCCGCGGTGCTGCTGTACCTGCACCTGCTCGCACGCACCGCGCTCACCGCCCGGCGGCTGCCGACGCTGCGCGAACGGGTGCTGGCACCGGCGCTGGTGCTGTGGATCGGCGTCGGCGGCGTGTTCAACGCGCTGCTGATCGACCACACCGAGAGCCTGCTGTTCTCCCTGCTGCTCGGCGTGCTGGCCGCCGGCGCGCTGGCCACGGCGCCGCCAGCCGCGGCGGCCGGACGGGCACCCGCGGCATGAAGCTCTCGGTGGTGGTCATCGCGCGCAACGAGGCAGCGCGCATCGAACGCTGCCTCGGCTCGGTGGCCTGGGCCGACGAAGTGGTCGTGCTCGACGGCGGCAGCACCGACGCCACGGTCGAGCTCGCGCGCGCGCTCGGTGCACGCGTCGAGGCCGCGCCCGACTGGCCCGGCTTCGGCGCGCAGAAGAACCGCGCGCTCGACATGGCCACGGGCGACTGGGTGCTGTCGCTCGACGCCGACGAATGGGTCGACGAGCGCCTGGCCGCCGCGATCCGTGCGGTGATCGCCGATCCGTCTGCCGCGCCGGTCTGGCGCATGCCGCGGCGCTCGCGCTACTGCGGCCAGGTGATGCGCCACTCGGGCTGGTGGCCCGACCATGTCACCCGCCTGTGGCGACGCGGCGCGGCGCGCTTCTCCGACGACCTGGTGCACGAGCGGGTGCTGTGCGAAGGGACGCGCCCGGCCACGCTCGGGGCGGCACTCGACCACGAGTCGTTCGCCGGCTTCGAGCAGGTGATCGACAAGATGAACCGCTACTCGACCGACGGTGCCGCGATGATGCATGCGCGCGGCCGGCGCGGATCGGTCGGACGGGCGCTGCTGCACGGGCTGTGGACCTTCCTGCGCACCTACGTGCTGCGCCTGGGCTTCCTCGACGGCCGCTACGGGCTGCTGCTGGCGATCTCCAATGCCGAAGGCAGCTACTACCGCTACCTGAAGCTGATGCAGCACGGGCGCCGATGACGCGCCTGGCCGTCGTGGTGACCACCTACAACCGGCCCGATGCACTGGAGCGCGTGCTGTCGGCCTACCTGTCGCAGGAAGACCGCGACATCGAGCTGCTGGTCGCCGACGACGGCTCCACCGACGACACGCGCGGCGTGGTCGAACGCTTCGCCGAGCGCACCGCGTTCCCGGTCCGGCATGTCTGGCATGAAGACCGGGGCTTCCGCGCAGGCGCGATCCGCAACCGTGCGATCGCGGCCACGGACGCCGACTACATCGTGTTCACCGATGGCGACTGCGTGCCGCTGCCGGGCTTCGTCGCCAGCCACCGTGCGCTGGCCGAACCGGGCTGGTTCGTCGCTGGCAACCGCATGCTGCTGTCGGAACGGCTGACGCGCGAGGTGCTGCAGCGCGCGATCCCGCTCGAGACCTGGTCGGGCTTCGACTGGTCGCGCGCCTTCCTGCGCCGCGACGTGAACCGGCTGGCGCCGCTGTGGAAGCGCGACATCGCCGATGCGCGCGGCTGGCGGCGGCGGCAGCCGGAACGATGGGAAGGGGCGAAGACCTGCAACCTGGGCGTATGGCGCGGCGACCTGCTGCAGGTGAACGGGTTCGACGAGGCCTACAGCGGCTGGGGCCTCGAGGACTCCGACCTGGTGATCCGCTTGCTGCATGCCGGCGTGCGCCACAAGAACGGTCGCTTCGGCACGCCGCTGGCCCACCTCTGGCACGCCGAGAACGACCGCAGCCGGCTCGCCGGCAACCGCCGGCAGCTCGACATGCTGATCGCGTCGAAGCGCACGCGCGCCTCGACGGGACTGGATGCATACCTGTCGTGACCGCCACGACGGATACCCCGGGGATCCCTGCCGCCCAGCCACCGCTGCTGGTGCTGCCACGTCCGCCTGCGCGCATCCTGGTGGTGGCCACCCGCCGCATCGGCGACGTGCTGCTCGCCACGCCGTTGATCGCGTCGCTGCATGCCGCATGGCCCGGGGCCCGGCTGGACGTGCTGGTGTTCTCGGGCACCGGCGGCGTGCTCGCCGGCCTGTCGATGGTCGACACGGTGATCGAGGTCCCGGAACGGCCGGCCCCGGGCGAGCATGCGCGGCTGTTGCGCCGGATCGCGTGCGGCTACGACCTGGCGCTGAGCACGATCCCGGGCGACCGCCCGACGCTCTATGCACGCATCGCCGGACGGCGCGCGATCGGCATCCAGCTCGATGGCGCGAAGCACCTCTGGAAGCGGCGGCTGCTCAGCGCATCGGTGCCGTACGACGAACAGGGGCTGCATACGGTGCTGCAGAACCTGCGCCTCGCCGACGCGCTGGGCATCCCGCGCCGGCATGCCGTTCAGGTCGCGGCCGATGCCGCGTTGCCGCCGACGATCGAAGCCGAGATCGAACGCGCGCCGTTCATCGTCATCCATCCCTGGCCGCGCTTCCGCTACAAGATGTGGCACGAGGCAGGCTTCGCCGAGTTCGGTCGCTGGGCGCGCGCCCGTTCGCTGCGCATCCTGCTGTCGGCCTCGGGTTCGGCGGACGAACTGGCCTATGCGCAGACCCTGCGCAGCCAGCTGCCGCAGGACACGATCGATCTTGCCGGCCGCGTGTCGCTCGCCCAGCTGGCGGGCGTGCTGCGCCGGGCTCGGCTCTATCTCGGGCCGGATACCGTGGTCACGCACATGGCGGCCGCGCTCGGCGTGCCGACGATCGCGCTGTTCGGCCCGTCCGATCCAGTGCGCTGGGGCCCGTGGCCGGCCTTGCATGCAGCCGACACCAGCCCGTGGCCGCGCACCGGCAGCGGCCGCATCGGCAACGTCTACCTGCTGCAGGGCATCGCGCCCTGCGCACCGGGCGTACCCTGCCTGATGGAAGGCTGCGGACGCCATGTCGAGAGCACGTCCGACTGCCTGACCGGCCTGCCCGCCGCGCGGGTGATCGCTGCCGCGGTGGAACTGCTCGCGTTGGAACGGCCCGATGCGGGCGGCATTGATGGACGACAGCCAATGAGCGAACGCCAATGAACGAGATTCCCGTCGAAGACAGCCGGCGCTTCATCCGGCACTGCCCGGTCGGCTGCACCGGACCGCTGGTGGCCACCGCCGTGGTGATGCCCGAGGGCGCGCTGCTGCGCTGTACCGGCTACGGGCAGTGGATCAGCCAGGTCACGCCGGAACGCTACCGCGATTCGATGCGCGAGTTCGACACCGAGCAGGGCACCGCGCCCGACGCAGCCTCGGTGCAGCGGCGCCAGGCGCTCGCCACGCAGCGCATCGACCGGCTGGCCGCGCTCGCCGGCCGGCGCCGCGAGGAACTGCGGCTGCTCGACGTCGGCTGTTCCAGCGGCGCCTTCCTCGAAGCCGCGCGCCTGCTGCAGGTCCCGGCGCGCGGCGTCGAGCCGGCGCCCTCGGCGGCCGCGGGTGCCCGTGCCAAGGGACTCGACGTGGTCACCGGCACGCTGGACGCCGCAGGCTTCGAACCGGACGGCTTCGACGCGGTAACGCTGTTCGAGGTGATCGAGCACCTGCAGGACCCGCTGTCGCTCGCGCGCGACGTGTTCCGCGTGCTGCGCCCGGGCGGCATCTGGCTGGTCGGCACTGCGAACGCGGCGAGCTGGACCGCAGCGCTGATGGGGGCACGCTGGCAGTACCTCGACATCGCTTCCCATGGCGGCCATGTGAGCTTCTTCAATCCCGGCTCGATCGGCGTGCTGGCCGCGCGCAGCGGCTTCTCGGTGGAGCGCATCGATACCCGCAACGTGCGCTGGTTCGAGCGGCGCCAGGTACCGGGCCCGGCCTACACGCTGGCCAAGCTCGCCACCGAGGCGCTCGGTCCGCTGGCACGCGCCACCGGCAACGGCCACGACATGCTGGCCTGGCTGCGCAAGCCGCCGGTGGCCTGACCCCGGTTCCCGCGCGCCCGGCTCAGCCTTCCTGCAGCTGCTGCAGGCGCGCATAGACGCCGTCGCGCGCCAGCAGGTCGCGATGGCTGCCGGTCTCGACGACGCGGCCGGCGGACAGCACCAGGATGCGGTCCGCGCGCTCGATGGTCGACAGCCGGTGCGCGATCACCAGCGTGCTGCGGCCATGCATCAGGTGCTCCAGCGCCGACTGCACCTGCCGTTCCGACTCGGTGTCCAGCGCCGAGGTGGCCTCGTCGAGCACCAGGATCGGTGCGTCCTTCAGGAAGGCGCGGGCGATCGCCAGCCGCTGACGCTGCCCGCCCGACAGCCGGATGCCGTTCTCGCCGACCAGCGTGTCGTATCCCGCGTCCATGCGCTCGATGAACTCGTGCGCGCCGGCGGCCTTCGCGGCAGCCACCACCGCCTCGCGCGGCGCATCGGCCATGTCGCCGTAGGCGATGTTCGCCGCGACGCTGTCGTTGAACAGCGTGACGTCCTGGCTGACCAGCGCGATGTTCCGGCGCAGGCTGGCCAGCGTGAAGCCGGCGCTGTCGCGGCCGTCGAACAGGATGCGTCCCTGGCCCGGCGCATGGAAGCGCGGGATCAGGTTGGCGATGGTCGTCTTGCCGCTGCCCGAGGTACCGACCAGCGCCACCGTCTCGCCCGGCGCGACCGAGAACGAGATGTCCTCCAGCGCCGGCGGCTGCCGGTCGTCGGTGGCCGGATAGCGGAAGCCGACCGACTCGAAGCGCACCGCGCCGGACAGCCGCCCCGCGTCGACCGTCCCCGGGTCGGGCTCCGCCGGCGTGTCGATCACCTCGAACACCGTCTGCGCCGCGGCGAGGCCGCGCTGCAGGTATTCGTTGATGCTGGTCAGGCGCTTGAGCGGCGCGGTCAGCAGCAGCATCGCGGTCACGAACGAGATGAACGCGCCGACGGTGGTCTGGTCCTGCATCGCGCGCGTGGCCGCGATGTAGACCACGGTGGACACCGCGATGGCCGCGATCATCTGCACGATCGGCACGTTCGACGCCGCGGCCACCACCTGCTTCATCGTGAAGCTGCGCATCCGGTTGGCCACCTCGAAGAAGCGCCGGCGTTCGAAGTCCTGGCCGCCGAACACCTTGACCACCTTCTGGTTCTCGACGGTCTCCTGCAGCACATGCGTGATGTCGCCCATGGAGCGCTGCGCGCCGAGGCTCGCCGCGCGCAGGCGGCGGCTCACCAGGCGCACGATCCAGGCGATCAGCGGGGCCATCGCGAACACGATCAGGGTGAGCTGCCAGTCGAGCCAGAGCAGGACGCAGAGCAGCGCGATGATGGTCACCCCGTCCTTGACGATGATGGTGATCGCATCGGTGGCCGCGGTGGTCACCTGCGCGGCATCGTAGGTGAGGCGCGAGATCAGGTTGCCGCTGGCATGGCGCTCGTAGAAGGATGCCGGCAGGCGCACCAGGTTGTCGAACATGCGTGTGCGCAGGTCGAGCACCACCCGGCTGCCGACATACTGCGTGCAGTAGCTGCCGATGAAGGTGGCGATGCCGCGGATCGCGAACAGGCCGATCAGCAGCACCGGGATCAGCGTGATCCACTTCGGGTCGCGCTCGACGAAGGTGCCGTCGAGGATCGGCTTCATCACCGCCGGCAGCGCGGCCTCGCTGGCGGCGACCACCACCATGCCGAGGATCGCGCAGGCGAAGATCCCGGCATGCGGCCTCACGAAGCCGAGCAGGCGTCGATAAAGCGCGACGCTGTCGGCGGGCGGCGCGGGGACGGGCGCGGGGCCGGGCACGGGGCCGGGCACGGGGCCAGCCAGGCCGGTGGAAAGTTCCTTCGGAGAAGCCACGGCAGGGAGGACAGCCGATCGACCGGCCCCAGGGACGTCCCGCGGCAGGCGGGCGAAGCGGCCATTATGCCCGACCGCCCCGCCCCGCCGCGGAAACCGCCGGGCGGAAGCGCTTGCCTGCAGCGCTTGCCTGAAGCGCTTACCTGAAGCGCTTACCTGAAGCGATACGCCACCGTCGCCAGCGCGGTGCGCCCCGGCAGCGGATACGCGTTGTAGCGGTCGGCCGTGGAGGCGAACGTGGAACGCACCGCGTAGTTGAAGTAGCGCCGGTCGAACGCGTTGTTCACGGCCAGCGCGAACTGCCAGCTGCGGTTGTCCCAGGCCGCGCGCAGGTCCACCAGCGTATGGCCGGGGATGCGTGCCGCCAGCGTGTTGCCTTCGTCGTTCTCCATCACCGCGCTGGACAGCCGGCGCAGGCTGCCCGACAGGGTCAGTTCGGCCACCGGCTTCCAAGATGCACCGAGCGCGAACTGGTGTGCCGGCACCAGCGGCACCGTGCGCCCCGACAGCAGGATGTTGGTCTGCCCGAACGGCGCGGTGCCGGGCAGCACGCCCTCCCGGAACCGCGCCTCGATGTAGGTGTACGCGGTGGTCAGCCGCAGCGTCGGTGCAGCCTGCCACCAGCCCCCGAACTCGACCCCCTGCCGGCGCAGGGCCGGCAGGTTGGTGTTGCCGATGCCCGAGGTGAACGGATCGAGGCGGATCTCGTCGTCGACATCCAGCCGGTGCAGCGCCAGCCGCGCGCCGACGGTCGGCGAGGCGTAGTCGAGCCCGACCTCGCCGCCGGTCGCCACCTGCGGCCGCAGGAACTGGAATTGCCGGGTGAAGGCCGTGGTGGTGCCGTAGATCTCGTCGATGTTGGCGAAGCGATAGCTGCGACCGGCCCGGCCCAGCGCCGACCAGCCGCCGCCGAGCGACTGGCGAACGCCGAGGTCCCAGGCATGCTGGTACAGGACCTGGCTTCCGGTACCCGCAGTGGACCCGAAGGCGCCGCCGGGCGCAACCGGATCGTGCACGTCGGTGGCGTGCGACCGGTAGCGCTCGCGGCGCAGCCCACCGGTGACCGAGGTCCCGCTGGCGCTGAAGGTGACGGTGCTGGCCAGGTAGAGGGCGGCATTGTCCTGCACCGCATCGACGGTGTTCGACGGCCGGGCGATGTTGCGCGGCGAATTGCTCGCCAGCAGCCGGTAGTCCCAGCGGTAGACATCGATGCCGACGGTGGTCGACACGCTGGCCGGCCCGAGCGCGTTGGTGAAGCGCAGGCGCGGCGTGATCGCCAGTACGGACAGCTCGCGCTCGGAGTAGTTCGGGAAGCCGGCGAAGTCGAAGTAGGCATCCTGCTTCTTGTTGCGCCAGCCGACCCCCAGGTTGAACTCGCCGATGTCGAGCACCCGGTCGAAGTCGAGGCTGGCACGGGCGCCGTCGCGCACCGCATAGTCGAGCGGGGTCGAGGTACCGCGCGGGTTGGTCTCGACCTGGTTCACGCCGGCCGAGGGCTGCACCTGGCGCGCACCCGGCAGACGGCTGTTCTGCCGGTCCATCGACAGGCGGGCAGTCACGGTGTTCGGCCCGTCGCGCCAGCGCAGGTCGGCCTGGCCGATGTCCTGCACGTTGCTGCTGTTGGCGCGCCAGCCGTCGGTCTCGAAATGCGTCGCGAACAGCCGCAGCGACAGCGGGCCGCTGCCGAGGTTGCCGTTGACGGTGACCGATCCGGTCGACAGGCTGCCGCCCTGCAGCGTGAGTTCCGCCGATCGCTCGCCGGCGCGCGGCAGGCCGGTGATCACGTTGATCACGCCGGCACTCGCGCCGGCGCCGTACTGCACCGCGCCGCTGCCGCGCAGGATCTCGACGCGCTCGATCGACGACAGCGGCAGCGTCGACCACGACACGGCCGACAGGTCGGCATCGTTGAGCGGCCGTCCGTCGACCAGTACCAGCGTGTTCTGCCCGGCGACCGCGCCGAAGCCGCGCAGGTCGACCGTGGCGCCCGCCGTGCCGCCGCCGTACAGCTCGCGCACGGTGATGCCGGGCTGCAGGGCCAGCAGTTCCGGCAGCGTACGGGCCGGCGTGGCGGCGATCTCTTCGCGCGGGATCACGCTCAGGTTGACCGGCTGGCCGCCGGCAGGCGCTTCGAAGCGGGTGGCGGTGACCACCACTTCGCGCAGCGCGACCGGAGCCTGCTGCGCGCCCACCATGGGCGAAGCGAGGCAGAGCGCCGCCGCCGACACGGCGGCGCCGGGGCGGGTGTTGAAGCGTTTCATGTCGATGCTCCTGGCAGCGGCGCGCCCTCCGCACGCCGGTATCCGACCGCGGGCCGTGTGCGGCATCCCCGTGTCGATCCATGCCGGCCGGCCCACCGCAGGACGACGCGGGCGCGCCTTCAGGTCGACCGGTCGCCACCCGCGACGGTCCGCTGCCGACCGCTGCCTGTCCCGGCAGCGGACACCCGGGCAGCGATCTTCGTCCCTGGCCGGTCTCCGGGCTCGCGAGTCTTGACATGCCGCCTTCCCATGGTCATCCCACAGTGGCGCACTGGCATGTCCGCACTCGCTTACCGTTGCGGGGGCAGCACCGGCATCACGTCCGATCGCCCGATCGGCCATTCACCGGTTTCCCGTTTAACCCCGCCAGTGGAAGCGGCAGGGCACCTGGAACATGACACCAGTATATACGCCCGCACCACTTTGACGCACGGCGCCGGATTCCCCTATAGTCAGCTCATGGATCTCGACCTCAAGGGGCTGGAAGAACGCGTCGCGCAACTCATCGAGTTGAGCCGGCGGCTGCGCGCCGAGAACGGCAGCCTGCGCCAGCAGCTGGTCGTCGCCCACAACGAGAACAAGCAGCTCGGCGAACGCATGGAAGCTGCGCGCCTGCGGGTCGAGTCGTTGCTGGAACGCATGCCGCCCGCGGTGCCGGGCGATGCGGACTGACCACCCCTCGAACATCGATCGACATCCGGGCCTACGACATGGGTGAAGCACGGCTTTCCGCGGACGGCAAGGCACTCGAGGTGACCATCCTGGGCCGCGAGTTCCGCATCGCCTGCCCGCTGGGCCAGGAACAGGAACTGCTCGATGCCTGCACCTACCTCGACAACAAGATGCGCGACATCCGCGACGGCGCGAAGGTGATGGGTGCCGAGCGCGTGGCCATCATGGCGGCGCTCAACATCGCGCATGAACACCTGACCACGCGGGTGGCCGGCCCGCTCGACGTGTCTGAACTGCGCCGCCGGGTGTCGGTGCTCAATGCCTCGCTCGACGAAGCGTTGTCGGAGCAGGACAAGCTCTTCTAGTGGTGTAGTCTAGGGCCTTCAGTTCGCACGACGTCAGCCGTAGTAACAGTTCAATCCCCTGCGGTACTGTACGGATCGGAATCTCTTGAACCAATGCGGTAACTTCGGTTGCCGACCTACAGAGCGCTGTGTGCGCGTCCCACGTCGGACGTACCTGAGGTGCTCGGAAGGCAACCACTCTTGAACCTGATGGTTCAAGACTCGGGTTC
>JAJTHE010000020.1 GCA_021298815.1 Betaproteobacteria bacterium | reverse complement strand
GCCGATCATCTCGGCGATCGAGCCGGTGACGACCACCGCCGGCAGGTTCGGGTCGAGCACCGCATGCGCGCGCTTCATCGCGCCTTCGGTGCCGTGCTGGCCGAGCTCTTCCTCGGCGAGCCCGGTCACCACGATCGGCAGCTCGTGCGGCGGCAGGGCGTCGGTGTAGTGCAGCACCGAGGTGACCGGCAGGTTCTCGCAGCCCACTGGGCCGTCGATGACCACCTGCAGCCCCTTGATCGCGGCGAAGACGTAGACCGCGCCCCAGTAGCCGCCGGCCCGGTCATGGTCGAGGATCAGGCTCATATGAGTCCGGCCTCCTCTGCCTTGCGCTGCTTGGCGAGCTTGGCGAGGTTGCGCTTCTGCTGCTCGCGGAACTCGGGACGGTCCTGCGGCACGCCGTCCTGGGCCTGCCAGATGCCGGCCGCATGGCCTTCGCCGACGCCGGCGACGAAGGACCTCATCTCGTCGAACCGCGCCTTGTTGCCGAGCGCGGCGTTGACCACCGTGGCCAGCGAACCCGCCCCGGCCGGGCCCATCAGCGGGCGCGCCGAGATCAGGTTGGTGAAGTACAGCGCCGGTATGGTCGCCTCCTTCGCGGCCTGGACGACCGGCGTGGTGCCGATCGCGAGGTCCGGCTTGAACTCGTGCATCGCCGCGAGGTCCTGTTCGAGCGAGGCGCGATACTGCACATGCACGCCCTTCGCCTCCAGCCATTGCCGGTCGGCATCGCTCCACGGCGTGCGCGGGCAGGCGGTCCCGACATAGCGAAGGTCGGCACCGCTCTCGACCAGCAGGCGGCCGACCAGCAGCTCGGACCCTTCGTAGCCGCTCATCGTGATGCGGCCCTTGATCGGCATCTTCGACAGCGCGCCGCGGATCATCGGCAGGATGCGGTTCTTCGCCGCGTCGATCGCGCCGCGCGACACGTTCACCGACTGGCCGATGGCTTCGAGCCAGGCCTCGGTGCCGTCATGGCCGACCGGCGCGGAACCGACGATCGGACGTCCGGCGGCCTCGAACTCGCGGATGCTCGCGGTGTAGAACGGATGGATGGCCGCGACCACCGCGCCGTCGAGCGCGGCATAGAGCTCGCGCCACTCGCGGGTCGGCACCACCGGCCCGGCTGCGAGGCCCATCGGCTCGAGCATCATGCCGATGCCCATCGGGTCGGCCGGGAACATCTCGCCCAGCAGGGTGACCGTCGGACGGCCGTCGCGCGCACCCGGCTGGTGGTTGCGCGGTGCCTGCACCGGACCGGTCTCGGCCTCGGCCCGGGCGAACTTCAGCATCGCCCCGGCAAGCACGTCCTTCGCCTCGGCATGGGTGGGCACGCCGAACCCCGGCACGTCGATGCCGATGATGCGCACGCCGTCGATTTCCTTCGGCAGCAGCTGCAGCGGCACGCCGCTGGCGGTGGGCACGCACAGGTTGATGATCACCACCGCGTCATACTGGGCCGGGTCGGCCAGCTTGAACACCGCCTCGCGGATGTCCTCGAACAGCTTCCCGGTGACGAGGGTCTCGGAGTTGAACGGGACGTAGCCCACCGTGCGCCGAGCGCCGTAGAAGTGCGAGGTGAAGGTGAGGCCGTAGACGCAGCAGGCGGACCCGGACAGCACGGTCGCGGTGCGCCGCATGCGCAGGCCGACGCGCAGGCTGCCGAACGCCGGGCACATCGACTGCGGCTGGTCGTGCGGTCCCTTCGGGTAGTCCTGCGCGTACTGGTCGAGCGCTTCGCTCTTGCCGGCGGCGCGCGCGGCCGCTTCCATGCGGTCCTTGCCGCCGTGGCATCCGGCACCGTCGATCTCGGCGGCGGGCGTGCCGCGCGGGTGCAACGTGACCGGCAACACGGCAACGCCTTCGGGCGCGGCCAGCCCGGTCACTTCTGCGGGAGGAGGCTGGTGGGTGTCCATCGGCTCAGGTCTCGTCGTAGACCACTTCGAGGGTCTTCTTCTCGACCGTCTCGCGGCCGAGCATGTCGGCGACGGTCGCCGGCTGCATCACGTAGTCGCGGCCGGTGATCTCGCTGCTGAACAGCGACAGCAGCTGGTCCTGGGTGAGCGGCTTCGGCCGCACCGGCGGCGCGCTCGCCACGTTCGATGCAAGGTCTTCGAACACGGGCGCCCACTGGGTACCGGGGCGGCCGATGATTTCGTAGTTCGCGCTCTTGCGCCGGATGTCGTCGTTGGCCGGGATGGAGGCGAGCACCGGGATGCCGACCGCCTCCGCGAACTTCGCCGCTTCGCCGGTACCGTCTTCCTTGTTGATCACCAGGCCGGCGACGCCGACGTTGCCGCCGAGCTTGCGGAAGTACTCGACCGCGGAGCAGACGTTGTTGGCGACATACAGCGACTGCAGGTCGTTGCTGCCGACGACGATCACCTTCTGGCACATGTCGCGCGCGATCGGCAGCCCGAAGCCGCCGCAGACCACGTCGCCGAGGAAGTCCAGCAGCACGTAGTCGAAGCCCCAGTCGTGGAAGCCGAGCTTCTCGAGGGTTTCGAAGCCGTGGATGATGCCGCGCCCGCCGCAGCCGCGGCCGACCTCGGGCCCGCCGAGTTCCATCGCGAACACGCCGTCGCGGATGAAGCAGACATCGCCGATCGACACCTGCTCGCCGGCGAGCTTCTTCTTCGAGGAGGTCTCGATGATCGTCGGGCAGGCCTTGCCGCCGAACAGCAGCGACGTCGTGTCGCTCTTCGGATCGCAACCGATCAGCAGCACCTTCTTGCCCTGCTGCGCCATCATGTAGGACAGGTTGGCCAGGGTGAAACTCTTGCCGATGCCCCCCTTTCCGTAGATCGCGATGATCTGGGTTTCCTTGGTCGCGGGGCTGGTCGAGACGGGATCCGGCTCGATCGCGGCCTCCGCGCGCAGGGCGTTCTTCATCGCGAACTGCACGACGGATGCGGCGGTGTTGGTGGGGCTCATGAAACGGCTCTCCAGTCGAGGATCATCTTCAGGCATGAAGCGTCGTTGAACGCTGTCCGGTAGGCCGAGGCGGCATGCGCCGCCGGTTCCCGGTGGGTGATCAGGCCGTCCAGCGACAGGCGGCCCGAGGCAAGCAGTGCGGTGACGGCCGACAGGTCGGCCGGCTTCCATTCCGCGGCGACGCGCAGGCGTGCCTCGCGCATGAAGGCGGGCGCGAAGGCGAACTGCAGCGGTGCGCTGTAGAAGCCGGCGAGCACGATCTCGCCGCCGGCCGCCAGGCGCATGACCAGCGTGTCGAGCAGCTTCGAGTCGCCGCTGACGTCGTAGATCGAGCGGTAGTCGCGGCGCTCGTCCGAGGCGGGATCGACCACCGCATAACCCTCGGCGCCGTCGTGCCGCGCGGGATTGGTCTCCCAGACCACCGGCGCACCGCCTGCGGCGACGGCCAGGCGCGCGAGCAGGCGGCCGAGCACGCCATGGCCGACGATCAGTTCGGGCAGGACGGCGTTGGGCGCCGCCAGCGCATGCTGCGCGGTGGCGGCCAGCGCCAGTAGCACGGCCCCTTCGCCGAGGCTGTCGGCGACCGGGGTGGTGCGCGAACCGGCGACCACCAGCGTGGACGCGGCACCGCCGAACAGCCCGCGCACTTCGCCGAAGCAGCGCGCGCCGGGCACGAACACGCGCTCGCCGACGCTGCGCCCCGAGGACGCGCCGACTTCCACGATGCGGCCGACCGATTCGTAGCCGGGAACCAGCGGATAGCCCAGGCCGGGGAACTGGGGCATCTCGCCCAGCCAGAGCAGGCGTTCGGTACCGGTGCTGATGCCGCTCCACTCGATGTCGACCACGACGTCGTCTGCGGTGGGTGCGGTCAGCGCGAGTTCGCTCAGCACCAGCTGCTGCGGCTTCTCGAGCACGACTGCCAAGGCATTCATTCGCCTTTCCCCCCTGACCACTTCCCGACTCTGCATCGCTCGTTCCTGGCCGACCACGGCGTGTTCTGCCGGGACTGTTCCCGGAGTGTCAGATTACTCTGACTCATGCAGATGTCAAGCGTCATTTACAGTAGCCCCCGGCCCTCAATCCCGGGCGCCCGGCTTCGGCCGCGCGACCAGCAGCCCGGTCTGCAGCGGGCTCGGCGTGGGCATGACGCACACATCGGTGAACCCGGCGCGCTCGAGCAGGCGCTGGAAGTCGGCGGGGGCGCGCGAGCGTCCACGGCCCATGGCCATCAGATAGAAGCCGAAGTACGCGGCGCCCATCGGCTCGGCGCCGCTGGTGCCGGCCATCGGTTCGGCGATCAGCAGGGTGCCGTCGTCCGGGATCGCGCGGCGCACGGCAGCGAGCAGTTCGAGCACCGTCTCGTCCGGGTGGTCGAACAGCACACGCACCAGCGTCACCAGGTCGGCACCCGCGGGCAGCGGATCGCGCCGGAAATCGCCGCCGAAGGCGGTCGCCCGGTGCGCCAGCCCGGCGGCGGCGAAGCGCCCGGTCGCACGGTCGGCGACTGCCGGCAGGTCGAACAGCTGCAGCGCTATCGACGGCACCGCGGCGGCCACCGCGCAGACAAAGCTGCCGTCGCCGCCGCCGACATCGAGCAGCCGGCGATGCCGGTGCAGCGGATACGCAGCCAGGATCTCCCGCGTGACCAGCGGCTGCGAGGCAGCCATCAGCTGGGAGTACTCGGCCACCTGCTCGGGCGCCAGCGCGGCGGCATCCGCGTTGCCGGCGTAGGCCCAGTAGCGGCCCAGTTCGGTCCGGTCACGGTCGCCGCGCAGCAGCGCCACCGGGTCGCGCAGGTCCGCGTAGAGCAGCGCATGGTGCTCGATCATCGCCACCACGCCCGGGTTGCCCACCAGCGCGGCACCGAGCACGCCGAGTCCGTAGCGGCCGTCGCTGCGCTGCTCGACCAGCCGCAGCGACGCCGCGGCCGCGAGCAGCCGGTCAGCCGCGTCCTGAGGCAGCGACAGCCGCAGCGCCAGCGCGCGCGTATCGAGCGGCGATGCCTGCAGGATGCCGAACAGGTCCAGGCGCACGCAGGCAAGCAGCACCTGCGAATAGACGAAGCCGGCGCACAGGTCGAACAGCTCTCGCGCGCGGCGCCGTGCGAACGGCCTGGTGAGCGGGAAGGCCGCCGCCCAGCGCTGGAAACGTTCGCTCGATACCAGCCGGTCGCGGGTGGCGAGCCAGCGGTCGGTCCAGTTCAATGCAGCATCCATGCAGCAGGCGTCCGGTCAGCCAGTCGATGTTCGTGCGCGAGTCGTGCGTGCGGTCGTCCCGCAGGCACCGTTCACGCAGCCCGCTGCGCCAGTTCCGACGGCAGGAAGCGCTGTGCTTCCATCTGGATGACCGCCTTCAGGCCGGCCGCACCCGAGCAGGCCGGTATCGAATCGATCGCCTCGGCGATCAGCCGGTCGAGATGGGCCACGGCCGCGGTCACGCCCATGTGGGCGACCGAGTTCGGACGGCCGAGCCGCTTGTCCTGGCCGATCGGCTTGCCCAGTTCGGCTTCGGTCGAGCAGACGTCGCGGATGTCGTCCGCGACCTGGAACGCCTCGCCAAGCCGCTCGCCCAGCTTGCGCCACGGTAGCGATTCATGGCCCGCCGCCTCGGCACCGGCCATCGTCGCCGCACCGAACAGCGCACCGGTCTTGGCCCGCTGGTACTCGGCCAGCGCGACATGCGATTCGCACTCCCAGGCCTGGCCGGCGACGATGCCCGAAGGCATGCCGACCGCACGGCCGATGATGTTCATCAGCGGCCCGAGCCGGCGCGGCGCGGTGCCGCAGCCCCGGGCAAGGGTCTGGAACGCGAGCACGATCAGGGCGTCGCCGGCCAGCACCGCCAGCCGCTCGCCGAACGCGCGATGGACCGACGGCTTGCCCCGGCGGGTCGGCGCATCGTCGAAGCAGGGCAGGTCGTCATGCACCAGCGACGCGCAATGCAGCAGCTCGATCGAGGCCGCGGCGGATTCCGCGATCTCGGGCGTGTCCTCGCCGCAGGCACAGGCCACGGCCAGGGTCAGGCGCGGACGGATCCGGGCACCGCCGGGGAACACCGAATAACGGATCGCGGCCGCGAGCCGGGGCGGGCAGCCCGGTTCCTGCGCCTGCGCCACGGCCACTGCAAGCGACTGCTCGATCGCGCACGACAGGGCCTGCTCGATTCGGTTCAACGGGTCCATTTCCGCTCCTCGGGGATCATTCGGGCACTCGTCCGGATGTCCACGGCAGCGGATTCATGGCTTGGGCGCCGATCCGTCAGGCTGGGTTGTCATCCAGAGTGTCACGCACTTTAGACATATTGCCCCTGCCCCGTCAATCGGAATCTCCGGCCCGTCCGCGCGGTGCGTCGGCCTGCGGCGGCCCGGAGGCCTCCTGCGCGGCCGCGCGCTGCGCAGCCTCGCGCGCCAGCCGGGCCCGGCGGTCGCGTTCGACCGAGCGCAGCTGCCAGATGCCGAACGCCAGCACGCCGCCGAACACCAGCAGCAGTTCGAGCAGCTTGACCAGTCCGGCGTCCATCGCGCCGGGTTCAGCCTGCGACGAGGGCGCGCAGGTGCGCCGCCACCTCGGCGGCCCGTTCCTCGTGCGCGAGGTGGCCGAGGCCGGCCAGTTCGACGATGCGCGCCCCGGGCACCCGCTCGCGGATGCGCAGCGCATCGCCCGGCCGCACCGTCCGGTCGCGGGTGCCGACCATCAGCAGCAGCGGGCAGGGCAGGCGCGGCAGGTCGCGTTCCAGCGCGGTCAGGTCCCAGCTCGCCATCATGCGCAGCACCCCCGACACGTGGGCGGCATTGCGCACCAGCCGGCCGTACAGCGCGACGCCTTCCGCATCGAGGATGGAACCGGTGCCGCGGATCAGCCGCTCGGTGGCGGCACCGCCCGCCGCCGCCCGCCAGGCGAACAGCCGCGGCACCAGCGCGCTCGCGGAAAGGATCTTCGCGGCCGGCAGGAACACCTGCCCGGCCAGCCCCTGCAGCGGCAGCAGGGCTGCGTTGATGCCGGCCAGCGCCCGCAGGTCGAGCCGGCCGTCGATGCACATGCGCGCGAGCACCGCCGCGCCGGCCGAATGCCCGAGCGCGAAGGAGGGCACCCCGCCGAGCGGGTCGCGCAACTGCTGCAGCAGTTGCGACAGCGCAGCCGCCATGCCGGGCAGCGAGAGATCGGCGCCCTTGGGCGTGCCGGTGAACCCGTGCCCGGGCAGGTCGGGGGCGATCACCGTGAAGTCTTCGGCCAGCAGCGGCCCGAGCGTGCGCCACGAGTGGGTTGCCGCACCGGTGCCATGCAGCAGCAGGATGATCGGGCGACCGGGCGCCGGTTCGCCCATCACCTGCACATGCCAGCGCAATCCGCCGCATTCGAGGAAGCGGCTGGTGGCGCGGTTGGGCCAGTCGGCGCCTTCGGTGTCCCAGTCGAGGGCCGCCGGCGCCGCGGTCATGTGCCCCGGCCCTGCCGGGAGCGCCCGCCCGTGGCGGTCTCGCTCGCCACGACCTGCCTGACCGCGCCCGAAAGCGCGGCCGAATCCGCATATGGCAGCGCGAGGTAGCATGCGCCCATCGCGGCGGCGATCTTCTCGGCCGCCGGCTGCGGCCTCGGCCCGGTGTCGATCAGCAGCGCCTGCACCCCGCACAGCCGCAGTTCCGCCGCGGCCAGCAGGGCATCGGCCTGCGCGCGCTCGCGGTCGGGCCTGCCGTCGCGGGCGAGGTTACCGCGGCCGTCGGTGATCATGACCAGCACGGCGCTGTCGCCCTTGCGCCGGACCGAGTCGGCCATCAGGCGCGAGGCATCGATGCCCGAGGCCAGCGGCGTGCCGCCCCCACCGGGCAAACCGGCGAGCGAACGTTTCGCGCGCGTGAGCGACCGGGTCGGCGGCAGCACGACCTCGGCGCCCGGCCCGCGGAAGGCGATCAGCGCGACCTGGTCGCGCCGCACGTAGCAGTCGGCCAGCAGCAGTTCCACCGCGCCCTTGGCTTCGGCCAGGCGGTTGAGCGCCTGCGAGCCGGAGGCGTCGACCGCGAAGATGGTCGTCGTCTGCGCACGCTCGCGGTAACGCTGCACCCGGAAGTCGTCGCGGCGCACGTCGATGCGGCGCCCGGTGCGCGCCATGCCGGCACCAGCGGAGGCCTCGCGTTCGCGCTTGCGCAACGGCTGCCAGGGCGCGGCCGCGCGCAAGGTATCCACCACCGCCAGCCGCTGTCCGCTGCGCGGATCGCCAGGCCGCGAACCCGCCGGCCGGCCGCGGCGCTGGCCGCGCTGCATCGCGCCGGAACGTCCGCCGGCCGAACGCGCCTGCTTCGGCTGCAACCCGGCCTGGAGCAGCGCGAGCAGCCCCGCCGGGATCGCCGCCTTCACTGCCTCGAGCACCCGATCGTCTAGCGGCTGGTCTTCCGCCGGGGTCTGCTCGTCCGGCGGGGACTCGTCCGGCCGATCGTCCGGCGGCGGCGGCGGTGGCGGCGGTTCTTCCGCCGGCGGCTCGGGCTCGGCCTGCGGGTCGGCGGGTATCCGGGTCGCGCGTGGCGCGAACACCAGCCGCGCCGCCAGCGATGCATCGGCTTCCAGCACCCGGTCGCGCCCGGCCAGCGCAGCCGAGGCGCGCGCGGCGCGGATCGCGGCGATCGTGGCGCGCGGCGAATCGATCCCCAGCGCCAGCGCCGTGCCGCACAGGGCTTCCAGCATCTCGTCGTCGAGCAGCACGGAAGGCAGGGTCGCCCGCGCCGCTTCCACCGCGTCGCGATCCGGCGCCGGCTCGATCGCCTCGCGCAGCGGCAGGTCGCCGAGGTCGACCAGGAAGGCGAGCCGTTCGACCAGCGCCGCCGGCACCGACTCGTCTTCATGCGCGCTCTCGTCGAGCGCGACCACGCCGAAGCGGGTGGGCAGCAGCGTGCTGAAGCCCTCGCGCTCGATGCGGATCTCGGCATGGTCGAGCGCCGCGGCGATCTTCGCCGCGATGCCCGTGCCGATGCGTTCGGCCATCGCCACCAGCGCGATGCCGCCATCGACCTCGGCCAGCAGCCCGCGCTCGGCGACAGGCCGTCCGGCGTTCAGGGTCGCCGCGAGGTCGAGGCCGCCGAGCAGGCGGCCATCGCCGATCTGCAGCGGGATGCGGCGCACCGGCGCCGAGGCCGGCAGCGCCTCGCGCAGCCCTTGCAGCCAGCGGTCGCGCACCGGCCCGGCGCGCGCGCGCAGCAGCACGCCGCCCAGTCCATGCGGATCGACCGCGAACAGCGCGAGCGTATCCATCGCATCGGCCCACGGGCTGCGCGGCGCCGGCGCGGGCATCGCTCAGGCCCCGAAACGCTCGGCGATCGCGCGTTCGATGCGGCTCGCCGAACCCGCGTCCTCGAGCGGGTTGCGGCGCAGCCGGTGCCGCAGCGCCGGCGCCGCGACCCGCTTCAGGTGCCGGTCATCGACCGAGGCATCGCCTTCGAAGGCGGCCAGCGCGCGCGCCGAGCGCATCAGCGTGAGCTCGCCGCGCAGCCCGTCCGTGCCCAGCGCCATGCACAGGCCGGCCGCCTGTTCCAGCACGCGGTCGGGCACCTCGACCTCGGCGAGGTGGGCACGCGCGGCAGTGAGCCTGCGCCGCAGCTTCGCGTCTTCCTTCTGCCAGGCGGCGATGAACGCGGCCGGGTCGCGCTCGAAGGTGTCGCGCCGGCGCACCACCTCGATGCGGGTGGGCAGGTCGGTCGGCGTCTTCACCTCGACCGACAGGCCGAAGCGGTCGAGCAGTTGCGGCCGCAGCTCGCCCTCCTCGGGATTGCCGCTGCCCACCAGCACGAAACGCGCGGGATGGCGGATCGACAGGCCTTCGCGTTCGACCACGTTTTCGCCGGACGCGGCCACGTCGAGCAGCAGGTCGACCAGGTGGTCTTCCAGCAGGTTGGCTTCGTCGATGTACAGGAAGCCGCGGTTGGCGCGCGCCAGCAGGCCGGGCTCGAAGGCCTTCTGGCCATGCGCCAGCGCGCGTTCCAGGTCGAGCGCGCCGACCACGCGGTCTTCGGTGGCACCGAGCGGCAGGTCGACCACCGGCACCGGCACGGCATGGCTCTTCGGCTCGGGCGTGCCCTTGCCGCCGGCCACCGACTTCGCCCTTGCCTTCGACGCAGCGGCAGGCTTCACCGCCGACCCGTCGCAGGCGCCGCACAGGCCGGCCACCTTCGCCGGGTCGCAGCCGTACGGGCAACCGACCACCGCGCGCATCGTCGGCAGCAGCGCGGCGAGTGCGCGCACCGCGGTCGACTTGCCGGTACCCCGGTCGCCGAAGATCAGCACGCCGCCGACCGACGGGTCGACCGAGGCGATCAGCAGCGCGAGCTTCATCTCGTCCTGGCCGACGATCGCAGAAAACGGAAACACTGCAGCCATGCGCGCGCCCTGCTCCTGTCTGTCGAGGCTGGGCATTGTAGAGCAGCGCCGCCGGCAGGAACGGGCCGGGCCGTTAGAATGATTGCCGGTTCCCGTGCCGCGTTTCTCCAGGAGGGTCCTTCCGATGCGACTTCCCGAAATCGACCAGCTGCGGCTGGCAAGCGTGGTCGACCACGACCTCGACCCGCTGCTGAAGGACGACGGCCCGGCGAAGCGCCCTCCGCGGCGTTCCGGCCCGGACGCGCCATGACGTCCTTGCCTGAACGCCGCAGCCCGCCCGCCATCGCGGCGTGCAGGCTCGCCGCGCTCCTGCTGTGCGCAGCGGCGGCGGTCGCCCCGGCCGCAGACTATCCGTCGCGCCCGCTGCGGCTGATCGTGCCCTCGGCCGCCGGCGGCGGTGCCGACTTCCTGATGCGGTCGCTGGCGATCGAACTCGGCACGCAGCTCGGCCAGCCGGTGGTGACCGACAACCGTGCCGGGGGCGGCGGACTGATCGGCATGGAACTGCTGGCGCGGGCGACGCCGGACGGCTACACGCTCGGCTACGGCAGCACCTCGACGCTGGCGATCGCGCCCACGCTGTACGGCAAGGTGCCGTACTCGGTGGAACGCGACTTCCAGCCGCTCGCACGCTTCAACGCATCGCAGAACGTGCTGGTGGTGCGCAGCACGCTGCCGGTGGCGTCGGTGCGCGAACTGATCGAGTACGCGCGGAAGAACCCGGGCAAGCTGAGCTACGCATCGTCGGGCAGCGGCACCACGGTGCACCTGTCCGCGGAGCTGTTCCAGCAGTTGACCGGCACGAAGCTGCTGCACGTGCCTTACAAGAGCAGTGCCCAGGCCACCGCCGACGTGCTCGGCGGCCAGGTGGACCTGATGTTCGACAACCTGTCCGGCATCGGCCCGCAGCTCAAGACCGGCAAGGTGCGCGCGCTGGGCGTGACCGGCCCGGCACGCAGCGCCGCGTTCCCCGACCTGCCGACCATCGCCGAGGCGGGCGTCGCGAAGTACGAAGTGACCACCTGGGGCGGCCTGCTGGCACCGGCCGGGCTGCCGAAGACGATGGTGGCCCGCCTGAACGCGGAGATCCTGAAGGCCTGCGCATCGGCGTCGCTGAAGGAGCGCCTGGCCTCGATCGGCAACCAGTGCATCGGCGGCACGCCGCAGCAGTTCGACGCGTTCATCCGCAGCGAACTCGCGCGCTGGTCCGACGTGGTGCGCCGTTCCGGGGCGAAGGCGGAGTGAACCCGCGCCCTGCGGTCGACCCGGTGTGCGGGAAATCCGGGTCAGAGACGCTTTCCGGGACGATCTCCGGCCGCATCGCGGCCCATGTGTCCCGCCTGCAGTACGCGGACCTGCCGCCGGCGATCGTCGACCATGCGAAGCTGCTGATGCTCGACACGCTGGCCGTGGCCTGGGCCGGGTCGGATGCGCCCGGCTGCCGCGAGGTGCATGCGCTGTTCGCCGGCGATGGCGGCGCGGCGCAGGCGACCTGCTGGGCGTTCGGTGGACGCCTGCCGGCGGCGGAGGCCGCGTTCGTGAACGGCGCGACGGCGGCCGCGCTCGACTACGACAGCTTCGGCCGCGATGCCCCGGTGCACGCGAACATCGTGATCCTGCCGGTCGCGCTGGCGGTGGCGCAATGGCGCCGCACCAGTGGTCGCGACTTCCTGTGCGCACTGGTGGCCGGCAACGACCTGGTGTGCCGGATCGCCGCCTCGCTCACGCCGCCGCATCGCGGCTTCGCCTATACCTCGGTGATCACCGTGCTCGGCGCCGCGGCGGTGGCCTCGCGGCTGATGGGCCTGGACGCCACCACCACCCGCCATGCGCTGGGCCTTGCGTTCCAGCAGGCCGGCGGCACCCAGCAGGCGAACCTGGAGCCTGCGCTCGCCAAGCGCCTGCTGTCCGCCTTCCCCGCGCGGGCCGGAATCCTGGCGGCACGCCTCGCCGCGCAGGGCGTCACCGCGCCGGCGCAGATCTTCGAGGGCACGCTCGGCTTCCATGCGCTGTACCAGGCGGGAGACCCGCAGCGCGTGCTAGACGGGCTCGGCGAACGCTTCGACAGCGATGCGGTGTCGATCAAGGGCTACCCGAGCTGCAGCTGCAACCATGCGGCGATCGCCGGCATGCTGGCGCTGGTGGCCGAACATGGCCTGGTCTCGGACGACATCGAATCGATCGAGGTGGTCGCCAGCCCGTACATCGTCCGGCTGGTCGGTGCACCTTACGAACCCGGCGACGACCCGCAGGTCAGCGCCCAGTTCAGCATCCGCTACTCGGTGGCCTGCGCGATGCTGCGCGGCCGGCTCGGGCTGGCCGAGATCGATCCGGCCACCGCGCTCGACCCGGCGCTGCGCAGATTCGCGGCGAAGGTGACCGTGCGCGCCGAGCCCGCGTTCACCGGCACCCGGGCACCGGTGGTGCTGCGCGTGGCCAGCCGCAGGCACGGACTGCTGGAGCGGCGCGTCGACCATGTGCCGGGCAGCGACGAGTCACCGCTCGACGCGGCGACCATCGATGCCAAGTTCGACGAATGCTTCGCGCGCGGCGTGCGGCCGCTCGACCCGCCGCGCATCCGGCTGCTGCGCGAACGGATCACCGCGCTGGAAGACATCGACGACCTGTCGCAGCTGTTCGACGGACTGTGCGACGAACGGTACGACAGCTGAAGCAGGCGCGGATCAGTTCGGCTTCAGCCCGACCTGCTTCGCGATCTTTCCCCAGACCTGCATCTCGCGCCGGATGAAGGCATCGAACTCGGCCGGCGTGTCTCCGACCGGGATCGCGCCCTGCGCACCCAGCCGCTCGGCCAGCTCCGGCGACTTCACGATCCGCGCCACCTCGCGGCCGAGCCGGTCGAGCGCGTCCTTCGGGATCTTCGCCGGCGCGAAGACGCCATACCACTCGTAGGTATCGTAGCCGGGCAGCCCCGACTCGGCGAAGGTCGGCGTGTCGGGCATGCCCGGCGAGCGTTTCGTCGCCGTGGTCGCGATCGCCTTCAGGCGTCCGGTCCTGATGTGCTGCAGGACGCCGGGCGGGCCACTGATCAGCAGCTGGATCTGCCCGGCGATCAGGTCGGCGATCGCCGGCGCGCCACCCTTGTACGGAATATAGGTCACGTCGATGCCGGCCATCACCTTCATCATCTCGACCGACAGGTGGCCCGAGGTGAGCTGTCCCGGCACGCCGTAGTTCAACGCACCGGGGCGCGACTTCGCATGGGCGATGAATTCCTTCAGGGTGCTCGCCGGCACCGACGGATGCACGGTGAGCACGCCGGGCACGATCACCATGTTCGACACCGGCGTGAAGTCGCGCAGGGTGTCGTAGGGCAGGTCCTTCATCACGAACGGGTTGACCACGTGCGGGGTGAGCAGCGTGCCGACGGTATGTCCGTCGGGCGCGGCGCGCGCGATGATGTCGCTGGCGATCACGAAGGCGCCGCCGGGGCGGTTGTCGACCAGCACCGGCTGGCCGACCGATTCGGCGAGCCGCTGCGCGACCAGCCGCGAGATCAGGTCGTTGGTGCTGCCCGGCGGCACCGCGACGATCCAGCGCAGCGGCCGGGACGGGAAGGCCTGGGCGGAGACCGCCTGAGCCGCGAACAGGCCAGACAGGCCGATGACCGATGCCGCAAGCGCTGCGGCGCGAACTGATCGAATGCGCATCCACTCCTCCCCGGGGTTTCATGCGGCAGGCTGGCGCCGGCGAAAGGATCGATGGCGCCCGGCGCGCATGCCGCGACCGGACCCATTGTTTTCGTTGTGTGGGGCCGGCATCGATTGGCAGCCGGAATGTACCAAGCGCCGCGAGTGCCGTACACCTGCATGCAGCGCAGGCCTTACACTTCCGTCCACTCGTACCAGTCGTACCAATCGCACCAACCGTACCGATCGCACTGCCGACCCGACCCGTGCCCGAAGACCCGTCCCGCGTTTCACGTGATCCGTTCGCCACCGGCGAGATGGGCGTACCGGCGATCCTGCGCGCGCCGTTCGGCGGCCGCTTCGTCGGCGTGATGGCACTGTCGCGCGACGATCGCGGCTTCGCGCTGATCGCGGCACCGACGCGCTGCATCCGGCGCGGCGACGTCCATGAACTCATCGTCACCGACGAGGATGGCGCAGGGCCGGGCACCGCCGTGCAGCGCTGCCGCTTCCTCGGCTTCGTCGAGTTCGATGCCGCAGGCGTACTGGTACGTGGCGACGTGGTCGAGGTCGATGGCCGCGAGGTCGGCACCGTCGCCGGCTTCGATGAATGCCATTTCCCCAACCACCTGAACATCGTTCTGCATGCGACCGATGCGCGCACCGGCATCGAGCGGGGGCTGCGGCCGGGCACGCGGCTGGTCGTGCACCCGCGCAGCGGCAACGACCTCGCCCGACGCCGCACCCAGGACACCGCCAAGGACGCTCGATGATCGAACCTCTGCTCGAACTCTCCCACCGCGTCGCCATGCAGCTGAAGGCGCGCCGCCAGACCATCGCGGTCGGCGAGTCCGCCGCCGGCGGACTGATCACCGCGGCGCTGCTGGCCGTCCCCGGCGCATCCGCCTACTGCCGCGGCGGACTCGTCGTCTACACCCGCAACGCGCTTCTGTCACTGAAGGCCGTCGACCTCGCGAAGCTCGATTCGATGCGCGCATCGACCGAAGCCTACGCGCGGTTCGAGGCACGGACGCTGCGCGCCCATTTCGAGACCGACTGGGGCCTGGGCGAGACCGGCGCGGCCGGCCCGACCGGCAACAAGTACGGCGACGCCGCCGGCCATGTCTGCGTCGCGGTGGCAGGCCCGGGACTGGACGCACCCGCAGGCACGATCGGCGAACGCTCGCGCACCCTCGAGACCGGCAGCACCGACCGGCTCGGCAACATGCAGGCGTTCGCCGCGGCAGCGCTGCTGCTGATGGCCGAGACGCTGGAAGGGCTGCCGCCGCCGCGCTGAGCCGCGCGGCGCACGCATCCGTTCACCGCCGCGCGGCGGATGGCCATCGACCGCGACAACGCACTGCGCATCATGCCGATGCTGAAAGGGAAGAAAGCATGAAATCCTGCTGGATCGTCACCCGCGACCACAAGGCGGTCATCGAGTACCGCGAAGTACCCGTGCCGCAACCGAAGCCGGGCGAAGTCATCATCGAGGTGCATGCCTCGGCACTGAACCGTGGCGAACTGGTGGTCGGCGGTGCGGTGCACGGCGGGCCGGAGAAGATCGGCGGCAACGAGGCGGCCGGCATCGTCCATGCCATCGGCGCCGGCGTCACCAACTGCAAGCCGGGGGACAAGGTGTTCGGCCGTTCGCGCGGCGGCTTCGCCGAGTACGCGACGCTCGACGCGGCGCAGGTGATGCCGATGCCGTCGCGGCTGTCCTGGCAGCAGGCCGCGGCGATCCCTATCTCCTACATCACCGCCTACGAGATGCTCTATCCGCCCTATGGCCGGCTGGCGACGGGCGAATGGCTGCTGATCACCGGCGTGTCGGCCGGGGCGGGAGTGGCCTGCGTCCAGCTGGCGAAGCTGCTCGGCGCGAAGTCGATCGGCACCTCGGGCTCCGCCGCCAAGCTGGAACGCATCAAGGCGCTCGGCCTCGACGTGGCGATCAACACGCGTGGTGGCGATTTCGCCGCGAAGGTGATGGAAGCCACCGGCGGCCATGGCGCGGACCTCGCAGTCAACCTGGTCGGTGGGACGCAGTTCGCGGAATGCATCCGGTCGGCGGCGCGCAAGGGCCGCATCGCGGTGGTCGGCTATGTCGACGGCGCGCTCCGCGCCGAGATCGACCTGGGCGCGGTCCATGCCGGACGCCTGGAGATCTTCGGCATCTCGAACGCCAAGCTGACCGCGCAGGAAAAGGCCGACGCGGCGGCTGGCTTCGCCCGCGACGTGATGCCGGCGATCGCCGCCGGCAGCTTCGATCCGGTGATCGACCGCGAGTTCGGCTTCGACGAGATCCCGGCTGCGCGCGACTGCATGGAGTCGAGCGCGATGGTCGGCAAGATCGTGGTCAGGGTGCGCTGAGCTTGGCCACCGGGAAGGCGGCGGGGAAGGAGGCCCGGACGCGCGAGCCGGGAGGGCCGCCGCCGCAGGCCGGCAACGGTGCACCGCGCCCGGTAGACCTGCTGGTGACCGGCGCCACCGTCGTCGCGTTCGACGATGCTGGAACCGTGATCGCCGATGGTGCGATCGCGGTCGAGGGCAATCGCATCGCCTGGATCGGCAGCGCACGCGAGGCACGCACGCGCTTCCGCGCGGTCACCGTCCTCGATGCCATCGGCCAGGTCGCGATGCCCGGCCTGACCGACTGCCATTTCCATACCGCGCAGCAGTTCCTGCGCGGCAAGCTGGTACAGCTGTCGCGCACGCAGACGCTGAAGATGCCGCCCTGGCGCAACTACTACCTGCCGTACGAGGCGATGCTCGGCGAGGAGGACATCCGCCAATCCGGCCTTTGCGCCTACCTGGCGATGGTCAGCGTCGGCACCACCTGTTTCCTGGAGGCCGGCGGCCCGCATCCCGACGCGATGGGCGAGGCCGCCGATGCGGTCGGTATCCGCGGCGTGGTCGCGTACTCGACCATCGACGCGGACGATTCGGTACCGCCCTCGATGCGCATGACCACGCGCGACGCCCTGCGCCGCACCGAGTCGCTGGTGAAGCGCTGGTCGAAGCATCCACGCGTGCGCGCCTGGCCTGCCCTGCGCCAGATCATGGTGTGCACCGAAAGGCTGCAGGTCGAGATGGCCGCACTCGCGGTGGAACACGGCGTGAAGCTGCATACGCACCTGGCCGAGGGCGCCTACGAGATCGACTACGCACTCGCTCGCTGGGGCCAGCGGCCCGCGGAGTACCTAGATTCGCTGGGCGTGCTCGGGCCGCACCTGCTCGCCGCGCATTCGGTGCTGCTGTCGGTCGAGGAGATGGAGCTGTATGTCGCGCGCAAGGTCGCGGTCGCGCACTGTGCGTTCAACAACTACCATGTCGGCGTGCCGCGGCTGCTCGAGATGATCCGGCGCGGCGTGCCGGTCGGCTTCGGCACCGACGGCGCCGGTTCCTGGGGCCCGCTCGACCTGTTCCAGGTCGCGCATGCGGCGCGCATCGGCCAGCAACTGGTGCACGGCACGCCGAACCACTATCGCGGCGTGGTGTCGAGCGAGGAACTGCTCGCGGTCGCGGTGCGCGGCGGCGTACGGCTCGCAGGCCTGGGCGACGAGGCCGGGCAACTCGCGCCCGGGCGGCTGGCCGACTTCATCCTGGTCGATGCCGGCACGCCCGACCAGTACCCGAACCACGATCCGATGTTCACGCTGGCGAGCGCCAGCACCGGGGCGAACGTGCGCAGCGTCGTGATCGACGGCCGGGTGGTGATGCGCGAGCGCGTGTTCCTGACGATCGATGAAGACGAAGTCCGGGCCGGCCTGGACCGCCACCTGCCGGCGTTGATGAAGCGCTTCGATGCCGCCGTCGGCTGAACACGCCGCGCCGGGCCGGATCGCCACCGCAGGCAACCGGGCGCGTCGGCACGCACCTTGCTTGATCCAGGGCACCGGCTTCACTGCACTCCCGACCCCGAGACTCGCCATGCGACACTGGACAGACAAGGTACTCGCGACCCTCCTGCCGCCGATCACCGCACTGCTCGCGCTGCTTGCGCTGGCGCTGCTGTCCGGCAACGTGTTCGCGCAGACGCCGTATCCGTCACGGCCGATCAGCGTGATGGTGCCGTTCGCCGCCGGCGGCAGCGTCGACGTGACGGCGCGCGTATTCATGTCGCGCCTGGCCGAACGGGTGAAGCAGCCGGTGCTGATCGAGAACGTCGCCGGCGTCGCCGGCACCATCGGGACGCAGCGGGTGGTGGGCGCGCAGGCCGATGGCTACACGCTGCTGTTCGTGCCGGCGGCGCCGATCACCGTGCGCAAGCAGGTCGCGCCCGCCACGACGAAGTACGAGCCCCTGAAGGACCTCGAACCGGTCGCCTGGGTCGGCAACTCGGCCTACGTGCTGGTGGCACGCCCGGACTTCCCGGCGTCCGGCGTCGCCGAGTTCGTGAAGCTCGCGCGCGCCCAGCCCGGCAAGTTCAACTTCGCCAGCGACGGCGTCGGCGGCTTCCTGCACGTGCTGGGCGAGATCGTGAAGCACCGCGGCAAGCTCGACATGGCGCACGTGCCGTACAAGTCCGGACCGCAGATCGTGATCGACATGCAGGCCGGCGGCATCGACCTCGCGGTGATGCCGTACTCGCTGGTGCAGACGCAGGTGCGCGCGGGCAAGATCAAGGCGCTGGCGGTCACCTCGCGCGAGCGCTTCCAGTTCCTGCCGGACGTGCCGGCGCTGGCCGAGACCGCCGAGTTCAAGGGCGTCGACTTCCATTCCTGGTTCGGCCTGTTCGCGCCGGCGAAGACCGACCCGGCGATCATCGAGCGCCTGGCGAAGGAACTCGCGTCGATCGTCGACGAGCCCGAGATCCGCGAGCGCATGAACGGCGTCGGCCTGCTGCCGGTGAAGACCACGCGTGCCCAGTTCGGCGCGATGCTGGCGCGCGAGGCGCAGGACATCGGGGCGATCGTCGCCGCGGCAGGCATCAAGGCAGACTGACCGGCCTGCACCGCTGCACGCCGCGGCACCGGGCGCTACCATCCGGCCATGGCTCCTTCGTCCAGCGCAATGCCCGACCCCGCGTCGATCGCCCGCGTCCGCGGATGGATCGATGCTGCGCGGAAGGTGACCGTGCTTACCGGCGCGGGCATCTCGACCGAATCGGGCATCCCCGATTTTCGCGGGCCGCAGGGGGTATGGACCACCAATCCCAAGGCCGAGAAGCTGTCCGACATCCGCTACTACGTCTCCGACCCGGAGGTTCGGCGGCTCGCCTGGCAGAACCGGCTGGCCCATCCGGCCTGGACCGCATCCCCCAACCGCGGCCACCTGGCCCTCGCGTCGCTGGAGGCACGCGGCAAGCTGCATGCGCTGATCACGCAGAACATCGACGGACTGCACCTGAAGGCAGGCAACTCCGCGGGCAGGGTGGTCGAAGTGCACGGCACGGTGCTGTTCGTCGCCTGCCTGCAGTGCGACTGGCGCGGGCCGATGGAGGCGGTGGCCGAGCGGCTGCGGGCCGGCGAGGAAGACCCGTCCTGCACCGAATGCGGCGGCATCCTGAAGAGCGACACGATCTCGTTCGGACAGTCGCTGAAGCCGGGCGTGATCGAGCGTGCGATGCGCTGCGCGCAGGAATGCGACCTGATGCTGGCGGTCGGCTCGACGCTGCAGGTCTATCCGGTCGCCGGCGTGGTGCCGGTCGCGAAGCAGTTCGATGCGAAGCTGGTCATCGTCAATGCGCAGCCGACGCCGTTCGACGACATCGCGGACGCGGTGCTCGCCGGTTCGATCGGCGACATCCTGCCGGCGATCTGCGGCTGAAGCCGGCCGTCACGCCTTTCGATCCGGGATCACCGCCCAGCCGTCGATCTCGAGCAGCATCGTCGGTACCACGAAGCCCGAGACCTGCACCGTGGTGCTGCAGGGCAGGTCGTCGCCGAAGTATTCGTGGATCAGTTCGTTCACCTTGTCCTGGTCGTCGATGTTCTTCAGGTAGCGTGTGATCTTCACGATGTTGCGGAACTCACCGCCGGCGGCTTCGACCATGCGCTTCATCTTCTCGAGGACCATGCGCGCCTGCGCACCGGCATCGTCGGGCAGCACCCACTCCTCGGGCACGTGCGGATGCTTGTGGTCGGGCTTGTGCGGCCCCATCCCGGACATGAACAGCAGCGAGCCCCCTTCGACCTTGATCGCCGGCACGTAGGGCGTGCGGTGTTCCTTGTGCATCTCCCAGGGAAGGATCGTTTCGCGCTTCATCGGTTTCTCCTCAGTCGGTTCGCCGGACGGGCCGGCACGTGCCGCAGCTACTGCACCTGGATGTTCGCATCCCGGACGACCCGGGCCCAGCGCAGCGTATCTTCCCGCACCAGCGTGGCGAAGGCTTCGGCGCTGCCCGGCCTTGCGACTGCGCCACCCTTCTCGATCGCCGCGCTGACCGCAGGATCCGCGAGCGTATCGCGCAACGTGGCGTTGAGCCGCGACACCAGACCAGCGGCGAGGCCGCGGGGCCCGAGCACACCGAGCCACCCCTGGACGCTGAAGTCGCGTACGCCCGCTTCGACCACGGTCGGCACCTCGGGCAGCAGCGGCGTGCGCGCGGGGCCGGTCGTCGCCAGCACGCGCACCTTGCCTGCCCTGACCTGCGGGACCAGCACCGACTCGATCTCCACCACCATCGGGATGTGCCCGGCCACGAGATCGGTCACCGGCGCGGTCCCGCCCTTGTACGGCACGTGCAGGAACTTCACCCCGGCCATCGCCGACAGCAGCTCCGCGACCAGGTGCTGGCCCGACCCCACGCCGCCGGTGCCGTAGCCGAGGGTCGCCGGCTTCTGCCGCGCGGCCGCCAGCAGGTCCGCGAGCGTTGCATGCGGGCTCTGCGCAGCGACGGCGACCGCATAGGCGAAGAAGCTCACCGTGGAGATCGCGGTGAAGTCCTTCACCGGGTCGTAGCCGGCATTCGGATTCAGGGCCACGCCGGTGGTGAACCCGGTAGGCGCCAGCAGCAGGGTGTAGCCGTCGGCGACGGCCTGTCGCACCAGGTTGAAGGCGATGGCACCGCCTGCGCCGACACGGTTGTCGACGACCACCGGCTGGCCGAGCAGTTCCGCCATGCGCCGGCCCACGATGCGCGCGGTGATGTCGACGTTGCCGCCGGGCCCGGCGCCCACCACCAGGCGCAGCGGCCGCGACGGCCACGCAGCATCGCCCTGCGCCGCTGCGGATGGCGGCACGGCGAGCACGGCCCCGAGGAAGGCTGCCAGCACTGCAGGCAGCGCGCGCGCGGCCGGGAGCCTGCCGATGTGGCGGCCGATCGCATCGATCACGAGGCATGCATGTCCGGTGTCCATGGCTAGACGACCCTGTTGACCACCGGCTGCCCGGCGAAGTGCCGGCGCAGGTTCTCCAGTTGCCGGTCGGCCATCGCCCGGCGTGTCTCGACCGTGTAGGTCCCGACGTGCGGCGAGAGCACGACGTTGTCGAGCGCGATCAGCCGGGCATCGATGCGCGGTTCGTTGTCGAAGGTGTCCAGGCCCGCGCCGGCGATCCTGCGCTGCTGCAGGTAATCGATGAGCACCGGCTCGTCGACCACCGATCCGCGCGCCACGTTGACCAGGTAGCCCCGTGGACCGAGTGCGTCGAGCACGGCCGCATCGACCAGGCGTTCCGTCTGCGGCCCGCCGGGCACGCCGATGACCAGGACATCCGAGTTGCGCGCGAGCGCGAGCAGGTCCGGGTCATAGGGATAGTCGACGCCCGGCCTGGGCTTGCGGTTGTGGTAGCGGACATGCATCCCGAAGGCACGCGCGCGCTTCGCCAGCTCGATCCCGATGCCGCCCAGGCCGAGTATCCCCACCGTCTTGCCACCCAGCGAGGTCGCCGGCGGGAAGGTGCCGGGCGCCGTCCACTGGCCGGATCGCACGAAGTGGTCTGCGAAGAGGTAGCGGCGCATGACGTTGAGCATCAGTGCCATCGCCGTGTCCGCGACGCAGGCCTCGACGATCCCGACCACGTTGGCGACGACGATGCCGCGACGGCGCGCAGCCTCGAGGTCGATCTTTTCGGTGCCGTCCCCGTAGTGGGAGATGATCTCCGCCTTCGGCAGCGCAGCGATCAGCGCGGCATCGACGCCGCCGTGCGCGAACGTGGCGATGCCGCGCACCTGCGGCGCGACGCGCGCTAGGAAGGCCGCGCGGTCCGTGGCCTCGTAGAGCCGGTGGCAGGTGTACTCCGCTTCCAGCATCTCCATCGCGGGCGAGGGGATGCGCGTGGTGAGGACCAGTTCGATCGGCATCTGCTAGACGTCCTGCGTGGTTTCGACGCGTGCGAAGCCGTGCGCGCGCACCGGCGACGCGCGATCGAGCGGCACGCGGCGCTGCACGCCTGGCGCCGGCGAGTCGGGGAATACATCCTGCACGTTCAGACAGATGGCCATCGTCCACTCCTCCAGGGCATCGGTGCGATCGCTCCCGCTACTTTCCCGCCCGCGTGGCGGCCGCGACCGCGGCCCACCGGGCATGTTCCGCTTCCAGGAAGGCCTCGTACTGCGCAGGGGTCGAGCCGACCGTCTCCACGTTCTGCGCATCGAGGCGTTCGCGCACGTCCGGCCGCTGCAGCACCGCGGCGATCTCGCCGGACACGCGGTTGATCCATTCGGGCCGGGTACCGACGCGCATCGAGAGGCCGCTGAACCAGTAGCCGAGGTCGACCGCGCCGAAGCCTGCCTCGGACACCGTCGGCACGTCGGGCAGCAGCCGCGAGCGCTGCGCCGACCCGGTCGCCACGACGCGCACCGATCCCGCGGCCAGCTGGGCGGCCATGTCGAGCTGGGTGGTCAGCATCATCGCCAGCCGGCCGCCGGCCAGGTCGGCGAGCGCGGGTGCCGATCCCTTGTAGGGTACGTGCACCAGGTCCAGCTTCAGCCGCAGGGCGAGCAGTTCCGTCGCCATGTGCCCCAGGCCGCCCGCGCCGACGGATCCGTAGGCGAGCCTGCCGGGCTGCGCCCGTGCCATGGCGACCAGGTCCGCGAGCCCCCGGGCCGGCGAGTCGCGCGGCACCGCCACCAGCATCGGTGCGCGGGACATCAGCGAAACCGGGGCGAAGTCCTTCCGCGCGTCGAACGGCAGCTTCTGTTCCGTATGCGGCGTGATCACGAACGGCGGCGCCGCGAGCAGCAGGGTGGTCCCGTCGGCGGGCTGCCGGGCGACATGTTCGGTCCCGATGGCGCCGCTGGCGCCCGGGCGGTTCTCGACGATCACCGGCTGGGCGAGGCGCTCGCCCAGGCCCTGCGCCACCAGGCGCGCCTGGATGTCGGAGGAGCCGCCGGGTGGATAAGGCACCACGATCCTCAGCGGCCGTCCCGGATCGACCTGCGCGATGGATGCGGATGCAGCACATGCGAGCAGGAACGCGAAGGCCGTTCGCCATCGCAACTCGGTCAACATGAAGCCTCCGGAACATGACTCCCGTGTGCAAGGCGTCCAGTATCCGCACGCGCCCCGCCGCGGTCAATGCAGGTCGGTCAGAACGAGGACCCCGGCTGCTGCAGGAACGCCTCCTCCCCGGGCGTCGACACGCGGCCGAGCAGCGCGTTGCGGTGCGGGTAGCGCCCGAAGCGCACGATGATGTCGCGATGCAGGTGCTCGAACCTCAGGTTGTCCTCGAGTCCGGGCTGGTCGAACAGGCGCACGGCCTCGTCGTGGATCACGAGTGACTCGCTGTGCATGTAAGGCATGTAGACGAAGCGCTGCTGCTCGACGGGGAGCCTGGCATCGACGCCCGCCGCGACCGCCTCCTGGGCGAGCGCCAGCGCGAGTGCATCGGTGGCGAACGCCTCGCCCGAATCGCGCAACAGGTTGCGCGAGAACTGGTCGAGCACGAGGATCTCGGCCAGCCTGCCCTGCGGCGTCGCCCGCCATGCATGGCACTCGCAGCGCGCAGCTGCCGCATGCAGCACGGCGAACCGCCGCGCGATGGCGGCATCGAAGGCGGCGTCCTTCTTCCACCACTGCGCAGGCGTGGCTTCCTCGAACCAGAAGCGCAGCACTTCCTCGATCATGCCGCTGCCCGGTCAGGCACCGAACGTGAACTGGCTGCCGACGTTCGAATACACCAGCTTCTCCGGCATCCGCTCGCGCAGCATCTCGATGAAGGCAGTGCCGGTGCAGTGCATCGGCACGATCACGTCGGGGTTGATCGCTTCCATCTCCTCCAGCGTCGACTGCAGGTAGGGCAGCGGCGCCATGCCGAGGTGGAAGCCGCCCACCACCGCATGCACCCGGTCGACGTTCGCCGCGGCCATCGCGCTGCGCACGGTGTTGATGATGCCGGTATGGCCGCAGGACGAGATGACCACCAGGCCGCGGCCCCTCACGAAGTAGCAGGTCGCATGCTCGTCCTCGTGCTGGTCGCGCACCAGCCTGCCGCCGCGCTCGGCCTCGGTGTAGTGGTCGTCCTGCACCAGAGTGCCGCCGGTCACCTGCTCGAAGGACGTGCGTTCGATGTAGCCCGAGGTGAACGGCCCGTCGAGCGCGAGCGGCTTCGGGCAGCACACGGTGTCGACGCGGTGCGCGCGCAGCGACACCTGGTCGATCGCCCCCCACGAGATGGGATCCTCGCCGCGCTTCTCGGTGATCCACTTCTCGCGGAACACGGTGTCGCCGCCGACGTAGAGCGCGATGTCGTCGCGCATCCGGCTGCGGTGCTGGTGCACGAAGCCGTCGAGGCCGCCGAAATGGTCGCGGTGGCCGTGGCTGAGGATCAGCCCGTTGATCTTCGCCGGGTCGATGTCCAGCAGGTCGAAGTTCCGGTTCAGGATCTCCGGCGTGTAGCCGAAGTCGAGCACGTACTGCGCCTTCGCGCCGTCCACGGTCGAGGACAGGTGCAGCGAAAGCCCCCACTCGGCGGCGAACGTCGAAAGCTCGCGCCCGGGGATGCGACCGACATGCTCGATCTGCACCAAGGAATGCATGGCCTTCGGAAGGAATCGTTCATAGCGCGAATCGACCATCACCCGTATCGTCAGGTCGTCGACTACCGGTGCTTCGAACGGAACCATGGTGTCCATGGCGGAACTCCTTTCAGGTGTTGCCGCTGGTCGTCCAGCGTAAGCTGGCCAGTGAAAAGCGTCAACGGCACGGATGCCGGACGAAGGAGCGGACATGCCCCGGGACGAAGACCTCGACCTGCAGATCTCGCGGGTGCTGCGCGCGCCGCGCGCCGCGCTGTGGCGGGCCTGGACCGAACCCGACCTGCTGCAGCGGTGGTGGTGCCCGAAGCCGTGGACCACCCAGGTGGTCGAGTTCGATCCGTGTCCCGGCGGCGCCTTCCATACGCTGCTGCGCGGGCCTGACGGCTCCACCAGCGACAATCCCGGCTGCTTCCTGGAGATGGTGCCCACGGAACGCATCGCCTTCACCACGGCCCTGGTCCGCGGCTGGCGCCCGGCACCGGCACCCTGGCTGTCGGTGACCGCCCGGTTCACCCTGGCGGACGAACCCGGCGGGGGAACGCGCTACCTGGCGACCTGCATGCATCCCGACAGGGCGTCGCGCGACCGCCACGAGCAGATGGGCTTCTACGAAGGATGGAGCGTGTGCATCGACCAGCTCGACGCGGTAGCGCTGTGGCTGTCGCTGCCGCAGCCCTGAAGCCTCAGCCTCCCGCGCGCCCGCCCTCGCCGGTGCGCGATTCGAAGCGGCTCATGAACACGTCTCCGGCCAGCAGCCCGGACACGAACAGCACCTAGGTCACCACCGCGAGGATGCCCCCGACCAGGGGCGACAGGCACACGTACACCCACGAGTTCGCGAGGAGCATCAGGTCCTCGTCGGGCATCGACCTGAGGCGCCGCTGCAGGCCGACGAAACCGCCGATCATGCCGACCATCAGCGCCGCGAGGGGTGTCGCGCCGATGAAGGCATCCGGATGCAGGTGCGCGTAGAAGGCGCCCGGGATGGTGACGCCCACCAGCACGGCCGGCGCGAGTGCGAGCCGGTTTCCGATCGTGCGTAACATCAGGGGCTTCTCGGTCATTTCCCGTCCGATACCGTGGATGCCGCGGGGGATGCCGCGGGCAGAGTGGAGCAGGATGCCATGCTGGCCGCCCCGGCTCCCCGCGCGGCGTCGCAGGGCATGTGATCATTTGCGGCAGGGCCAGGCCCGGTCCGGTCGAACGGAGCAACGATATGCCTGAGTGCGCGCGCGATTTCCCCTGGCTGGGCGGGCTGATGGCCGTTTGCCTGCTGTGCTCCACGGCTGCCCTCGGCCAGCCCAGGGCGGACCTGGTCACCCTGTCGGTGCGCGACGCGGTGACCCAGACCTACCTGCTTGTTGCAGACCCGGCCGTTCCGGTCGAGCAGGTGGTGGTGCTGCTCTCCGGCGGCGCCGGCAACGTGCGGCTGCGGCCCGCCAGCCTGCGGCCGGAGTTCGCCGAACGCGGCAACTTCCTGGTGCGCACCCGCTATCTCTGGGCCGAGGGCGGTTTCGCCGCCGTCGTGGTGGATGCGCCGAGCGATCGCGCGGAGCTCGGCATGGACGACGTCTTCCGCTCCGGCAGCACCCATGCCGAGGACTTGGGCAAGGTGATCGTAGACCTGAGGCAGCGTTTTCCGAAGGCGGCAGTCACGCTCGTCGGAACCAGCCGCGGCACGGTGTCGGCGGCGTCGATCGCGCGACAACTGCCGGGGCGGTTCGAGCGGGTGGTGCTCACCGCTTCCGTGTTCAACGCGAGCCGCGCCGGCGCGGGGCTGGCCGGCTTCGACTATGCATCGATCAAGGCGCCGCTGCTGTTCGTACACCATGTCGACGACGGCTGCCAGCAGACACCCTACTCCGGCGCGAAGCGGCTGGCCACGATCTATCCGCTGATCTCGGTGAGCGGGGGGTGGCCGGCGGAATCCGGCCCGTGCGATCCGCTCGCCGCGCACGGATTCTTCGGCAAGGAAGCGGAGACGGTCGAGGCGATGAAGAACTGGATCCGCGGGCGCAGCTTCGCCACGCAGATCCAGTAACGCGCGGCAAGGCTCAGGCGGCCGTTGCCTTGCGACGGCGGCCGATGGCCAGCAGGCCTGCGAGGCTGCTGCCGAGCAGCAGCAGGCTGCCGGGGACCGGCACGACGGTGGTGCCGTCGACCGTAGCCTGGAAGATGCCGCTGCTTGAGCTTTCCCCCAGGACCAGGGTGCCCCCGGTGGTCAACACCGGGAACGTCGACCACTGGAGGATCTGCCCGGATGCCGGGAAGGGGCCGAAGGAGGTGGCCATGTCCCAGGTGCTACCAACGTTCGTATTGTACAGGTCCAAACCGCCGATCCCGTCGCGCGAAAAGCCGGTGATGTTGCCGACGCTGAAGAATCGGGTTCCAGTCAGGAACTGGAACGTGCCCAGGGAACCGATCTCGATCGACGCGGACAGGTTGTCGTTGAACAGGCATCCGCCCCCACAGGACTGGATGTTCGCGGTGTCGCCGGTGGCGCGGATGGTGAAGCTGACAGGAGCCTGCAAACCGAATGCACCGCCGTCGAGCGTGCCGGTGCCGAAGCCGGTCTGGATGTAGTCGATCTGTGCCGCGGACGCCGAAGCGCTCAGCAGCAGCGCGCCGACGACCGCGAACAGGTTTTGCTTCGTCATGGAAATCCCCCCAGGGAAAGGTTCTGATTACGGCCTGGCCGCGACATGTGGCCGAACGGAAGTTCGCTGGCTGGGACAGGATGACGCCATACGGACATCCTGTCCATAGATTCTTCCCGGCATCTTCCCGCGCTCCCGCCCTGCAGCCTCCGGACCGCGGTAGGCCGCAGGCTGGCGAAGTCCGGTGGCGGAAACGCTAGCGACCACCCTGAAAAGGTACTGGTGCGGCAGTAGTCCGCGCATGCCCAGGAACGTCGCCACCGCTGCCCACAAGCTTGCGTCGCCGAACATCGGGAGCGCGGCCTGCACCACGGCAAGGTAGCCGATGAACACCGCGCCCGAGACGTCCGATCCGCTCTACGCGCGCGGCTTCGCCGGCAAGGCAGCGGAAAAGGTCGAGGCAGTGCAGGAACGGATCCGCGGGCGGGTGTTCGCCGGGCAGATCCCGGATGCCGCCTGGGTGCCGTCCTATTCGCCCTTGATCCCGGCTTCGGCGATCGCTTTGCGGTACCGGACCGAATCTTCCTTCACGATCGCAGCGAACGCTGACGGCGTCGAACTGCGAGGATCGTAGCCAAGCTCTTCGAGCCGCTGGCGCACCGCAGGCACCTCGAGGATCTTCATGAGTTCGCTGCTCAGCCGGGCAATGATCGGCGCCGGCGTGCCCGCGGGCGCGAAGATGCCCTGCCAGCCCAGGTAGTCGAAGCCGGGCACGCCGGCCTCACTCACCGTGGGGACTTCGGGCGCGAGCTTCAACCGCACGGGGCTGGTCGTGGCGAGGGCGCGGAACTTGCCCGCGCGCACCTGCGGAAAGGAGACGGCAAGGGTGTCCAGCGTGAGGTCGACCTCGCCACCGAGCAGCGCGGTGACCATGGGTGCATTGCCGCGATACGGCGAGTGCAGCAGCTTGATCCCGGCGCGGCTGGCGAACATCTCCATGCCGAGATGGATGGGCCCGCCGATGCCGGACGATCCGTAAGAGACCTTGCCGGGGTTCGCCTTGGCCGCCGCGACCAGGTCCTTCAGGGTCTTCAGGGGCGAACTCGCGTTGGTGAACACCATCATGGGCAGCACCAGGACCTGCGACACGGGAACGAAGTCCACCACGGGGTCCCAGTCCGTCTTCTGCAGGTGGGGCAGGATCGCGTGGCCGTTGGTGTTCAGCAGCAGCGTATGTCCGTCGGCCGGGGCGCGCGCGACCAGCAGGGTTCCGACGGAGCCACCAGCCCCCGGGCGGTTGTCGACCAGCACCGGCTGGCGCAGGCTCGCCGACAGGCGGTCGGACAGCACGCGCGCAACCGAATCGACGCCGCCGCCCGCCGGAAAGGGAACGACCATCCGCAGCGGCCGCTGCGGGAACGCGCCGTCGTTCGCCTGCGCCTGTACCCTTGCCGGTACGATCGCGACGGCGGCAGCCATGGCGAAGGCTGCCGTCACCTGCGGGATGGAATTCAACATGGTCGTCTCCAGTCGGGTCGATGTTCCGGGCAGATGCATCTTCATGTCCGGCGGACAGGCCGGGTGGGCTTCTCGAATCCAGGGGGCGACCTGCTCACCCCGGACGGTCGTTCGAGTACAGGGTGCGTGCCGCCTCCTCGGAGACGTACCCGCGTCTGACATCCAGCGCGATCGCAGCCGCGTCGCGCTCCGAGGCGGGGCCGAAACCGCCACCGCCGCCGGTGTAGATGATGACTCTGTCGCCCGGCAGCAACGCCAGGTCGTTGACCTTCAGGAACCGGGCGCATCCGGCCTCTCCCGCGCGCTGGACCTCGACATGATTGGGCGTGCCTGCGCTGCCGCCACGGACACCCCAGGGCGGGCAGCCGTTGCGCTCGAAGGTAAGGGTCAGCTTCACGGGGTGCTTGATGGCGTACACCTTGATCAGGCCGAGCCCGCCGCGGTGCTTCCCCGGTCCGCCGGAATCCTGGCGGAACTCGATGCGCTCGAGATGCAGGCCGTACATCGCCTCCTGCACCTCGACGGGCACGTCGAGCGTGTCGCCGTGAGCCATCGTCTTGAAGGGGCCTGAACCATCGCAGCGATGCGACCCGCCCCAGCCACCCAGCGCGGTGTCCAGGTGGCTGAACAGCTGGCCGGTGCCGGGATTTCGACCCTGGAACCGGTGCGAGCCCATCGAGGCGTGGTGGCCCGCCGCAATGGCCATCGGCGCGGCTTCTTCAATCGCATGGATGATGGTATCCACCACCGTGCCGAGCGGTGCGCTGTAGCGGGCCATCGGCGCCGTTGCCGAGGCACTCAGGAACTTCCCGTCCGGGAGGATCACCTCGAGCGGCGCGAAGCTGCCTTCGTTCGCGGGCTCATCCGGGGTGGTGAGGTACTTGAAGGCGATCCGTGCGCTGGCGATGCCGCCTCCATCGCGCCCGGAGTTGAACGGGCCGCGCACCTGCGGCGATATCGCGGAGAAATCGACGATGAACCGCTCGCCTTCTATGCGCACCGTGACCGGGCACTCGATGCGCCTGTCCAGTTCGATGCCATCGTTGTCGAGGAAGGAAGCGGCCCGGTAGACGCCGTCCGGCATCGCTGCGACCGCCTTGCGCGCTGCCGCCTCGGACCGCGCCCACAGGGTGGAGATTGCATCGAGCAGCCGGGTCGCACCGAACTTGCCGATCAGCGCCTCGAACAGCGCGGCGCCCTTGACGCATCCCGCGAGTTGCGCCTCGACGTCGCCCAGGACCATCGCCGGGAAGCGCGTGTTGTACTCGATCATCCGGTACGTCTCCGCGACCGGCAGGCCCCCACGGCGCAGCTTGACGCTCCGGAACTGGATCCCCTCCTGGAAGATTTCGGTAGTGTCGTTCGATGCGGACGAGCCGACGTAGCGGCCACCCACGTCGGTCCAGTGCGCGAGGATCGCCATGAACGCGACGATGCGGCCGGCATCGCCACGATCCATGACCGGGGCGAACATCACGACGTTGTTCAGGTGCTGCCCCAGGGTGCCGGCATGGTTCGTGATGATCACGTCACCCGCGCCGATACCTTCATCGGCATACATGGCCACACCGTCGAGCACGGCGAGCCCCAGAGCGTTGGCCAGGAAGATCGGGATGCCGCCCCTGGACTGCGCGATCAGGCGCCCCTTCACGTCGACGATCCCGACCGCGTAGTCCTTGTATTCATAGATCAGGGGGCTGAAGGCCGTGCGGGTGAGGTCCGTCTCGACCTCGTCGGGGATGGACTGCAGGAGCTGCCTGATGATCTCGAGCTGCACGGCATCGATCGGCTCCAGCTCCTGCATGCGCGCGACCTCGTTCATTGCCCTCCCTCCCTGGCTGCGAGACGGATGCGCAGTTCGCCGAGCACGCCGACCTCGAAGCGGTCTCCCGGGCCGACCAGGGTGGTCGATCCGTACTCCTCGACCAGCGCCGGGCCGTGCGCTGCGAAGCCGCGGGGCAACAGTCGGCGCGCATGCACTGCCGTCTCCAGCCGGCCCGCACCCGGGAAATACACGCTCCGCTTCGACGGGCTTGCCGACCGGTCGCTTCCCTCGAACCTGGCCAGCGACCCGAGGTCCGGCTTGTCCATGGTACCGAGCCCGACGGTGGTGACGCTCACCAGTTCGAGCGCCGCACGCGCGTCGGCGTGTCCATAGCGCCGGCGGTACAGCTGTTCGAACAGGGAACGCAACGCGTCCGCGGTAACTTCGGGCCCGACCTGCGTGCGGATCGAATGCACCTGGCCGCGGTACCGGATCTCGAAGTAATGCTGGTACTCGATCGCCGCAGTCGACGACTCGGCACGGATCTCCTCGGTGATGCCCTGCTTCAGCGAATCCGAAAGTTCGAGCGCCGACGCGATGTTCGCCTCGTTGAACTCACGTACGAAAGTCGATGACCGATCGACACGGTAGTCCGACAGCAGCATTCCCAACGCCGAGAAGTTCCCGGGCTCCGGCGGGACGATGACCTCGGGGATCGAAAGCTGGCGTGCCAGCTCGACCGCATGAAGCGGCCCGCCGCCGCCGAACGCGAAGAGCACGTAGTCGCGCGGATCGAGGCCCTTCTCGACGGTGACCTTCTTGATGGCGCCGGCCATCGTCACCGCCGCGATGGAGACGATCCCGTCGGCCAGGCGGTCCAGGCCATCCGCACCCTCGTAGCCGAGCGCCACGGCCACCCTGGCCTGCATGGCGTGGTGCGCCAGTGCAGGGTCGAGCTTCATGGTGCCTCCCAGGAAGCTCGCGGCGTCTATGCGGCCGAGGATCAGATTGGCGTCGGTGATTGTCGGTTCGGTGCCGCCGCGCCCGTAGGCGGCAGGGCCGGGCGTCGAGCCCGCGGACCGGGGCCCGACACGCAGGCCGCCCTGCCCGTCGACATGGGCGATCGATCCGCCGCCGGCGCCCACCTCGACGATGTCGAGCACCGCGCCCCTGATCGGGAAGCCGCGCTCATAGCCCCCGACGTGATAGACGGACTTGACATCGAAGGCACCGTCCTCGACGACCGCGCACTTCGCGGTGGTGCCGCCCATGTCGAAGGCGATCACCTTGCCCAGGCCGAGTGCGCCTGCGTATGCCGCCGCGCCGATGCAGCCACCCACGGGGCCGGACTCGACCAGCGCGAGCGGCCCGCGCCCGGCCTCCTCCAGCCCGAGCACTCCGCCGTTGGATCCCATCAGGAAGATCCTTCCCGCGAAGCCGTGTGCCCCGAGCTGCTCGCGCAGCACGTGCAGGTAGCCGGTCACCTGGGGTCCCACGTACGCATTCGCTGCGCAGGTGGCCGTCCGCTCGTACTCGTACCATTCGCGGGACAACTCGGAGCCGCAGGTGACGAAGACGCCCGGCAGGCGCTCGCGCAACCGGGCAACGACCTGCTCTTCGTGCCGGGGCTGCAGGTACGCGTTCAGGAACGAAACCGCGACGGCCTCGACACCCTCCCCGCGCAACCGGTCGGCGAGCACATCCAGGTCGTCCAGGTTCGGCGCAAGGAGCGGCTCGCCTGTACCCGACGTACGCTCCGCCACTTCGAAACGAAGCTCCCGCGGCACGAGCGTCGCGTGCCTGCTGTAGTTGAGATTGAACGGCTCGGGACGGTTGCCGCGGCCGATCTCGAGGACGTCGCGGAAGCCCCGGGTCATGACGAGCGCCGTCTTCGCACCGGTGCGCTGGATCAACGCGTTGATCACCAATGTGGTGCCGTGCTTGAACAGGCCAGCGGGAGCGAGGTCTACACGGGCGACCTCCGCCGCCGAGATCACGCCCTTCACGAAATCGCCGTAGGTGGTCAGGCTCTTCGAATAGACGACCGTCCCCGCTTGCGCGTCGAACGCGGCCAGGTCCGTGAAGGTTCCTCCGGTATCGGTGGCGACGATCCTCATCGGGGCAGCTTCTGCACCCGGGCGCGATTGCTGGATGTCATTCGCGTCTCCTTTTGCTGACGCATCGTACGGGTCGTGAATCCTGTTGCCTATGCATGCTGCGGCATAATGAGTATGCCGATCCGTATGAGAAAGGTTCCAGCCTTGAAAGATCTGAAGGCGTTGCAGTACTTCGTGCGGGTCGCCGAACTCGGCAGCTTTTCGCGTGCAGCGGAGGCCTTGCGCCTGACACAGCCGGCGGTCAGCCGAAAGGTCCGCCGGCTCGAGGCGGAACTCGGCGTGGAGCTTCTCTATCGCAAGGGACACCAGCTTGCAGTCACGGAGGCAGGCGACATCCTGCTCTCGCGATCGCGCGACCTCGCCAGACAGGCCGAGAAGGCCTGGGACGACGCGCGCGCGGGCGCCGCGACGCCATCGGGGTCGCTCGCCGTCGGGACAGCCAACATCATCGGACAGTTGCTCCTGCCGGACGTGCTCTCCGAGTACCGCAGCCAGTTCCCTGACGTGCGGGTGCACGTTTCCGAAGGGTACTCCGGCTTCCTGGAAGAGTGGCTGCTGGACCGGCGCATCGATGTGGGCCTCTTCTGGGGACGGCCGAGTTCTGGCGAGATCAACGTGCGGCCGCTGATGTCGGTGGAAATGTGCCTGATCGCACCGCCGCGGCCCCTGAAGCAATGGGAAGGCAGCGCGGGACTGGGGGACGCCTGCACCCTGCGGCAGGTCGTACAGGCGCCCCTGATACTGCCGGCCCTGCCGCATGCGCTGCGCCTGCTGGCGGAGACATCAGCCGCGAAATACGGCGCGCGCCTGAACGTCGCGATGGAGGTCGACGGCCTCGCCCTGGCCAACGAACTCGTGCGCGCGGGACTGGGCTATACGCTGATGACCCATCCCGGCGCCCAGGAAGATCACCACCTGAACAAGGTGCGCAGCATTCCCATCCGATCCCCTTCGGTCAACTGGGTACTGTCCTTCGCGATGCGCCGCGACACCCGGCCCTCGCAGGCCATCCGGGCGTTCCATCGCGCCGTGCACCAGGCCTGCTCGCGCAAGATCCAGGTCGGCGAATTGCGGGGGCGGCTGTCGCCGATCGGCGCGCTGGCCTGATCGACATGCCGCGCGGCCCTTCGTCGCGCAGGGATGGAAGTGGTCATGTCCCACGCATTGTTCGCGCAGCACAGGCTGTAGAGGTCACTCTGGACGACGCCCGATCGGGAAAACCCGATGGCCGTGGCGCCACTGAAGAATCGCGTCGCGCTGAGGATGCCGAACGCGACGCCATCGAGCGTCCCGGGCTGCCGTCCCGAACCGCAGGTTGCGCCGACGAAGGCCGGCCGCGTTCAGCTGCGCGCAGCCGATGCCGGCACCGCCGTGCCTGCGATCGAACCGGTTACCCGCGGCAGGTACAGGTGCAGCAGCAGCCCGCGCAGACCCAGGAAGGTGGCCACCGCTGCCCACAGGCCTGCGTTGCCGAACAGCGGCATCGCGACCTGCACCACGGCAAGGTAGCCGATGAACGCCACGACCACCGTGTTGCGCATGATCCGGGTACGCGTCGCGGCGAGGTACACCCCATCGTACATGTAGGCCCAGACCGACACCAGCGGGATCAGCACCGGCCACCAGAGATAGTCCGCCGCCGCCGCACGCACCTCCGGGATGCTGGTGAGCAGCGCGATGAACAGGGTGCCGAACAGCGCATAGACCAGCATGAACAGCAGGCCGACCAGTCCAGCCCACAGGAACACCATGCGCCGTCCCTGGCGGAAGCCGGCCTCGTCCCTGCGGCCGACCGCCTCGCCGAGGATCGTCTCGGCGGCATGCGCGAAGCCGTCCAGGCCGAACGAGGTGAACACCAGGAACAGGTGCAGAACCTGGTTCGCCGCCAGCGGCAGGTCGCCCAGCTCGGCGCTCTTCGCCATGAAGATCGCGACCACCGACACCACGCACAGCGTGCGCAGCACGATGTCGCCGTTGATGGCGACCATCCGGCGCAGGCGCACGCCGTCGATCAGCGGACTGGCGACACCGCCCGTGGGCAGGGTGCGCAGCGTGCGCGCGACGAAGGCAAGGCCTAGCGCGAGCCCGGCGTACTCGGCGATCAGCGACGCGGCCGCGACGCCGGCCACGCCCATGCCGAAGCCGAACACGAACAGCAGGTCGAGCGCGATGTTGATGCCGTTGGTGAACAGCAGGATCACCAGCGGCGTGCGCACGTTACGCAGGCCGTACATCCAGCCGATGATCGCGTAGGTGCCGAACACGGCCGGCAATGCCCAGACGCGGACCAGGAAGTACTCGCGCGCGTAGTGCTCGACCTGCGGGCTCGCGTCGATCGCCCAGAACGCCAGTGCGAGGATCGGCAGCTGCAGGGCCACCATCGTGCCACCGACGATCGCTGCAAGCAGCAGCGCGCGCGCCAGCATCATGCGCACCTCGGCATGGTCGCCGGCGCCGCGCGCCTGCGCGGTCGGCCCGGTGGTGCCCATGCGCAGGCAGTTGAACAGGTGGTAGATGAAGTTGAACAGCATCGCGCCGATCGCCACGGCGCCGATGTAGTGCACCTCTCCGATGTGCCCGACCACCGCGGTGTCGACCGCGCCGAGCAGCGGCACCGAGACGTTGGCGAGGACGATCGGGCCGGCCATCGCCCATACCTGGCGATGGGTAATCGGTTCAGCCACGCAGCACGCCGCGCACGAATCCCACCGACATCACCAGCCCGAGCGCCAGCAACGGGACGCTGGCGATGACCATCGTCCAGGTGCCGCCACCGACCATCGGATCGAGCAGCGAGCGCCGCGGATCCGCGGGGTGGTACCAGACGCGCACGGCCTTGCCTTCCGGGAACGCGGCCAGCCGCTCGCGCGCGGGCTGCAGTGGTCGCAGGTCGCGCCAGATGCCGTCGCGCTCGCCCTGCCAGCTGCGGCCACCTGCCTCGAACGAATATCGGATGCGCACATCGTACGAGCGATCGCGTTCCGCGACTTGTCCGCCTTGCTGGCCGACCTCGATCAGTTCGGCGCCGGTCACGCGCCCGTCCGCCTGGGGCCACGCGCGCGCCGCGAGGCTCTCTATCAGGCGCGGACCTGCATGCAGCAGCAGGAACGTACCCACGGCCAGGAACACGAGGGGGAACAGGGCGATCACGATCAGCTGGACGAGCCCCGGCCGCGGCCTCGCGAGTACCTTCGCCTGCGTCCCCTCCGCCAGCTCCGCCACCCCTGGCGCCGGATCAGGCGGACGCAACGGCCTCGCGCTGCAACGCGCGCTCCAGCACCCTGGCCACATGCACGGCTTCCCGCCGTGCGCCGTCCCTTATCTGGTGCCGGCAGCTCGTGCCATCGGCGACCAGCAGCGCGTCCTGCGCAGCCGCGCGCATCTTCGGCAGCACCGACAGTTCGCCGATCTTCATCGACGTGTCGTAGTGCTCCGCCTCGTAGCCGAAGCTGCCGGCCATGCCGCAGCAGGTGGCTTCGATGGTCTCTACCGACAGGCCGGGCACCAGCCGCAGCACCTGCTCGACGGCTGGCATCGCGTCGAAGGACTTCTGGTGGCAATGGCCGTGCAGCACCGCCTTCGTCTGTTCGATGGCCTGCAGCGGCAACCGGAGGCGGCCGGCGGACAGCTCCTTCGCGAGGAACTCCTCGAACAGGAATGCAGCTGCAGCCACTGATGCAGCGTCCGACTTCGGCAGCATCGACTGCCACTCGTCGCGCAGGCCGAACAGGCAGGACGGCTCGAGGCCGACCACCGGGACGCCGCGCTCGACATAGGGCTTCAGCGCATCGAGCGCGCGCCGGGCTTCGGCCTTCGCCTCGTCCACCAGGCCGGCGGACAGGAAGGTGCGGCCGCAGCACAGCGGCCTTTCGCCGTCGGCAGCCTTCGCGGTGTGCACCGTGTAGCCGGCGGCCTGGAGCACGGCGACCGCGGCACGCGTATTCTCCGGCTCGAAGTACCGGTTGAAGGTGTCGACCAGCAGCACGACCTCGAGTACGGGTTCCTGCGCGCGGCCCGTTCCGGCGAGGGGTGCGGCCACTTCACCATCGCGGAACGGCCTTGCGTGCCAGGTCGGCAGCGCGCGCTTCGCGCTCAGGCCGGTGAACTTCTCCGACAGCGCCGCCAGGCCGGGCAATGCGTTGCGCAGGTTCATCAGTCCAGAGAAACGCGAGGCGATCGGGGCATAGCGCGGCAGGAAGGCAACCAGCTTGTCGCGCAGGGTCAGGCCATGCTTCTTCTTGTAATGGCCGAGGAACTCGACCTTCATCTTCGCCATGTCGACGCCGGTGGGGCACTCGCGCCTGCAGCCCTTGCACGACACGCACAGCTCCATCGTGCGGTACATCTCTTCCGACGTGAACGCATCCGGGCCGAGTTGTCCGGACAGTGCCAGGCGCAGCGTGTTCGCGCGCCCGCGCGTCAGGTGCTGCTCGTCGCCGGTTGCGCGGTACGACGGGCACATCGTGCCGGCATCGAACTTGCGGCAATGGCCGTTGTTGTTGCAGGCCTCGATCGCCTTGGAGAAGCCTGCGCTGCGCGCACCGGGCGCGCCCGGATCTTCGGTGGTGTCGCTCCAGTCGAGCGCGGTCTCGATCGGATCCGATGCATAGCCCGGCTTGAAGCGGTACAGCGTACGGTCGTCCTGCTTCGGCGGACGCACGATCTTGCCCGGGTTGAGCAGGCCTCGCGGGTCGAACAGGTCCTTCACTTCCTCGAACGCGCGGGTGAGCTTCGAGCCGTAGAACGGTTCGATCCATTCCGAGCGGACCAGTCCGTCGCCATGCTCGCCGGAATACGCACCCTTGTATTCGCGCACCAGGGCCATCGCCTCTTCCGCGATCGCGCGCATCTGGGTCGCGCCCTCGCGCCGCATGTCGAGGATCGGCCGCACGTGCAGGCAGCCCACCGACGCGTGCGCATACCAGGTGCCGGTGGTGCCGTTGCGGTGGAAGACCTCGGTCAGGCGCGAGGTGTAGTCGGCCAGGTGCTGCAGCGGCACCGCGCAGTCCTCGATGAACGACACCGGCTTGCCGTCGCCCTTCATCGACATCATGATGTTCAGGCCGGCCTTACGCACGTCCCACAGTTCCTTCTGCAGCTTCGCGTCGGTGATCTCGACCACGCCGCACGGCAGGCCCAGCTGGTCAGCCATCAGTTCGGTGAGCTGCTTTAGCCGCTTCAGGTTCTCGGCCTGGTTCTCGGGCGAACCGTCGCCGGCGAACTCGACCAGCAGGATCGCGTCCGGGTCGCCCTTCACGCAGCGATCGACGATCGGCAGGAAGGCCGGGTTGGACCGGGCGAGCCCGATCATCGTGCGATCGACCGCCTCGACCGCGACCGGGCCGAGCTTGACGATGTACTGCGCGGCATCCATCGCCTGGCGGAAGGTCGGGAAGTGGCAGACCCCGAGCGCCTTGTGCACCGGCAGCGGCGACAGCTTGAGCTTGATCCGCCGCGAGTAGGCGAGCGTGCCTTCCGAGCCGACCAGCAGGTGCGCCATGTTGAAACCGGGCTGCGCGAGCCGGTTCAGGTTGTAGCCGGCGACGTTGCGGATCACGTCCGGATAGCGGAACGCGATCTCTTCCAGCTCGCGCTTGACGATCGCCTGCACACGGTCGACCAGGTCGCGGTAGACCGGATGCGAGGGCGCGGATTCGTCGAACATGAACGCATCGCCGGCCGCGGTGATCGCCTCGACCGCGAGCACGTTGTCGACCATGTTGCCGTAGTGGATCGAACGCGAGCCGCAACTGTTGTTGCCGGTCATGCCGCCGATGGTCGCCTGCGCGCTGGTGGACACGTCTACCGGATACCAGAGCCCGTGCGGCTTCAGCCAGGCGTTCAGGTGGTCCAGCACGATGCCCGGCTGCACCCAGACCGTGCGCGACTCCTTGTCGAACTCGAGCACCTGGTTTACGTGCCGGGACAGGTCGATCACCAGCGCGGCACCGACCGTCTGCCCGCACTGCGAGGTGCCGCCGCCGCGCGGCATCACCGGGATGCCCTGATCGAGCGCGATGCGGAACGCGGTCTCGGCGTCGCGGTCGTTCTTAGGGATCACCACGCCCACCGGATCGACCTGGTAGATGGACGCATCGGTGGAGTAGCGGCCGCGCGAGAAGCGGTCGAACAGCACGTCGCCCTCGATCTCGCGCCGGAGCAGGTCGGCGAGCGCGCCGTCACCGCGGCGCGGATGGAAGTGGACGGTGAATTCCTGGGGCTTCGCGGGGGCGTTCATGTCGCGCTTCGTCGTCCTCGGGTTCAGGCAGGTTGCGCGGGCGGCTCGTCCGCCGGGGCTTCGCTGGCGATCATCGCGTCGAGCAGGGTCTGCGCTTCCTGCGCGCCGGACACGGCATAGCGGCGGTTGAAGATGAAGAACGGCACGCCTTCGACGCCGATGCGCCGGGCCTGCAGGTCGGCGCCATCGATCGCGCGCAGGGCGTCCGGGTCTGCGAGGTGCGCGCGTGCACGCTTCGGATCGAGGCCGGCGCGCTCGGCGACTTCGACCAGCGTGTCGATGTCGGTGAGGTCGCGCCCGTCGATGAAGTAGGCGCGCATCATCGCTTCCTTCACCGCAGGCTGCACGCCCTGCTCCGCGGCCAGCATGATCAGCACGTGCGCCGGCTTCGTGTTCGGCTGGCGGACGATGCGGTCGAACTCGAAGTCGATGCCGACGCCCTTGCCGACGCCGGATACGCGCGCGTAGACCTCTGCACTGGACCGCCCACCCCATTTGCGTGCGACATAGTCGGCACGCAGCATGCCCTCGGGCGGAAGGTCCGGGTTGAGCTGGAACGGATGGAAGCTCACCTTCGGTGCCGGCGCATCGGGCTTCGCCTTCGCGTACAGCTCGAGCGCCGCTTCCAGCCGGCGCTTGCCGATGTAGCACCACGGGCAGACCACGTCCGAGACCACCTCGATCGTCAGCGGTTCCGTTGCGTCGGTATCGGTATCCATTCAGCGAGCCTCCGGTTTGACCTGCTGCGCGTCGAGCGCGTCGAGCACCATGACCAGCTTGTGCGCGAGGTGGTCGCGCAGGATCGACCCCAGGCGTACGCCGTCGCGTGCGCCGAGTGCCTCGAGCATCGTTTCGTGTTCCCGTACCGCCTGCTGCCAGCGCTCGCCGGACAGGTTCGCCATGTAGCGTACCCGCTGTACCTTCGCGTTCAGCGCACGCCAGGACTGCACCAGCGTGGCGTTGCCGGTGAACTCGACCAGCCGGGCATGGATGTCCTGGTTGCAGCGGAAATAGGCCGCGAGGTCGCCGCGCACCTGGTGCAGCACCATCTCGTAGTGCAGCGCACGGACCTCGGCCACCTGCGCCTCGGTCGCCTGGGCGCACACCAGTTCGCCCGCCAGCGCCTCGAGCGCGCCCAGCACCAGGAACACCTCGCGCACCCGCGGCGCATCGATCAGCGCCACGAACGCGCCGCGATTGGGCTGCAGTTCCACCAGCCCTTCCGAGGCCAGGAACTTGATCGCCTCCCGCAGCGGCGTACGCGAGATCCCCAGCCGCTCCGCCAGCACCCGCTCGTTCAGCTTCATCCCGGGTGCGAGTTCGCCCTGGATGATCATGTCGCGCAGGCGATCGATGCCGGCCACATGCAGCAGGCGACGCTCGACGGGCAGGGGGGCGGTATCCATGGACGAGAACCTATCCCGATTGCATGCAAAATGCAATCCACCCCGAGATCCGGGTCAGAGACGAATTTCCAGCCAAGGCGGGACAGGTCAGAGCCCGATACCTCCGGAGGTCCGATTTCGGAACGTTGGCAGCCTGTTTACTCGGCCTGATCTCGTCGTCTGGCCCCGGAGCCTAGAGGCCGTGCCCCGATATCCGGAAATTCGTCTCTGACCCGGATTTCGGGTTGACTTTGCATACAATCGTGAATACTGTCTGGGGCCCTATTCGCAGCATGTTCGAGGAGAGTTCGATGCCCACCCCCGCCGGCCGCCATTTCCTGCAGATCCCGGGTCCTTCGAACGTGCCGGACCGGGTCCTGCGCGCGATCGATCGGCCGACGATCGACCATCGGGGTCCGGCGTTCCAGCAGCTGGGGCTGGAGGTGCTCGCGGGGTTGAAGACGATCTTCCGCACGCAGCATCCGGTGATCATGTTCCCGGCCTCGGGCACGGGTGCGTGGGAGGCGGCGCTGGTGAATACGCTGTCGCCCGGCGACAAGGTGCTGATGTACGAGACCGGCCAGTTCGCCTCGCTGTGGAAGGGCATGGCAGAACGGCTCGGGCTGGTGCCGGAGTTCCTGGCGGTCGGGGACGACTCCTGGCGGCGCGGGGCAGACGCCGCCGCGATCGAGGCGCGGCTGGCGGCGGACGGCAAGCGCGAGATCAAGGCGGTTTGCGTGGTGCACAACGAGACCTCGACCGGCGTGACATCCGATATCGCGAGCGTCCGCAAGGCGCTCGACCGCGCCGGGCACCCGGCGCTGCTGATGGTCGACACCATCTCGGGCCTGGGTTCGATCGACTATCGCCATGACGACTGGGGCGTCGATGTCACCGTCGCCGGTTCGCAGAAAGGCATGATGCTGCCGCCCGGCCTGTCGTTCAACGCAGTATCGCCGAAGGCGCTGGAAGCGACGAAGTCATCGAAGCTACCGAAGTCGTTCTGGAGCTGGCAGGAGATGCTCGGGCCGAACCGCAACGGCTTCTTCCCCTATACGCCGTCCACCAACCTGATGTACGGGTTGCGCGAGGCGCTCGCGATGCTGCAGGAGGAAGGACTGGACAACGTGTTCGCCCGGCACCAGCGGCATGCCGAAGCCACCCGCCGCGCGGTGCGTGCCTGGGGCCTGGAGATCCAGTGCCTGAACGAGCACGAACACTCGCCGGTGCTCACCGCGGTGCGCATGCCCGAGGGCCACGACGAAGCCGCGTTCCGCAAGGTCGTGCTGGAACACTTCGACATGTCGCTCGGCAGCGGCCTGGGCAAGGTCGCCGGCAAGGTGTTCCGCATCGGCCACCTTGGCGACTTCAACGACCTCACCCTGGTAGGTACGCTCGCCGGCGTCGGCATGGGACTGGAGATCGCCGGCATCCCGCACCGGAAGGGGGGCGTCACCGCCGCGATGAACTACCTGGCCGAGGCGCACAAGGCCGCGCCCGCCGGGACCTTCGTCACCCGTACCTGAAGTTCCGCTGCGAGAGGCACCGAGATGGCCGCAACCCCGCCCGGCAACACCGATGCACGCCGTCCGCTGAACGTGCTGTTCATCACCTCCGACCAGCAGCGCGGCGACTGCTTCGGCTTCGAGGGCCGCAAGGTGAAGACGCCGCACCTCGACCTGCTGGCCCGCCAGGGGACGCGCTTCTCGAGCTGCATCACGCCGAGCAATGTCTGCCAGCCCTCGCGCGCGTCGATCCTCACCGGCCTGCTGCCGATGAACCACCGCGTCTGGGACAACGGCGTGGATCTCGACCCGGTGATCGGCGCCGCCGGCTTCGGCGGGCGCTTCGCGCAGTCCGGATACGCCACCGGCTTCATCGGCAAGGCGCACTTCGCCACCAAGCACACCTTCGAGCCGACCGGCACGCCCGAGTGCGAGTTCAGCATGAAGGACTACCCGCCCGGCTGGGCCGGCCCGTACATGGGCTTCGAGCATGTCGAGCTGGTAGTCGAGGGCCACAACCGCACCCTGCCGCAGAAGCCGCCCGGCGGCATGGCCTACGAACGCTGGTACCACGGCGACGGCCTCGGCGACTGGAAGAACGCGCTGTACGAGACCCACCTCGCACCGGATGTCGGTGCCGCCCAGATCTGGCATTCCGCATTGCCGCCCGCCTTCCACAACTCGACCTGGGTCGGCGACCGCACGATCGAGTTCATGCGCAGCAACAAGGACAGGCCGTTCGTCTGCTGGGCCTCGTTCCCCGACCCGCACCATCCGTTCGATGCGCCCGAGCCGTGGAGCCGGATGCACCATCCGGACGAGGTCGACCTGCCGTTCCACAAGACCCGCGACCTCGAGCGCCGGCCCTGGTGGCACAAGGCCAGCCTCGGAGGCAAGCCGCAGCTCTCGCGCCCGGACATGGTCGCGCACCGCGAGAAGGGCTCGCGCGTGCCCGCGCAGACCGACGAGCAGATGCGGCACATGATCGCCAACTACTACAGCATGATCTCGCTGATCGACCACAACGTCGGCCGCATGATGATCGCGCTGCACGACCTGGGACTGGCCGAGGACACGCTGGTGATCTACACCACCGACCATGGCGACTGGCTCGGCGACCACGGCCTGATCCTCAAGGGGCCGATGATGTACGAAGGCCTGCTGCGCGTCGGCTACATCGCGCGCGGCCCGGGTATCACGATGGGCAAGATCGTCGACGATCCGGTCTCGACGCTCGACACCGCGGCGACGCTCTACGACTACTGCGGCATCGACGCCGGCCGCGAACTGCAGGGCCGCAGCCTGCGCCCGCTGATCGAAGGCCGGGGCAGCCGCGACTTCGCCTACAACGAATGGAGACTGCATCCGTCGCGCACCGGCCTGTCGCTCGACCTGCGCTGCGTGCGCGCGAAGAGCGCCAAGCTCACGCTCGAACTCGGCTCCGGCGCCGGCGAGCTGTACGACCTGGCGAACGACCCGCACGAGATGGACAACCTGTTCGGCAACCCGGACCACGCCCGGCTGCAACGCGAGCTCACCGACATGGCGATGAGCCGGCCGCGCGACTGGCAGGAGCCACTGCCGGAGCCCGTGGGGATGGCCTGACGCAGGCGCACGGCCGGCCGGCGCTCTGGCGCGCCTGACGGAAAGCTTCGCAGGACGGCGCCGATCCGCTACGCTGTGCACTCCATCATCCAGGGAGACTGACGTGTCCGAGAGCGAGCTCCTGGGCGGCTGCCTGTGCGGCACCGTGCGCTATCGCATCGTCGGAGAACCCCGTCGGTTCTATCACTGCCACTGCCGCCGCTGCCGCAAGGCGACCGGCACCGGCCATGCGACCAACATCTTCTTGCAGCCGGCGCGGCTCGAATGGCTGTCCGGAGAAGCCAGCGTGCGCGCCTACAAGGTGCCCGAGGCGGCGCGCTTCACGAACACGTTCTGCAGCGAGTGCGGCGGGCGCCTGCCGCGCCAGAACGGCGATGCGGTCGGCGTGCCGGCGGGGTCGCTCGACACCGAGCCCGCGCTCGCGCCCCAGTCTCGCATCTATGTGGGGTCGGCGACCGGCTGGTCGTGCCAGGGCGACGCGCTGCCGGTCTTCCAGGAACACGTGACCCAGGCGACGTGAGTGCCATCCAGACTCCGCACCGCGCGCCAGGAGATCGATCGGAGAGGCAGGCGGTAACCGCGCGCCGGGCTTCGGACCATCGCTGACCGTCACCGCCACTCAACAGTGACCGGATACCATTGCGGCATGTTCGCCGCATCGGCGGGCGCATCCGAAACCCTCTGGAGCGTTCATCGAAATGCCTTGTCCGTGCACCGCCGTTCGCGCATCCAGCCTGCGCCCTGCCGCGCACCTGGCGTCCGCCGCCCTGCTGCTCGGTCCGGCCTTGCCGTGGCTGCTCGCCGCACCGGCCGCCCTCGCGCAGGCGAGCTTCCCCGCGAAGCCCATCCGCATCGTGGTGCCGGCGGTACCCGGCGGCGGCACCGACATCCTGGCGCGCCTGCTGACCCCGCGACTGGCCGAGATCTTCGGCCAGAGCGTCGTCGTCGAGAACCGCGGCGGCGCCTTCACCAACATCGGCACCGAATTCGTCGCGCGCTCGCCCGCGGATGGCTACACGGTGCTGATCGCGAGCACGCCGCACGCGATCAACCCGACGCTGCTGTCGAAGCTGCCGTTCGATCCGATCAACGACTTCACCATGATCAGCCAGCTCGCGCTGACGCAGAACGTGCTGGTGGTGCATCCGTCGCTGCCGGTGACCAGCGTGAAGCAGTTCATCGCGCTCGCCCGGGCCCGGCCGGGGGCCCTGACCGCCGGTACCTCCGGCGGCAACTCGGCCTATCTTGCGGTAGAGATGCTGAGGTCGATGGCGAAGATCGACATCGTCAACGTCGCCTACAAGGGCGCAGGCCAGGCGCTGAACGACACCGTGGCCGGCCATGT
>JAJTHE010000087.1 GCA_021298815.1 Betaproteobacteria bacterium | reverse complement strand
TGTTCACGCTGGTGGTCAGCGATCCTTCTCTGGGATTCGCCGTATCACGGTTGCTGGGTGGGCTCGCTTTCTCGCTCGGGCTGTTGCTGGTCGTGGTGGCTGGCGCCGAACTGTTCACCGGCAACAACCTGATCGTGATGGCATGGGCCAGTGGACGCGTGGGTACCGGCGCACTGCTTCGCAACTGGGCGGTGGTGTGCTTCGCCAACTTCGTTGGCGCTGCCGTCCTGGCCTGCCTGGTCTGGCTGTCCGGGCATGCCGGGCTCAACGACGGACGGGTCGGCGCCGCAGCGGTGCAGATCGCGACAGCGAAGACGCAGCTACCCCTGGTGGAGGCGTTCTTCCGCGCTGTGCTCTGCAATGCGCTGGTGTGCATGGCGGTGTGGATGGCGATGGGCGGGCGCAGCGTGGCCGACAAGGCCGTGGCGATCGTCTTCCCGGTCACGGCTTTCGTGGCTTCCGGGTTCGAGCACTCGGTCGCCAACATGTACCTGTACCCGCTGGCACTGCTGCTTGGTGCGCCGGTCTCGGTCGAGCACATCGCGGTCAACCTGTTGTCCGTGATCGCCGGCAATATCGTCGGCGGTGCCGTGCTGGTGGCGGGCATCTACTGGGTGGTGTACCTGCGCACGCCGGGCAGCGCCGAGCGTATCGATCAGCGCTGATCCCGCACGGGCAGGTGATGCTGTTCTCGTCGAACCCGGTCAGGCTTGGGCCTGCATGCGCAGGCGACGTGCCGCTTCCTCGGCCAGCGCGTCGCCGATCTCTCGCATCACGCCATCGATGTCGACCTCGCCCAGGTCGCCTTCGCAGCGCCCGGTGAGTTCGACATGGAGCGTGAGCAGGCCGGGCTCGTAGAGGTCCCGGATGCCCTCGAGGCTTCGGCCGCAGGGGCGTTGAAAGTACTATTTGCACGGCATCTGGAACTGCAGGTTTGCAGCAAAGCTGGTTTGCTGGCAAGGTGCCTGGATCAAGACCACACTCGACCTGCCCGACGAGCTGGTCCGGCGCATCAAGATCGAGGCTGCGCAATCAGATCGCAAGCTGAAGGACCTGGTGGCGCAGTTGCTCGAGGCCGGACTTCGAGCCAGCCGCGACGGCGGTGCTGCCGCGGCGGTGCCAGAACCGGTGAAGCGCCGGCGAAGGCGTTGCTCGAATCGGCCGCGCAGCAGGTCTCGGCACGGGTCGAAGTCCCTCATGCAGAAGCGCTGGTCGCGGCCCTCGACTGCCATGTCTCGGCCTACGACGCGCGGTTCGTCGCCTGCGCGCGGCGACGCCGGGATCGTCGATGTCGATTGCCGAGGCAGTCTGCCGCTCGGCTGGATAGCGACGGGGCGTAGCCAGAGCGGGCGCTGCATGCGGCTCGCGCGCCGCCGGGGAAATCAGCGGTGTGGTGCTGCCGGGAGGCTATCGCACGGAGCAGCAAACACATGGGAGGCACGATTCGCGTCGATACCCTCCTCGTTGTGCGATCCTCTGATCGATGCTTCGAGCGTCATGCTCCGATGGATTCCGTCAGCGTGTTTCCCAAGTTCCAGGTCGTTATTCCGCGGCGGGTGCGTGAGCGGATGGCGGTCAAGGCCGGCGACCGGATGCAGGTCGTGCAGTACGGCGATCGGATCGCACTGATCCCGGAGCGTCCGGCACGTGAGTTCCGGGGTTCCCTCGCCGCGATCGACACCTCGGTCCCGAGGGAGGAGGATCGGGTGTGGATGTCGTCGACTCCTCGGAATGGCTCGAATACTTCGCCGACGGGCCTCGCGCAGATGCGTTCGCCGCTGCGATCGAGGACACCGGGTCGCTGCTGGTGCCGTCGATCACGGTGCTCGAGGTGTTCGAGCGCGTGCTGCAGCAGCGTGACCAAGGCGCTGCGTCGGGTTGATGCAGCAGGGACGGGCGATCGGACCTGGATGCGGACTTCGAAGGACTTCCCGGCGTGCACTACTTCCCGAAGCGGTGACCGCGGGACGGCGGAACGACAGACTTTCGGAACGTCATCCCCCGGGACCGCAATCGAGGCGGCGCGCCACTGGTGCGGAGCCCATCCGCAGCGCGCGCTGGCGCCGTTCAGGCCCGAAGAGTTCCGGCCCGGGCCGCAGTACCAGAGCGACGAAGCGCTCGCTCGACTGGCCGGGGGCATCGCCACCACCAGCTTCCACCCGGTGGGCACCACCCGGATGGGCCGGGCAGACGACCCGATGGCGGTGGTCGATTCGCACCTTCGGGTGCGTGGCGTGCGCGGACTGCGGGTGGTCGATGCCGGCGTGATGCCGATGATCACCAGCGGCAACACAAATGCGCCGACCTTGATGATCGCGGAAAAGGCCGCCGCCTGGATTGCTCGCGGCGAGTAGACCCGGATCGTCCCACTGTTGCCGATCGGCACAGACTGCACCGATGTGTATCATTGCAGTGGACTACCATCCGAGCATGACCGAACTGCAGTACTGATAAAGCCTTCCGAAGCCCTGCACATGCATCGCGAAGCGCTGCGCCATCTGTGCCAGTGCTACTGTTTCGATCGGCCGTGCGTCATCGGTTCCTTGCTCAGCAGCACAAATACCGAGGACAGCGAGCTCGATCTGCTCGTCAAATCGCGGCGAGGCGCGACGCTGTTTACCCTCGCCGGGCTCGAACAGGAGGCGCAAGCGTTGACCGGGGTGCGGGTTTCGGTGCTTAAGCCTGGGTTCCTTTCGCTGCGGTTCCGTGACGATGTGATGCGGCAAGCCGAGCCGTTATGACACGCCCGGAGCGCGCTTCAGACTACCTGGAGCATATCGCCAACGCGATCGATCGCGCCTGCCGATACGCGGCCCATGCGGGCAGTCTGGTCAGGCTTGAGCAGGACGAGCAGGCGCAGGATGCAACAATTCACCAAGCGCGTGTCCAAGGTCGAAGAGGTGATGACCATGGACATCCTCGACGGCAGGCATGGCGTACGCGACCACCTGGTGGTGGTGGCGCAGGTGCCCGTAAGGGCTACCCCGTCTGGAACAGCAGCCTGACCGCCATCCGCGGTAGACGGACGCAGTATGCTGTCCGGCATCGCCGCACTGCCTCGGATCCTTCTCCATGACAGAAAGACTTGGTCGCAAGCATTACCCCGCAGGGAGTGTCATCTTTTCCCAGGGCGAAGCAGGGTATAGCGCGTTCCTGATCGCAGACGGGCTGGTGGAAATCGCGGACGGCGTCAATGGCATGGTGCGGGCCCGCATCGGCCGCGGCGAGTTGATCGGCGAGGTTGCGCTCATCGACCACCAGCCGCGAACCGCCACGGCGCGCGCGGTCACGGACACCGTGCTGATCGAGGTATCACGCGACCTGGTCGAGCGCCTGTTGATGGACACCAACCCGATCATTCGCCACATCCTCAACGTGGTGCTTGGACGCTTCCGCAAGGCGCTAAGCCAGCCCGATTTCCAAGACACTGAACGACCAGCTGGTCCACGAACGCGCCAGGACATGGACCTGCGATCGAAGGCCACAGACAGTCTCACGCTGCTGCGCGACATGCGTGACGCGCTGGTCAGCGAACAGTTCGTGCTGCACTACCAGCCGATCTATCTCCTGGAAGGGCGTCAACTGGCGGGCTTCGAGGCCCTCATCCGCTGGCGGCACCCAACCCGGGGACTGGTGCCGCCATTGACTTTCCTGGATCTGGCCGAGGAGTCCGGCCTGATCTGCGACATGGGTCTGTGGGTCGTGCAGCGGGCTTGCGGAGACTGGCCGGCCTTGCGCAGGCTGACGGTGACGCAACGGCCGTTCCTCAGCATCAATATCTCGCCGGCGCAGTTGGCCGACGGGACCTTTGCCGATGTCGCCATGGGCATCCAGCGGTCTGCCGGCATGGATCCTGCGGAACTGAAGCTCGAACTGACCGAATCGACCTTCATCCAGAACCAGGCAGTCGCCCAGGCGCAACTGCACCGGCTGAGCGAATTTGGGAACTCGATTGCGCTCGACGACTATGGCACCGGGTTCTCCGGCCTGGCGCACCTGCAGAACTACCGCTTCCACACCCTGAAGCTGGACCAATTGTTCATCCGTGAGATCCAGTCCTCCAGCCTGAGCTTCCAACTCGTGAGGAGCACCCTGGACATGGTTCGGGCGCTGCACATCAACGCGGTCGGCGAAGGCATCGAGACCGATGCGGTCGCAGACATCCTGCAACAGCTCGGCTGCCAGTATGGTCAGGGCTTCCTGTTTGGCAGACCCTTGCCGCTGGCGGACCTGCTGGTCCGCAATGCCGACAATACCGCCGTCCGGAGCGCACCGTCCGGCGCAAGCGCATAGCCTGCAAGCCGAATATGTAGACGCCAGGTTTGACAAGTCTACGGGGAGTCAGGGGCCGGCAAGACCTGCTCTACCGCGCTGCGCAGGCCAGCCCATTGGTCCGGTACCGACTCCCGTATGCCCGCGCGGATGGTTTCTTCCAGGGTGCGCGCCGACGACCGGGTATCGTGGGCGCTGGGCGGGGCGTGTAGCGCTCGACGATCGGGGCGCCGGTGAGGGCGAGGGATTCGAGGGTCATCGGGTGCAGCCCTGCCGAGTTGACCGCCTGATCCAGGGGCCATGGCTGCTCCTGCAGCGCGTCGGCGTCGATGAAATCACATTTCGATGGACTTGTTCAGACCTTCCCTGAGGACTTCCCGGCGTGTACTACTTCCCGAAGCGGTGACCGCAGGACTCTTCGACGCGCTTCGCCACGCGTCGGCGCGCCGCCTTGTCATCGCCCGGCATATCGCCGGGGTGCGAGCATGAATCCGATCGTCGATCAGCGTGCGGCTGGTTCCAGCCCTGTCGCACGGATGTCGTCGGCCGCCGCCGCCGAGGCGAGGAATCCGATCGCGCGT
>JAJTHE010000121.1 GCA_021298815.1 Betaproteobacteria bacterium | reverse complement strand
GCTTGCGGTCGGCGTCCTCCCGGTCGCGCGCCTGCAGGTTCACCGCCTCGACCACCAGGCCATTGCGGGTGCGCACGCGGAAGGTGAACCGGGTCATCGCCTCACTTCCCCACTTCGATGTTCTGCATCGTGCCGCCAAGGCCGAAGCTCGAACGCACCGCCGTGCCGTTGCCGGTGGACAACTGGACGTTGATGAGTCCGGTCAGGCCGCCGTCCGCGTTGATGTCGGCCGCGCCGGTGGCGGTCATCGGTCCGGAGGTAAGGCGCATCTGGCGCAGCGAATAGCTGGATCCGCCGACCGCGAACACGCCGGTCCATTCGTCGAACACCGTGCGTCCGCCCCGGTTGGTCGAGTCGCGCAGCAGCCGCACCAGGTCGATGCCGCCCAGCCATCCGCGGCGGATCGTGAACGCCGTCGAAACCTGCGGTGCGTCCAGCAGGCGGCGCAGGGTCGGTGCCTGCATCGAGAACTTCGTGTTGCCGTCCATCAGGCCGGTGGCCGTCGCATCCGCAGTCATCGCCGGCAGCAGCTTCGCGATGTCGAGCCGGCGCAGCAGGAACTCGCCGCTTGCGGTGGCGTTGGGCGAAGCGCTTCCCCAACCGACCGTGAACGAACCCTGGGCCTTGCCGCCGTACAGGTCGGCGTCCACCTCGATCGCCGACAGGCGGTCACGGGTCGCGGTGCCGTTGATCCTGAGCTGGTCGATCGTGGCGGTGGTGCCGGGCAGCGGCTGCCAGTTGGTGGCGGTCATGCGGAAGGCGACTTCGTCGGTGGCCGGCGTGATGTCGATCACCACGCGGCGGCTGTAGGTCAGGATGTTCGCGCGGCTGAACGAACCGTCGCTGTTCCAGACCACCTCGACTTCCGCTGCAGGCACGTCGACGTTCGCGACGTTCAACCGCAGGTTGCGGATGCCGATGCGCTCGAAGCCGAGCGACTGCTTGCCACTCATGCCTACCAGGTCCGGCAGCCTGGGGATGAATTCCTGCGCCACGCTCACCGTCTCGAGTTGCACGGACTTGAACGTGAGCGGCCCCCAGAACAGCGACAGCACGGTCGGCACTGCGTGCACGTTGGCGATCGTGGCACCGCCGGCGCTCGACCCGATCGTCACCTCGGACAGGCGGATGTTCGGGCGCGGTATCAGCGATGCATGCATCGACTTCACCACGACGCGCTGCCCGAGCGCATCGCTCATCGCCTTCTCTACCCGGTTCAGGTAGAAATTGAACGGCAGTACCTCGAACAGGCCGATGATCGCTGCCACCAGCAGCACGGCGCCCCCGGTGTAGAGCTTCCAGCGCGACTCCGGCGGCTGCTCGGCGCGGGCCTTTGCCCGTGCCAGCGCCTGTGCCTCGGCCTCGGCCAGCTTGCGCTGGCGTTCCCGCTCGCGCTCGAACTTCTCGCGTTCGGTGCGGGCGCGGCTGGCGATTTCGGCGGCTTCCCGCGCGCGGCGCTTCGCCTCTTCCTCCGCCAGCATGCGCCGCTGCTCTTCCTCTTTCGCGCGCTTCTCGTCGAGCTTCAGGATGTCGGCCATCTGCTGCCGCGCGACCTCCTCTGCCTGCTTGCGCGCTTCCGCCTCGCGGATGGCACGGATCTCTTCCTCGGGGGTGCGGGTCGTCTCCGCGCCGGGACCCTCGGCGCCCGTGCCTGGGCGCGCCGCGGCGGAGGACTGTTCCGCGTTCGCCTTCGCCATCTGCTCCTCGAGCTCGCGCGAGAAGCGCTCCCGCTCGAGGCGGGATTGCGCCTCTGCATCTTCGATCGCCTGGCGCGCGGCCTGTTCCAGCGTGTCGGGATCGACGGCGATGGCGGCTTCGGGCACGGGTGCCGGCGACGCGGCCGCCGCGGACGGCCGGGGCGACGACGCGGTGTCGCGGGCCGCGCCGGGGGCCGGCCGGGCAGGCGCGTCGGCATCGGATGCACCGAACAGCGCAGCCGCGGACAACATTTCCTCGAAGCCGCTCGCCGCAGGTGCGGGGGCGGCTGGCCGGGCGGGGGGCAGGAGGGATGCGGCTTCGGCGGGCGCGGCGCGCGCCGTCGGCTGCAGGCCTGCCAGAGGCTGGTTCCGGCTCTCGGCTTCCGCGCGGGCCTCGGCTGCGCGTCGAGCCTCGCCCGCCGCCTGGGCTTCTTCGCGCGCCTGTCGTTCGGCGGCGGTCAGCGCTTCGATCTGTGACTTCAACTGGGCCTCGGTCTTTGCGCGGGCTTCGCGTTCGGCGGACGACATTGCGCGCATCCGTGCTTCGGCCTCTTCGCGCAGCAACCGCTCGGCCTCGACCAGCGCCTGCGCCTGTTCGCGTGCCCGGCGTTCGGCGTCGGCCTGCTCGCGCGCCCGCCGCTCGACTTCTTCGCGCGCGCTGCGTTCCGTGGCCACCATCGCCTCGGCCTGCTCGCGTGCCCGCCGCTCGGCCTGTGCCTCTTCCCGCGCGGCCTTTTCGGCCAGTGCGCGTTCGTTAGCCTCGACGCGCAGCCGCTCTTCCATCGCCAGCGTGTCGCGTGCACGCGCGAGCGCCTCCAGGCGGGCGCGCTCCTCGGCGCTTTCCTTGGCCTCGACCTGTGCCGCGGCGTTCGCCTCGGCCTGCTCGCGCAACTGGCGTTCGCTCTCCGCCCGCTGTTCGGCCGCCTCGCGCGCTCGCCGCTCCTTCTCGGCGAGCGCCATGGCCTCGGCGCGCGCCTGTTCGGTGGCCCGCTCGCGCACCCGGCGTTCCTCGGCGGCGAGCGACTCCGCCTGTTCGCGCGCGATGCGCTCGGCTTCGGCCCTGGCCTCGGCATCCGCGCGCGCCTTGCGTTCCTGCTCGGCCAGCGCGAGGGCCTCGGCGCGCGCCGCCGCCGCCGCTTCCTCGCGTCCCTTGCGTTCCTGTTCGGCACGTTCCTCCGCTTCCAGGCGTGCCTTGCGTTCCGCCTCGGCGACGGCCAGGGCTTCCTGCCGCGCCGCCTCGCGCGCCTTGCGCTCCTGCTCGGCACGCTCCTCGACTTCCAGGCGTGCCTGGCGTTCCTTCTCGGCGATCGCCAGCGCCTCCTGGCGCGCCGCTTCGGCTGCTGCCCGGCGTGCCATGCGCTCGTGCTCGGCGCGGGCTTCGGCTTCCTTGCGTGCCTTGCGTTCGTGCTCCGCGCGGGCCTCGGCTTCCTCGCGCGCCTTGCGCTCGGCCAGCGCAAGTGCCTGCGCCTCGGCCTGGGCCTTCTCTTCGGCCTGCTGCCTGGCGCGGCGCTCGACTTCCGCGGCTGCCTCGGCTTCCTCGCGCGACTTGCGCTCGGCCTCGACGCGCGCCTCGATCACTTCGCGCGCTCGGCGCTCGCTCTCGGCCAGCGCAAGGGCCTGGGCGCGGGCCTGCTCCGTCGCCTCCTTGCGCGCCCTGCGCTCTGCCTCGATCTTCGCTTCCGCCTGCTCGCGCGCCCGCCGCTCGGCTTCGGCCCTCGATTCCGCGTCGGCCCGTGCCTTGCGCTCGAGTTCTGCCTGGGCGAGCGCATCGGCAGCCGCTTCGTCGCGCGCCTTCGATTTGGCTGCCGCCTTCTGCTGGCGCTCCGCGTCCAGCCGGGCCAGTGCCGCCATCTTCTTCTTGAGTTCCGCTTCCATCCGCCGTACAGCGGCGAGGCGGGTGGCTGCGTCCGCTTCTGCCTTGCGCACCGACTCGGCGCGGGCCTGGGCTTCAGCCTCGGCGCGCGCCAGCGCGTCGGCCCGTGCGCGGGCTTCGCTTTCCGCGCGGTCGAGCGCGCCCTGGCGTGCATTGATCTCGTTGTCGGACTGGGTGCGTACGACCTTCTCCGCCTTCAGGCGGGCGAGGGCCGCGGCATTGGCCTTCGCATCGGCATCGGCGCGCGCCTTGGCCTGGGCTTCTGCGCGTACCCTTGCCTCGGCCTGCAGCTTGGCCTTGCGTTCGGCCGCCACCCGCCGAAGAGCCTCTTCCTCGGCCTGCTTCACATGCTCGGCTTCCACGCGAAGCCTCTCGAGCACTTCGGGTGAGGTGAAGTCCAGGTCGAGCGGGTCCTCGGACTTCTCCCGCTCGGCCACGATCAGTCCGCGCTCGACCAGTTCCGCGAGCACGGCGCCGAGGGCAGCATCATCCATCGCCGCGACCTTGCGCAACTCGGGGGCGGTCGTCTGCGCGCCGATCAGCCCATGCACCTTCAGCACGGTCGGGTTCAGGATGCCCGGCACCGGGCGCGCATTGCCGTTGCGGCGCAGGATCGTGGTGTCGGCGAGCAGCAGCACCCCGCCTTGGGTCACTGCCGGCTCCGGGGCTCCCGCGGGTGCGCTGGTGGAGGTCGCCATCGTCGCCGTCAGTCCGCCGAACCGTCGGCCGCGAAGCCTGCGCGGTAGCGCAGCACCCGGTCGACGTAATGGTCTGCGTTGTCGCCCAGGTGCGCGATCTCTTCCGGCGTCAGCTGGCGAACCACGCGGCCCGGCGTGCCCAGGATCAGCACGCCGTCGGGATAGGTCTTGCCTTCCGGGATCAGCGTGCCCGCACCGACCAGGCAGTTGCGGCCGATCACCGCATTGTTCATCACCACGCTGCGGATGCCGATCAGGCTGCAGTCCCCCACCGTGCAGCCATGCAGCATCACCATGTGGCCGACGCTCACCCGGCGGCCGAGCGTGAGCTGGATGCCGGCATCGGTATGCAGCACGCAGCCGTCCTGCACGTTGGACGCTTCCCCGATGGTGATGAGGTCGCTGTCGCCGCGCACGATCGATCCGAACCAGATGGACGACTGGTCCTTCAGGACGACGCTGCCCACCACCGTCGCATTGGCGGCGACGAAGGCATTACCTTCCAGCGTTACGCGACGATCACCCAGGCGATAGATCATTCATGGCATCCGACAGCGGTCAGGCATCGGCGCCCACGGAAGGACAGGCGCGGACCATCGGTCCTGCCGCCGGCCTGCCGGGGGGCTGCCCAGGCCCAAGGATAACCCGAGGCGCGCCCGGCCGACCGTGGCTAATCGCACGGCGGCAGTGCGGCCGACGGCCGCATGGGCTTGCCTGCCTGCCTGCCGATGCCGGCCGGGAACGCATGGCGCCCGCCGTCGCAGGCCGGGCAGCCCCGTTCCTGACCGGTGAGGGAGGCCGCCTCAGCGTGCCACCGGCACCCCGACCACCGCCGCCGGCGCCGCCACGGCCTGGATCGCCGCCGGCGCCTCGACCTTCGCCACCGGCTGGGTAACCGGCAGCAGCGGCACGATCAGCAGCGCCACGATGTTGATGATCTTGATCAGCGGGTTGACCGCCGGGCCCGCGGTGTCCTTGTACGGATCGCCCACGGTATCGCCGGTCACCGCCGCCTTGTGGGCATCGGATCCCTTGCCGCCGTGGTTGCCTTCCTCGATGTACTTCTTGGCGTTGTCCCAGGCACCGCCGCCGGTGGTCATCGAGATCGCGACGAACAGCCCGGTGACGATGCAGCCCATCAGCAAGCCGCCGAGGGCGATCGGGCCGAGCAGGAAGCCGACCGCGATCGGGATCAGCACCGGCAGCAGCGACGGGACCATCATCTCCTTGATCGCCGCCCGGGTCAGCATGTCGACCGCGCGCGAATAGTCGGGCTTGGCCGTGCCTTCCATGATGCCAGGGATCTCCTTGAACTGGCGCCGGACTTCGACCACCACCGCGCTCGCGGAACGGCCGACCGCCTCCATCGCCATCGCGCCGAACAGGAACGGGATCAGGCCGCCGATGAACAGACCGATGATCACCATCGGATCGGAAAGGCTGAAGGTGAAAGTCACCCCCGGGTTGGTGATCTCGAGCTTGTGCGTGTAGTCGGCGAACAGCACCAGCGCGGCGAGGCCCGCCGAGCCGATCGCGTAGCCCTTGGTCACCGCCTTCGTCGTGTTGCCCACGGCATCCAGCGGATCGGTGATCGCACGCACCGAGGCCGGCATCTCGGACATCTCGGCGATGCCGCCCGCGTTGTCGGTGATCGGACCGTAGGCGTCCAGCGCGACGATCACGCCGGTCATCGACAGCATCGCCGTGGCCGAGATCGCGATGCCGTACAGCCCGCCCAGCGCGTAGGCGCCCCAGATCGCAAGGCAGACCGCCAGCACTGGTGCCGCGGTCGACTTCATCGAGATGCCGATGCCGGCAATGATGTTGGTCGCATGGCCGGTGGTGCAGGCCTGCGCCACGTGGCGGACCGGCGCGTACTCGGTGGCGGTGTAGTACTCGGTGATCACCACCATCGCCGCGGTCAGCGCAAGGCCGATCAGCGCGCACAGGAACAGCGGCATCGCCCCGCCCGCCGCCTCGGACATCATCGAAGTGGTGATCGGGTAGAAGGCGATCGCGGAAAGCAGGCCGGCCACGATCACGCCCTTGTAGAGCGCGTTCATGATCTTGCCGCCCGGCGAGGCCTTGACGAAGAAGCAGCCGATGATCGAGGCGATGATCGATGCGCCGCCCAGCACCAGCGGGTAGAGCACCGCGTTCGGGCCGAGCTCGGTGGCGAACATCGCGCCGACGAGCATCGTGGCGATCACGGTCACCGCGTAGGTCTCGAACAGGTCCGCCGCCATTCCGGCGCAGTCGCCGACGTTGTCGCCGACGTTGTCGGCGATCACCGCCGGGTTGCGCGGATCGTCCTCCGGGATGCCGGCTTCCACCTTGCCTACGAGGTCGGCGCCGACGTCAGCGCCCTTGGTGAAGATGCCCCCGCCGAGGCGGGCGAAGATCGAGATCAGCGAGCTGCCGAAGGCCAGCCCGATCATCGCGTTGAGCACGGTGGTGTTCACGTCGTAGCCCATGCCGACCAGGAACGCGTAGTAGCCTGCGACCGACAGCAGCCCGAGCCCGACCACCAGCATGCCGGTGATCGCCCCGCCGCGGAACGCCACTGCCAGCGCCTCGTTGAGGCCGGTGCGTGCCGCCTCGGCGGTGCGGATGTTGGCGCGCACCGACACGTTCATGCCGATGTAGCCGGCCGCGCCCGAGAACACGGCGCCGACCAGGAAGCCGAAGGCGGTCAGCCAGGACAGCGCGACGCCGATCAGCACGAACAGCACGGCGCCGACCATGGCGATGGTCGTGTACTGCCGGTTCAGGTAGGCGGCGGCTCCCGCCTGGACTGCGGCGGCGATCTCCCGCATCCGGTCGTTGCCCGTCGGCTGCCTGAGGATCCACTGGGTCGACACGACCCCGTAGACGATCGCGGCGAGCGAACATGCCAATGCAAACCACAATGGTGCTGCCATCTGTAACTCCCCCTCTTCTGTTCTCGGTTCGAACTGCCTGGAACAACCTGTGTCGCGTGCCTGGTGAAACGGTGATGCCAAGGATGATTCCGACGAATGTTGCTGCAGCTTGCGTCCCGCGCTCGATCAGGCTTCGAACGGCGCGAGCTTCTTCTTGATGGAGATGTTCCTGAGGCGCACATAGGCGGGCAGGCCGTTGCTGAACTTCAGGCCCGCCTCGCCGCGGATCAGCGGCTGCAGGTAGGCGCGCGCGCGCGCGGTGATGCCGAAACCGTCGCGGGTGATGAAGCCGCGGGGAAGCATGTGCTCCCGGTTCGCAACCCTGGACAGTGGCACTTCGCCCAGCTTCCAGCGGTATGGCCGGTCCGAGAGGCGTTCGATCGAGATCATCACCCCCGAGGCGCCGCGCAGCGCAGCCTGCACCGCCGCGCGGCCGACGGCGTATGCCTGCACGACGTCCGTCTTCGACGCGATGTGCCTGGCCGCCCGTTGCAGGTAGTCCGCCAGTGCGAAGTGGTGCTTGTGGCCGAGCCGGTCGCTCACCAGGCGGGCGACCCTTTCGCCCGCTCCCCCGAGCTGGGCATTTCCGAAGGAATCGCGCAGGCCCGACTCGGACAGGAACGTTCCGCCCGAGCCGCGCAGGCCTTCGGAAACGCCGATGCAGCAGTAGCCACGGGTCTTCACGAGGTGGTCCACCCGGGCGAGCAGGCGCGCCTCGTCGAACGGTACCTCGGGGAACAGCAGCACCAGCGGGATCGGATGGTCTTCGTCGTCGGCCAGGCCGACGGCCGCGGTGATCCAGCCGGCATGGCGGCCCATCACCTCGAACACGAACACCCGCGTCGAGTTGCTGGCCATGGAGGCGACGTCGAAGGCCGCCTCGCGCATCGAGGTCGCGACATACTTCGCAACCGACCCGAATCCCGGGCAGTTGTCGGTGCCGGCGAGGTCGTTGTCGATTGTCTTCGGCACCTGCACACAGGACAGCGGGTAGCCCATCGTCGCGGATACCTGCGCCATCTTCAGGCAGGTGTCGGCCGAATCGTTGCCGCCGTTGTAGAAGAAGTAGCGGATGTCGTGCGCCCGGAACACCTCGACCAGGCGGCTGTACTGCGCGCGGTGCTCGTCGATTCCCTTCAGCTTGTAGCGGCAGGAACCGAAAGCGCCGCCGGGCGTGCGCACCAGCGCGGCGATCGCCGAGGCGCTCTCGCGGCTGGTGTCGATGAGGTCTTCGTTCAACGCACCGATGATGCCGTCACGACCGGCGAACACCTTGCCGATCTTCGCCGGATGCCTGCGGGCGGTTTCGATCACGCCCGCAGCCGAGGCGTTGATGACTGCGGTCACGCCCCCCGACTGGGCGTAGAAGGCATTAGCCGGCATTACCCTCGCCGGTACCCATGGCAGCCAGCAGGCGACGGCCGATCTCGTCCACCGCACCGACCCCGGCGATGCAGGTGTACCGGGGCGCGCCGGCCTCGCCGGTCTTCGACCAGCCCAGGTAGTAATCGACCAGCGGCCGGGTCTGGCGCTGGTACACGTCGAGCCGGTTGCGCACGGTTTCCTCGCGGTCGTCGTCGCGCTGGATCAGCGGTTCGCCGGTGACGTCGTCCTTGCCGGCCACCTTCGGCGGTGCATGGATCACGTGGTAGGTGCGACCGGAGGCGGGGTGCACCCGGCGCCCGCTCACCCGGTTGATGATCTCGGCGTCGTCGACCGAGATCTCGAGCACATGGTCGATCGCAACGCCGGCCGCGCGCATCGCGTCGGCCTGTGGAATCGTGCGCGGGAAGCCATCGAACAGGTAGCCTGCCTTGCAGTCATCGGCACCCAGGCGATCCTTCACCAGTCCGATGATGATCTCGTCGGACACGAGTTCACCCGCGTCCATCACCTTCTTGGCCGCCAGCCCCAGGGGGGTTCCGGCCTTGACCGCCGCGCGCAGCATGTCGCCGGTGGAGATCTGGGGAATGTGGAAGCGGTCGCGAAGAAACGCGGCCTGGGTTCCCTTGCCTGCCCCCGGGGGCCCTAACAGGAGTATGCGCATGGTCGAAAAGCTCTCCTCCGGTGGTGAGCCCGGCCGGAGCGACTCCTTTGGTCTTTGCCCGGGCAGCGCCGCGGGCGGTGGTACCGATGGGTGAACGTATCCTGGTCCCGGATCACTGGCCGGGTACGCGGGATCATCGACTTCTAGCGGTGAAAGCATGCCTGTCTGCGGATTATACGCATCGCCCCCTGATGCGGCGAGTCCGGGCGGGCGCGGCCTTGTCCGCTGCGATGCCCGGGCGGGCCCGCGTTCAGTCGCGGCCAGCCGCGGCCAGCGCCTCGCGCACGCGCGCCAGGTCGTCCGGGGTATCCACGCCGGCAGCCGGCATGCCGGCGATGGTCTCGACCACGATCGGTTCTCCGTGCCACAGTGCACGCAACTGTTCGAGCGATTCGAACTGCTCGATCGGGGCCGGCGGCAGGGTCGACAGGCGGCGCAGCGCCGCCGTGCGGTAGGCGTACAGGCCGACATGGCGCAGCACCGGCAGGCCGTCCGGCAAGCCCTGCTGCGCGGCGCCCGTGGCAGCGGCGGCAGCGGCAGCCGGTGCGATCGCGGGCGCGGCGGCGGCGAACGCGTCGCGCGCGTAGGGAATGGGCGCGCGGCTGAAGTACAGGGCGAACCCGCGCCGGTCGAGCACCACCTTCACCACGTTGGGGTCGAACATCTCGTGCATCGAGCGCAGCGCGTGGCAGGCGGTGGCGATCGATGCGCCGGGCGTGTCATGCAGGCGGCGGGCGACCGCGGCGATCAGCGCCGGATCGATCAGCGGTTCGTCCCCCTGGACGTTCACCACGATCGTGTCGTCGGTCCAGCCCCGCTGGCGGGACAGCTCCGCGATGCGATCGGTGCCCGACGGATGGTCGCTGCGGGTCAGCGCGGCCCGGATGCCGTGCGCTTCGGCGGCTGCCACGATGGACGCATCGTCGGTGGCGATCCAGACCTCGCGGGCGCCGCTGGCCAGCGCACGTTCTGCCACCCGCACCACCATCGGCCGGCCGCCCAGGTCGGCCAGCGGCTTTCCTGGCAGGCGGGTCGAGGCCAGCCGTGCCGGGATGGCAGCGACGAAGCCGGTCACGCGCCGCGCAGTGCTTCCAGTTCTTCGGGCGAGAGCTTGCGCGCCTCGTCTTCCAGCATGATCGGGATGCCGTCCCTGATCGGGTAGGCAAGGCCAGCGCCCTGCGACAGCAGTTCCTGCCTGGCCCGGTCGTAGGAGAGGCTTCCCTTGGTGACCGGGCAGACCAGGATCTCCAGCAGTTTTGCGTCCATGTTCGGCTTTCGGCAGGGCGGTGGGGAAAGGGAAGACCGCGGATTCCCGGGCAGCGGACCGTCAGGCCCGGCGTTCGAGGCAATGCACGAGGTGCTCGCCGAACGCGGCGTCGACCTGTGCCTCGATCGCAAGCACCCAGTGTCGGGCGGTGGCGAACCGGACGCATTTTACGGCATCCTTCTCGGTGAGTATCACTGGTTCGTCGCCGAAGTCGAGGTCGGCCGGCTCGAACCGATGGTGGTCCGGGAAGGGATGTTCGACGAAGGTGAGGCCGAGGCTCTCCAGCAGCGCGAAGAACCGGTCCGGATAGCCGATCCCGGCGACCGCGTGCAGCCGCTGGCCGCGCAGCGATTCCGGCGCCGCGATCACCGCGGGATCGTCCAGCCGGTATACCCGCGATGCGGCGATGCGCATCTCGAACTGGGCCGCACGGGGCACCGGGGAATCGATGTCCGCCGCGCCGTTGATGACCAGTGCATCCACCGCCGCCAGCCGGTGCACCGGTTCGCGTAGCGGGCCCGACGGCAGCATGTGGCCGTTGCCGAATCCGAGCGCCGCGTCGACGACGGCGATCTCGACCTCGCGCGCCAGCCGGTAGTGCTGCAGCCCATCGTCGGCGACCAGCACGTCGACCTCGGGGTGTTCGCGCAGCAGCGCGCGCGCGGCGAACACGCGGTCCACCCCTATCCACACCGGTGCCGGCGTGCGCCGCGCGATCAGGACCGGCTCGTCGCCGACCCGCTGCGGATCGCTGTGCCGTCCCACCGGCTCGCTGACCCGCTCGTCGCTCGCGCTGCCGCCGTAGCCGCGGCTGACCACGCCGGGGTGCCAGCCGCGGGTGATCAGGTACAGCACCAGCCAGATCGTCAAGGGCGTCTTGCCCGTGCCGCCGACAGTGACGTTGCCGACCACGATCACCGGGACGCCGACTGCCTCGCGTTTCGCCCAGCCGGCACGGAACGCGAACCGGCGCGCCTCCACCGCCAGGCGGAACAACCAGGACACCGGCAGCAGCAATGCACTGCGCGTGCTCAGCCGGGCCCAGTGTCGGTCGGTATCGAAGCGCGGCATCGGGTATCGGCGCGCGGGGCGGGCAGCCGGGTGCCGCTCAGCGCGCGCCGGAACCCTGCGTGGTGAACGTGATCTGCGGGTAACCGGCCAGCCGCGCCGCTTCCATCACGTTGACCACGGCCTGGTGCGTGGCGGCGGCATCGGCGCTGATCACGATCACCGGATCCTTCGCATCGCCGCCTGCCTTGCGCAGCGCCTGGCTGAACTGCTCCGGGTTGCCGAACACGACCGCCTCGCGGTTGACAAGGTAGCGCCCGGTGGCGTCGATCGCCACGCTGATCTGCTGCGGCCGCTCCGGCGGGACTTCCGCGGAAGCCTGCGGCAGGTTGATCTGCAGTTCGGAGAACTTCGAGAACGTGGTCGAGGTCGCCAGGAAGATGAGCACGACCAGGAAGACGTCGATCATCGGGACGAGGTTGATCTCAGGCTCGTCGCGCGGCCGGCCGCGGCGGAAGTTCACCGGCCGCCCCGCCCGGATACGTTCCCGGCCACGCGCCCCGCGCGGGCGTCAGGCAAGGCGTTCACCGTGCACGACCTCGACCAGCTTGACGGCCTGCAGTTCCATGTCGACGACATAGCTGTCGACCTTCGCCCGGTAATGGCGGTAGGCGATCATGCTGGGGATCGCGACGATCAGGCCGAAGGCCGTGTTGTAGAGCGCGATGGAGATGCCCTGGGCGAGCTGGGCCGGGGTGCCGGCCGAAGACTGCGCGCCAAAGATCTCGATCATGCCGATCACGGTGCCGAACAGGCCCAGCAGGGGCGCCATGCCGGCGATCGTGCCGAGCGTGGTGAGGTAGCGCTCGAGCTGCAGCGCGACGCCGCGCCCGGTCTCCTCGATCGCCTCCTTCATGATCTCGCGCGGGCTCTTCACGTTGCGCAGCCCGGCGGCCAGCACTTCGCCGAGCGGCGAGTGGGCGGCGACACGGTCGGCCATCTCGCCGGACGCACCGTTCTGCCGGTATTCGGCCACCACCTTGGGCAGCAGGTCGGCGGGGGCCACCAGCGCGCGGCGCAGCGACCAGCCGCGTTCGCCGATGATGGCCAAGGCAATGATCGAAGCGAAGATCAGCGGCCAGATGGGCCAGCCGGCACCTTGGATGATCGCGAACACGGGCGGGGAAGGGTCTCGTTGGGGAGCGCTCCGACTCTATCCACGCGCGCGGCCGAGGGCAAGCGGAAAGCCGGGTTGGATCGGCAGGCGCGATGCTAAACGTCTGCTGTAGCGACGATTTTTTCATTTTCCACACGATCTGTGGATAAGTTTGTGAATAGAGTGCAGGAACCGCCCGCAAACCGTTGTCCAGCCGTGCCTACGATTGGAATGCTGCTTTTTTGTGCAGCATGGAAAAGCTTTTGAATCAATAGCTTACAGGATCCTCTCTAGGGAGGCGGCAGCGCCGGGGCGTCGATCGCGAATACCCTTGACTCTTGTGGAGAAGTAGTGGCGGGAGCACGATTTCTTGCGGCCTGCACGGCCGTTTCTCCGCGCCAGCCCGCGTGGTTCCGTGATTTTTGTCTCGTTTCCCCGGTTGCCGCAGCGCATCAGCCGCTGCGCCCGGGCCGAGGCTAGAATCGATGCATGCGCGATCCGTCTTCCCGCTCCGAAATCCTGACTGTCGCGGAGCTGAACCGGGCGGCGCGCGAAGCCATCGAACATGCGCTTCCGGCAGCCTGGGTGGCCGGGGAGATCTCGAACTTCCGGCGCTACGACTCCGGGCACTGCTACTTCGTGCTGAAGGACGCGCAGGCCCAGGTACGCTGCGTGATGTTCCGCCACAGGGCCTCGCTGCTGGGCTGGCAGCCGTCCGACGGCAGCGAGGTCGAACTGCGCGGCGTGCCCTCGCTCTACGAGGCGCGCGGCGACTTCCAGCTCAACGTGGAGACGATGCGCCGGGCGGGCCGGGGCGCCCTGTTCGCGGCGTTCGAGCGGCTGAAGGCGAAGTTGTCCGCCGAGGGGCTGTTCGACCCGGGGCGCAAGCGGCCGCTGCCGGTGTTCCCGCGCACCGTCGGCATCGTCACCTCGACCTCGGCCGCCGCGCTGCGCGACATGCTGACCACGCTGCGCCGGCGCGCGCCCGGCCTGCGCGTGGTCGTCTATCCCACCCTGGTCCAGGGCGAGGGGGCCGGGCGCCAGATCGCGCGTGCGATCGCGCTGGCGGCCGAGCGTGCGGAATGCGACGTGCTGGTCGTCGGGCGCGGCGGCGGCAGCATCGAAGACCTCTGGTCGTTCAACGAGGAAGTCGTGGCGCGGGCGATCGCGGCGAGCCCGATCCCCACCGTGAGCGCGGTCGGCCATGAAACCGACTTCACCATCGCCGACTTCGTGGCCGATGCGCGCGCGCCGACGCCGACCGCCGCCGCCGTGATGGTCGCGCCGGACGCCTCCCGGCTGCACGAGCAGCTGCAAGGCCTGGCTGCCGCCCTCGGGCGCGCCCAGTGGCGGCTGCTCGAGCAGCGCATGCAGACGCTCGACCACCTGTCGCGCAGGCTCGCCCATCCCGGTGCACGGGCACGCGACCAGGCCGTGGCCCTGGGGCACCTGCAGCGCCGCCTGGCGCAGGCGCAGGCGCGCATGCTCGAAGGGCTCGGCGCGCGCCTGGTTCGCGCCGCGGCGAGCCTGGGCCGGCTGCGCCCGGACGTGCCTGCACGGCGGGCCGACCTCGCGCGGCTGGCTGCGCGCCTGTCGCGTGGCGGCAGCCGCGGCATCGAGCGCGAGCATGCCCGGCTGGATGCGTTGCGCGCGAACCTGGCGCACCTGAATCCCGAAGCGGTGCTGGAGCGCGGCTACAGCATCACCCGCCTCGCCGGTGGCGCGCTCCTGCGGGATGCGCAGGACGCGCCGCCCGGAGCCGCGCTGGAGACTACGCTCGCACGGGGCACGGTGCGCTCCACGGTCGGCTGAGGCGCGACCCGGTCAGCTCGCCAGCATCCCGGCGTAGAAGTCGAGCACCGGCGCCAGCGGCTCGTCGGCCAGGCAGTCGAAGGTTGCAACCTCCGGCATGGAGCGCAGCCAGGTGAGCTGGCGCTTCGCCAGCTGGCGCGTGGCGGCGATGCCGGTGCTGCGCAACTGCGCGAGCGAGGTGTGGCCATCCAGGTAGGCCCAGGCCTGGCGATAGCCGACGCAGCGCATCGACGGCAGGTCGGGGTCGAGTACATGGGCCTCGCGCAGCCGGCGCAGTTCGCCGATCAGGCCCAGTTCGAGCATCTCGTCGAAGCGCGCCTCGATGCGCCGGTGCAGTTCGCCGCGGTCCGACGGCACCAGCGCGGCCTGGATCAGCCGGTAGGGCAGCGGCTGCGGCGGGCGTTCGCGCAGCAGCTTCGACATCGGTTCGCCGGTGAGGTAGTACACCTCGAGCGCGCGCTGGATGCGTTGCGCATCGTTCGGGTCCAGCCGTGCCGCGGTGTCAGGGTCGCAGCGCGACAGCTCCTCGTGCAGCGCAGGCCAGCCGCTGTCGGCGGCCATCGCATCGATCACCCGGCGGGTGTCCGGATCGGCCTGCGGCAGGTCGGCGATGCCCGAGGCGAGCGCCTTCAGGTAGAGCATCGTGCCGCCGGTGAGCAGCGGCAGGTTGCCGCGGTCGGTGATCGCCGCCATCGCCGCCAGCGCATCCTCGATGAAGCGTGCCGCGCTGTAGCGTTCGGTCGGTTCCAGCAGGTCCACCAGGTGGTGAGGCACGCGGGCGAGCGTGTGCGGATCGGGCTTCGCGGTGCCGATGTCCATGCCGCGGTAGACCAGGGCCGAATCGACGCTCACGATCTCGCACGGCAGGCATCGGCACAGATCGACCGCGACCTGGCTCTTGCCGCTCGCGGTCGGGCCGGTGAGCACCAGGGCGGGCGGCAGTTCGCGGGTGTCGGGGAGGTTGCTGGCTGCGCTCATCAGCGGCCGCGCAGGAACATCCGGTCAAGGTCGGCCAGCGTCACCTGGCACCAGGTCGGCCGGCCGTGGTTGCACTGGCCGGAGCGTTCCGTCGCTTCCATCTCGCGCAGCAGCGCGTTCATCTCGGGCAGCGTCAGCGCGCGGTTGGCGCGGACCGCGCCATGGCAGGCCATCGTCGACAGCAGCTGCTCGCGCCGTGCGTTCACGGTATCGACCTCGCCGGCGTCGTGCAGCTCCGCCAGCACCGAGCGCGCGAGCTCGACCGGATCCGCGCGCTCCAGCGTGGCCGGCACCGCACGCACCGCGATCGCAGTCTGCGACAGCACGGCGAGGTCGAAGCCCAGGCGATCGAGCGTGTCGTGGTGTTCGGAGACCGCGGCGATGTCCAGCGCGGAGGCTGCGAAGGACGCGGGCAGCAGCAGCGGCTGGCGCGGGATGGCACCGTTGTCGACGGTCTGCTTCAGGCGCTCGAACACGATGCGCTCGTGCGCGGCATGCATGTCGACCACGATCAGTCCGTGCGCGTTCTGGGCCAGCACGTAGATGCCGGCGAGCTGGCCGAGCGCGAAGCCGAGCGGCGGCGCTTCGGCGGCGGGCGCATCGCCCGCGCCGTCGCGTGCGGCGCCGGTCGCGCTGGTCGATCCGGTCGCACCGGTCGCTCCGGTGCGGCCGAACAACGCGTCATAGAGCGCCACCGGCTCGGATGAGCGCAGGCCGAGCGGCGCCTGGGCCGGACCGGGCCGGTCCCGGTCGTCCCGTCCCCAGCCTGCAGGCGCCTTCCACGCGCGCAGCCCGCCGCCGCCTGCCGGGCCGGCGCCGCCGGCGTCCGGACCCTCGTTGCCTGCCGCGCGCAGGCCTGGATCGGCGTCCGGGCGCTGCCCGAGGCTGCCCCCGGTGCTGCCCGCGCGCGTGCCGGCGAGCGCCTTCTCCAGCGCATGCAGCACGAACTGGTGCACCGCCTGCGCCTCGCGGAAGCGCACCTCGATCTTGGTCGGATGCACGTTGACGTCGACCGCGCGCGGATCGATGGTGAGGAAGAGCGCGAACGCGGGATGCCGCTGGTGGTGCAGCACGTCGCGGTAGGCGGCACGCACCGCATGCGAGAGCAGCTTGTCGCGCACGAACCGGCCGTTGACGAACAGGTACTGCGCATCGCGCGAGGCGCGCGAATACGCGGGCTGGGCGATCGCGCCGGCGAGCGCCAGGTGCACGCTGCTCTCATCGACCGGTATCGCCGCGTCGGCGAAGTCGGCGCCGAGCAGCGCCACGATGCGCTCGGCGCGCGACTGCGGCAGCAGCCGCAGCATCGCCTTGCCATTGTGCGTGAGGCGGAAGCCGACCCCCGGATGCGCCAGCGCGATGCGGTGCACGGCTTCCTCGCAATGCGCGTACTCGGTCTGCTCCGACTTCAGGAAACGCTTGCGCGCCGGGGTGTTGAAGAACAGGTCCAGCGCCTCGATGCGCGTGCCCGGTGCGATCGCCGCCGGGCCGACCTGGGCACCGGCATCGCTCCCGGCGCCGGTCGCGCCCATGTGGCCGATGCGCCAGCCATGGCGGGCATCGGCCGTCCGGCTGGCCAGCGTCAGGTCGGCCACCGAGGCGATCGAGGCGAGCGCCTCGCCGCGAAAGCCCAGGCTCGCGACCGATTCGAGATCCTCGAGCGCGGAGATCTTGCTGGTTGCGTGGCGGGTGAGCGCGAGCGCGAGGTCGTCCTTGTCGATGCCGTGGCCGTTGTCGATCACCGCGATGCGCCGGGTGCCGCCCGCGTCGAGTTCGATCGCCAGGTCGGTGGCGCCGGCGTCGATCGCGTTCTCGAGCAACTCCTTCAGCGCCGAGGCCGGCCGCTCGATGACTTCGCCGGCGGCGATCTGGCTGATCAGGAGATCGGGCAGCGCGTGGATGCGTACCGCGGGTCGTCCCGCTGGATCCGTTGAGGCCATGGAAACGGATTATAGGGGCGGGGAGGGTGCGGCCGCGCCCCTTCGGTGCCTCGTCCTGCGAGGAAGCTCTCGCCTGCGCCCCGGTTTTGCATATAATCGCAGGCTTTTTGGCCGGACTCGGCCATCGCCAACACTTTCTGCTGGCGTGGAGCCTCGTGTGAACAGGGACCTCTCGAAATGAAGATCGGCATTCCCACTGAAGTTCGACCCGGCGAGACCCGGGTCGCGGCGACCCCCGAGACGGTGAAGAAGTACTGTGCGGGCGGGCAGAATGCCGTGTTCGTGCAGTCCGGCGCCGGGGCCGGTGCCAACTTCCCGGATGCAGACTACGCCGCCGCAGGCGCGACCATCGTGGCCGACGCCGCTTCGGTCTACGGCCAGGCCGAACTCGTGCTGAAGGTGCGCAACCCGCTGCCCGACGAAGTCTCGGCGATGAAGGCGGGCACCGTGCTGGTCGGCCTGCTCTCGCCATACGACGCCGCCGGCATCGAGGCGCTGGCGAAGCAGGGCCTGACTGCGTTCGCGATGGAACTGCTGCCGCGCACCTCGCGCGCGCAGTCGATGGACGTGCTGTCCTCGCAGGCGAACATCGCCGGCTACAAGGCGGTGGTGCTGGGCGCCGATACCTACGGCCGGATCATGCCGATGCTGATGACCGCGGCCGGCACCGTGAAGGCCGCGCGCGTGGTGATCCTGGGCGCCGGCGTCGCAGGCCTGCAGGCGATCGCCACCGCCAAGCGCCTGGGCGCGGTGATCGAGGCGTCCGACGTGCGTCCCGCGGTGAAGGAACAGATCGAGTCGCTCGGCGCCAAGTTCATCGACGTGCCCTACGAGACCGACGAAGAGCGCGAGATCGCGCAGGGCGTCGGTGGCTATGCGCGGCCGATGCCGGCCTCGTGGATGTCGCGCCAGGCGGCGGAAGTCGCCAAGCGCATCGCGCTGGCCGACATCGTGGTCACCACCGCGCTGATCCCGGGCCGCAAGGCGCCGGTGCTGGTCACCGAGGCGATGGTTAAGTCGATGAAGCCGGGGTCGGTGATCGTCGACATGGCGGTCGAGCAGGGCGGCAACGTCGAGGGATCGAAGGCGGGAGAGACGGTGGTGTCGCACGGGGTGAAGCTGGTCGGACAGACCAACCTGCCGGCGATGGTCCCGACCGATTCCAGCGCGCTCTATGCGCGCAACCTGTTGACCTTCCTCGCGCTGATGCTCGACAACAAGACCGGGCAGTTCAATCTCAACCGCGAGGACGACCTCGTCGCCGGCACCCTGGTGTGCCACGGTGGCGAACTCGTCCGCAAGCAATAACCTCGACCGAGAGCGCAGCCATGGAACTCGTTGACCCGACCGTCACAAACCTGATCATCTTCGTGCTCGCCATCTATGTCGGCTACCACGTCGTCTGGAACGTGACGCCCGCGCTCCACACGCCGCTGATGGCGGTGACCAACGCGATCTCCGCGATCGTCATCGTCGGCGCCATGCTGGCGGCGGCGCTGACCGAGACCCCGCTGGGCAAGACGATGGGCGTGCTCGCCGTCGCGCTGGCCGCGGTGAACGTGTTCGGCGGCTTCCTGGTTACGCGCAGGATGCTCGAGATGTTCAAGAAGAAAGAGCCCAAGAAAGCCGCTGGAGACCACGCATGAGCATGAACCTCGTCGTACTCCTCTACCTGGTCGCCTCGGTCTGCTTCATCCAGGCGCTCAAGGGCCTGTCCCATCCGACGACGTCGCGGCTGGGGAACCTGTTCGGCATGGTCGGCATGGCCATCGCCGCGCTGACCACCGTCGGGCTGATCTTCAAGCTCGCCGGCGAGGCGGCGACCACCGGCATGCTCTACGTGATCGGCGGCATCGCGGTCGGCGGCACGATCGGCGCGATCATGGCCAAGCGCGTCGAGATGACCAAGATGCCCGAACTGGTCGCGTTCATGCACTCGATGATCGGCCTGTCGGCGGTGTTCATCGCGATCGCCACCGTCGCCGAGCCCTGGGCGCTCGGCCTGGGCGGGCGCGGCGACCCGATCCCGATCGGCAACCGCATCGAACTGTTCATCGGCGCCTTCGTCGGCGCGATCACCTTCTCCGGTTCGGTGATCGCCTTCGGCAAGCTCTCGGGCAAGTACAAGTTCCGCCTGTTCCAGGGCGCGCCAGTGCAGTTCAAGGGCCAGCACATGCTGAACCTGGTGCTCGCGCTGGCGATGCTCGGCTTCGGCATCGCGTTCGTGGTGACCCAGGACTGGACTCCGTTCTGGGCGATGCTCGCGATCGCCTTCGTGCTCGGCGTGCTGATCATCATCCCGATCGGCGGCGCCGACATGCCGGTCGTGGTGTCGATGCTCAACAGCTACTCCGGCTGGGCGGCGGCGGGCATCGGCTTCTCGCTGAACAACTCGATGCTGATCATCGCCGGTTCGCTGGTCGGGTCGAGCGGTGCGATCCTCTCGTACATCATGTGCAAGGCGATGAACCGGTCGTTCTTCAACGTGATCCTTGGCGGGTTCGGCCAGGAAGGCGGCGCGGCGGCCGGTGCGGCCGAGCAGCGCTCGGTGAAGAGCGGCAGCGCCGACGACGTCGCGTTCATGCTGTCCAACGCCGACAGCGTGATCATCGTCCCGGGCTACGGCCTGGCGGTGGCGCGTGCCCAGCACGCGGTGAAGGAGATGGCGCACAAGCTGCAGGCCAAGGGCATCCAGGTTCGCTACGCGATCCACCCGGTGGCCGGCCGCATGCCGGGCCACATGAACGTGCTGCTGGCCGAAGCAGAGGTACCGTACGACCAGGTCGCCGAGATGGAGGACATCAACAGCGACTTCGGGCAGACCGACGTGGTGATGGTGCTCGGCGCCAACGATGTGGTGAACCCGGCCGCGCTGGTGAAGGGCACGCCGATCTACGGCATGCCGATCCTCGATGCGTACAAGGCGCGCACGATCATCGTGAACAAGCGTTCGATGGCGGCGGGATACGCCGGCCTCGACAACGAACTGTTCTACATGGACAAGACGATGATGGTGTTCGGCGACGCGAAGAAGGTCGTCGAGGATATCGTCAAGGCAATCGAGTAGCGTCCTCGGCCGCCGGCGGGCGAGGGGCCGCGCGGCGCCTGAACGGGCGCGGCGGCACCCGCCACATCGTCAGCGCCACGAGCAGCGCGAACCCGACATAGATCGCGGTGAAGGCGGCCGGCGGCAGGTCCCAGTAGAGCAGCGCCGACAGGTGGCGCTCGATGAAGCCGCGTTCGGTGCGCACGCCGCGCAGCTGGTCTTCCCAGGTGGTCAGCGGGCAGATGCGCCCCGCCATGGCCTGGACGGCGACGAAGGCGATCGCCGCCAGGTGGGCGGCGCGCAGCCAGGGATTGTGCACCCAGCGCCAACCGGCGGCCGCGCCGATCCAGACCAGCAGCAGTCCCAGCACGATCGACACCGCGATCGCGACATGGGCCGCGAGCACCAGGTCGGCCAGCCAGGCGCCCGCAGTGGTGCCCGCCATCGTCGACCGGTGGCCCGGTGCGGGGCCCGGCTCAGGCTGCGGGTGCCTTCACCGGACGCGGTTCGACCGGCCGCGACGGATCGGAACACCACTCGCTCCAGGAGCCGGGATACAGGCGCGAGCCCTTGAGCCCGGCGATCTCCATCGCCAGCAGGTTGTGGCAGGCGGTCACGCCGGATCCGCACTGGTGCACGATCTGTTCGGGCGTGTGCCCGGCCATGAGGTCGATGAATTCCTTGCGCAGCGCGTTCGCCGACTTGAACGCTCCGGAATTGTCCAGGTTGAGCTGGAACAGCCGGTTGATCGCGCCCGGGATGTGCCCGCCGACCGGATCGAGGGTCTCGTTCAAGCCCGCGAAACGTTCGGGCGTGCGCGCATCGACGATCAGCATGCCGGGCGAGCGCAGGTTCGCCAGCACGGTGGACACGTCGACCTTCAGTGCATCGCGCCGGCGCGGGGTGAAGGTGGTCGGCTCGATGCGTGGCGCGGCCTGGGTGAGCGGGCGGTTCTCCAGCTTCCACTTCGGCAGGCCGCCGTCCAGGACCGCCACGGTGTCGTGGCCCAGCCAGCGCAGCATCCACCACAGCCGCGCGGCGTAGTAGCCACCGCTCGCGTCGTAGGCGACGACCTGCCTGCGCACGTCGACGCCCTGCTCGCCGAGCCACTTCGCGAACGCCACCACGCTGGGCAGCGGATGTCGTCCCGAGCGCCCGGTCTTCGGGCCGGACAGGTTCTCGTCGAGGTGCGCAAAGCGTGCACCGGGGATGTGGTCGGCCGCGTAGGCCTTGCGGCCCGATTCGACGTCCATCAGGTCGTGCCGGCAGTCGAAGACGACAAGATCGGGAGCGGACAGGCAGGCGGCAAGCGCCTCGGTGCTGATCAGGGTGTGGTGGCTCATCGGGATGTCGTGGTTCGTGGTGCGGAGGGACGGCGGGTCGCCGTGGCGGGTGGACTGGAAGCCTCGGCTGCGAGTGTAGCCCTCGCCGCCGGCGCGTGTCGGGCCAGCACCGTCATCACGCCCGCGCCGACGATCAGCGCCATGCCGAGCCAGCCCGTCGCCGAGGGCGCCTGCTGCCAGGCGACCAGGTCGAACAGCCCGGCGAACAGCACGCCGCTGTAGGAAAGCGTCGCGACGGTGAGCGTCGCGCCGCGCGAAAAGGCGAAGGTCATCGACAGCTGGGCCGCGAGCGCGCAGGCGCCGATGCCGGCGAGCACTGGCAGGTCTGCCATGCGTACCGGGCTTGCGCCGGTCACCGGCAGCACGGCCGCGCCGACCACCAGTCCGAGCAGCGCGAAGTAGAACACCGTGCGCCATTCGGGTTCGCCCGCGGCACCGAGCCTGCGGATGCCCAGGTAGGCGACGGCGGCGACTGCGCCGCCGGCCAGGCCGAGCAGGCCCGGCCCGAGCGGAGAATCGCCGGCCCATGGCTGCAGCAGGGCGAGCACGCCGGCGAAGCCGGCGACGATCGCGGCGATGCTCAGCGGCGCGACCCGCTCGCGCAGCAGCAGGCCGGTGATCAGCGCGAGGAACAGCGGCGAGGTGTAGTTCAGCGTGACCGCGGTGGCCAGCGGGGCGTGTGCGAGGCAGGCGAAGAACAGCAGCATCGAGACCACGCCGGCGAAGCTGCGCACGAAGTGGGCGCGCCAGTGCGGCGTGCGCAGCGGCCAGCCGCGGCTCCAGGCGAACAGGCCGATCGCGGCGACGATGAACAGGCTTCTGTAGAGCATCAGTTCGGCCAGCCCGAACTGGCCGGCCGCGAGCTTCACGAACACGCCGTGGGCGGTGAACAGCAGCCCCGAAACCAGCATCCACAGGGCTGCCATACGGTGCGCGGTTGTCCTAGCTGCCGTGCAGCTGGCGCTGCACGAACTCGTGGAAGTGCAGCATGCCGTCCTCGTACGGAGAATGATAGGGGCCAGCCTCGTTGCGGCCCTGCCGCCACAGTGCCTTGCGTCCCGCCTGCATGCGCTCGCAGATCTCGCGGTCTTCGGCGGCCGTCTCGATGTAGGCCGCGCGCTGGGCCTCGACGAACTCGCGTTCGAAGCAGGCGATCTCTTCCGGGTAGTAGAACTCGACGATGTTGGTGCAGCGCTCCGGGCCGTCCGGACGCACGGAACTGACCACCAGCACCCCCGGATACCACTCCACCATCACGTTCGGGTAGTAGGTGAGCCACACCGCACCGTGCTTCGGCGGGATGCCCTGGCGCTGCTTCAGCACCGCTTCGTGCCAGCGCGAATACACCGGCGAGCCGGCGCGCGCGAGTCGGCTGTTCACCCCGACCAGCTGCACCGAGTGCCAGTCGCCGAATGCCCAGTCGAGGTTGTCGCAATCGACGAACCGGCCCAGCCCCGGATGGAACGGGTCGACATGGTAGTCCTCGAGGTAGACCTCGATGAACGTCTTCCAGTTGACGTCGTAGTGCTCCACCAGCTGGTGGTCGAAGCGGTAGCCGTCGAAGTCCAGTTCCTCGATCGCCGACAGCGTCGCGAGGTCGGTGGCCACGTCGCGCCGTGCATCGAACAGCAGCCCGTTCCAGCGTGCCAGCGGGGTGTGCTGCAGGTCGAGGCAGGGCGATTCGCCGAACTTGGGCGCGCCGAGGAGGTGGCCGGAGAGGTCGTAGGTCCAGCGATGCAGCGGGCAGACGATCTGCCGGGCGTTGCCGGCGCCCTGCAGCATCTGTGCCTGGCGGTGGCGGCAGACGTTCGACACCACGGCCACACCGTCCGCGTTACGGACCAGCACGTCGGCGCCGCGGGTTGTTTCGGGCACGCGGTAGTCGCCCGGCTCGGGGACCATCAGCTCATGGCCGATGTAGCGCGGACCGGCATCGAAGATCAGGCGTTCCTCGAGGGCCCAGACGGCGGGGTCGATGTACCACCCTACGGGCAGCTGGGTCGCTGCCGGCGCGAGCCGCCGGACGCCCGCGAAATCCGTCACTGAGTCCTCCTGGCGCGCGCACGAATGAACCGCTTCTGCATGGGGTAGGTGACTCCCGGTCTCCCGCTGGCAAGGGATGCCGATTGTCCCCTGAAACAGGGGGGCGGGCAACGCAGGTACCCGCTGGTCGCGGATACCCCGCATCGGGCGTGGGCGCCGCGGTTGACCCCGACGGCTTCCCTCGGCTAGCCTCTATTGCCGCATCCGGTTGGCCGGCGTGTCCCGCTCCGACCCCGCCGCATGCTCCACGCTGCACGCCGCACTGCCCCAGGACCCGATGGCCAAGCCCGCAAAGGAATCCGCCGCCCCGGCCCGCTTCGAAACGGCCATGGCGGAGCTCGAGAAGATCGTGTCTTCGATGGAGGCCGGGCAGCTGCCACTCGAGGCTTCGCTCGAGAACTATCGCCGTGGGGCCGAACTGCTCACCTGGTGCCAGGGCCAGCTGCAGGCGGTCCAGGACCAGGTCCGGGTGCTCGAGGACGGACTGCTGAAGGAGTTCACCCTCGATGCCGCAGGTACGCGGCTGCGTCCCGGCGCCCGGGCGGACGACGACGGCGACGCGGGCGGCGAGGACAGCGGCGACGACGACAGCGACGACAGCGACGACAGGGGTGGCCGCGGCGTGCGCGGGCTGCGCCGCTGACCCGCCGACCGCGTGGCCGCGTCGTTTGCCGGTAGGGGCGCGCTCAGGTATCTTCGGCGAATGTACCTGTCAGCCTGCGCATGAGGTGACCGAGCCGATGTCTGTCGATGCGGCGGGTTTCGAGGCGTGGATGCGCGCCCACCAGGGGCTTGCCGAGCGGGCGCTCGAGCAGGTGCTGCCTGCGGCCGACCATGCCCCTGCGCGCCTGCACGCGGCCATGCGTTACGCCGCCTCCGGCGGTGGCAAGCGGGTACGGCCGCTGCTTGCGTTTGCGGCGGCGGAGGTGGTGCAGGCGCCGGTCGAACGGGTGGCGCTGGCCGGGGCCGCGGTGGAGCTGATCCACGCGTATTCGCTCGTCCACGACGACATGCCGTGCATGGACGACGACACGCTGCGCCGCGGCAAGCCGACCGTGCACGTCCAGTACGATGAAGCGACGGCGCTGCTGGTCGGCGACGCCCTGCAGAGCCTGGCGTTCCAGGTGCTGTCGGAGCACAGCCTCGCCGGCCACCCCGCGCGCCAGCTCGAGATGGTCCGCCTGCTGGCGCAGGCTTCCGGTTCGCGCGGCATGGCCGGCGGACAGGCGATCGACCTCGCTGCCGTCGGCCGAACGCTCGACGTGGCGGAGCTCGAATTCATGCACGTCCACAAGACCGGCGCGCTGATCCGATGTGCGACACTGTTGGGGGCGCTGTGCGGACGTGCGCTGGAAGAGGCCGAACGCGCCCATCTCGAACGGTTTGCCAGGGCGATCGGGCTCGCGTTCCAGGTGGTCGATGACCTGCTCGACGCGGAAGCGAGCACCGCGACCCTGGGCAAGACGGCGGGCAAGGATGCCGAGGCGAACAAACCGACCTGCGTGACCGTGCTCGGGTTGCGTGCCGCAAGGGAGTGGGCGCGCGACCTGCGTGCCCAGGCAGATGCCGCGCTGGCACCGCTGGGGCCGGGCGCCGCCCGCCTCGGCCAGCTGGCGGATTTCATCGTGAAGAGACAATTTTGAACAAGCCGCACGAAGTCTTCGAACTGCTCGGCCGCATCGAAAGCCCGGCTGACCTGCGCGCGCTCGAGCGCCGCGAACTGCCGCAGCTCTGTAACGAGCTGCGCGAGTTCCTGCTTCAGTCGGTCGCGCGCACCGGCGGCCACCTGTCCTCCAACCTCGGGACGGTCGAACTGACGGTCGCGCTGCACTACGTGTTCAACACGCCCGATGACCGGCTGGTGTGGGACGTGGGCCACCAGACCTATGCACACAAGGTGCTGACCGGCCGGCGCGACGGCATGGACCGGCTGCGCATGCGCGGCGGCCTCGCCGGCTTCCCGCGCCGCGACGAGAGCGAGTACGACACCTTCGGCGTCGCCCACTCGTCGACCTCGATCAGCGCGGCGCTGGGCATGGCGGTGGCGGCCCGGCGGATGAACCATCCGCGCCGCGTGGTGGCGATCATCGGCGACGGCGCGATGTCCGCGGGCCTCGCGTTCGAGGCGCTGAACAACGCCGAGTCGGCCGACTGCGACCTGCTGGTGATCCTGAACGACAACGACATGTCGATCTCGCCGCCGGTCGGCGCGTTGCACAACTACCTCGCAAGGCTGATGTCCGGGCGCTTCTACACCGCGGCGCGGCGCGCCGGCGAGAAGGTGCTGTCGGCCGCGCCCGGCATGCTCGAGCTGGCCAAGCGCGCCGAGGAGCACGTGAAGGGCATGCTGCTGCCGGGCACCCTGTTCGAGGAGTTCGGCTTCAACTACCTCGGCCCGGTCGACGGCCACGACGTCGACACGCTCACCACCACCTTGCACAACCTGCGCAACCTGCGCGGCCTGCAGTTCCTGCACGTGGTCACGCGCAAGGGCAAGGGCTATGCGCCGGCCGAGGTGGATCCGATCCAGTACCACGGGGTGTCGAAGTTCGATCCGGGCGCGGGCATCGTCGCCAAGGCGGTGCCGGTGCCGGCACCGGTCCCCGGCTATACCCAGGTGTTCGGCGACTGGCTGTGCGACATCGCTGCCGCCGACACGCGCGTGGTCGGCATCACGCCGGCGATGCGCGAAGGCTCGGGGCTGGTGCGGTTCTCGCGCGAGTATCCAGACCGCTACTTCGACGTGGGCATCGCCGAGCAGCATGCGGTGACCTTCGGCGCCGGGCTCGCCTGCGACGGCATGAAGCCGGTGATCGCGATCTACTCCACCTTCCTGCAGCGCGGCTACGACCAGCTGGTGCACGACGTCGCGATCCAGAACCTGCCGGTGATGTTCGCGATCGACCGCGGCGGCCTGGTCGGCGCGGACGGCCCGACGCACCACGGTGCGCTCGACCTGTCCTACCTGCGCTGCGTGCCCAACCTCACCGTGATGGTTCCGTCCGACGAGAACGAGACGCGGCAGATGCTCTACACCGCGTACTCGCTCGACACGCCGACGGCGGTCCGCTACCCGCGAGGCAACGGCCCCGGGGTACCGGTCGAGGCGAAGATGGCCGCGCTGCCGGTGGGCAAGGCCGAGGTGCGCCGTCGCGGCACCGGCATCGCCTTCCTGGCGTTCGGCTCGATGGTCGCGCCTTGCCTGAAGGCGGCCGAGGCGCTCGATGCGACCGTGGCCAACATGCGCTTCGTGAAGCCGCTCGACGTCGACCTGGTGCGCGAGCTGGCGGCCACCCACGGCACGATCGTGACCGTGGAGGAAAACGTCGTTATGGGTGGTGCCGGCAGCGCGGTGCTCGAGGCGCTGGCGGCGATCGGCTATGCCGGAAAGGTGGTCCAGCTCGGCCTTCCGGACAGCTTCGTCGAGCATGGCGACCCGGGGGGGCTGCTCAAGGAATGCGGGTTGGACAGCGACGGCATCCTTGGGCAGGTACGCGCGCGGATGTAGCCTCGCGCCCCTTGTCAATGTCATCATGACGCCAACGGGAACAACGGCACCCATGAGCGACCCACTTCCGAAGATGCCCAAGCTCACCAGCGACCTCGATTCGGAAGTCGAAGGCGGCTACGAGAAGGTCGATCGCTACGACGCGACGACCAACGTCGAGCTCGCGATGCGCTACGGCGACATGCTAGGCCTGATCGGGGAGGACCCGCAGCGCGAAGGCCTGCTGAAGACGCCCGAGCGCGCCGCCAAGGCGCTGCAGTTCCTGACCCACGGCTACGGCCTGGACGCCGCCACGATCCTGCGCTCCGCGATGTTCAAGGAAGACTATCGCGAGATGCTGATCGTGAAGGACATCGAGCTGTACTCGCTGTGCGAGCACCACATGCTGCCGTTCTTCGGCAAGGCGCACATCGCGTACATCCCGAACGGCCACATCGTCGGCCTGTCCAAGCTGCCGCGGATAGTCGACGTGTTCGCGCGCCGGCTGCAGGTGCAGGAACGGCTTACCATGCAGATCCGCGACTCGATCCAGGAGACACTCAACCCCGCCGGCGTCGCGGTGGTGATCGAAGCCACCCACATGTGCATGGTGATGCGCGGCGTGCAGAAGCAGAATTCCACCACCACCAGTTCCGCATTCACGGGTGCCTT
>JAJTHE010000120.1 GCA_021298815.1 Betaproteobacteria bacterium | reverse complement strand
GTAGGTGCCGGTGTGGTCGATCGACAGGCTGGTCTTCACGCCGGCTTCTAGGAGCTCCCCGAGCTGGATCACGCCGGCGCTCGCGGGCCGGCGCGATTCGCCCAGCGGCGAGATGCTGTAGCTCACGCCGCGCTCGCGCAGTATCTTGCGCTCGGCCGCGGTGGTGAGCAGCGGATGCACCAGCTGCACGTCAGGTCCGAGTAGGCCGGCCTGCTCGAGGAAGGTGATCGGGCTCGGGCCGGAGGTGTGCAGCGTGATCGGCAGCTTCAGCGCGCGCGCACCGCCCCAGTCCGCGCGCACGATATCGAGCGGGATGTTGCCGCGCAGCGGGTTCGGATCGGTGCCGACGTTGCGCGAGTTGATGCCGAGCGTGAGCGTGCCGTCGTTGGGCATCCAGGCCTTCTGGGTGCGTGCCAGGCCGGCCAGGTCCATCGGCTTGTCGTCGGGCATCCCCTGCGCCGGGCCGTAGGAGAAGCGTCCGCGCAGGCCGGTATCGCGCATCGCGCGCAGTTCGGCGTCCGCATGCTCCGGGCTCAAGATGTTGTGCGCCCAGTTGTGCACCGTGGTCGCGCCGGCGGTGATCGCCTCCGACAGCCCGAGGCGAACGCTGCGGTAGCTGTCCTCGGGCGTGTAGAAGCGGCCGAGGAAGCTGGTGACCGGGAAGTAGCCGCGCTTCGGATCGTCGATGCGGATGATCGGTCGGGTGATGCTGGTCCACAGGTGCCAGTGGGTGTCGATGAAGCCGGGCATGCAGATCATGCCGGCGGCGTCTATCACCGTGGCGTTCGCGGTGGCGGCGGAAGGCACTGCGCCGACCGAGACGATCGACCCGTTGCGCACATGCACGTCCCCGCGCTCGTAGTCGCCGACGGCTGCGTCCATGCTGAGGATGGTCGCTCCGCGGATCAGGAACTCGCCGCGCGTCGGCAGGCGCGCACCGCCACCGGACTCCATCGCGCTGCCGTCGCGCGAGTGCGGCATGCATGCGACCAGCCCGGTCGTCGCGGCTGCGGCGGCCGCCTTCAGCATCGAGCGCCGGCGGATCATCGGTTCGTCCATCGTCCCCTCCCGTGTTGGCGGACGCTCATCGATGGCGTCCTGCCTCGCCAAATCCTAGCTGAAATTCGGGTCAGAGACGATTTTCCCGTTCCAGCGTGCTGGTAATTCGTCTCTGACCCGAATTGTTTACTCCAGGCCGAGCCACCACTGGATCACCTGCTTGAGCAGGAAGCCGAAGATGCCGAAGGCGAGGACGAAGAACAGGACGAAGGTGCCGAAGCGGCCGGCCTTGGATTCGCGGGCGACGCTGATGATGATGAACACCATCAGCAGGATGAAGCCGCCGACGCCCCAGGTGAGGCCGATCTCGGTGATCTGTTCTTCCGTGAGGCCGAAGACGGTGTTGTCCATCGGCTATTCGCTGCGCAACGGCACGCCGTCGGTGACGACGAGGTCGCGGTACGCATGCCAGGTCGCATGGCCGATCACCGGCACCGTGACCAGGAAGCCGATCATCGCGGTGGCGAGCGACAGGGCGATCGCGGCCAGGATCAGCGCGGCCCAGCCGGCCATCGCCACCGGGTTCTCGCCGACGGCACGCACGCTGGTCAGCAGTGCGGAGCGCAGGCCGACGCGCCGGCCGAGCAGCAGCGGTGGGGAGACCGCGCTGATCGCGAACACCAGCGCGCACCCGAGGCTGCCGGCAAGCAACCATAGCGAGAACGCGAGATGGCCCTGGCCGACGACCGCGTAGCGGATGAATTCGAGCGGCGTGGTGATCGAGGCCTTCACGAAGAGCCAGAACAGCAGCGACGAGACGAGCACCCAGGCGGTGCCCAGTGCGGTCAGCAGCAGGCCGAGCCCGACCAGCGGCCGGGCATCGCGTCGCCAGGCATGCGCAGCGTCGGCGAGGCCGGGCTGCTGGCCACGACCCTGCAGCCGGCTCAGCTCGTACAGCCCGGTGCACAGGATCGGCGCCACCAGTACGAAGCCGGATACCGCGCCCGGCGCGAGCCACCAGGCCTTCGGCGCGAGCAGGATCGCCACCCAGCCGGCGAGCGCGACCGCCGCGCCATGCGCGAGGCCTGCCACCGGGGTGCGCCTGAAGTCGAGCCAGCCCAGGCGCAGCCACTGCAGCGGGCGGGCGATGTCGACGGTGCGTACCGGTAGCGGTGCCGACGGGTCAGGGGCGGTCGCGTCCATGCCCGATCATACGGCAAGCATGCGGTTGCGCCGGCTCCCGCATCCTGCCTAAACTGCCCATGGACAGACACAAGGGGCGCCGACCACGGTGCCGCATCGGGGAGGCAGGGATGGCAGGCATGCATGCGCTGCACAAGATCATCGCGAACCGGACGCGGCCGTCGCGCCCGGTCGTCAGTCCCGGCGAGTTCGTCGAGATCGAGCCCGATGTGTTCGGCGTGATCGTCGGCGTCAATGCCAGCGACGTGAAGCGGCTGTCCGCCGACCTCGAGGAACTCGGCATCGACCGCATCCCGCTGCGCGACCGCATCTACGCGGTCGCCGACCATGCCTCTCCGGCCCCGACGGTGGCGATCGCCGGCGCGCAGAAGGCGTTCCGGGAGTTCTTCAAGGCGCACGGCATCCGTACCTTCGATGGCGGCGCCGGCGTCTCGCACCTGGTGCTGTGCGAGGAAGGACTCGTGCGTCCCGGCATGCTGGGCATCGCGATCGACTCGCATGCGCCGACGATGGGCGCCATCGGCATGTATGCCTGCTCGCTCGGCGGCGGCCGCCTCACGCTCTATGCGATCGGTCGCTACGTGATCGAGGTGCCCAAGGTGACCCTGGTGCGCGTGACCGGCACGCTGCCCCCGGGCGTCGCCGGCCGCGATGCCTCGCTGTACGTCAACGGCAGGCTGGGCCAGCGCGGCGCGTACAACCACGCGGTCGAGTTCGCCGGCTCGTTCATCGAGTCGCTGAGCATGGACATGCGCTTCACCTTCACCAACATGGGTACCGAGATGGGCGCGGTCGCGTCCTATATCCAGCCCGACCGCACCACGCTCGACTGGGTGCGCCAGCGCACCAGTGAACCGTTCACCGTGTTCGAGACCGATGCCGACTATTTGTACGACACGGTGCACGAGGTGGACGTCTCCGGCATCGGCCCGCAGATCGCCGTCCCGCATGCGCCCGACGACGTGCGCCCGGTGGACGAAGTGGCCGGCCGCAAGGTGGACCAGGCCTACATCGGCTCCTGCGCCAGCGGGCGGCTCGAGGATATGGCCGCGGCCGCGCGCGTCCTGAAGGGCCGCAAGGTGCACCCCGACGTGAGGCTGATCGTCACGCCCGGCTCGCGCGAGGTGCTGAAGGCCGCCACCGAGCTCGGCTACATCCAGGTGATGCACGAAGCCAACGCGATCGTCACCAGCGCCAACTGCGGTGCCTGCCCCGGGCTGCATGGCGGTATCCTCGGCCCGGGCGACGTGGCGATCACCTCGATCACCCGCAACTTCGAAGGCCGGATGGGGCCGGGCGGGGAGATCTACCTCGCCTCGCCCGCGACCGTCGCAGCCTCGGCGATCGCCGGCTGCATCACCAATCCGCTGGCCGCCTGAACGGGAACCCGCGATGAAGCTCACCGGCAAGGTCTGGAAGTTCCCGCAACACGACATCAGCACCGGGCTGATCCGCAGGCAGATGTACAACCACCTGCCGCCGCAGGAGCAGGGCAAGCACTGCATGGAGGCGCTGGACCCGACCTTCGCGTCCAGGGTCGCCCCGGGCGACTTCATCGTCGCCGGCACCAACTTCGGCTGTGGCTCGTCGACCCCGGCGCACTACTCGATCGCCGCGCTCGGCATCCCGGCGATCGTCGCCGAATCGTTCGGTGCGCTGTTCTTCAGCAACTGTGCCGGTGGCGCGCTGTGGCCGGTGGCCTGCCCGGGCATCCTCGACCTGGTCGAGACCGGTGACACGCTCGAGATCGATACCGACACCTTCGTCGTGCGCAATGTCGGCACGGGGCAGTCGCTGCAGGGCCGCGCACTGCCGGACATCTACCGCGGCATGATCCTCGCCGGCGGCGAGAAGCCCTACCTGCGCGAGCGGCTGCGCAGGGAAGCCGCCGGCGGAGTCCCGTGACGGCCACGCTTCGCCTGCTCAGCGCCGGTTCGATCCGGCGCGGGGTGTCCGAGGTGATTGCGCTGTTCGAGCAGGCGAGCGGGGCGCGTGTCGAGGTCGTGTTCACTTCCGCGCCGAAGGTGCGGCAGCGGCTGCTTGCCGGCGAGCGCTGGGACGTGGCGCTCGCCTCGACTGCGGCGTTGGACGCGCTCGCGGCCGGCGGGTGCCTGGACACTTCCACGCGCATCCGGGTCGGCAGCACGCCGATGGCGGTGGCGATGCGCACCGGACTGCCGGTGCCCGACCTGTCGACCATCGCAGCATTCACTGCGGCCATGCGTGCGGCGCACGGTGTCGCCTGCAACGAAGGCTCGAGCGGCCTGCATGCACTGCAGGTGATCGAACGACTCGGGTTGCGCGATCGGCCGGGGCCGGAGATATTCGTCTGCGCGAGCGGCGCCGAGGTCTTCCAGCGTGTCGCGGCCTCGGACGATGCCGTCTACGGCCTGGTGAACGTCACCAACATCGCGGACGCGGTCGCGTCAGGCGCCCCGGTCCGGCTGGCCGCGCTGCTGCCGGCAGGACTGCAGAACGTGACCACCTATGGAGCAGCGGTCGTGTCCGGTTGCGCCGAGGCAGTGCTGGGTGCCCGCTTCGTCGCGATATTCGCCACCCCGCCTGTGCGACGCCTGTTCTCCGATGCGGGCGTCGAATGAATGCCGCCCTGACGCAACCGAGATATACATGAACCATTCATTGACCGGCCAGGCCGGACGTGCAGCGCCGTCGGCTCGTGCCGCCGCCGCCTGCCCGACCGGCGCTCTCGCCGCTGTGTTCTTCACCGCGGCCGGCCTGCTCGCGCCGCTGCAGGCCTTCGCGCAGGCGGACTATCCGAACAAGCCGGTGCGCCTGGTCGTGCCCTCGTCACCCGGCGGCGGCACCGACACCACGGCACGCATCGTCGCGCCGCGGCTGGGAGAACTGCTCGGCCAGTCGGTGGTCGTCGAGAACCGGCCCGGCGCGAGCCTGATCATCGGCATGGAAGTCGTCGCGCGGGCCGCGCCCGACGGTTACACGCTGCTGATCGGCAACAGCACGATGACCATCATCCCCTCGACCCATGCGAAGCTGCGCATCGATCCGGTGCGCGACTTCGCGGCGGTGACCCAGGTCGTCGAGCTGCCGCAGATCCTGGTCGGGCATCCGTCGTTCCCGGCGCGCAGCGTGAAGGAGCTTATCGCGATCGCGCGCCAGAAGCCGGGACAGATCGACTATGCGGCCGGGTCGTACGGCGGCAGCGGCCACATGGCGATGGAACTGTTCCTGCACATGGCATCGATCCGGCTGTCCTACGTGCCGTACAAGAGCGGCAACGCCGGACTGGCCGACGCGCTGTCCGGCCATGTGCCGCTGATGATGGGCAGCGTGCTGAGCGCGCTGCCGCACGTGAAGACAGGACGCCTGCGTGCCTTCGGCGTGACGACGCCTGCCCGTTCGGCCGCCGCGCCCGAGATACCCACGCTTGCCGAGGGCGGCGTTCCGGGGTACCAGGCGTTGCAGTGGTTCGGCCTGTTCGCACCGGCGGGCACGCCGCCGGAGGTGGTGAAGAAGGTGTTCGCCGCCACCACGAGTGCGGTCCAGCATGCCCCGACCCGGCAGCAGCTGGTCACCAGCGGCGCCGAGCCGCAGCTCAGCGCCTCGCCGGACGCGTTCGCTGCGATGGTGAAGGCCGAGGTGGTGAAGTGGGCCGGCGTCGTGCGCAGTGCCGGCCTGAAGAAGGAGTAGCGCCCGCCGTCCTACCGGCCGGGCATCGTGCCTTGCGGGAGCGTCGCGCAGTGCGCTGCGATGTCGCCCGGCCGGCACCACCAGACGCGACCGGCCAGCGGATGGTCAAGGCAGTGCTGCAGTGCACGGCGCAGCGCGCGCACCCGGAACGGCTGGCCGAACACGTTCGGATGCGCCGACACGTTCATCACCAGCGGACGCTGGACGCACTTCTCGACCATCTCGTCGAACTGCCCGACGATCGCATCGCAGAACGCACCGGTGCTCCATTTGCGGTGGATCAATCCCTGCGCATCGTCGATCTCCACCGGATAGGGCACGACCAGGATCGGCCCGGATCGGGTCCGCATCCACACCGGCTGGTCGTCCATCGGCCAGTCCATCAGGTAGGTGTAGCCGAGTTCCTTCAGCAGGTCGGGCGTATGTGCGGTCTCGTAGGCCGCCGCCCCCATCCAGCCGCGCGGCGCGGTGCCGGCATGGCGGGTGATGGTTTCGGTGACCTCCCGCAGCATCCGTGCCTCGTCCGCCGGCCACAGTCCGCGCAGGTTCTCGGCGTTGGTGCGCCCATGCGAGACGAGCTCGTCGCCCCGGCGCAGGGCGGTGTCGACGATCAGCGGCGCCTCGCGGCAGAGCAGGCTGTTGATCGCATGACCGGCCGGCAGGCCGAGTTCGTCGAGCAGGTCGAACAGGCGCCAGATGCCGACACGGTTGCCGTAATCCCGCCAGGCGTAGTTGCGCTGGGTCTGCGGTTCGGATGCATCGCCCGGGTCGTGGCCGTTGCCGACGCCGAAGGCGAACCACTCGATGTTGATGGTGATCGTGAACGCGAGCCGGCGTTGCCCCGGCCAGTCGTAGACCGCGCGCTGCGGCAGCGGCACGTAGTCGTAGCGGTCGTGGCGAGGCAGCTTTAGCGAGTCCTCCATGCCGCCTATCCGGCCTGGCCGCTGTCCGCGCGAAGCGTGAGTCGGATATCCGGCACATACCCCCACAGATCGACGACAAGGCTCGCGCCGGGCACGAACAGGTTCTGCGACACGCCGATCGCGCTGAACGGCAGCCCCTTGTCCCCGATCTCGCGCGTCCACGCAGCCCAGGCGCTGAGGAAGCCGCCCAGGTCGTCATGGAAGTGCAGCGCGCGCACCACCTGCGACAGGTCGGTGCCGGCCGCCGCGAAGATCACCTTCGCCTTGGCGAGGATGTCGGCCATCTGCGCCTGCACCGTGTCGTGGAAGTACGGCGCATCCGCGTGCACCTGCGCGGACGGCACCAGTCCTTCCGCGTCGATCGCCATCAGTCCGGCGACGAACAGCAGGCCGTCGAAGCTGCAGGCCGGCAGCATGCCCGGCATCGGCAGCTCGACGTCGCAGCGGATATCCTGCAGCCGCGAACGCGCCGATGCATGCACGGCGACCAGGTTCACCTCGATCGTCGCCTCGAGCGTGCCGAAGCCGGGGTGCTCGACCGGGACGATGGTGGTCGGCGGGATGCGATCGCCGAACACCTCGGCCCAGGTCTGCAGGAAGCCCGGCAGTGCCTGCGGATCGCTCAGGTAGACCTGTGCCTTGACCACGAGGTCCGGGCTGCTGCCCGCGGCATCGAGTGCCGGCAGCAGTCGTTCATGGAACAGGTAACCGGTCTCCAGGCGGATGCGGGTGCCGTTCCATAGCTGTCCTTCCGGTGGCTTCGCTTCGCGCGCGATGTTGCCGGTGTCGTCGCGCGCGAGCTGGCCGGCGACGAACACCAGGTCGCCCACCCGCACGCAGGGTGCATAGCCCGAGGACTGCGGTGCGTCCAGGCTCGCCTGCACCCGCTCGACGCTACGGCCGCTGTCCGCGGTCGCGGCCAGCACCTGCACGTCCATCGCCGCATCGCGGTTGAGCAGGCCGCCGACGAGGATCGAGGTGCTCGGCGCGACCTTGCCGGCCATCGCCCGCTTGCGCGCGACATGGTAGGGGTCGACCGATCGCGGGTCCGGGTAGTACTGGTCCACCCGTGCGACCAGCGAAATCGCGCTGCCGGCCTGCGCCAGCAGCGTGCCGATGCGGCCGAAGATCGCTTCGGCCTCGCGCTGGGCCTTCGGTGGCATGTCGAGCGGACGGCCGGCTTTCAGCACCGCCGGATCCATGCGGCCATCGGGCCGGGTCGCGCGCAACCCGGTGCCGAACACCCAGTTGCCTGCGCGCACCACCGGCACATGCACCATGTCGCCGTTGCCGACCCGGGTGGCGCCGTAGTGGCGGACGGTGTCCGCGTCGTGCTTCATCGTCATTCGATCTTCGCCCCGACCTCGCGGATGATGCGCGCCCACAGGTCGCGCTCGGCACGGAAGAAGGCGCCGAACTCCGCCGGGGTCGAGCCGATCTGCTCGATCGCCGCATTGCTCATGAAGGTGCGCACGCTCTCGGTCTTGAGCGAGGCGTTCATCTCGCGGTTGAGGCGGGCGATGATCGGCGCCGGGGTGCCGCGCGGGGCGAGCATGCCCATCCAGACGTACGCCTCGTAGCCCTTCAGTCCCGACTCGGCCATCGTCGGTACCTCCGGCAGCAGCGGCGAGCGCGCGGCGCCGGTCACCGCCATCGGCCGCAGCCGGCCGTCGCGGATCGGGCTCATCATCTGTGCCAGGCCGGGCAGCGCCACCCTGATCTGGCCGCCGAGCAGGTCGGCGGTCACCTGCGGGCTGCCCTTGTACGGCACGTGCACCATCTTCAGCCCGGCCATCGAGGCGAACATCGCGGTGAACAGGTGCTGCGCGCTGCCGTTGCCCGACGACCCGTAGTCGATCTTGCCCGGCTGCTCGCGCACCACGGCAATGAACTCCTTGATGTTCTTCGCCGGGAACGACGGATGCACCAGCAGCACGCCCTGCTCGCGGCCGAGCAGCGAGATCGGTGCGAAGTCCTCGATCGGGTCGAAGGACAGCTTGCTGTAGAGCGTCGCGCTGATCGCGTTCGGGTTGGAGGCGAGCAGCAGCGTGTAGCCGTCGGCCGGCGCCTTCGCGGCCACTTCGCTGCCGAGCATCGCGCCCTGTCCTGGCCGGTTCTCGACCAGCATCTGCTGGCCCATCTGCTTCGACAGCTCGGCGGCGATCACCCGCATCGGCGCATCGGAAGACCCGCCAGCGCCATAGGGCACGATGATGCGCACCGGGCGCGACGGATAGTCCTGCGCATGGACGCCGGCGGCACCGGTGCCGAGCAGGGTGAGCAGGGCGACGGCCAGCGTGCCCAGCGGACGCTGGCGGACGGATTGACGGAAGGGTTTCATCGGTCGGGTTCCTCAGTGAAGAAGCGAGGGAGCAGGGAAGATCAGCTGCCGGGTACGATGCCGGGTGGCAGTGCGCTGCAGTGGCCGGCGACATCGCGCGGCCGGCACCACCAGGCACGGCCGGCGAGCGGATGCTGCAGGCAGTGCTTCAATGCATCGCGCAGGCCCCGGACGCGGAACGGATGGCCGGCGACATGCGGATGCAGCGACACGTTCATCACCAGCGGATGCCGTGCCGACTGCTCGATCATCTCGTCGAACTGCTCGACAAGCATGTCACAGAACGCGCCGACGTCGCCCCGGCGCTGCACCACGTGCACCGCATCGTCGACCTCGACCGGCGCCGGCAGGGCGAGGATCGGCCCCGAGCGGGTACGCAGCCAGACCGGCTGGTCGTCCATCGGCCAGTCCATCAGGTAGCGGTAGCCGAGTTCCTTCAGCAGGTCCGGCGTCGAGGCGGTCTCGCGCATCGCGGCCGCCTTCCAGCCGGCGGGCGGGCGCCCCTCCTGGCGCGTGATCGCCTCGGTCACCTCGCGCAGCAGACGTGCCTCGTCCGCCGGCCAGAGTCCACGCAGCGTCTCCGCAGCCGTGCGGCCATGCGCGACCACCTCGTCGCCGCGCGCGCGGATCGCATCGGTCAGCGCGGGCGCTTCCCGGTAGACCAGCGTGTCGACGCAGTGCGCCGCTGGCAGCCGGAGTTCGTCCAGCAGTTCGAGCAGGTTCCATGCGCCGACCCGGTTGCCGTAGTCGCGCCAGGCATAGTTGCGGTGCGTCTGCGGCTCGCCCGGCTTGGCCGGATCGTCGCCGAGGCCTGCGCCGAACGCGAACCATTCGGCATGCGCGACCAGCGTCACCGCCAGCCGGCGGCCACCGGGCCAGTCGTAGTCGGCGCGAAGCGGCAGCGGGAGGTAGTCGTAGCGGCCGTGCCGGGGCAACCGCAGGCTGTCGGCGCCTTCCGCTCCGGCCCGCGCGTATCCGGCGCCGCTCATCGTATCCTCGGGGTCTGGCTGCACGAGCGGATTATAGGACAGGCCTCCATGGCGAGGCCTGTGGGCTTCGGAGGAGGAGACATGGCAGGAAGGCTTTCGGCGTTGGCGGTTGGCGCGCCCGCGCTGGCTGCGCTGGCGGCTGCGGCAGCGCTGTGGACCTGGCCGGGCGTGGCCCCGGCTGCGGACGCCTGGCCGTCGCGTCCGGTCCGGGTGGTGGTGCCGTTCACGCCAGGCGCCTCGAACGACATCATCGGCCGGCTGCTCGGCCAGAAGCTGTCCGATGCCTGGGGCCAGCCGGTGCTGGTCGACAACCGGCCCGGTGCCGGCGGCGCGCTCGGCGCGGCGCTGGTCGCGAAGGGCACGCCCGATGGCCACACCCTGCTGGTCACCAACCCGGGGCCGACGGTCAACCACGTGGTGCTCAGCGCGAAGCCCCAGTTCACGATGGCGGAACTGGCCCCGGTGATCTTCATCGGCTATTCGCCGCTGATCATCGTCGCCAACCCGGCGTTCCCGCCGCGCAACGCGCGCGAGCTGGTCGAGTACGCGAAGGCCAATCCGGGAAAGCTCAACTGGGGTTCGGCCGGCAACAACAGCAACCTGCATACCGCGCTCGAGGTGTTCAGGGCGACCACCGGCATCCAGGCCATCCATGTGCCGTACAAGGGCACGGGACCGTCGCTGGCGGACATCGCCGGCGGGCAGATCCAGCTGATGTTCACGACCTGGGTGTCGGCCGAGTCGCTGGTCAAGGCCGGGCGGCTGCGCGTGCTGTCGACGGCCGGCGCGAAGCGCATGGCCTCGCTGCCGAACGTGCCGACCTTCCAGGAGCAGGGCATCAAGGGGGCGGACGCGATCGTCTGGTTCGGCCTGGATGCACCTGGCAGGACGCCGCGCGCGATCGTCGAGCGCATCAATGCCGATGTCGACAAGGTGCTGGCGCTGCCCGACGTGCGCGCCCGCTTCGACACGCTCGGCATCGAGATCGAGGGCGGGCCGCCGTCGCGCTACGGCGAGCTGCTCAAGTCAGAGGTCGCGCGGCTGGCGCGGCTGGTGAAGGCCGGCGCGCTGCAGGTCGACTGAACCATCACGAATGATCCACGAGGGGGAATGAACAGATGACGGACAAGAGCACGACGCATTCGCAGCCGAAGGACTACCCGCTGATCGTCGAGAAGGACGTGCAGATCCCGCTGCGCGACGGCAGCGTGCTGTACGCCGACGTGTTCCGCCCGGACGGCGGCAGCGAGACCTTCCCCGGCATCATGAACATCGGCCCCTACCAGAAGGACAAGCTGTGGCGGCCGCCGGCCGACCTCGAGGAAGCGCCGAACCCGTACATGAACTGGGAGACCGCCAACCCGATGTGGTGGTGCCCGCGCGGCTATGCGCTGATCCGCGTCGACTCGCGCGGGTCGGGCAAGTCGCCCGGCATGTCCGAACCCAGCTCGTACCAGGAGGCGGTCGATGCCTACGACGTCGTCGAATGGATCGCGAAGCAGCCGTGGTGCAACGGCAAGGTCGGCCCCAACGGCGTGTCCTACCACGCGGCGTTCCAGTGGCGGCTCGCCGGGCTGCAGCCGCCGTCGCTGAAGGCGATCATCCCGTGGGAGGGCAGGGCCGACCAGTACCGCGACCAGGCCTACCATGGCGGCCTGTTCGCGATGGGCTTCATCATGTCCTGGCACACCACCAACATGGCGCACCAGCTGCTCGGCAAGCCGCGCAGCTACAACCCGGACGCGTTCAACAACAACATGCTCTGGCACTACATGCGCAACGACCTCGACTCGGGGTACTGGCGCATGAATAGCGCGCGCTGGGAACTGATCGATGTGCCGGTGTACAGCGTCGGCAACTGGAGCGGCTACAGCATGCACCTGCGCGGCAACACCGAGGCCTGGCTGTGCGCGTCCTCGAAGCACAAGAAGCTGCGCATCCACAGCGGCACCCACTTCCATCCGTTCCATTCGGAGGAAGGCCGGATGGACCAGCTGCGCTTCATGGACCACTGGCTGAAGGGCATAGACACCGGCATCATGGACGAGCCGCCGGTCAAGCTGCAGATCCGCACCGGTGGCGGCGCCGAGCCCTATGCGTTCCGCTTCGAGGACGACTGGCCGATCCCGCGCACGCAGTGGACGCGCTTCCACCTGCACATCGACGAGGCGGGCGGGGAGATCGACGGCACGCTGGACCCGGCCGTCCCGGCGCAGGAACGCAGCGTCACCTACGGCGCGAGCGGGTCGACCAAGGCCGGCGTCGCCTCTTCCTCGACCGCATTGATGCTGGCGAGCAAGGACAAGCTCGGCACCTCGTTCTGGACGCCGCCGATGCAGGAGGACACGGAAGTCACCGGGCCGATCGTGCTCAACCTGTGGATCTCCAGCACATCCGAGGATGCGGACATCGTGGTCACCCTGCGCAACATCGGTCCCGACGGCGAGGATGTCTGGGAAGTCGGCCAGCAGGGACAGGCGGTGCCGCTGACCAAGGGTTGCCTGCGTGCCTCGCATCGCAAGCTCGACCCGAAGAAATCGCTGCCGTACCGCCCGTACCATGCCCATGACGAGCGGCAATGGCTGGAACCCGGCGTGCCGGTCGAATGCCAGGTCGAGGTCTGGGCGACCTGCATGGTGTTCAGGAAGGGCCACCGCATCCGCGTCGACATCCAGCCGCGCGACGGCATCGGCAGCAACTTCTACGGCCACTACCACGCCGACTACAACCTCGGTGCCGAGAACACCATCCACTCGGGCGGCGACCGGCAGTCCTACCTGCTGCTGCCGCTGATACCGCCGAAGGCGTAGCCGCTACTGCTTCGGGATGCCGGCGCGTTCGATCACCTCGCGCCACTTCCCGATCTCCGACACCATCAGGTCGTGGCCCTGCCGGGGCGTGCTCGCGCGGGCCTCGACGCCGACATCCAGCAGGCGTTTCGCCACGTCGGGCGAGGCGAGGGCAGACGTCACCTCGCGGTTCAACCGGTCGATGATCGCCGCCGGCGTGCGTGCCGGCGCGACCATCGAGGCCCAGGACGCTGCGTGGTAGCCGGCGACGCCGCTCTCGGCGACGGTCGGCACGCCGGGCAGCAGCGGCGATCGCCGGTTCGAGGTGACCGCCAGCGCCTTCACCGTGTTCGCGCGCACCTGCCCGATCACCGCCCCGACGCTTTCGAACATCAGCTGCACTTCGCCGCCGCGCAGCGCGGCCAGCGCGGCGGGCGAGGTCTTGTAGGGCACGGTCTGGGCCTTTATGCCGGCCATCGTCCTGAACAGTTCGACCGCCAGGTACTGCGTACTGCCGATGTTCAGCGTGCCGATGTCTAGCTTGCCGGGATTGGCACGCACGTGCGCGAGCGCGTCGGCGAGCGACGAGAACCGCGAGTCAGCAGCGCCGAGCACGGCCATGTCGAAGAAGCCCAGCGTCGAGATGTGCGCATAGTCCTTCACGATGTCGTACGGCAGGCTGTTGAACATCGACACGGTCAGTGCCGCGCCGTTGCCGGTATGCAGCACTGTGTAGCCGTCCGGCTCGGCCTTGGCGGCCGCGACCGATGCGACGATCAGGCCGGCACTGGGCCGGTTGTCGATGATGATCGGCTGGCCCATCGATTCGGACATCCTCTGGCCGACGGTGCGCGCGGTGATGTCGCCGATGCTGCCGGGTCCGAAGGGCACGAGGTAGCGGATCGGACGCGACGGGTAGTCCTGTGCGAAGACTGCCGTGGCTGCGAGCGTCGGCAGGAACGCGAGCAAGGCGGCCAGGCGCGCGACGGGCCGGTCGAGGCGGTTGAATCTGGACATCGTCATCCCCCGGGTGGATGCTGCACCGGCCCGGTGTCGCGCTGGCGCACCCGGCGTTGCCGTTGTCTCCGGCAGTGCTCGCATGTGGCCGGATTATACTGGGCCGCATGGAGGGCAAGGCATGACGACATTGATCATCGGCGCCGGGCTGGTCGGCGCACAGGTCGCGCGCATCCTCGCCGAGCGCGGCGAGCGGCCACTGGTGATGGATGCCCGTCCGCAGCGCGCGGTGCTGGCGACGCTGCTGGATGCGTCGACGATCGACCTGTTCGAGGGCGACGTGCTGCGGCCGCTTTCGATCAGCGCGGCGCTCGCGCGCGCGAAGGTCGACGCGATCGTGCATACCGCGGCCAATCCGCTGCTGACGCTGGGCGCGCAGCGCAATCCGCATGCCGCGATCGAGCTGAACATCATGGGACTGGCCAACGTGATGGAAGCCGCGCGCATCCATGGCATCGGCCGCATGGTCGCGTCGAGCTCCAGCGTGCTGAACCGCTACCAGAGCGGCGGCGAGGACGGCGGCGACCTGTCCAGGGAAGAAGCGGTGCCGCGGCCGCACACGTTCTACGCGGCGACCAAGCAGGCGGTCGAGAGCATCGGCCTCAACTATGCGCGCAGCTTCGGCATCGCGTTCGCGGCGCTGCGCTACTGCCCGGTTGCCGGTCCCTGGAGCGGGCCCGGCGGTGGCGGACCGAGCGGCATCTTCCGCGCGATGCTGGAGGCCGCGGTCGACGGGCGGGAAGCGGTGATCCCCGGCACCGCGATGGAATGGGTGTATTCGAAGGATGCCGCGATGGCGACGGTGCAGGCGATCGACGCGCCCGACCTGGGCAGCGGCGTGTTCAACATCACCATGGGACGCATCTACCGGCCGCAGGAACTGGCGGCGGCACTGGTGGAGGCGATCCCGGGGACGCGCACCCGCATCGAGGCGCAGCCGGAAGGATCGACCTGGAGCGGTGGCGACTGGAAGCCCGCGGACATCTCGCGCGCAGCGAAGCACCTCGGGTATGTGCCGCAGTATCCGATGGCGCGGCTGCTGCGGGATTATGCGCAGTGGTATCGCGGGGTGCGGCGCCCGGCCGGCTAGGGCGCAGACTCGCGGCGAGACCGGCAGGGCACCGACCTGCGCTCAGCGCGAGGACAGCACGCCCGCGAACAGGCTGGCCCCCAGCGCAGCACGCGCGTCCGGGCCGGCCTCGCGCGCCGCCAGCAGGTACTCCTTCACGGCCGCCACGGCTTCGGGGGGCTGCGAGCCGATCGTGTTCGCGATCTCGGCACCGCGCGCTTCCAGCTGCCCGGCGGCCACGGTCTCGTCGACCAGGCCGGCTTCGCGCGCGCGCGGCGCGCTCATCGTGCCGCCGGTGTAGACCAGCCATGGCAGGGCGGCGATCGCACGCGGCCAGAGCGCGGTCATCGCCAGGGTCGGCGGCAGTCCGCCGCCCATCTCGGGCAACCGGAAGGTCGCTTCCTCGCTGGCGACCGTGATGTCGCAGCTGCCTGCCAGCGCGGTGCCGAAACCCTGGGCGACGCCCTGCACCAGCGCCAGGGTCGGTACCGGCACCCGATGGATCGCGCCGTAGAGTGCCGTGATCGGGGCCGTCATGTTGGCGCGGATCGCGACGGCGCTCGGGGCACGACCATCCCTGCCCTGCTCCGGGGCATGTGCATAGTCGCGGCCCTTGCAGAAGTCGGTGCCTGCCCCGCACAGCACCAGCAGCTTTGCCTCGCGCGGGATAGACGTGACGGCGGCGTGCAGCAGCTCGACCATCGCGCTGGTGACCAGGTTGCCGCAGTCGGGACGATTCAGGACGACCCGCCAGGTCGTGCCGTCGAGCGCGGTCCGGATGGGTTGGTCAATGCTGGTGTTGCTGGACATCGTCGCTCCTTCAATCGATGCGGGCGCCGGATGCGCGGATCACTTCGCCCCATTTCGCCAGTTCCCGGGCGATGAATGCCGAGTATTCCTTCGGCCCGAGCGGGGTCGCGAACGCCCCCACGCTCGCGAACCGCTCCCGCGTGTCGGCCGACGAGGCCGACCTCACCACTTCGCGCGCGAGCACGTCGACCACTGCGGCGTCCATGCGGGCAGGTCCCGAGACGCCGTACCACAGGCCACCCTCGATGCCCGGATAGCCGCTCTCGGCCATCGTCGGCACCTCGGGCATCACGTTCGACCGCTGCGTGCCCATTGCCGCGAGTGCCCGCACCCGGCCGAGCTTGACCTGCGGCAGCAGGGACGGCAGCCCGTCGAACATCACCTGCACTGCCCCGGCCCCCAGGTCGACCACGGCCGGCCCGCTGCCCTTGTACGGGACATGGCCGAGGTCGGTCTTCGTGCGCAGCTTGAACAGTTCGGCCATAACGTGCGGTGCGCTGCCGTTGCCGGACGAGGCGAACAGGTAGCCGCCGGGCTTGCCCTGCGCGAGTGCGATGAACTCCTTCACCGTCTTCGCCGGCACGGCCTGGTTGACCGCCATCACGCCCGGGATCGTGTTGATCAGGGCGACGTGGGTGAAATCCTTCTGTGCATCCCAGCTCAGCTTGCGGTACAGCGCGGGCGCCACGCCATGGGTGCTGCTCGAGGAGAGCAGCAACGTGTAGCCGTCCGGGCTCGCGCGCGCGACGGTCTCGGATGCGAGCGTCCCGCCGGCCCCCGGGCGATTGTCCACGAGCATGCTCTGTCCCAGCGCGTCCTGCACCTGCTGCGAAACGACGCGTGCGGTGAAGTCGGCGGCACCGCCGGGCGGCACTCCGACCACCAGCCGCATCGTCTTCGACGGGTACGCCTGGGCGCCAGCCTGCGGGACGGCCAGCATCAGGGAGGGCAGCGCAAGCGCTGCCGCAAGGGTCGTGGTGCGCGTGACGCTGCCGGAAGATGACCTCGTCTTCATCCTGCCTCCGAGTATCGATGGACCGCGACGAACACGCTGGTGACGAACGGAAGCCAGCCGTTCCTACTGCAGGGGATCGGCGGCGCCTTTCCCTGCACGGCGGCCGAACACCGCCCCCGAGACCAGCCCGGTTCCGCCGGGATAGCCATCGTAGAAGATGCCGCCGACGATCTCTCCGGCCGCGTACAGACCAGGTATCGGCTGCAGTGCCGCGTCCAGCACGCGCGCATCGGGCGAGATGCGCAGGCCGCCGTAGGTGAAGGTGATGCCGGTGGTGACGCCGTAGGCTTCGAACGGACCCTGGTCGAGCGGCTGCGCCCAGTTGGATTTCGGCAGTGGCAGTCCGCGCGTCGAATTGCCGTCCTTCTGCGACAGGTCGATCCTGCCGTCGAGGTGCGCGACCGAGGCGTTGAACGCGCGCACCGTCTCCACGAAGCGCGCGCGGTCCATGCCTTCGATCTTCTCCGCCAGCTGCTCGATCGTGTCGGCGCGCACCTTCGTGATGCGCCGGATCCGGTACTCGTCGAGCAGCAACGGCACGTGGCGCTGGTCGAAGACCTGCCAGGCCACCATGTTCGGCTGCTTCAGGATCGCCTTGCCCAGGCGGGAGTAGGTGTAGCTCTGCATGTCCGCGCCTTCGTCGAAGAAGCGCTCGCCGTCGAGGTTGACCGTGATGCCCATCGGATAGCTGTACTTCTGGTAGCCGTCGCCGACCACGAGGTCGCCGGTCTCGGGCGCGTTCATGTCCCAGCAGCTGCCGTGCGCACCGGTCCAGTGCCCGTGGGGCCTCGCGCCGACCGCCATCGCCATGTCGAGGCCGGCCCCGGTGTTGAACGCGGTGCCACGCACCTTGGCGAGGTCCCAGCCCGGGCCGAGGTAGCGCGCCCGCTTCTCGGTGTTCGCCTCGAATCCGCCGCAGGCGAGCACCACCGAACGTCCGGTGACCCGCATCGGCTCGCCGCGCCACCAGCCCTCGACGCCGACCGCGCGCCTGCCGTCCAGCACCAGCGAATGGGCCATTGCCTCGTGGCGAACCTCGATGCCCCGTTTCGCGGCGGTTCCATGGTAGGCCTCCACCAGCCCGGCCCCGCCGCCCCACAGTTCGATCGGCAGGCCTCCCCAGAAGCGGATGCGGTCTCCGACCTTCACCGACTGGCGGCGGTAGCTCAGCTGGAAGCGCGCGCCGATCGTGCGCATCCACTGCAGGGTAGCCAGGCTGTTGTCGACGATCGCCTCGGCAAGGTCGGGATCGCAGCGATACCCGGTCAGCCGGCCGATGTCCTCGAGGTAGTCCGCGCGGCCGTAGGTGCCGAAATCGCAGCGCGCCGCTTCCTCCGGGGTGAGTTCCGGCACCAGGGACGACAGGTCGTTCGCGCCGTCGAAGGTGGTGCGCAGCTGACCCGCCGCGTAGCGCGTGTTGCCCCCGGCATGCTCTAGCGGCGCGGCTTCGAGCACGACCACCCGGGCGCCAGCTTCGGCGGCCGACAGTGCGGCGGCCATCGCGGCGTTGCCGGCCCCAACGACGATCACGTCAAACGACATCGGACCTGTGCTCCTGTGGCGTCACCGGAAAGATTCTACACACCTCGCATTGTCCGGGGGCGGCCGCTGCGCTATCGTGTGATCACACCGGAGGGGGGGCGCCGATGGAACCGATGATGCGAAACGTGCCGCCGCGGCCGGCTGCCGCGACCCTGCTGCAGCCGCTGTGCCTGCTGGCGCTGGCGCTGTCGCTGCCCGGCGCGACGGCACGGGCGGCCGAGGCCTGGCCACAGCGGGCGGTGCGCCTGCTGGTTCCAGTCGCCCCGGGCGGGGCGTCCGACTTCACTGCGCGGCTGGTCGGGCAGAAGCTGTCGGAGGCATTCGGGCAGAACGTCGTCATCGACAACCGGGCCGGCGCGGCCGGCATCATCGCGACCGAGATCGTCGCGCGCGCCACGCCCGACGGGCATACCTTCCTGGTGTCGTCGAACACGACGCACGGCATCGGGCCGGTGCTCTACCGCAAGCTGCCCTACGACGCGATGAAGGACTTCACCCATGTCGGCCTGGTTGCCACCATCCCGACGGTGATGGTGGTGCATCCGTCGGTGCCGGCGGCGTCCGTGCGCGATTTCGTCGCCCTCGCGAAAGCGCAGCCGGACGGCTATTCGTTCGCGTCCTCGGGCGGGGGCAGCAGTTCCCGCCTGCTGGGGGAACTGTTCAAGATCACCACGGGTGCACCGCTGACCCATGTCCCCTACAAGGGCAGCGGCCTGGCGACGGTGGACCTCACCGCCGGCAGCGTGCATGTGATGTTCGACGGCTTGCCGTCGCATTCCGCCAGCATCCGCGCCGGCCGGCTGCGGGTGCTCGCGGTCCTCTGGCCGAAGCGGTCCGCCGTCCTGCCCGACGTGCCGACGATGGCGGAGGCGGGCTATCCCGCGGTCGAGGGTGCGCTCTGGTATGGCCTGTCCGGGCCAGCGGGCCTGCCGCGACCGGTGGTCGACCGCCTGAGCGCGGAGCTGCGCCGCATCACCACGCTTGAAGACGTGGTGGCCCGCCTCGCCAGCGTGGGCGCCTTCCCGTCGCCGATGGGACCGGCGGAATACACGCAGTTCATCCGGGTGGAGAATGCGCGCTGGGGCCCGGTGGTGCGCGCATCCGGTGCAACGGCGGACTGAACCGCCCATCCATGCAACTTCGGGGATCGTCGATGGAACAGCTTGAATCGGTGGATGTCGTGGTGGTCGGCACGGGCAATGCGGCTTCCTGCGCGGCCCTGGCCGCGCGCGAGGCTGGCGCCTCGGTAGTGATGCTCGACGCCTGCGGCGAGGAGGACCGCGGCGGCAACACCGCCTACGCGGGCGGGCAGATGCGCACCGTGTTCCATGGCGCCAACGACATCACGAAGGTGGTGGCCGACCTGACCGAGGCGGAACTCGCCACCACCGATTTCGGCACCTACACGGCCGCCGATTTCTTCGACGACATGGCGCGCGTCACCGGCTACCGCTGCCATCCCGAGCTCACCGAGCATGTGATCGACCACAGCCTGGAAACGCTGGTCTGGCTGCGCGGCAAGGGCGTGCGCTTCGAGGCGGCGTTCGGGCGCCAGTCGTCGAAGGTGGACGGCCGCATGCAGTTCTGGGGCAACCTGCCGTGCATCGTCTGGGGCGGGGGGGCCGGGTTGATCGATGCGTTGCATGCGCGCGCGGCGAAGGACGGCGTGCGCACGTACTACCGCACGCCGGCGATCGCGCTGCAGCGCGAGGGCAGCCGTGTCACTGGCGTCACGGTGATGCAGGGTGGCGTGAAGAAGTCCGTCCGGGCGAAAGCGGTGGTGCTGGCCTGCGGCGGCTTCGAGGCGAATGCAGAGATGCGCAGCCGTTACCTCGGGCCCAACTGGGACCTCGCCAAGGTGCGTGGCACGCGCTTCAACACCGGCGCCGGCCTGCGCATGGCGCTCGACATCGGTGCCCGCGCCTACGGCCACTGGTCGTGCGCGCATTCGAGCTTCTGGGAACTGAACGCCCCCGAGTACGGTGACCCGGTCGTGAAGGGTGCCTACCAGAAGCACAGCTATCCGTTCGGGGTGGTGGTCAACGCCCGTGGCGAGCGCTTCGTCGACGAGGGTGCGGACTTCCAGACCGTGACCTATGCGCGCTACGGCCGCGAGGTACTGGCGCAGCCCGGGCTGTTCGCCTGGCAGGTGTTCGACCAGCGCGCGATTCCGCTGCTGCGCGAGACCTATCGCATCCGGCAGGTCACCAAGGTCCAGGGCGCGACGCTGGCGGAACTCGCATCGAAGATGGAGGGGGTCGACGCAGCCGCCTTCCTGGAGACGATGGACGCCTACAATCGTGCGGCACCCGACGACGAATCGCCGCTCGTGGCGAGCATCAAGGACGGCCTTTCGACGAAAGGCCTCGCGCTGCCGAAGTCGAACTGGGCGCGCAGGATAGACAAGGCCCCGTTCGAGGCGTATGCGGTGACTGCAGGCATCACCTTCACCTTCGGTGGCCTGAAGATCAACACCCGCGCCGAGGTCGAGGACGATGCCGGGGATCCGATACCGGGCCTGTACACGGCCGGCGAGATGGTCGGCGGGTTGTTCTACGGCAACTACCCGAGCGGTACCGGCCTCACCTGCGGGGCGGTGTTCGGCCGTACCGCCGGCAGCGGTGCCGCGGCGTTCGCGCGCGCATGAAGCTGCCTGCCTTCGACTACGCCGCCCCGGCCACGATGGCCGAGGCGATCGAGCTGCTGGAGCGCCACGGCGGCGATGCCCGCCCGCTGGCGGGTGGCCAGAGCCTGATGCCGGTGCTGGCCTTCCGCCTCGCCCAACCCTCGATGCTTGTCGACATCGGCCGCATCCCGGGCCTCGATTCGATCGAGATCGGCGAGGACGGGGTGCGCCTCGGTGCGCGCGTGCGCTGGTGCGACATCCTCGAGCATCCCTCGCTGCGCAGCGTGCATCCGCTGCTGGTCGAGGCGATCGGCCATGTCGCGCACTACCCGATCCGCAACCGTGGCACGGTCGGCGGCAGCCTCGCGCATGCCGACCCGGCCGCGGAGATGCCCGGCATCGCGTTCACCTGCGAGGCGACGATGGTGATCGCAGGCCGGGCCGGTACGCGTATGGTGGCTGCGCGCGACTTCTTCACCGGGCCGCTCGAGACGGTGATCGGGCCCGCCGAACTGCTGGTGGAGGTGCGGCTTCCGCCGTGGCCGGCGGCGCGTCGCTGGGGCTTCGAGGAATTCGCGCGGCAACGCGGCGCGTTCGCGCTCGCGGCGGTCGCCGCGTTCTACGACGAACGCGACGGTGTCGCCATCGGCGTGCATCTGGGCGTGATCGGCGCGACCGGCGTCGTGCAGCGCCTGCCCGGCGCGGAGGCAGCGCTCGAGGGACGGCCGGTCGATGCGCCCGGCATCGCGGCGGCCGTCGCGGCGGCACGTGCCGAGGTCGATCCGCCGGAGGATGCCGAAGCGAGCAGCGCCTACCGGCGCTCGCTGGTGGGGACGATGGTCGAGCGGGCCCTGGCCGCAGCGACGGCGCGATAGAGGATGACGGACATGAGCAATCCCCCCCCGCGAACCGTTCGCTTCACCGTCAACGGCAAGCCGGCGGCGGTCGAGGTGGAGCCCCGGCTCACGCTCGCCGACTGCCTGCGCCATGCACTCAGGCTCACCGGCACCCATGTCGGCTGCGAGCACGGCGTCTGCGGTGCCTGCACCGTGATCGTCGACGGGCGCGCGATGCGCAGTTGCCTGATGCTGGCCGTGCAGGCCGAGGGTTGCACGGTCGAGACGATCGAGGGCCTGGGGACGGGTCTCGACGAGGGCGGGGCGGAGGCGCTCGGCCCGCTGCAGGCTGCCTTCCGGCGCCACCATGCGCTGCAATGCGGCTTCTGCACGCCGGGCATGCTGATGACCGCGCACGCGCTGCTCAGCCGTGAACCGGATGCGGACGCGGACCGGGTGCGCGAGGCGCTGTCCGGCAACCTGTGCCGCTGCACCGGCTACATCGGCATCGTCGAGGCAGTGCTCGATGCCCGCCCGGCGTACCAGGCCGGCGCGCCCGGCGGGCAGCCGGCCACGGGCGGCATCGACCGGACCGGCTGATGACCCGGCGCGACACCCTGGTCGGCCAGCCGGTCGAGCGGCTGGAAGACCTTCGTTTCCTGTCCGGACGCGGCCAGTATGTCGACGACCGGTCAGTCGACGGCATGTTGCACGCGACCCTGGTGCGCAGCACCGTCGCCCACGGCATCCTGCGTTCGATCGACACCACCGCCGCCTGCGCGCTGCCCGGCGTGCACGCGGTGTACACCGCCCACGACCTCGGCGCGAAGGTGCCGGTGATCCCGATGCGCATGGAGGCCAACGCGGACCTTGCGCGTTTCGAGCAACCGGTGCTCGCGCACGGCAAGGTGCGCTATGTCGGCGAACCGGTCGCGCTGGTGGTCGCCGACACGGCCGCGATCGCCGAGGATGCGGCCGGCCTGGTCGGCGTGGACGTCGCGTCCTTGCCGCCGGTGCTCGACCGCGCATCCTCGGAACGCGGCGAGGTGCTGCTGTTCGAAGCGGTCGGCAGCAACCGCGGCCTCAGCCTGCAGGCGATCCGCGGAGACGCGGCCGCGATCGATGCCGCCTTCCAGGATGCGCCGTACACCCGGCGCCGGCGCTTCAAGGTGCACCGGCATACCGCGCTGCCGATGGAGACGCGCGGGCTGCTCGCCGAGTGGGACCCGGTGCGGCAGCGCCTCACCGTCTCCGGCCTGGTGAAGGTGCCGTTCGCGATCCGTTCGCTGCTGGCTACCCTGCTCGACATGCCCGAGTCGGCGATCGATGCGGTCGAGAGCGACTGCGGCGGCGGCTTCGGGATGCGTGGCGAGTTCTACCCCGAGGACTTCCTGGTGTCGTTCGCCGCGCGCCGCCTCGGGCAGGCGGTGAAGTGGATCGAGGATCGCAACGAGCACCTGCTGGCCATGACCCATGCGCGGGAGGTGGAGTGCGACCTCGAGATCGCCTGCGACCTGGACGGCACGATCCGCGGCCTGCGCGGACGGGGCGCCTACGACCTGGGCGCCTACATCCGGCCGAACGCGGTGACCGCGCCGCGCAACTTCGCGCAGATGGCAGGTGGTCCGTACCGCATCCCGGCGCTGCACATGGACGTGGCTATGCTGGTGAGCAACAAGACGCCTGCAGGCAGCTACCGCGGCCCCGGTCGCTTCGAGACCGACTACTTCCGCGAGCGCCTGTTCGACATCGCCGCCGGCGATCTCGGGATCGACCGCGTGGCGTTCCGACGGCACAACCTGCTGCGCAGGCACGAGGTACCGGGCAGGCTACCGGTCGTGATGCCCTACGGGACCGGCGGCGAGACCGACAGCGGCGACTATCACGAGACCTTCGAGCGCTGCCTCGCGGAGATCGGCTGGCATGACAAGGTGGCGCTGGCAGGCCGCCAGGTCGATGGCGTCTTTCACGGACTGGCCGTCGGCAGCTACATCGAGGGCGGTGCATCCGGGCCGCGCGAGCATGCGCGCCTGGTGTTCGAGGCCGATGGGCGGGTCACGGTCCACGTGGGTTCGTCCGCCGTGGGCCAGGGCCTCGAGACGATCTTCGCGCAGATCGCCGCCGACGCGCTCGGCCTGCCGATGGACCGCATCGCCGGGGTGTTCCACGGCTCGTCCGGCATCGTGAAGATGGGCTACGGCTCCCTCGGATCGCGCTCGACGGTGATGGGTGGCTCGGCCATCCTCGATGCGGCGAAGAACCTCGACCATGCGTTGCGCGCCGCGGCGGCCGCGCGCTTCGGCTGCGCGCCCGGCGAGGTGTCGATCGAGGACGGCCTGCGCAGCGCGGCGGCACGTGGGCGCAGCCTGCCGCTGGCCGGGCCGGCGGGCATTGCGGCCGACGGCATCGAGGCCGAAGGCGTGTTCGAGAACAACCGGCGCACCTACAGCTATGGCACACATGCGGCGCACCTGACCGTGGACCCGGCCACCGGCCAGGTGCGCCTGCTCGAGTATGTCTCGGTCGAGGACGTCGGGCGGATCATCAACCCGATGACGCTGCACGGCCAGGTGCTCGGGGCGATCGTGCAGGGGCTCGGCGGCACGCTGCTCGAGCACCTTGTCTACGACGGGCAGGGGCAGCTGCTGACCGGTTCGCTCGCCAGCTATCTGGTGCCGGCGGCGGACGACTTCCCGAACATCCGCTCGATCGTGCTGGAGAACCATCCGTCGCCGGTGAGCCCGCTCGGCGCGAAGGGTGCCGGCGAAGGGGGCGTGATCTCGGTCGGCGGCGTGGTCGCCAATGCGATCGCATCGGCATTGTCCTCGTTCGGCGTGCAGCCGGACGAACTGCCGCTGACCCCGCCACGCATCTGGGAGCTGATCCAGCGCAGTAGCGGCCAGGTTGATCTACCATGAATGAAACGCAGGGATACCGAATGGACGGGGAGCAGGCATGACCGGCCCGACAGGAGCAGCCGACGAACCCATGGGCGCACCGGTGCGGGTGAACCTCGCCAGCGGGCTCTACGACCGGATGCAGGCGCTCTACACCGGAGAGGTGAAGCCGCGCGGCATCGACCTCAACTTCATCGTCAACGACGACCCGCGCAACATCTTCAATCGCATGTCGGCCACCCAGGAGTTCGACGTGGCCGAGATGTCCTGCTCGGACTACATCGCCCGGCTGTCGGTGCAGAAGGACGAGACGCCGTTCATCGCGATCCCGGTCTATCCGGCGCGCTGCTTCCGCCATGGCTACATCACGGTCGACCGGCGGGCCGGCATCCGCGAGCCGAAGGACCTTGAAGGCAAGCGGATCGGCCTGCCGCGCTACACGATGACCGCGACGGTCTGGATCCGCGGCATCCTGCAGCACGAGTTCGGCGTCGACCTGTCGAGGATCCACTGGGTCGAAGGGCAGATCAACGGCACCGGCCTGCATGGCGAACCGGGCGTGATGCCGCTGCTGCGCGAGGTGCCGATCACCGTCAACCAGACCGGGCGCTCGCTCAGCGACCTGATCGACAAGCACGAGATCGATGCGATCATCGGCACCTCGGTGCCCGACTCGCGCCACCACAACCCGGACATCGTCCGGCTGTTCCCCGATTTCCGAGAGCGCGAGAAGGAATACTACCGGCGCACCGGGCAGTTCCCGATCATGCACTGCATCGTGATCCGGCGCAGCCTGTACGAGCAGCATCCGTTCATCGCGAAGAGCCTGTTCGAGGCATTCTGCGAATCGAAGCACGTCGCCATCCGGCACATGCGCTACATCGCCATCCCGCGCTACATGCTGCCCTGGATGCACGACGACATCGACGAGATCGACGCGGTGTTCGGGCGCGACCCGTTCCCCTACGGCATCGAGGCTGGCCGCCGGAACTTCGAGGCGTTCCAGCAGTACATGGTCGAGCACGGCATCCTCGCGAAGGCGATGCCTGTAGAGAGCCTGTTCGCCGACATCGGCGGCAGCACGATGACCTGAAGCGGCGATGGGGGCGATGCAGATGGCTCTAGGAAGGGGCAACAGACGGCATGCGAGGAGGATCGGCTGCGCCCTGTTGCCCGGCCTGCCCGGGCCGATGACGGGTCTGCCGGCCGGGCATGCCTTAGCAGCCGAGGCAACGGCCTTCCCGTCGCGTCCGCTGCGCGTGATCGTGCCGTTTCCCGCTGGCGGCAATGTCGACTATGTTGCACGCGTGCTCGGGCCTGGCCTGGAAAAGGGACTCGGCCATCCGATCGTGGTCGACAACCGCCCGGGAGCACAGGGCGTGCTCGGCGTGCAGATCGGCGCGCAGGCGGGCAACGACGGCCGTACGCTGACCGTGTCCGACGCGGCCACGGTGATCGCACCTGCCATGATCGACGAGGCGCCGTTCGACATTAGCCGGAACTTCGTCCCGGTCGGGTCGCTGATCGAGCAGCCTTGCGTGGTCGCCATCAGCGCGGCGGTGGCAGCCACGAGCCTGGCCGAGTTCATCAAGCTCGCGCAGTCGAGTCCCGGCAGGCTCAACTTCGGATCGGGCGCAGCCATCGGCCATGTGTCGCAGGAGCTGTTCTATTCGGTCGCCGGCATCCGGCTCACCCACGTCCCGCACCAAGGTGCGCCGCAGCTGATGGGCGCCCTGCTCGCCAACGAGGTAGAGGTGACCTTTACCGGGCCGGGGCTGGCGCTGCCCCAGGTACGCAACGTCAAGCTGCGTGCGCTTGCGGTGACCACCCGCACGCGGGCGCGCGAGATGCCGGACGTGCCGACGATCGAAGAGCAGGGGTTCAAGGACTTCGAGATACGCGGCTGGTACGGCCTGCTCGCGCCGGCGGGCAGTGGTCGAGCGGATCAATGCAGTCCTAAACGCGACGCGCACCGCGTCGCCGGTCGCGCACACGCTGCGAGAGCGCGGGTTCGAGCCGCTCGCCCTGTCTCCCGGTGCGTTCGCCACGATGCTCGAGGCGGAGATCGCGCGCTGGTCGCAGGCGATCCGGAAGTACAACGTCAAGCAGCAGTCGAACTGACCCAAGGGCGCGCCGCGTCCGCCGGCACACGGAGGATCCACCATGTCAGCCGTACTCGACACCGAAGCCCTCGCCACCCGCATGAAGCGCAACGTCGGCCGCTATGCCGACAAGGTGCCCGACTGGGATGCGTTCCCGCCCAGCCGCGGCTACCCCGAGCTCGACCGCGCGCAGATCCGCTACATCGGCGCCGGTGCCTCGCCGAAGATCGATGACCCCGGCACGCTGCCCGCCGACCATTTCACGCTGAGCATGGTGCAGCAGCCGGTGGGCAAGTACGGTGCATCGCATGCGCACGAGGTGACCGAGGCTTTCCTGGTCATCGAGGGCGTGCTGACCATCGGCTGGGAGTACGACGGCGAGGTGATCCTCGCCCGTTGCGGGCCGAAGGACATGTGCCTGCACGCGACCGACCGGCCGCACGGGTTCCGCAACGATGGTTTCGGGCCGGTGCTGGTGTCGATCATGGTCGGCAAGGGCCTGCCCAAGCCACCGCACTACCTGTTCCATCCGAAGAGCCATGAATCGCAGCTGTGCAGGGATTTCGGCGCGCAGCCGGGGCACAGCCATGCGCTGTCCTTCGACAGCAGCGACCCGCGCCACCGCGAGATGGCGCGGCACATCGTGCGCTACAGCCAGTTGAAGCCCGAGTGGCACCCGGCGGGGTTCGGCCGCGCGATCTACATCGGCGAGGGTGCCGCCCCGCCCGGCACCTTCCGCAAGGACCTGATCACGCTGCCGCGCGGCGCCGGCGTGAAGGCCTACGCGCGCGATGTCGAGGAGGCTTACCTGGTGCTCGAGGGCTGCGTGACGGCCAGCTGGCAGGAGGGCGGGCGCACTGTCGAGCAGCAGCTCGGGCCGCGCGACCTGATCCTGAACCCGCCGGGACAGCCGCGCGCGTTCCGCAACACCGGCTTCACCGATGCGCAGTTCATGATGGTGGTAGGAACCCCCGCGCGCGAGAACGTCGCGTTCCAGGCGGCATGAACATGGACCCGCGCAGCATCGATGCCGGCGGATCGACCTTCACCTGCCTGGAGCAGGGCAGCGGCGTGCCGCTGGTGCTGCTGCATGGCGTGGGCTCCGGTGCACGCTCCTGGGTGCGGCAGCTCGACACGCTGTCGGCTCGCTGCCGGGTGGTCGCCTGGGACGGCCCGGGCTATGGCGGTTCGACCGCGCTGCCGATGGACGCACCCGGACCCGACGACTACAGCGATGCGCTGCTCAGGCTGGTCCACGCGCTCGGCGTGGATCGCATGCACCTGGTCGGCCATTCGCTCGGCGCCATCCAGGCCGCGCGCTTCGCGCGCCGGCATCCGGAGCGCATCCTCGGGCTGACCCTGGCCAGCATGTCCGCCGGCCATGCACGCCTGCCGGAGGCGGAGCGCATCCGCCTGCGCGAGGCGCGCCTGTCCGACCTTGCCGCGCTCGGGGTGGCCGGCATGGCGAAGAAGCGCGGACCGAGGCTGCTCAGCGACCAGGCTACCGACGAACAGCGGCAGGCCGTGATCGACACCATGTCGCTGCTTCGCCCGGACGGTTTCACCCAGGCGGTGAAGCTGCTGACCGTCTCCGATACCCGGGCCGACCTGGCCGCGCTCCCGGCCTCGATGCCGGTGCAGGTGGTGTACGGCGAACACGACGTGGTTACCACGCCCGCCTCCATCCTCGAGGTGGCGTCTGCGCGGCCCGGGGTCCCGGTGAAGGAGATCGCCGGTGCCGGGCATGCCTGCTACATCGAGCAGGCCGCGGCGTTCGATGCCATCCTGCTCGCGTTCATCGAGGACACGCTCAGATCGGTTTGAGCCCGGCCGCCTTCACCGCATGCGAGAAGCGTACGACCTCGGCCCGGATCACCGCCGCGAACTGCTCCGGCGTGTCGGCGATCGGGTCGTAGCCCTCGCGCACCAGTGCTTCGGTGAGTTCCGGGGAACGGATGGCCTTGACGATCTCGGCGTTGAGCCGTGCGACCACGTCCTTCGGCGTGCCTGCGGGCGCCAGGACGCCGCGCCAGTTGACCATCGTGTAGTCCGGATAGCCCGACTCGGCGACGGTCGGCAACTGCGCCATCTGCGGCGAACGCTTCGCCCCGGTGATCGCCACCGCGCGCAGGCGGCCGGTGGCGACATGGGGCATCACCACGCCGAGATCGGCGAACATCAGTTCGACATGGCCGCCGAGCACGTCGGTGAGCCCGGGTCC
>JAJTHE010000114.1 GCA_021298815.1 Betaproteobacteria bacterium | reverse complement strand
CGCGGCCGCCGTCCAGGCGCGCCGAGGCACCGGCGGCACCGGCATGGGTGCCGTTGAGCTCGGGGCCGTAGCGGAAGGTGAGCCGCGCGCAATGGAACTCGCCACCCTGGCGCAGGCGCGTGGTCGGCTGCGACACGCTGATCAGCGTGAGCACCGGCGTCGGCGTGAGGTCGGGGGCGGGCCTCGCCTCGATCGCCGCCGGCAGCGGCACCGGATGGCCGTTGACCACGCCGGACAGGGTCTCGGTGACCTGTGCGACCGTCTCCGGCGCGATGCGCGGCGCCTGCGCAAGCGCGCCGGCGAGTTCGTTCGGAACGCCGCAGTCGATCGGACCGCATTCGCCGGTCTTCACGTCGACGTACTGCGGCGGCGTCAGCGGCAGCACCGGCGCGGGCGGCTCGACGGTGATCAGGCATTCCTGCACGCCGGTGGCATCGGCTTCCCAGGTGATCGTGCCCTTGCGTGCCGGCCCGGGGCGAAGCGCGGGCCCGCGCCCGGCCTGTTCCCAGTAGCAGCGGCGGGTGGCCATCAGCCAGCGCAGCAGCGCAGCACTGTCGTGCTCGTCGAGCCGCACACCCTGCGCGGCCGGGCCGCGTCCCGGCGCCAGCCGGCCGATCTCGCGGTCGATGCCGAGCACGAAGCGCGCATCGCTGACGGCGAGCTGGGCCAGCGGGTATGGCGTCGGCTTCGCGCGCCCGCCGTCCTTCTTGAAGCGCAGCTGGAAGGCCCGCAGCAGCGCGGTGCGCCCGCCCGGGACGAAGCTCGGCGCGAGCGTGTAGACGATGCGCTCGCGCACCTGGGGCGGATAGCCGTTGGGCTCGCCCAGGCTCGCCTCGTGGGTATGGGTCAGGCGGTCGAGCCAGAGCCGCACGTCGTTCGCGGCCTCCTTGCTGGAACCATGCCGTTGCGGTTCGCGTTGCGCCTCGCGCTGCATCTCCCGCTGCAGTTCGCGCTGTGCCTCACGCTGCGCGTCGCGCGCGGCGGTATCCCGGGTCGCCGCGGGTTCGCGCGTCATCGTGGCCGCCGCGGCGGGCGGGCCGCCGAGCGACACGACCACGCCGGGCAGTGACGGGTCGATGTCGAACCCGGCCTCGTCGCCTGCCGCGCCCTGCAGCAGCGGACCGATCCGGTCGGCACGGCCGGGCAGACCGAACATCTGCGCCAGTTGCCGGGCTGCGTGCATGCAGACCGCCGCCACATGCTTGCAGTTCTGGCCGACCGGGCAGGTGCACTGGCCGGCCACCAGCAGCTTGCCGTTCTCGAGCGTGACCCGCACCTGCTGCTGGTAGGTGTTCGACGCAGACCCGTGCACCTCGGAGTCGATCGCCGCGTGGCCGTCGTCGCCCTGGGTCACCTCGCAGCGCGTCACACGCCGCGTCCGCTGGTATCCCTGGCCACGTTGCCAGTCCCGATCGCGAAAATTCGCGCGCAACAGCTTGAGCACCAATGCCATGCAGTTGATCCGTTCGTTCCGTGGTTCTCTCGGTACAGTCGTCCGGCGTCTGCCCATGGGGGCAGCCAGATCGGCGAAGGACTGCGTTTGAGGGGCGATGCGTCCAGTTCTTGGACGCAATCATGCGGGATCGCCGGGCGGGTTTCGACGTACCGCGTTTCTGGGGTTGGACAGCAGAAATTGAAACCTGCAGCAGACGCTGCAGCGACTGCGGGATCTTCCAGGTGTTTCGCGCTGCACGCATGTCGCTCGGATCGGCGACGCGGGTGCAACTCGACCACCGCATGTTGTTATGGGCGTCCGGAAGGATTCCTCGGACGCCAGTGAGTGTAACCCGTGTGTGCGGCGAAGAACAGTCCCCCGCCGCTGGCCGGCCTCCGCGGGCGGCTGCCATCGGGCCGCAATCGGGAAAAGTACGCCGGAGCCGGGGCAGGCTGCTTGCTACCATCGGGCAGCCAACGGTGTCGCCGGTGCCGCGCGCGGATGCTGACGCAACGCGAAAAACCCGCACAACCCGCACAATTCGCACGGAGTCGTCGACAGTGGAGTCTCTTGGTCTGTGGCATGCGGTCATCCTCGGCGTGCTCGAGGGGTTGACCGAATTCCTGCCGGTGTCCAGCACCGGGCACCTGATCATCGCGGAGGACGCGATGGGTGTGAACGATGCGCGCGGCAAGGTGTTCGCGATCTTCATCCAGCTCGGGGCGATCCTCGCCGTGTGCGTGGCCTACCGGGCCAAGCTGTTCGAGGTCGCCGGCGGCCTGCTCGGCGGCGATGCGTCCGCCCGCCGCTTCCTGGTCAACGTCCTGATCGCCTTCCTGCCGGCGATGGCGTTCGGCTTCCTCCTGCACGGCCTGATCAAGACCCACCTGTTCTCGCCCCTGACCGTGGCCGTGGCACTGATCATCGGCGGCGTGATCATCATCTGGGTCGAGGCGAGGCCGCGCCAGCCCCGGGTGCGCGACGTCGACGACATGACCTGGCTCGATGCGCTGAAGGTCGGGCTCTGCCAGTGCGTCGCGCTGTTCCCCGGTGCCTCGCGCGCCGGCTCGACGATCATCGGCGGCATGCTGGTCGGGCTTTCGCGCGAGACGGCAACCCGCTTCTCGTTCTTCCTCGCGATGCCGACGATGGCCGCCGCGGTCACCTACGACCTGTACAAGAATGCCGCGATCCTGTCCTGGGACGATGCCGGTGTCTTTGCCGCGGGCTTCGTGGCCGCCTTCATCACCGCGCTGGTGACGGTGCAGGCGCTGCTGGCCTATGTCTCGAAGCACAGCTTCACGCCGTTCGGCTGGTACCGGATCGTGCTCGGCTGCGTGGTGCTCTGGTACTTCTGGTAGCCGCTCAGGCCGGGGCGCCGGCCCGGCGCCGGCGCGCGAGCAGCAGCACCACCGGCAGCGCGCCCGCGAGCAGGACGAACGACCCGGGCACCGGCACCACCGTCGTGCCCCCGGCGATCGGCGACAGCCAGTCGATGCCGCTCGCGCTGGTGAAGGTCACGTCGTCGAGCAGGTTGCCCTGCTCGTCGCGGAAGTCGAAGAACCCGCCGAAGGTGAAGGTCGAGTCGAACTTCGAGGAGCCGAACACCCGCCGCGGGTTCGCGGCATCGTCTTCGTTAGCGTCGCCGGAGGCGGATGCATCGGCGACCAGCCGCAGGCTCAGCGCGAACGTGCCACCGTTGGTCAGCGGGAACGTCCGCCCGCCGAGCACGTCCGATCTGCCAGGCAGCAACTCGAACAGGGTGTCCTGGGTGGTGGAATCGACGCGCTTGCTGAACTTCCGCTCGTAGATCATCCGCGGCGAGGCACCGCCGACGTCGAAGATCTGGAACTCGAGGTTGACGCTGGCCCAGGCGGCGCCGGCGCCCTGGTCGGAGTAGAGCGCCGCGGCCATGCTCCCGGTGAGCGGCGAGGAACGCACGTCCATCGTGATGTTGTTGGTGGTGCCGAGCGCGCGCAGCATCGCCAACGCGCTGAATGGCGTCACGACGTCGATGATCGACGCCTCGACCGACGCCGTGCCGATCCGCCGTCCCGCGAGCGGCGGCGTGGTGCGCGGGTCCCACGGGTTCTCGATCGCCTTCACATCCACCCCGGCGCCGATGGTGCGGGCCGACAGGTCGACCTTGCCCGAGTGGGTGATGTCGAAGGTCGTCGCGAGCGGACCGATGCCGGCGCGCCGCACAGGCAGCAGCCCTTCCAGCGTCGCCGGCGGCATGCCGGCATTGGCGGGCACGCGGCCCGCATCGCCGTCGACCACGCCGAACGTCTGGTACTGGCGTAGTGCCCAGTCCCACTTCAGCTCGCCGGCGGCATCGGCCGCGACCGGTGTGGCGGACAGCAGGGCCAGCGCCGCGGCGGCCGCGAGCCTGCGCACCTGCACGCGTGGATCACTGCAGGTCGACGGGCGTTCGGACGGAAGCATGGGAAGTCTCCGGACTGGGCAGGCCCACATCGTAGCAGCCCTTCGCGGCGGCGCGCACTCTCCGCCCTGCGGGAATGCGTCAGTCCGCCTTCACCCCCGCCGCCTTGAGCAGCTTCGCGAACCGTTCCGCATCCTCCCGCATGAACGCGGCGAACTGCGCCGGCGTGTTCGTCGCAGGCTCCACGCCGAGCGATTCGTAGCGCTCGCGGATCTCCGGAAGCGCATGGATGCGCACCAGTTCCGAATGCAGGCGGTTGACTACCGGCGCCGGAAGCCCGCGCGGCCCGACCAGTCCCCACCATGCAAGAAGCTCGTACCCGGGCACGCCGCCTTCCGCGACGGTCGGCATCGTCGGCAGCAGTGCACTGCGCTTGCCCGAGGTGACCGCGATCGCACGCAGCTTGCCGGCATTGGCCTGCGGCAGGGCGATCGGCATGTCGGAGAACATCACCTGCACCCGGTTGGCGAGCAGGTCGTTCTGCGCCAGCACCGTCCCCTTGTACGACACATGCACCATCTTCACGCCGGCGAGCGTCTGGTACAGCTCGGCGGCGACGAAGCCCAGCGTGCCCGAGCCGCCGGTGCCGAAGTTGAGCTGCCCCGGCTTGTCGCGCGCGAGCGCGGTCAGGTCGCGGATGGACTTCACCGGCAGGTCGGGCGGCACCACCACGAGCTGCGGCGCGGTGGCGACCAGGCTGATCGGCGTGAAGTCGCGCGCCGGGTCGTGGGTCATCTTCGCGAACAGCGACGGGTTCACCGAGAACTGCCCGATGTATGCATGCATCAGCGTGTAGCCGTCGGGCGCGGCGCGTGCGGTGACGTCGGCGCCGATCATGCCGCTCGCCCCGGGGCGGGAATCGACCACCACCGGCTGGCCGAGCGCCTCGGTGATGCGCTGGCCGAGGATGCGGCCCAGCGTGTCGGAGGTGCCGCCGGGCGAGAAGGCGATCACCATGCGAATCGGCTTCGATGGCCACGCCGGCTGTGCGCTGGCGACCATCGGCGTGGCGGCCAGCAGGGCCAGCGGGGTCGCGGCAGCCAGTGCCGTGTGCAGCATGCGAGGTTTCATGGCTGGATCTCCTGCTCCGGCAAGGCCGGCATGGGCGGGTGGATCAGTGGATCACGTATCCGCCATCCATCACCAACCCGTGGCCGGCGATGTAGGCAGCGTCCTTCGAACACAGGAAGGCCACCACCCCGGCCACTTCCTCGGCGGTGCCGAAGCGCCCGATCGGCACGTCGCGCGCGCGCTGCTCGAGTTCGCCCGGGTTGCGCCCGGCGACGAACCCTTCGGTGGCGATCGGCCCCGGGCACACCGCGTTGACCAGGATGTTCTGCGACGACAGTTCCAGCGCCATGGTGCGGGTGAGCTGCAGCAGGCCGCCCTTGGCGACGTTGTAGAGCGCCGCGTAGCGCGACGCCACCATGCCCAGCGTGCTCGACATGTGGATCACGTGGCCGCCGCCCTGGGCGAGCATGATCGGCACCACCGCCTGGCTCGCATAGAAAGGTGCGCGCAGGTTGATCGCCATCACGCGCTCGTAGTCTTCATGGCTGAACTCGCAGAACGCCTTGCGGATGCGGATGCCGGCGTTGTTCACCAGGATGTCGATGCGTCCCATCTCGCGGTGCGCACGGGCGATCATCTGCGCGGGGACCTCGGCCTGCGACAGGTCGTGCAGGCCCCAGGCCGCCTTCGGCGCGCCCGCCGCAGTGCAGGCGGCGGCGACCGCCGCCAGTTCGGCCTCGGTGCCTTCCGCCGCGAGATAGACCGACGCGCCCTCGGCGGCGAGCCGCTGTCCGACTGCCTGCCCGATGCCGCGCGAGGCGCCGGTGATCACTGCGACCTTGCCTGCCAGACCCTTCACGCTGCGTCCTCCGTGCCCTGTTGCGGGTGCTGCGCTGCTGCGGATGCTGCGGGTGCCGCGCCTCAGCCCTGCGACCAGGGCAGGCCGGCGGCGCGCCAGCCGCCGATCGTATTCCGGTGCGCGGCTGCGTCCCGATCGCCTTCGAACCCCTGCAGCACGTTGAAGCAGGCGCCGAAGCCGGCGGCGGTCGCGGCCAGCGCGGCGTCGTGCGAGCGTCCGCCGCTGCGGCACAGGAAAAGCAGCGGCGCGCTGCGTTCGGCCTGCGCGGACAGGGTGTCGAGGAAGGCCTCGTTGCGCACCATGCCGGGCCAGCTTTTCCACTCGATCTCGACCGCACCGGGCACCCGGCCGACGAATTCCCATTCGGCGCGGGAGCGGACGTCGACCAGCCGGGCCGCCGCATCATGCTGCAGCAATGCCCAGGCCTCGGCCGGTTCGAGGGATCCCGCGTAGGGGGCGCCGAGCGCGCGGGCGCGTTCCCGGGCGCGTTCGAGCAGGGCTTCGATGCTGGGAAGGCTCATCGTTTCCTCCGTGGAAGGATCGCATCGGCGACGCGATCGCGTCGGCCCACAGTCTACCCCGGCCGATTTCGGTGCAGGAAGGTGCCGCGAGCAACCCGGGCACCGGAAAATGCCGCCTGCAGCCTGGGAGCGATGCACCAACAACGGGCATAATGCTCCGTGGCGCACCGAAAGGATGCGGTCGCCCCTGTCGAGTGCGGGTCGCGGGTGTTAACGCACTGTTTTGAAATGACTTCGGGGTTGAGCCGATTTGGCACGCTTCATGCTGCCATCGCTCTCTGCTGTCTATCCATCTTTGCGGCATCCGCATTCGAGCGACAACTCACTTCATCCTGCAAGCGACGACGAAGAAACGAGGAGAACTATGGCCACTGGCGCCGACGTACTGAAAATGATCAAGGACCACGAAGTCAAGTTCGTGGACTACCGCTTCACCGACACCCGTGGCAAGGAGCAGCATGTCTCGGTGCCGTCGCACACGGTCGACCTCGCCAAGTTCGATGACGGGCATGCCTTCGACGGTTCGTCGATCGCCGGCTGGAAGGGCATCCAGGCCTCCGACATGCTGCTGATGCCCGATGTCAGCACGGCACGGATGGACCCGTTCACCGACGAGCCGACCATGATCATCACCTGCGACGTGATCGAGCCGTCCGACGGCAAGGGCTACGACCGCGACCCGCGCTCGCTCGCCAAGCGCGCCGAGTCCTACCTGAAGTCGACCGGCATCGGCGACGTCGCCTACTTCGGTCCGGAACCCGAATTCTTCATCTTCGACTCGGTCACCTGGCATGTCGACATGGCGGGCGCCATGTGCAAGGTCGTGTCGGAAGAGGCTCCGTGGTCCAGCGGCCACGAGTTCGAGGGCGGCAACCGCGCGCACCGTCCGGCGGTCAAGGGCGGCTACTTCCCGGTGCCCCCGGTCGATTCGCTGCAGGACATCCGCTCGGCGATGTGCCTGGCGCTGGAAGAGCAGGGCGTCGAGGTCGAAGTCCACCACCACGAAGTCGCGGCCCCTGGCCAGTGCGAGATCGGCACCAAGTTCGCGCCGCTGGTGCAGCGCGCCGACTGGATCCAGATCCTGAAGTACACCGTGCACAACGTCGCCCACGGCTACGGCAAGACCGCCACGTTCATGCCGAAGCCGGTCGTCGGCGACAACGGCTCGGGCATGCACGTGCACCAGTCGATCTGGAAGGACGGCACCAACCTGTTCGCCGGCAATGGCTATGCAGGCCTGTCCGATTTCGCCCTGTACTACATCGGCGGCATCATCAAGCATGCGCGCGCGCTGAACGCGATCACCAACCCGGGCACCAACTCGTACAAGCGACTGGTCCCCGGATTCGAGGCGCCGGTTCACCTGGCCTACTCGGCGCGGAACCGCTCGGCGTCGATCCGCATCCCGTACGTGTCGAGCCCGAAGGGCCGCCGCATCGAGGTGCGCTTCCCGGATCCGACCGCCAACCCGTACCTCGCCTTCGCGGCGATGATGATGGCCGGCCTGGACGGCGTGCAGAACAAGATCCACCCCGGCGACCCGATCGACAAGAACCTGTACGACCTCGAGCCGGAAGAGGCGAAGAACGTGCCGTCGGTGTGCTCGTCGCTCGACCAGGCGCTCGAGTACCTCGACAAGGACCGCGAGTTCCTGACCCGCGGCGGCGTGTTCTCGAACGACATGATCGATGCGTACATCGCGCTGAAGATGGAAGAAGTCACCATGTTCCGCATGACGACGCACCCGGTCGAGTTCCAGATGTACTACAGCTGCTGACCGGATTCCGTCCGGCAGGCAGTTCGAGCATGCACGGGGCGAGGCGACTCGCCCCGTTTCTACTCAGGGAGTTGGACGATGGCTCGTTGCGGTTGCCGACCGCGTCATCTAGACTCCGCCCGCCTGCGCAACTCCGCTGCGCGCTCGGGATCTCCGGATGAGATGGCATTGCAGCGCCCCCGTGCCGGGAACGAACCGGCCGATGGCGAAGTCGTCGACCTTGCTGGCCGCGTTGCCGGCAGCCCTGCTGGCCGTGCTGCCGGCACCGGCGTTCGCCGATATCTACCGCTGCACCGACGGCGAAGGGCTGGTGACCTTCACCGACAGCCCGTCGCGCAAGTTCAAGGAATGCACGCTGCTCTACCGCGACACCACGCCGCCCCCCGCGCCGCGTGCCGCCCCGGGCGGTGCCGCGGGCACGCCCGCGCAGGGCACGCCGCGTGCGCGCAGCGACGCGCCGGCCGCCTCGACGCGCGGCAATCCGGGGCCGGAGAACTTTCCGCGGATCGATCGCGGCGAGCAGCGCGAGCGCGACCTGAAGGCGCGGCAGATCGTGGAGCGCGAACTGTCGAACGAGCAGCGGGCGCTGGAAGAGGCCCGGCGCCAGGTCGCCGCGCTCGGCACGACCGCGAACGACCGGTCCGACCCGCGGCTGCGCGAATGGCAGAACGCCGTGTCGCGGCACGAACGCAACATCGCGGAGATCCAGCGGCAGCTCGCCGTGATGAAGTAGGCACGCCCGCGTCGGCGTATCCGGTGGCGCAGTTCTTGCTGGACTCCCCCGCATGCGGACGTCAATCCAGAAACGCGTTGGCGGTCCCGTGAACGAATCGCGCCCTGCACGCGACCCGTTGTCCACCGGCACGGCCTTCGCCGGGGTCGACCTGCTCGTCACGGCAGTGCTGATACTCGACGAGCGATTCATCATCCGCTATGCCAACCCGGCGGCGGAGAACCTGTTCGCGCTCTCCCGCAACCTGATGCTCCAGCAGGCCCTCGACGAAGTGTTCACGCGCGACGACGCGCTCGCCGCGGCGCTCGACTCGGCGCGCACGAACAAGGCCGGCTACTCCGACTACGACGTGAAGTTGAGCGCGATCGGCCGCGTCGACGTGCACCACCTGATCTGCTCGGTGATGCCGGTCGACCTGCCGGCCGACGCCCAGGCTGACGCGCCCGCCGATGCGCCGGTCGAGCACGGCTACCTGCTCGAGATGCGCCCGATCACGCAGCAGATCAAGGCCGCGCGCGAGGAACGCATCCTCGACCAGACGCAGGCCAACCGCGAACTGGTGCGCAACCTCGCGCACGAGATCCGCAACCCGCTCGGCGGCATCCGCGGCGCGGCGCAGCTGCTCGACGCCGAGCTCGACCGCGCCGACCTGCGCGAATACACGCGCGTCGTGATGCACGAGGCCGACCGCCTGCAGTCGCTGATGGACCGTATGCTCACGCCGCACCGGCTGCCGCAGGTCGGCGCGCTCAACATCCACGAGGTGATCGAGCGCGTGCGCAGCGTGATGCTGGCCGAGTATCCCGACGGCCTCGCGGTGAAGCGCGACTACGACACCAGCCTGCCGCTGCTCACCGGCGACCGCGAGCAGATCCTGCAGGCGGTGCTCAACATCGTGCGCAACGCCGCGCAGGCGATGAACGGCCAGGGCCGGATCGTGCTGCGCACCCGCATCGCACGCTCGGTCACGCTGGCGCGCCGGCGCTACCGGCAGGCGATCACGCTGCAGGTGATCGACGACGGGCCCGGCATCCCCGAGTCGGTGCGCGAGCGCGTGTTCTATCCGCTGGTGTCCGCGCGCGAAGGCGGCAGCGGCCTCGGCCTCACGCTGGCGCAGACCTTCGTCAACCAGCACCACGGCACCATCGAGTTCGACAGCATGCCCGGGCGCACCTGCTTCACGGTGACCCTGCCGATCGGCGAAGGCCCGGGCACACCGCCGCGCGGCGATCCGGCGGCGCCAGGCTCGCATCTCCATTGTGCATCCCACCTCAACGCAGCGAAGTGAAGAAACCATGAAACCTGTCTGGGTCATCGACGACGACAAGTCGATCCGCTGGGTGTTCGAGAAGGCGCTCACGCGCGAGAACATCGAGTTCAAGAGTTTCGCCTCGGCCCAGGATGCGCTCACCGCGTTGAACAGCGCCGTGCCGCAGGTCGTGGTGAGCGACATCCGCATGCCGGGCGCCTCCGGCCTGGACCTGCTGCAGCGGATCAAGGCTGAGCATCCGGAAGTGCCGGTGATCGTGATGACCGCCTACTCCGACCTCGAGAGCGCGGTCGCGGCGTTCCAGGGCGGCGCGTTCGAATACCTGCCCAAGCCGTTCGACGTGAACCATGCGGTGGAGCTGATCCGGCGTGCGATCGACGAGAGCGTGCGCCAGACCGAGAGCGCGGAGGAGACCACCACCGCCCCCGAGATCCTCGGCCAGGCGCCGTCGATGCAGGAGGTGTTCCGCGCGATCGGCCGCCTCTCGCAGTCGCATGCCACCGTGCTGATCACCGGCGAGTCGGGCAGCGGCAAGGAGCTGGTGGCGCGTGCCCTGCACCGGCACAGCCCGCGCTCGACCAAGCCGTTCATCGCGATCAACACCGCGGCGATTCCCAAGGACCTGCTCGAGTCCGAGCTGTTCGGCCATGAACGCGGGTCGTTCACCGGCGCGCAGGCGATGCGCCGCGGCCGCTTCGAGCAGGCCGATGCCGGTACCCTGTTCCTGGACGAGATCGGCGACATGCCGGCGGAGCTGCAGACGCGCCTGCTGCGCGTGCTCTCCGACGGCCAGTTCTACCGCGTCGGCGGCCACCAGCCGATCAAGGCCAACGTGCGCGTGATCGCGGCCACCCACCAGGACCTCGAGCAACGGGTGAAGCAGGGCCTGTTCCGCGAAGACCTCTACCACCGCCTGAACGTGATCCGGCTGCGCCTGCCGCCGATGCGCGAGCGGCGCGAGGACATCCCGCTGCTGGCCAGGTTCTTCCTGCTAAAGAGCGCGCGCGACCTGGGCGTCGAGCCGAAGCGGTTGTCCGAGGCGGCGCTGCGCCACCTGTCCGCGCAGGACCTGCCGGGCAACGTGCGCCAGCTCGAGAACCTGTGTCACTGGCTGACCGTGATGGCCCCCGGGATGAACGTCGAGGTGAACGACCTGCCGCCGGAGCTGCGCGGCGAGACCGCGGCCAGCGCGGAACAGAACTGGCTGCTCGCGCTCGAGCGCGAGGTCGAACAGTCGTTGGGCCGCGGCGAGCACGGCATCATCGACCAGCTCTCGCGCGACTTCGAGCGCACGTTGATCACCAAGGCCCTGCAGCACACCGGGGGGCGCCGGATCGAGGCAGCGACCCTGCTCGGCCTCGGACGCAATACGCTGACTCGCAAGATCCAGGAGCTCGGGCTGGAGGAGAAGTCGGCGGCCGCGGGCTGAGACCGCCCGGCCCCGACCCCCGTTTCGAAACCCACGCCCGGAACGTCCGTCCGGGCTCTTTGAATTGCGCCTGTGAATCGGCGCGTTGCAAGCAGCAGGGCGCTCCGCTAGGTTCTCGGTCCGCCGTTTCCCGTCCAACCGACACGCGAGCGCGTCCATGAGCACACCGTTTCCCGCAGGCATCGAGGTCCGCGGCGACATCCTTCCCGGATTCGAGACCATCCTGACGCCGGAGGCGCTCGCGTTCGTCGTGAAGCTTCACCGCAGCTTCGAGTCGCGCCGGCAGGAACTGCTCGCGAAACGCGACGCGTGCCAGAAGCAGTTCGACGCCGGCATGCTGCCCGATTTCCTGCCCGAGACGAAATCCATCCGCGACACGCACTGGACGATCGCCCCGCAGCCGAAGGACCTGCTCGACCGTCGCGTCGAGATCACCGGCCCGACCGACCGCAAGATGGTGATCAACGCACTCAACTGCGGCGCGTCCACCTTCATGGCCGACTTCGAGGACGCCAACTGCCCGAAGTGGGACATGATGATCGACGGGCAGATCAACCTGCGCGACGCGGTGCGCCGCACGATCACCTTCACCCAGGGCGAGAAGCAGTACGCGCTCAACGAGAAGACCGCGGTCCTGCTGCCGCGCCCGCGTGGCTGGCACATGAACGAGAAGCACCTGCGCGTCGATGGCGCCGAGGTCTCGGGCGGCATCTTCGACTTCGCGCTGTTCTTCTTCCACAACGCGAAGGAACTGCTCGCGCGCGGCTCGGGCCCCTACTTCTACCTGCCGAAGATGGAGTCGCACCTCGAGGCGCGGCTGTGGAACGACATCTTCACGATCGCGCAGAAGGAGGTCGGCGTGCCGCATGGTTCGATCAAGGCCACCGTGCTGATCGAGACCATCCCCGCCGCGTTCGAGATGGACGAGATCCTGTACGAGATGAAGGACCATTCCGCGGGCCTCAACATCGGGCGCTGGGACTACATCTTCTCCTGCATCAAGAAGTTCCGGGTCAACACCGACTTCTGCCTCGCCGACCGCAGCCAGGTGACGATGACCGCGCCGTTCCTGCGTGCCTATGCGCTGACGCTGGTCAAGACCTGCCACAAGCGCGGTGCGCCCGCGATGGGCGGCATGGCGGCGCAGATCCCGATCAAGAACGACCCGGTCGCCAACGAGGCGGCGATGGAGAAGGTTCGCGCCGACAAGCTGCGCGAGGTGACCGACGGCTGCGACGGCACCTGGGTCGCGCATCCGGCGCTGGTGCCGGTGGCGAAGGCAGTCTTCGACCAGTACATGCCGACGCCCAACCAGTACACCAGGCAGTTGCCCGACGTGAACTTCAGCGCGAAGGACCTGCTCGACTTCCAGCCCGAGGCGCCGATCACCGAGGCCGGCCTGCGCAACAACATCTCGGTCGGCATCCAGTACCTGGGCGCCTGGCTCGCCGGCAACGGCTGCGTGCCGGTGTTCAACCTGATGGAGGACGCCGCCACCGCCGAGATCTCGCGTTCGCAGATCTGGCAGTGGATCCGCTCGCCGAAGGGCAAGCTCGACGACGGCCGCAAGGTCACCGCCAGGATGGTGCAGGCGCTGGTGGCCGAGGAACTGCCGAAGGTCAAGGCCTACCTGGGCGATGCCGCCTATGCGGCGGGGCGCTATCCCGAGGCGGCGGCGGTATTCGAGAAGATGTGCACCGGCGACTACAACGAGTTCCTGACGCTGCCGGCGTACGAGCTGATCGACTGACAGGCCACCGCACGCACGGGGCCTTACCGATGGTTGAGGGCTGCGTCAACCGATGGTGCCTTCCCCATCGTTGCGGGTCTTCGTAGAGTCCGTCCATCGCAACGTCGACGGGAGAGCCCGAGTGGATAGCGTCCTGAAGAAATCGGCAGCCTTCGCCATCGTGGGTACCTGCCTGGCGTTTCCGGCAGCGGCGCAGACTGCCTGGCCGGCCAAGCCGATCAGGCTCGTCGTTCCAGTGGCCTCGGGCGGACCGAGCGACACCGCGGCGCGCGCGCTGGCACGTGGATTGTCCGGCGTTCTGGGCCAGCCGATGGCCGTCGAGAATCGACCGGGGGCCAACCTGGGCATTGGCGCACAGGCGGTGCTGGCTGCAGCGCCCGACGGGCATACCCTGCTGTTCGCGCTGGGCGGGAACGTGGGCCTGCCAGCCCTGTCCCGCGCCGCGCCGTACCGGTCGCTGAATGAATTCGCACCGGTCGGGACGATCGGTGGTCCCGCGCTCTGCCTGTTCACGGCACCGTCCGTGCCCGGGCGCAGCGTGGCGGAGCTCGTGGCCCATGCGCGCGGCCTGCCCCAGCCGTTGCTGTGGGGTTCGAACCAGGTCGCGGAAGACTTCGTCGCCTGGCAGTTGATGCAGGCGAGCGGCATCGCCCTGACGCGGGTCGGCTACAAGGGCATCGCCCAGATGATGCCCGACCTCGTCGAAGGCCGGGTGCAGGTGGCGTTCGTGCCCAGCGCAACGGGCAGCCAGCACCTGGCCTCCGGGCGGCTGAAGCTGCTTGCGTGCAACGCCGCGGAACGGTTGCCGGCATTGCCCGACGTACCGACGTTCTCCGAAACCGGGGTGGTGGCGGCAAGGACCGTTCCGGCGCATTTCGTGATGGCACCGCCGGCCACGCCCGCCGCGATCACCGAGCGGTTGTCCACCGACCTGCGCAACGTCGCGGCAAGCCCCGCCTTCCTGCAGGACATCGAGCGCCTGCACTTCGTCGGCAGCGCGCGTACTCCGGCTCAGACGAGGGATCTCGTGCGCGAACTGGAGGTCGTGTGGGCGCGTTTCGTTCGCGACACCGGTGCCACGCTCGACTAGCGCCGGTCGAGCCAGGTCGACGCCCGGCGGCCTGCGCCGCGGTGCCAGGCAGGCCGGTCCGCGCTGTAGCGGCCGGGTGCCGTCTGCGCGAGCGCGAACGCGTCGAACTGCGCGCGGACGAACTGGAGGAAAGCCCGGACCCGTGCGTTGCGCCGCTGGTCGGGCCGGTAGTAGAGCGCGAGCGGCGGCGGATCCATCATCTCCCAGTCGAGCAGCACCGGGACGAGGCGGCCGCTTGCAAGGTTCGCCTGTTCCACCGTGCTCGATGCGCGCAGCACGCCGTGTCCGGCGAGGCACAGGGCGGTGAGGTGTTCGCGGTAGTTGCTGTGCAGCCAGCCGCGAACCGGGACGGACTCGACTGCGCCGTCCTTCCGGTACTGCCAGAGGTCGAGCAGCTTTCCTTGCGGGTTGCGGTAGCACAGGCAGGCATGGTGGGCGAGGTCGCGCGGATGCTCGGGTACGCCGTGCTCGGCCCAGTAGGCGGGCGCCGCGACCGTGGAGTAGGACATTACCGGAAGCATGGTCCGCACCCAGCTGCCTGCTTCGAACCAGCCGTGCAGCAGCAGGAGGTCGCAGTCCTTCGCCGCCGGATCGTCCAGATGCAGCAAGGATCGGAGGTCGAGCTCGATGTCCGGATACTGTGCATGGAACCGTGGCAGCGCGGGCACGACGCAGTGGAGCATGAAGAACGGCGTGGCCCCGACCACCAGCATGCCTTGAGGCCGCTGCCGCGCCATGCGCAGGGTCTCGTCGGCTGCCGCGAGCTGCGCCAGCAGCGGACGACAGCTGTCCGCATAGTCGAGACCATCGGGGGTGAGCGTCAGGCCACGCGCGCTGCGCTTGAACAGCAGCACGCCGAGGTGCTGTTCAAGCGCGTCGACGAGCTTGGAAACGGCCGGCAAGGTCACGCCATGGTGCCTGGCCGCACCGGACAGGCTTCCGCAGTCAGCGGCCGCGATGAAGTACTGCAGTGCCCTGAGCTTGTCCATCGAGAGTGCTCCATCGTGGGAACAGCGCTTCGCGCAGCGGGGAGTTTCGAATGAAGAGGCCGGTGGGCGCAACCGGCGTGGATGCGCAGCGGCCGTCCGAAGGCGCCGCGCAGGAATTGCTCGACCTGATCAACGCCAGCTGGAGTACCCAGGCGATAGGCGCCGCGGTGCGGCTGGGCGTGCCTGACCATGTCGCAGCCGGCTGTGACACCGCGACGCGACTCGCTGCGGCGACCGGTTGTGATCGCGCTGCCCTGAAACGACTGCTAAACGGTCTGCTGGCCCTCGGCATACTGCAGCACCACGACGCGGATCGCTACCGGTTGACGGCCCGCGGAAACCTGTTGTGCCGGGATGCACCGGACGGGCTGCATGCCCACGCGCTGTGGTGGTCGGGTCATGCTTGGTCAGCGTGGACCCGGCTGGCGGACAGCGTGCGCACCGGGCGCGGCGGCAGGGCGCAGGGGGCGAGGGGCGCGTTCAGGCACCTCGACGCGCGACCGGTGCTGGCCGAGGAGTTCCACAGCTCGATGCAGCAGCTCACGCGCGCCGTGGCACGGGACGTCGCACGAAGCCCGCTGCTGCCGGACGAGGGCACCGTGCTGGACCTCGGCGGCGGTTACGGCGAACTGCTGGTGGCCGTGCTGCAGTCCCGTCCCGGGCTGCAGGGCGTGCTGCTGGAACTCGACCACGCGATCGATGTCGCGCACGAACGGATCGCCCGTGCCCGCCTGCAGCAGCGGATCCGCATCCTCGCGGGCAGCTTCTTCGACCCGCCGGCCTGTCGTGCGGCACGCGTCCTCCTGAAGAGCGTGCTGCACGACTGGAGCGATCATGACGCCGTCGCGATCCTGCGACGTGCCCGCGAATCGCTCGCGCCAGGGGGAGCGGTGCTGGTCGTCGAACGCCTGCTGCCGGAGCGGGTCGAGGATTGCCCTGCGCACCGGAACCTGATGCGCAGCGACCTGAACATGCTGGTCGGGCCCGGAGGGAAGGAGCGTACGGCGGCCGCCTTCGGTTCGCTGCTTGCGCAGGCCGGCCTGGTCCGGACCGAGCTTGTTGGTGTCGCGGCCGGTTTCTCGATCCTGTCTGCGCGTCCGGCCTGCTAGTGCCGCACCCTAGTGCCGGGCGTCCGGCATCGACCAGCGATGGCTGCAATGCCGGCAGCGCACCTTCAGCACCGGTTCGCCGATGCGATCGCCGGCCTTCGTGCGTTCGACCTCGAACTTGCCATAGGTACCGCAGTGCTCGCAGTGGGCGACGTTGCCGTAGCGCTCGGCGCGGCTGAACACGACCCGGTAGTGGTTCCACGACCAGACGGCGCAGGCGGCCGAGGCCATCGCGACCAGCAGCGCGCCCAGCGTGCTACCCATGCCCGATCGGGGCATCGCCCCTTCCAGGCAGACGGCGAGCAGGATGGTGCAGAGGAAGCAGGTGATGAGGCAGGCGTGGCTTTCCAGCAGCTGTCGTTCGTACCAGCGGCGGAAACCCAGCGTGACGATGGCGTGCTCGGCGTTCATCGAAGCTCCGGGAGGGTGGGGATGCAGCTCGGATATCCTGCTTTCGGACGTTGCGCGCAAAACTGAAGCCCGACTTGCCCGGATTCAGGCCAGCTCGCAGACCACCGGGGCATGGTCAGACGGCCGCTCCGCCGCGCGCGGGGCGATGTCGATGCTGCAGCCGGTGCAGCGCGCGGCGAGCGGCGGCGACAGCAGCACATGGTCGATTCGCAGGCCGAGCTTGCGGCGGAACATGTTCATCCGGTAGTCCCACCAGCTCCAGCTGCGCTCCGGCTGGTCGAACATCCGGAACGAATCGGCCAGCCCGAGGCCGACCAGGCCCTGGAACGCGGCGCGTTCCGGCTCGCTGCACAGCACCTTGCCGGCCCAGGCCGGCGGGTCGTAGACGTCCCGGTCATCGGGCGCGATGTTGTAGTCGCCGAGCACCGCGAGCGAGGGATGCGCGAGGAGTTCCTGTCGCAGCCAGGCGGTGAACCGCGCCAGCCAGTCGAGCTTGTACGGGTACTTCTCCGACTCCACCGACTCGCCGTTGGGCACGTAGGCACAGACCAGGCGCACGCCGTCCACGGTGGCGGAGATCACCCGCTTCTGCGGATCGTCGAAGCCGGGGATGCCCATCGCCACGTCCGTCGGCGTGCTGCGCGAGAGGATCGCGACGCCGTTGTAGGTCTTCTGGCCGGAGAACACGACCTGGTATCCGGCCGCCTCGATCGCCGCGGCGGGGAACTTCGGGTCGTCGAGCTTGGTCTCCTGCAGGCACAGTGCGTCGGGCTGGTGGGTGGCGATCCAGTCGAGCACGTGCGGCAGGCGCACGTTGAGGGAGTTGACGTTCCAGGTGGCGATCTTCAAGGCGGCTCCATCGAGCGGGTTGGGCGCAGTGTGCAGGCGGTCAGCGCCTCAGTTACCGGGTCGTTCCGCAGGCCTGACGGTCGGGAAGCCGCGGCGGCTCCATTCGCTCATGCCGCCGGTCACGTATCGTACGTTGCCGTATCCGCGCCCGCGCAGCGCACGCAGGGTCGCGCTCGAACGGCTCTGCGTATGGCAGATCAGCAGCACCGGCTGCGCGGGATCGGCCGGGATCTCGGACAGCCGCTTGCCGAGCTGGCGCAGCGGTACCAGCCGTGCGCCCGGCGCCACGCCGTTCGCGTGCTCCTCGGGTTCACGGATGTCGACCAGCACGGCACGCCCGGCCTGCAGCTCGGCACGCGCCACCTCGACGCTCACCGCATCGGTCATCGCCGCCGTGTCGCTGCAGGCCGACAGCGCGAGGCCGGCGACCGCGGCCGCTGCAAGGCTGCGCAGTGCACGCCGCCGGTCCGACGAAGCCCGCAGGCATCTGGCGGCGGAAAGGGTCATGTCGTTTCGCATGTCGACCAGCATACTTCGAAACGCGGTTCATCCGCGGCCGCTCATTCCACCGGTATCTTCGCCACGCGCGCGACCTTCGCCCACTTGTCGACCTCGGCCTTGAGGAAGCCGGCGAACTCGGCCGGCGTACTGGTCGCCGGTTGCAGTTCCTGCTTCACGAGGCTCGCGGCAACCGCCGGATCGCCGATCGTGCGCACCACTGCCGCATGCAGGGCCGCGACGACCGGGGCGGGCGTGCCGCCCGGCGCGGTGAGGCCGTACCAGGTGGTGAATTCGTAGCCGGGCAGGCCCGACTCGGCGACGGTCGGCACCTGCGGCAGGGACGGCAGCCGCTTCGCGGTGGTGACGCCCAGCGCGCGCAGGCGGCCGTTGTTCACGAACGGCAGCGCGGACCCGAGGGTGGGCACCGCCAACTGCAGGTGTCCGCCGACCAGGTCCGCCAGCACCGGTCCCGCCCCCTTGTAGGGGACATGCAGCATCTCGATGCCGGCGCTGGCCGCGATCAGGGCCGCGGCGAGATGGATGCTGGTGCCGATGCCGCCCGAGCCGTAGGCGAGGTCGTTCGGCCGCGCCTTCGCCAGGCGCAGCAGCTCGCCCATCGTGCGCACCGGCAGCGAGGGATGCACGACGACGATGCTGGGTTGCGTCGCCAGCAGCGACACGGGCACCAGGTCGCGCAGCGTGTCGAAGGGCAGGCTGCGGCGCAGCGCCGGCGTGGCGGCGAGGTTGGTGTTGTTGAGCCCGAGCGTGTAGCCATCCGCGGCCGACTTCGCGACCGCGTCGGTGCCGGTGACCATCGCATTGCCTGCGCGGTTCTCGACGACCACAGGCTGCCCGAGTTCCTCGCCGAGGCGGGGCGCGATCGCCCGCGCGACCAGGTCGATGCCACCGCCCGGGGCGACCGGCACGATGATGCGCACCGGCTTCGACGGAAATGCCGCCGGCTGGCCGTGCGCGGCGGGCGTGATGCACCATGCCGCGGCCAGCACGGCGGCCTGTACGGCAAGGGCGGCCTGCAACGGAGACGGAAGCGTTCGCGGGAAGGGATGCATGATCGGCTGGCCTCTGGCGCGGCGATGGAGGGATGCGGCGCCGGACGCACGCCGCAGTCCCCCGGCAGCAAACGCCATGCCATGTCACCATCGGGCCGGCCCGGATCGACAGTCCGAACGCGCAAGGCCCTTGCGGCGACACGCCGGGGGGATAATCGCGCTCGCGCCCGGCCACCTGCGGAACTTTGGCGCGTTGCGCTGGTCCCAAGCGCTGGAGATCCGCCGCAATGCCCCACCAACCAGAAAAACAGCCGATGATCCGGGTAGAGAATCTCGTCAAGCAGTTCGGCGCCAAGCGCGCCGTCAATGGCATCTCGTTTTCCGTCGAACGCGGCGAAGTGCTCGGGCTGCTCGGGCCCAACGGCGCCGGCAAGTCGACCACGATGCGCATCATCACCGGGTTCTACCCGGCGACCTCGGGCCGGGTCACGGTCGGCGGCCATGATGTCGCCAGCGAGCCGATCCGCGCCAAGGCGCTGATCGGCTACCTGCCGGAGAGCGCGCCTTCGTATGCCGACATGACCGTGCAGGGCTTCCTGTCGTTCATCGCCGACATGCGCGGGCTGTCGGGCAGCGCGAAGAAGGCCGCGGTGCACGGCGCGGTCGAGACCTGCCTGCTCGACGGCGTGCTGCACCAGCAGATCGACACGCTGTCCAAGGGCTACCGGCATCGCACCTGCCTCGCGCAGGCGATCCTGCACGACCCGGACGTGCTGATCCTCGACGAGCCGACCGACGGCCTCGACCCGAACCAGAAGCACGCCGCGCGCGAGCTGATCCGCCGGATGGGCCGGACCAAGGCGATCGTGTTCTCCACCCACATCCTGGAAGAGGTCGAGGCGGCCTGCACCCGCGCGGTGATCATCGACCGCGGGTCGGTGGTCGCCAACGGCACGCCGGCCGAACTCAAGGCGCGTTCGGTCACCGCGGGCTGTGTGCGGGTCACGCTCGCCGGCGCCGCCGCGGACGCGGCGGTCGCACGGTTCGGGCAGCTGCCCGGCGCTGCGCGCGCCGAGGTGCTGGCGGATGCAGCAGCGGCCCCGGCTGCGGCGACACCAGACGGCCCGGTCACCGTGCGTGTCTATCCGCAGCGCGACGACAGCGGCGCGATCGGTGCTGCCGGTGCCGCGCTGACGGTGGCGGTCGCACAGTCGGCGCAGGCCGCGGGCTGGCAGGTGCAGGCGCTGTCCACCGAGGAGGGACGCCTCGAAGACGTGTTCCGCTCGATCACCCTGCCCGATACGGTGGCGCGATGAACGCACAGGCTGAAATGAAGAAGCGCGGCTCCGCCCTCGGCAACATCGCGGGCATCGTCCGGCGCGAACTGTCCGGTTACTTCGGCTCCCCGGTCGCCTACGTGTTCCTGGTGATCTTCCTGCTGATGGCGGGCTTCCTCACCTTCACCCTCGGCCGCTTCTTCGAGCGCGCCGAGGCCTCGCTGGTGTCGTTCTTCACCTGGCACCCGTGGATGTACCTGTTCCTGGTGCCCGCGGTCGGCATGCGGCTGTGGTCGGAAGAGCGCAGGCTGGGCACGCTCGAGCTGCTGCTGACCCTGCCGGTCACGCTGCCACAGGTGATCATCGGCAAGTTCCTCGCGTCCTGGATCTTCCTCGCGATCGCGCTCGCGCTGACCTGCCCGGTGTGGATCACGGTTAACGTGCTCGGCTCGCCCGACAACGGCGCGATCCTCACCGCCTACCTGGGCAGCCTGCTGCTCGCGGGCAGCTTCCTCGCGATCACCTCGATGACCTCGGCGATGACCCGCAACCAGGCGGTGAGCTTCATCCTGTCGGTGATGATCTGCCTGCTGCTGGTGATCGCCGGCTACAGCCCGGTCACCGACCTGCTGACCCGCTGGACCAGCCCCGGCGTGGTGAGCGCGGTGGCCTCGTTCTCGGTGATGACGCACTTCGACGCCCTGCAGCGCGGCGTGATCGACCTGCGCGACGTCGGTTTCTTCCTGTCGGTGATCGGCTTCGCCCTGTTCGGCAATGCGGTGATCGTGCGCGGCCTGCGGGCCGGCTGAAGGACTGTGACGATGACCCCTGGAAACCTCGTGAAACGACTGATGTCCCCCGCCGGCCTCGTGGTGCTGTTCGTCGCGCTGGTCGTGTTCAACGTCGTGCTGTCGGCCGTGCCGGCCCGCCTCGACCTGACCGAAGGCCGCGTCTACACGCTGTCCGACGGCACGCGCCAGGTGCTGGCGAAGCTTGATGCGCCGGTGGTGCTGCGCTTCTACTACACGCAGAGCGGCGACACTTCGGTGCCGGTGGCGATGAACACCTTCGCCAAGCGGGTGCAGGACCTGCTCGCGGAATACGTCGCCGCGTCCGGCGGGCGGCTGGTGCTCGAGCGCCTGAACCCGGAGCCCGACTCCGATGCCGAGGAAGCCGCGATCCGCGACGGCATCGACGGCCAGGTCACGCCGAACCAGGAGAAGTTCTACCTCGGGCTGGCCGTCGCGCGGCAGGATGCGCAGGGCACTTCGGCCAAGGGTGCGGCCGGCAAAGGCGACGCGGCAAAGGGTGACCCCGCGAAGGCCGCCAATGCGGTCGCGATCCCGGTGCTGTCGCCCGAGCGCGAGCGCCTGCTCGAGTACGACATCACGCGCGCGATCGCGCAGGTGATGCAGGCGCAGCGGCCGGTGATCGGCGTGATGAGCGCGATCCCGGTGTTCGGCCGTCCGATGGAACTGATGCTCGGCCGCCTGCCGACCGGTCCGTGGATCGCGATCCAGGAACTGCAGCGCAACTTCGACGTGCGCCCGGTGCCGATGGAGAGCGCGCGCATCCCGGACGACGTGAAGGTGCTGCTGGTGATCCATCCGCGCGAGATCACCGAGGCCGGCGAGTACGCGATCGACCAGTTCGTGATGCGCGGCGGCCGGCTGATCGCCTTCCTCGATCCGTACGCGTTCTTCGACCAGCAGCGCAACCTCGAGAATCCGCTGGCCGGCAACACGGCGAGCGAATCGACGTTCCCGCGCCTGCTCGGCGCGTGGGGCTACTCGATGCCCACCGGCAAGATCGCCGGCGACCTGACGCTGGCGAGCAACCAGAACGGCCGCGTGATGCCGACCCTGCTCAACGTGCAGGGCGATGCGCTCAACAAGGAAGACCTGGTGATCGGCCAGGTCGGTACGTTGACGATCCCGTTCCCGGGCTGGTTCGAGCCGGTCGCAGGCAAGGCGGTTCCGGGCCTGACGGCGACGGTGCTGGCGCGCACCTCGCCCAACTCGATGCTGATCGATCCGATCATCGCGACGCTCACTGGCGAGGCGGCCGCGCGCGGCTTCCAGCCCTCGGGCAAGGCGAACCCGCTCGCGCTGCGCCTGACCGGGCGCTTCCCGACCGCCTTCCCCGACGGTCCGCCGAAGCCGGACGAGGCCCTGGCGGGGCTCCGGCGCGACGCTGCGCCGGCAGATCCTTCCGCCGCCGCAGGTGCAGCGCCTGCACCGCAGCCGCCGGCCGACCCGGCCGCGCACCTGGCCAAGGCGACCGCCGATGCGCAGGTGGTGCTGGTGTCCGACATCGACATGCTGGCCGACGGCGTGGTGGTGCAGATCCAGGAGGCATTCGGCCAGCAGGTGCGGGTACCGATCAACGGCAACCTCGACTTCCTGCAGAGCCTGGTCGAGGCGTTCGCCGGCGACAGCCAGCTGGGCGCCCTGCGCAGCCGTGCCGCGTTCTCGCGTCCGCTCACCGTGCCGCTGGAGATCGCCGAGCGCGCGCAGCAGGAATACCTCGGCGCGATCAAGGAGCTCGAGGACGACCTGATCCAGACCCAGGACCGCCTGCAGAAGCTGCAGCGCGCGCGCGGCCCGGGCTCGGCCTTCACGCCCAGCCCCGAGCAGAAGGCCGAGATCGATGCGTTCCAGCGCAAGTCGGCCGAGACCAAGGCACAGCTGAAGGAACTGCGCCGCACGCTGCGCCTCGAGACCGATCGCCTGGAGCTGGTGACCAAGGTGGTGAACATCGCGCTGATGCCGACGCTGGTCGCCTTTGCAGGCATCGGGCTGTTTGCGGTACGGCGGCGGCGGGGTGGGCGGTAGGGGAAAGCGTGTCCAGCGGTGAACGTTGACGGGGGACCTACGGCAAGCCCGGCCGCCTGTCGCAGGCGGTGGTCAACGGCACGACCCACTACGCCTACGACGGCGATGACCTCTACGCCCGCTTCACCTCCAGCTGGAGCGCCCCGAGCTCGGTGACGGTGCACGGCGGCGGGGTGGACGAGCCGCTGTGGGAGCTGACCGGTGCGACGAGCGGTCCGTCGGCCAATGCGCGCTACTACCACGCCGACGGGCTGGGCAGCGTGGTGGCGTTGT
>JAJTHE010000162.1 GCA_021298815.1 Betaproteobacteria bacterium | reverse complement strand
CGTGGTCATTGGTAGATCGCGGTCTGCAGCCGCGACACGGCCTCTTTCAGGCCTTTCACGCCGCCAAAGTGGCGCGTGGCAATCTCGGAAGGTGAACCGAACCGGTCGAAGGGCTGCACCTTCATCAGGTCGGACAGCGCGCTGAACTGGATGATCCCGCGCTCGATGTACTTGTCGAGCAGCAGCGACAGCACTTCCCGGGCCGTCTCTCCGTACTGCGTGAACAGGTCCTGCGTGGCTTTGCGCGCACGCTCGGCCCGCTGGCGTCGGGTCAGGAGCGGTGCATTCCAGGCCAGGTGGCACAGCAGGTCGAAAGGGTCGGCGTCCGGCTGGTCGCTGCTGGCGGCGAGCTCCTCGAAGCTGATGCCGCGCTCGGTCAATTCGCGCAGGAGGTCCGCACGCGTGTCGGGGTCGGCCCAGGCGGATTGCAGGGCGTCGCGCGTGGGATACATCGAACGCACGGCGCGGCCCGAGTACTCGGTGTAGCGCACGACCTGCAGCTTCTTGCCGTCGGTGTCGAGGTCATAAACCAGGTGGCCGATGATTTCGACCTCTCCGCCGTCGATGTAGTACTTGCGCGGCTCCGCGGGTGGGTCGGTCAGGATCTCGGCCTCACCTGGCTCGACCGGCTCGGGCTGGGCGATGTATTCGGCTTCAGGCTCCGCCACGCCCGGAACTTCGACGATCGTCGTGTTGACCACCTCACCGGCGTCGTCCACCGTCACTTCTTCCAACCTCGCGGGATCGCCGTCGAAGTCAGGGTCCGCGAAGTGCCGCGTCGCGGTGCCGGTGAAGTCGATGATGTTGAAGTACTCCTTGCCGTAGTCCACCTTCAGGCGTGTGCCCCGGCCGACGATCTGCTTGAACTCCGACTTCGAGCCCACGACGCGTGCCAGCACGACGTTCTTCACCATCTCGGCGTCGACACCGGTCGTCAGCAGCTGCGAGCTGGTCAGGATGACCGGCACCGGCTTGTCCACGTCCTGAAAGTGCGACAGGTGGGTCAAGCCGATGGCGCCCTCGTCAGCGGTGACGCGGCACACGTAGTCGGGGTACTGTTTGACCAGGTCGCTGTTCAGGTTGACCAGCTCTTGCCGCATCTCGGCGGCATGCTCCTGGTCGACGCAGAAGATGAGCGTCTTGGCGAAGCGGTCGGTGCCCCGGAGAAAGTCCGTGAGGTGCCTGGCCATGGCGCGGGTTCGGGCGCGCAAGGCCACGACGCGCTCGAAGTCCTTGGTCTGGTACTCGTCGTCCGGCACCTCGCGCCCGAAGCGATCCAGCTCGTCCCTGCTCGGACGCCAGCCCGCGGCATCGACGGTGGTGATGACGCGGTGCACACGGTACGGCGCAAGGAATCCGTCCTCGATGCCCTGGCGCAGGCTGTAGGTGTAGACCGGGTTGCCGAAGTACTCGTAGGAGTCGCGCGACTCTTCGCGCAGGGGCGTGGCCGTCATGCCGAACTTCACGGCCGGCTCGAAGTAGTCGAGCACCGCGCGCCAGCTGCTCTCGTCGCGGCTGGACCCGCGGTGGCACTCGTCGATGATGATCAGGTCGAAAAAGTCGGGACGGTACTTGCGGAAGAAATCTTCGGTGCTGGTCGACAGCGCCTGGTAGATGCCGAAGTACATGTCGCGACTCTGGCTCACGTCGCCGCCGGCAATCTTGTGGCGCGCGTCGCCGAACGGCGCGAACATCTTGGCCATCGGATCGTCGACCAGAATATTGCGGTCGGCCAGGAACAGGATCTTGGGCCGCCGGTACTCGCCCGTGCGGTTCCAGCGGCTGTTCCAGAGCTTCCAGCACACCTGGAACGCGACGTAGGTCTTGCCCGTGCCGGTGGCCAACGTCGCCAGGATGCGCGGTTGTCCGAGCAGGATGGCTTCGATCACCCTCTGGATCGCGATGCGCTGGTAGTACCGGGGTACCTTGCCGGACACCAGGTTGAACGGCTCCAACAAGTGCGCCTTTGCGGGCTCGGAAATCGGCGTCGACTGGGTGAGCCGCTGCCACAGTTCTTGTGGCGAGGCATACCGATCGACTTCGCGCTCGGTGCCGGCGACGTAGTCGATCTCGATGATGCGATGGCCATTGGTGGCGTACGCGAACTTCAGGCCGAGCATCTCCGCGTACTCGCGGGTTTGCTGCACACCGGTCTCCACAGGCAGGCCGACTTCCTTGGCCTCGACGACGGCCAGCGGCATGTCGCGCCGGTAGTAAAGCAGGTAGTCGGCGCGGCGTTGCTTGCCTCGGCGCACCTTGCCGCCCGCCACGATGATCCGGCCATTGGTGAAGCTGTGCTGTTCGCCGATGACCGACTCGGACGTGCCCCACCCTGCTGCCACCAGCTTGGGTGTGACGAACTCGCGGCAGGTATCGGCTTCAGTCATTTCGGGTGCCCATCCAATTCAGCGCTCCGGGCTACCGGCCGGGCCTGCCCACAGCCGAGAGAACTGGAAGGACAGTTCGCGGTGATGCCGAATCGACAGCAGGTGAACCAGGTGGCCCGGCGTCGCCACGGTGTACAGAATCAGGTAGTCCCCATGCAGGTACTCGCGCAGGCGATCGGCCGCACCCGCCGGCAAGGCAGCGAGCTGCGCGAGTGCCTCGGCAGACTGCGGGGGCTGGTCCAGATAGCGCCGTCCGATACGGGGAAAGCGCCGGAGATTGGGGATGACGGTGCTGCGGAGTTCGCCCAGCAGCCGGTCGTACGCCGACGCGGCGTCCGCCTCGGTCAGGAAGGACTCGATCGCCGCCAGCCGGTCCAGGAAACTGGCCGTCAGTTCGACGCGAACGACGGGCTCAGCCACGTTTGCGCGCGGTCCCGCTGGCCTTCACCTTGCCCTTCGTGCCGGCCGGCGGCGCACCGGCCCGCCGCGCCTGCAGCGCGGCAATGCCTGCATCCGCATCTTGGGTCCGCCCGGCCGCAATGTCCGCGAGGCCACGTCGCGCGTCGTCGATCAGCAGCAGGTGGATGCGCTCGCGCTCCAGCCGGTGGTAATAGTCCAGGCGCTCAGCGTCGATGAGGGCGACATAGCTCTCGCCGTTCTTGGTGATGATCTTCTCGGCGCCGGCCTTGACCTGTTCAGCCAGGTCGGACAGCGTGGCCCGCGCCTGGGTGAACGGCACCACGTCGCTCGCTGAGATACCCATGGGACACCCATCCAGAAGTTGCAGAATTCTGCGCAGTCTACGCGCTTCCGCGCACAGCGGGAAGGCCAGCGCGCCTGCACGGCGAGACGCCCTGTGCGTGGCGGTGGCGAAAGCGCCGCACGCCGGGTCAAGGGCGGGCAACGCCCGGCGCAGCGAACCCTTGACGCGGCGCGTGGCGCCAGCACGCTCGGGGTCGAGGGCAGGCGGCTGTTCCAGCGGCCTGCCCCCGAGCCCGTCCGGCGGCGAGGACCTGCGCCTTGGCCCGCCGCCGCTACCGGCTCATGTCCGGGCCGCGGCTTCGCTCCGGCGAGACACGTTGAACGGTCCGCCCGCGGTCCACGGTCATCCCCGGCAGCTCAGCCTGCCGCTGCGCGGCACGGTGGCGTTGCACGGCCCGCGCGACATCCGTCTGCATCACGAAGTCGACGATGCTCTTGCTGAGCTTTCGGTCGGCCGGGTCGGGCGATGCCGCCAGCGCCTTGGTGATCTCGGCCCAGGCCTGCAGCACGCTGGAACGCGTAGCCCGAAACGCCGGCCCTGACTTGTGCTCACCGCGCTTCTTGCTGGTTCGCGCAGCGGCACCGGGCTGTCGCTCCCAGCCGCGAAGGCTGCGCCGCGACACGCCTCGCGTCGCCTGCGACGAAGCCTCGGCCTCGATGCCCCAGCCGCGCAGCTTCTCGGCGAAGGTCTCGCGCCAGCGATGCAGGTCTTCCTTGCGCGGGTTCAGGCGCTTGCCGTCGCGGCCCTCCGCGCGGACGCTGATGTGCACGTGTGGGTTGGCCTGGTGCGTGTGCAGGACCATGACGTAGCGGTGGTTCGCCAGTTCGGCCTTGGCAAACTCGCGCGCCGCCTGTCGCACCACTCGGGCGTCGGTGCCCGTGGGCATCGACAGCATGATGTTGAAGGCTTCGCGGCGCTCGCTGACCTCGGGGATGCGGGTGCCGCCGAACCGCCACTGGTCGGCGATCGCGCGCAGGGCCTCCCTGCCCTCGCGCACGGCACCGCGGTCATCCTCGATCGGAAGCCGACCCGACTTCGCGATGTAGCGCAGGTGCGCCGCGATGGCGCCTATGCCACGCCCGCCGCCAGTGACCTTCACCATCACCTGCGGCGCCCGTCGTTCGACCGTCGCCCGGATGCGCTGGCGCAGGACCTGGGCGCGCTGGCGAACGGCTGCATCGGTCAGCACCGGCGTGCGCGACGCCGTCATGCGGTTCGACGGGTAGAACAGCCGGTCGCCCCATTGCACGAGCAGGCCGTCGATGGTGCTGGGCATGGCAGCGCTCCTTCCCTCAAAGGCGGTCGATCAGCGCCGAGGCCCGATCGAGGTGGCGGCGGATCTCGGCGTCGGTGGTTTCGAGGCGGTCCCGGTAGGGCCTGGCCTGCTCCACCTTCGCCTGGCGCAGCAGGGTGACGAGCGCCACGAGATCGGTCGACAGCGCGGCCATCCGGTCGTTGGATGCCAACAGGGCTGCGCGATCGGCCTGGCGCTCGGCGAGGGGTTGCGGCAGACGGCTGCCAGCCACAAGCCTCCCCACGTAGTCGCCGTAGGAAAGACCGAGGGCGGCCGCGTTCAACATCAGCGCGTCGGCGTGGGCCTGGGACAGGCGCAGCGTGAGCTTGGCGGTCTCTCGGGCTGGGGCCTGGTCCAGGGTCTGACCGTCAGACCCCGCTTTCACCGGCGCCACCGTCGCCGTCGCGCGCAGGTCGAGACTCATTACGAGGGCGCGGCGGACGAGCTGCGCGACGCCCATGCCACGAATGGCGGCGGCGGCGCGCACGGCATCGCCGATGCCGCGCAGGTCGATCGTCACACGATCACGCGACGGGCCCGCCACGTCGATCCTCGCGCCGGATGCCGCATGGCATCCATTCACTGGCGGGCCGCCTATCCTGCCATCTGTTCTTTCTCATCCTCTTCACTCCACTCTTCGTGGATTCAGCGTTCGGTCTGCGAAGGGGTCTGACGGTCAGACCCCCGCAGCCAACGTGCGGCGATGCCTTCAAGCCGGCTCCGCAGGGCGACCAAGTCGGACGCCGCAGTCGGGCTCGCATCGGTCGGATTGATGCGACCCAGCGCGCGCTCCAGCCGATCGCAGGCAGCATTCGCTTGGGCGATCAGCTTGTCGGGTGGAGACACGGCGGGCTTGTTATGCACGGGCTCCTCAGCCGCGGAACGGATGGCGGATACCGATGCGCGCGTGATGTCTGCCTCGCTGGCCAGCAGGGCGTGAACCTGGTCGGGTCGATCGGCGTGGAGCTTGCTGAGTTCGTGCAACGTGCGGGGCGACGTGCATCGGCCGGACTTCAGCGCATCGTCGAGTACCGGCGGAAGCTCCAGCAGCGACAAGTGGTGCGCCACGGCGGTCAGGTTCATGCCGAGCTGCCTGGCGATGGTCGCGTTCGAGTCACCGGCATCCACCTGCGCGCGGATGAACCTGGCCAGTTCGAGCGGGGTCAGCCCGTGGCGCTTCTGGTTCTCGGCGACCTGGGCATAGCGATCGGCGGGCAGGTCTCGGATGACGACCGGAACCTCATGCAGCCCCGCCCGGATAGCTGCGCGCAGCCGCTTGGCGCCGAAGTGAACCTTGTGCCGGCCATCGCTGTCGGCCGGATGCACGACGAGCGCCTGCAGGACGCCGCGCTGTTGGATGTCTTCAGCGAGCTCGTCGATCGACTCCTTGGGGAACTCGGTACGCGGGTTGTGCGCGTCCTCGTAGAGCAGCGACACGGCGAGGAGCAACGGCCTTCCGTCGTTTACTCCCGGCTTGGCTGCAGCGGGCGAGATCGCTGCCGCGTCGCGGTTCGATACGACGGCTCGCGGTGTCGGCACGAGGGGTGCGTGCGGCGCGATCGTCCCCGGCTCCGCTTCGAGCAGATCGAGCTGAACGTCTTTCGATTTGTTCCACGGCAGGCGCATGAGCGCATCCTGCCGCTGCCGTCTTTGGCGAGGAAGTACCCGTCAAGCGTCGCGCTGTTGCGGGTCATCGTCCCGCATGGATTCAGCTGCGCCCGGGATGTACCAGCACGTCCCGCTACCGTCACGGGTGGTTTCAACTTTCTCGGACTCGGCCCCGTTCTTCGCCGTGCGAAAGCATCAAGGGTCAGCGATCGACAGAAAGAGGCTGACTGCTATCGTTTGATGCTCGCGAGCCGCAGGGCGGCTTGCGCTATCCGCCGCCCCGACGCTCGCGCCGCGAGAGCTTGGCCAGCATGTAGGCCGAAACAGTGCCCACGATCTCGATGGCAGCCTTGACTTCCTCGTCCGACAGAGTCGGGAGCCAGGGTCGTCCGTGTCCAGTGCCTTGCTTGTTGCGTAGCCGGTTGACGCCCAGAGCGGAATTGAACATCCCGCGCTCCATGGCCTTCACCGGCGGCTCGCCTGGTTGTTCGGGGATCTCGGGTACTGCAAGCTCGAGCGCGACGAATGCCATGCCAAGAAGCCCTTGGAAGTTGGCGCCTGTGGGATAGCGCCCCTGGAGAGTTTCGAGCGCATGCGCCGCCGTCGCCTCAAGCAGGTCCTTTCCTGTGCCAGCGACGAGCGCTGCATCTTGCGCGCCCTTCTGGGCCCGCCTTGCGTATGCCGCGAGAGCATCCGTCAGCTGGACGCCTCGAAGCGAGGTGAGCAACTTCGGCGACAAAGAGCCATCCTCACCCAGTATGAAGCCCTCGGCATCGAAAGCTGCCGTGGCATTGGCAATGGCCTCGCGCCCAACGAAGTTCGGTGAGGAGTCCCGGAAGCCGCCGCATGCGCGGACCTTGGCAAGCAGTCCTGCTGCAAACCGGCTCGCCGCGGCTGGGTTGGAATCCATCGCGGCATAGAGGACGGCGCGCACGCGTTTGGCCTTCCCGATCAGCTGACCTTGTTGCTTGGGATCGTGCTGCCCGAGGCCCGCCTGGTTGACATGGAACTCGATGTCGGCATGCGAGGGTTCGCGGTAGGTACCGTTGTTGTTCGAGTCGTCGACGAGCTGCATCAGCGCGTGCGCGATGGTGTCCGTGACGGGTATGGATGACATCTGTTCGCTCCCTTCGGCCGGCCGCGCGTTTCGTGCGTCTCTCGCCGCGCTACGCAACGACTCGGCATCGCCTGCGCTGGTCCACTCGTGTATTGGCAACCGGCAAATGTAAAGTTTGCGCTCGGCAGGGCGCGCCAGGACCCTTCTAACCCCGGATAGCGCGGAGATACGTGATGCGATACGTTGTGGCGATACGCCGATACGCTGATACAGCGATTCTCCGCTAAGTCATTGTCGCGTCATGGGATATGTCAACAGAGTCGACAGACTCAAATCTGAGATGGCGCGACTTCTCTCCAACTGACCTGTCTTTCGTCGGCAAAATCTCTGGCTGCTCACTGACTGAGCGTTTGCACTTTGGCGGCGAGCCTGGAGAATCTCGGGCATCGATCACTACTTCTGCATCGCGATGTCCACCGTACCCGATCCGCCGGCCGCCGTGCCTCCGGCACCCCCGCAGGGCCCCGCCCAGGCTGCTGTTGCTGCCGTCGTGCCACCGCCGGCGTTGAGCCCCACAGCTGCAGCGCTTTTTGCGTCGACCGTAGAAGCGCCGAACGTGAAGCAGGCGCAAAAGAAGGGCGAGAAGGCGAAGCAGACAAACATCGACCTGCGCAAGGTGCACTGGGCCGACGTGAAGGACGAGGACATCTGGCTGCTGAGCAACGAGCACAAACGCTTCGGCTTTGCCCAGGTCCCGCGAACGCTGTCGCTAGTGATCAACATCATCAACGACATCGCCAAGAAGAAGTACGGCAAGGCGGTACCGGCCGGCAAGACCTACTTCGCCCTCTGGCTGCACCACTACGGCGAGGGCCTGGTGCGGATCGCAAGCGAGGCGCAAATTGCCTACGAAGCGGGGTACGGCGGTCAGCGGAACGTGTCCACGTTCCGGCAACACATGGAGGTGCTGAAGGAGATCGGGTTCATCGACTTCCGCAAGGGAGTGAAGGGACCGATGCACTACGTGCTGCTGCTGAATCCGTACAACGTGATGAAGCGTCTGCGCGACCAGAAGGATGAAACCGGCGAGAAGCTGGTCACCGACGAGCAGTACGCAGCGCTGGTCGAGCGCGTGAACGATATCGGCTCGCGCAGCGAACTCGGGGATTGAGCCATGCGGCGCGATTTGATTGACGAGTTCTATCAGGAGTTGGAAGCCACCGACGAGACCTACATCCGCAAGCGGCTTCTGACAGGCGGCTACACCGGCTGGAAGGTCAAGCACGTCCGACAGTTCATCAGTGCCCGGGATGCTGCGCGCGCGGAACGCCGGGCCGAGTGGACAACGCGCTGGACCATGATTGGAGCTGTTGGGGCAGTTGGCGCCGCCCTTGTCGCAATCATCGCGCTGTGGCGCTAAGGACGGATGTCTCCGTGAACGTCGGAGCTACCCGTCAGGCTGCGCGCAACGGGATCACGTTCATGCCCGCGGCCAACGTCTCGACGCGGTCAGCCAAGTACTGCAGCGCCCTCTTCCGATCCGCCGCCAGTTCCATGTGACTGTAGGCCGCCACGGTGGCGTTCTTCTCGCTGTGCGCCAGCAGCAGATCGACGACATCGCGGCCGAAGCCGTGCTCACGCAGTAGTGTTGCCGCTGTACCGCGCGTCCCATGCGGGCTGAAGTCGGGCACGCCGAAGTCGATGCGCTTGAAGAAGTGGTTCAACGTCACGTCACCCATCGGCACACTGCCACGGAAGATCGACGGGAAGACGTACTCGCCCTGCCCCGTCAGCTCGTGCACCTGGCGCAGGATGCCTACGGCCTGGCGCGACAGGAACACCCGGTGCGGCTTGCCCATCTTCATGCGCTCGGCCGGGATGTCCCACTGCGCGGCGTCGAGGTCGAACTCGGGCCACTTCGAGCGCAGCAGTTCGCTCTTGCGGGTCATCGTCAGCAACAACAGCTTGGTCGCCGCGATGGTCGTGATGTGCGCGCCCTGCGAATCGAGCTTTCGCCAGAAGGCGCCCAGTTCCTTCTCGCTCAGGTGTCGGTGGTGTTCGACCGGCGCGCGTGCGATGGCGCCGCGCAGTGGCTGCGCAGGGTTCGTTGTCACCAGCAGGTTGCGGATCGCGTGGTTGTAGATCTGCTGCACGATCACGCGGATGCGCTCGGCCGTCACGGCGGTATCGGCGCGAGCCTTAATGATGGCCAGCACGTCGCCTGGCTGCACCTCGTCGAGTTGCATGTCGCCGATCGCCGGGTAGACGTAGACATCGAGCCAGCGCACGGTCTGGGCCACGTAGCCGCCCGACCGATAGAACAGCGTCTCGTCGACCCAGCGCTGGGCGAAGGTGCGGAAGCTCAGCCGCCGCGCTTCAGCAACCTTCTTCTCCGTCGATTGCACCCGCTTGGCTTTGGCCGGGCTCTGGCCACGCTCGACCAGGGCGCGCAGTTCCTCATGGCGGTCACGTGCCTGCTTGATGGTGAAGGCCGGGTACGCGCCGATCGTCACCTTCTCGCGCTTGCCGTCGAGGTGGTACTTGAATCGCCAGGTCTTCGAGCCCGAGGGCATGACCTCTAGCACTAGGCCGCCGCCATCGGTCAGGTCGTAGCGCTTGTCCTTCGCCTTCGCGTTGTCGATCGTCGCGGGCTTCAGGACGTAGTTGATGTGTCGCATGAGGGCTGCCCCGAATGGGGCCACGGCCGCCCCTGTGGCCCCGAATGTGGTCCCGTCACTCTGCGATGTCAAGAAACAGCCGGAGACGTCAAAAGACAAAAACCCCAGTCGAATCAACGATCTGGGGTTTCTGGTGGGACTAACCGGGACGTCCAGAGACGCCCCGGGACCGCGTCACATGTGGTCGATCATCACATGGAAATCGCACCTAAGTCCGCGTCGCATAACGCTCCGGCCCCGCTGGCACCCTCCATCTCCCGTCAAAGGACCCTCCATCGGAAATCCTCCAACTTTCATAGGTGGGACCAGATGCACGTTTGTCACTTGGCCGAACACTGAGCAGGATCGCCGCCAATGTAGCAGGACGGCCCGCCACGTCCAACGTTGCTCAAGGGATCATCTCGCCGTTGACCTCTGGGCGTCGGGCGATGACCAAACCGCATACTTGTCTCCTACGGACCCTACGCTCGTTCGTCGGGATCAGCCAATCGCGACAGATACTCCGCTGCGACTTCCGCACAGTGCTCCAGCGTCGGTCGATACCCGGTCGCGGCGATCGCCTCGAAAGTCGCCACGAATCCTGCCCCTGGTTGCCTTATCTGCTCCAGGAACCTGTCCCGGTGCCGCATGAGGAAAGGCGCGGCTGCCGCCAGCGCGTCCGGCTCCCGCTCGACCACCATGGCGAGGTCGAAAAGATCACGCGCCGTCGCACGGTCCCCGCGGTGGTACATCTTCTTGGCGATCACCTCCGCAGCCGTCTCGACGCGCACCGGCCGCCCCTGGATCTCCCACCGCTCCCAGGCCGCGCCGGTGAGGTTCGGTGCGGCCACGAAGTCGATCTCGCCATCCTCGAACTGCAGCTTGACGAACGAGCCCGGCATCTCCGTGTACTCCTCGGTCAGGGATGCCGCCGTGTCGCTGAGTCGGGGCGTCACGTAGCCGAGGTACTGCGGGTCCGGCACGAAGATGTCGATGTCCTTGCTGAGGCGGTGTCCGTACCTGAACATCAGGACGGTTCCGCCTCCGAAGGTCCAGAACGGGTCCGCAAGTCCCCCATGGCGCTGGATATCGTCGACCAGCCGCAGCGCTCGCTCGAACAGAACTTCCCAGGGGCCGGACGGCAGCGACTTCATCACGCCGTCATCACGCCCACAGGCCCTGCCGGTGCACGGCCAGTGACCTGGCGAGCTTCGCAACGTTGCGCCACACAGCCTTGGGGGCCACGCCCTCGTTCGCGGCGGCTTCCTCCACGGCCATCACCACCAGGGGCACCGGCGCCTCGTCGAGCAGGTGCGTCAGGTGGGCAGCGTAGCCCTTCGGTACGCTGCCGCTGACCAGCGCATGGCCGAGCGTGTCGGGCGGCACCTCCTGGACGTAGCTCACGCTGGCGTTCTTCGCCGCCATCCACAGGCCCCGCTTCCGAGCGCGCGC
>JAJTHE010000164.1 GCA_021298815.1 Betaproteobacteria bacterium | reverse complement strand
CATCGAGAGCAATGCGTTGAGGGCGGCGAACATCGACGTGTGAGGTGCCAGTCGTGTTGCGCGCAATAGTTATTGAGACGCGCGCAGAAGTAATGAGACTGGCGCGCAGGAGTTGGTGAGACTGGGCCGCGGCTTACCTATGGAGCGTGGCTTCCTGGGTTCAAGTTGTGTGCGAGCGATGCTGTGGTGCGAGGGGCAGCCATGCAGCGGTTGCGGACGGTCACGCGCAGCCTTCGAACGCACGATGTCCGGGACCAAGCCGACGTTGACTCGGACACTGTCAACCCACTGATGTATCATGTAGCGCTACACGATACACATTGGGATGGAAGTGCAAACCAGTCAGGGAAATGAAGGCGCTGGCCCATCAACGCCGATGCATCCGGGTCAGCACGTTCGAGAAAAGTGCTTGGCGCCCCGAGGGCTGTCTGTCGTCGCGGCGGCCAAGCTCGTCGGCGTGGGACGACCAGCCTTCTCCAACTTCCTCAATGGCAACGCGGCAGCGACCGCCGAAATGGCGGCTCGAATCGAAGTCGCTTTTGGCTTTCCTAAGGCAGAGTTGCTAGCCATGCAGTCTGCCTACGACGCCGCCGCGGCAGTCGCCAAAGATGCTTCCGCCAGCGCTGTGCCGTATGCAGTGCCGTTCCTTGGTATCAGGGCACGCGACATAGAGGCATGGGCGGAGCGAAACATTGGCGCGCGCGCGCGACTCGCTGTCTTCCTAAGGACACTCGTCGCCTCGACAGGCCGAGGCATCACGAAGCTCGACTTCCCTGGGAACGACGACGCAGAACGCCCGGGATGGGATGGCAGCGCTGAAGCCACGCAGGGAACACCGTGGATTCCAGAAGGTACCTCGGGCTGGGAGTTCGGCCTCAACCTAGATCCGAAAGCCAAAGCCGCCACCGACTTTGCGAAGAGCCTCAAAGCGGTTGTGCAAGCTGAGAGAAACCGAACGACCTTCGTCTTCGTGACACCTCGCCACTGGCCGGGCAAAGAAGATTGGGTGAAAGCACAGAAGGCGAAACGAGCGTGGCGTGACGTTCGCGCATACGACTCAAGCGACATCGAACAGTGGCTTGAGCACTCGATCGCTGCGCAAGTGTGGTTTGCATACGAGACGGGCAAGGCAACCCGCGGTGTACGCACACTTGATCAATGCTGGGTTGACTGGGCAAATGTGGCAGAGCCACCGCTACCTGGGTCGCTGTTTGCGCCGGCAGTGGATGCAGCCACCAAGAACCTCTTGGCGCGCATTGAGCAGGCGTCGAATGAGCCCATCGTCGTTATGGCCGACTCGACAGACGAAGCGCTTGCGTTCCTTGCGCAGTTCTTCGCCACGGTTGATGACCCGCGTGTCAGGGAACTCCGAGAGCGCGTGCTCGTGTTCGACGAGCCCGGTGTCGCGAGTGAACTCATCAAGGGCACCGCCCCGTTGGTTCTCGTGGCGTATCGACGCGAGGTCGAGCAGGAACTCGCGTCCGTGAAGCAGCCACACCGACTCATCGTCGTCGCCCCGCGGAACGCAGCGAACGTCGAAGCGGATGTCACACTCAGGCCCCTAGGCTACGACACCTTTCGCAAGCCGCTCGAAGACGGTGGCTACTCCCGGGATGAGATCACACGGCTTGAGGACGAGTCCGGTCGATCACTCACCGTGCTCCGCCGCAGGCTCGCGCAGACACCCGGCGTTCGCACGCCGAAATGGGCGGCCGATCCGACGACCGCTGCATCCCTCGTGCCGTACCTCTGGGTGGGTTCGTGGAGTGCGACCACAAGTGCGGACCAGACCGTGCTCATGCTCATGGCCGGCGAGGACAGCTATGAGGCGCTCGAAAGACGGTGCCAGCAGCTCGCCCAACTCGAAGATCCCCCCGTGTGGTCGGTCGGCCACTATCGCGGTGTCACCTCGAAGATGGACCTCTTGTTCGCGGTCGCTCCTGCGGTTACCACCGCCGACCTCAAGCGCTTCTTTGCGGTCGCGCAGATCGTGCTCGGCGAGGACGACCCGAAGCTCGACCTTCCCGAGGCGCGACAGTGGATGGCTGCGATCTACGGCAAGTCGCGAGAGTTCTCCGGCACGCTCAGACGCAGCATCGCTGAAACACTCGTTCTCCTCTCGGTGCATGGTCACCACCTCTTCTGGGAACACCTCGCCTACGACTGCGAAGCGGCCGCCAACACACTGGTGCGCAGCCTACTTACGCCGCTCCGAACCCGGCTCCTCGAAGCGAATGACGACGCACTTGCGGCGTACGCCGAGGCAGCGCCTGAGGAGTTCCTGAGAATCATCGAAGAAGATCTGCGAGCGCCTTCACCTGAGACCTATGGCCTCTTGCGCCCTGCAGGCGGCGGGTTCTTCGGTGGCTGTCCCAGAAGCGGTCTCCTTTGGGCGCTCGAAGGTCTCGCGTGGAACCCCGGCCTCATGCCGCGCGTGGCGCTTGTCCTCGCGCAGCTTTCGCTCGTCGAGCTCAATGACAACTGGGGGAACAGGCCAGATAAATCGCTCGAAGCGATTTTTCGATCGTGGATGCCGCAGACAGCCGCGAATCACGAAGTGCGTTTGAAGGTTTTAGTGCAGCTCGCAGAGCGGTTTCCGGCTGTTGCCTGGAAGCTCTGCATCGAGCAACTGGGCGCCGGACCAAGGACAGGCGGGTATAGCCACAAGCCGAAGTGGCGGAACGATGGGCACGGTTACGGTGAGCCGCTCTCCACGTGGCAACCCATCATGTCCTTCGTGCGAGAAGTGGTCGATATGGTGCTCGCATGGAAGCACGGATACACGGATAGCATGCTCTGCGACCTCGTGGACTGCCTTTCGGCACTCTCGCCCGAGCATCAAGAGAAGGCGTGGTCAATCATCACCACCTGGGCAGCAAGTGCCTTCGACGCCAAGAAGGCCATCGTGCGCGAACACATTCGCAAACGCCTTCTCTCACGGAGCGGCAAGCGACATGCGAAGCGCGATGACTATGTTGCGCTCACAGCTGCCGCGAAGAGCGCTCGCGGAGCGCTTGATCCAACCGATCTGCTTCAGAAGCACGAATGGCTGTTCAGGGACCACTGGGTCGAGGAGTCTGCTGACGAACTCGAAGTCGATGATCCTGATTACAGGAAGCGCGATGAGCGTATCGCCAGGCTCCGAGCCGAAGCGCTCCGTGAAGTTCTCGATGCCCGAGGGATTGAGGGCGTTGTTGCGCTCTCGGACCTTGGCAACGCTTCGTACGTGATAGGACACCTGCTCTCTGAAAGAGTACTCGGACACGACCACGGGGCAGACGCAATCGTCGTCTCTCTCTACGACACAAGCGAGGGGAGGCTCGACTCGAGGCGCCGGCTCGTGTCCGGCTTGATCAACGGTCGGCAGCCGGACGAAGCGCGCGTTGCACTCCTCGATGAACTAGAGAGCAGGCTGTCTGAGGCCGACTACGCGCGAGTGCTCCTCAGTGCGCCGTTTCGACGCGACACTTGGAAGCGCGTTGACGCACTCGGCGATGAGTCCAAGCGCTTGTACTGGAGCGTAGTCGCGCCTGACTGGATTCGCGATGCAGCTGAGGAAGCAGCTGAAGCAGTTGTGAGGCTCATGGGAGCCAAACGCCCGCGTGCGGCCTTTCACTGTGCGCACTACGACATCGCGAAGTTCGACCCGGAACTGCTCTATCGGCTCATGGAAGCGATCGCGAAGGACAGCGAGGAACCGGAAGGTCACTTTCGCCTGCAGCAACACTACATCGAAGAAGCATTCGAGCGCATCAACACGTCCACAGTGCTTACGCTCGACCAGAAGGCGGGGCTGGAGTATCTGTACATCTACGCGCTCGCGAAGCCGGGGGTGCATGGCGGGAAGTACGGCATCCCTAATCTCGAAAGATACGTTGACGCCCACCCCGAGCTCTACGTGCAGTCGCTCGTGTACACGTACCGGCGAATGGACGATGGTGTCGACCCGCCAGAGTTCACCGTCCCCGATGGCCAGGGTACCCGGTTCGCCGAGCAGGGACACAAGCTGCTCGATGGCATTGAGACCATACCCGGGCGTGACACTGACGGGAACATCAAGGCCGAGAAGCTCGGTGCGTGGATCAAGGCGGTCAGGGACGCTTGCGATGGCTTGGGGCGCCTTCAAGTGGCAGATGTCTCCATTGGCGAGTTGCTCGCGCACGCCCCAGCAGGCGCAGATGGCGTGTGGCCATGCGAGCCCGTTCGTGATGTGCTCGAAGAACTGCACTCTGATGCGGTGATGCGCGGAGCACACACCGGTCTCTTCAACTCGCGAGGGGTGGTTCTGCGCGGCGTAGGTGGCGGTCAGGAGCGGGAGCTGGCTGCAAAGTATCGAGCTTGGGCTGATGCGCTCCAATACTCGCACCCGTATCTGTCATCGAACCTGCTCATGGGTATGGTTCAAACTTACGAGCGTCACGCACTCCGAGAAGACACAGAGGCGAACATCAGGCAACGACTACGCGTCTGACAAACACGACGGCGCGCGGGGGTGTCCAGATTTCTGTATGGGAGGCGGTTGGGTGTATTGCTGCGGCGCTTCGGGGGCTCCGGGTGTCACTGGCCTGGAACGCGGCATGGTCCGCCGATGCACGACTGCTCTCTGGACGCAAGCGGCCCTTGGCTGAGCAAAAGCGACCGACTGCACCCAGTCTGAAGCCGCCCAGCGCAGCGCGCAACGCTCTGGCCGCTTGAACGAAGCCCGTTAGCAGGCCGTTGAAGAACCACCCGTGAAGGCAGGCTCCGCCATCGTGATGTGGTCCGGCGAGGTCATACAGCCCGTAGGTTGCGCTGCAGCGGCCTGTGCAGACCCATTTCAGGTTCATTCGAGTGCCGGAAGGCGGTCATTTCGACCTTCCCGCTGCTCATTACGCGCTCTGCGGGCGCAATT
>JAJTHE010000064.1 GCA_021298815.1 Betaproteobacteria bacterium | reverse complement strand
CACGCTGCGAATCGACGGCGCCGGCCGCGGCGGCACGCTCGCCGGCACGGGCGGGGCCGGCCGCGCGACCGGCGGCGGCAGCGCGACCCGGGGCGGCTCCGGCGGACGCACGGGCTCCGGCAACGGCGCGGGCGGGGTGATCATCACGACTTCCAGCGGCGGCCGCTCGGGCGCGTGACGCGGTGCCTGAACGTGCAGCAGGAAGATGCAGGCCAGCGCCAACGCGTGCAAGATGGCCGTGAAGCCCAGCGCGAGCCGGCGCTGGCGAGCATCGAACGGCATCCCGCGCATGGCCGTCATGCGCGCGGCCCGTCGTCCGCCAGCGGCCGATCGCCGCGAGGCGACGCGCAGCACCCCGGAGGGCAGGCATGGCAATCGAGATCGTTACCCGTCGTGGCCACGGCCACGCCACGTTCATCCGTGCGGCAGTGGCGGCCGCCCTGCTGGCCACGCTCGCCGGTTGCGCGACCTTCGGCGAACCGGTGCCGCCACCACCCTCGCTGGCGGAGATCGTCGAGTCGGCGAAGGCGGGGCAGTCGCCGCAGCAGATCATCGAACGCATGCAGCGCAGCCACGCCGTGTACCGGCTGCCGGCGAGCGAACTCGCGAAGCTGCGGGAGCAGGGCGTGCCTGACGCGGTGATCGATTACATGCAGCGCGTGCATCTGGATGTCGTACGGTTCGAGGAATCGGTGCGGGCGCGCAGCTTCTACGGCCCGGGCTGGGGTCCCTGGGGACCTGCATACGGCTGGCGGGATCCGTTCTGGCCATACCGGCGGCGCTTCTGACCGGAGGGGCTGCGTCCAGCGTGCCGCAGCCTGCGGACCGTCGCGCGGCGCGAGGCGTGTGGCAGAGTTTAGCGCGGGGCAGCGGACGCGGCGCCAGGGACCGCCCGCCGGTCTTCACGGGGGTCCGTAGCGGCAATAGCCCGACGGCTCGAGCGTCAGGCGCAGGCGGCGCAGGCCGCTGCCTTCGATCGGCGGCGACCGGTGGACGATCGCGCGGCCGCGATTGCCGGGATAGGCGTCCCCCTTCTGCAGGCAGACCCAGCCGGTGCGCGCCTGGTGCACCGCGGCGCCCGGATGCAGCAGCGCGCGGTTGAACGCGTCCGCAGGCAGCCCGCCCATGCCCAGGCGCTCGCGCCGCACGCCCTCCTCCACCCACTGGGTGCCGGGACCGACATAGGTCGACAGGATGCGCAGGGCCGGTTCGTCGACATGGAACAACCTGCACTGGTCGTCGGCGATCGCAACCAGCCGGGCACGTACCTCGACGCAACCGGCGATGCAGGCCATCCAGCGGGACAGCACGAGCACGTCCTGCGCGAACACGCCGAACCGATCGCGCACCGACGGCGCACAGGCCGGCTCGTCCGCCGCGTGCAGCGCGCCCGGACGGACGATGCCGTCCACCACCGTGGAGCCCGCCGGGGAGCCGTCGCGCCATGCCGCGAGCACGGAAGCGTCCGGAGTCCGGCGCCAGACAACGAGGTTCACCGAGGGTTCGTGGATCCGCATCAGCGCGGAAGGATCGTCGCTGGAAACCACGCGCATCGCCTGGGCGTCGTCGTTGCCGCGGCCGGCCGCAGCGAATCGTCCGGAGAGTGCCTGCTTCATGTCGGGAGTCTTTCCACGGGATTCCGGAGCTTGCACCGGCCGCTTCCTTTATGCAACAGTTGTGCGCCACTCAGTTGCATTTGATGATGCTACCACGCTGCCATCGCGCACCCATCCCGCCACCCGGCCGGCACGCCTGCCGAAGGTAGCCCCTGACCTCGCGGTCTGCATGGGCCTCGCCTGCGCCGGCCACCACGCCACCGCGGTAGCGCAGGCGACGCTGCCCGAGGTCGTGGTGTCCGGGACCGGCTTCGACGGGTTGACCCTGGACGACACCAGTACCACCGGCAGCCGCCTCGGCTTCCGGCTGCGCGACATCCCGGCCTCGGTGGACGTCGTCTACCAGCGCAACCTGCAGGACCAGGGCGCGCGCACCGTGGTCGATGCCCTGCAGGGGGTCACCGGCATCACCGGGGCGGTGCGGGCCGGGGCGCCCGACGTGTACTCGTCGCGCGGCTTCGTGGAGAAGGGCATCTCGCTGCTCCACGACGGCATCCGCGTCGGCGCGTCGACCGTGTACACCCGGCCATACGATGCGTTCAACTTCGACCGGATCGAGGTCATGCGCGGGCCGGCCTCCGCGCTGCATGGCGACAGCGCGGTCGGGAGCGTGATCGACTACGTGCGCCGCGCGCCGTCGGCCGGGCCGGTCTGGATCGAGGCGCTGGCCTCGGTCGGCAGCCACTCGAACCCGCGCCTGGGCGCCGCCGCCAGCGGCAGCCTCACGCCGACCACCTCGTTCGTGCTCAGGCCGTCGGGCGCAGCGGGGACAGCTTCGTCGACCAGAATTCGACCGCCGAAGGGCACCTGGTGGGCGGCCTCGCGTTCGACCTCGGCGGGGGCCGGCGCCTGCTGCTGGAGACCGATTACCGGCGCAACTCCACCAACAACGCCTACTGGGGCACGCCGCTGGTGAACGGCCGGATCGATCCTGCGCTGCGGCACGCGAACTACAACATCTCGCCCGAAAACCAGTACCTCGACTCGGTATGGTGGACGCGCGCGGCACTCGACTACGGCCTGGGCGGGTGGCAGGCACGGACGCAGTTGTACTTCTACCGGGCCGATGGCAACCGGAGGAATTTCGCGCCGCCGCGCTACAACACGGCCACCGGGCCGGGCGCGCCGTTCGCGCCCAGCGTGACGGTGCGCGAAGTCGAAGACCTGGTGTACGACAACGACCAGCTGAGACTGCGCCATGAAATGCGCAGCGAAGGCAGCCTGCGCACCATGCGCTACCGCCTCGTCGCCGGGCTGGACCTCAGCCGGTCGTCGTTCGAAAGCTCGCGCTTCCAGGCCGGACCGACCAATGCGATCGCGGTGGATCCGCTGGACCCGGGCAGACCGCGCTTGCTCGTCGGCGAGCAGAGTGCCCAGGGCGCCGAGGTCGCCGGGGCGTGGCGCATCAGCCGCGCGATCGCGGTGTTCGGCAACCTCGCCTCGGTCGACGCGCGGTACGACCGGCTCGTCTCCGGCGGCGTGAACGTGGCCGGCAACCGGCCGCGGAAGGTGCCGAAGCTGGTAGCCACCGCGGGCCTGTCGGTGCGCCCGATGCCCTCGCTCGCACTGTCGGGCCTCGCGCGGCGGGTCGGCGACAATCCGCTGAACGACACCAACACCGTGTTCCTGCCCGCCCGCACGGTGGGCGACCTGTTCGCGTGCTACCGCGTGTCGCGCGACCTCGAGGTCACCGCGGCCGTGCGCAATGTCGCAGATCGCGTCTACGCCGACTGGGGCATCCAGTTCCTCGGGACCCAGGGTGCCAACTTCGCCCCGCCGCGGACGTTCGAGCTGAGCCTGCGCGCCCGCTTCTGAGCGCGCCCCTCGGCTGCGCCGGCGAAGGCCTGCACGTCCGGCGAGGTGCCGGACGCGGCTGCGTTGACAGGCGGCATTGCTCGATCCATAATTCCAACAAATGTTGGAATGATGGATCGTAAATCCGCGCCGGGACAACCGATGAGTACTGCCAGGACCGCCAAGCCCGCCTGCACCCATGCCGAAATGGCACCGGCCCCGCTCGCCTGCACGCCGCGACAACTGGAGGCGGCCGCCGAGATGTGCCGCGCGATGAGCGATCCGGCGCGGATGCGGCTGCTGGTGCTGCTCGCCGAGCGCGAGCGCTGCGTGTCGGAAATCGTCGCGCATGATGAATCGCGCCTGACCAGCATCTCGGCCAGGCTGCAGATGCTGCATGCGGCCAAGCTGGTCGCACGGCGGCGGGAGGCGAAGCACGTCTTCTATTCGCTGGCGGACGAGCATGTGCACTTGCTGCTGCGCAACGTGCTCGGCCATGCCGCGGAGAAGCACTGACAGGCGGCGTGCCACGCCGGCCCGGTCCCGACAACCCGAAGGAGAACGCGATGAGTACCTGCAACCAGCCCCACCACGGCCAGCATGCCCATGTCCACGGCGCCGCCTGCGGCCACGTGGCCATCGTCCATGAAGGCCACACCGACTACCTGCACGACGGCCACCTGCACCATGTGCACGGCGACCATGTCGACGAGCACGTGCTGCCGGTGGACGCCGCCAACCCGGCGGCCTGCGCGCCGCATTCGTGCGCTGGACACGACACGGCGCATCGCCACGGGCCGGGTTGCGGACACGAGGCCGTGCCGCACGGCGACCATGTCGACTACCTGGTCGACGGCCACCTGCACCACCCGCATGCCGGCCACTGCGACCTGCACGGGGCGGTCGCCCTGGGCTGAACTCAGCCCTGCTTCGGCGCCTTGCCGATGCGCGCCCGCGGGTGCGCCGCGTCGTAGGCCTTCGCCAGGTACTGGAAGTCGAGGTGGGTGTAGATCTGCGTGGTAGAGATGCTCGCGTGCCCGAGCATCTCCTGCACCGCACGCAGGTCGCCGCTCGACTGCAGCACGTGCGAGGCGAACGAATGGCGCAGCATGTGCGGATGCAGGTGCTGGTCCAGGCCGCGCCGGCGTGCCCACTGTTCGACGCGGGTCGACACCACGCGATCCCCGATGCGCTCGCCGCGCGCGCCGACGAACAGGGCATCGCAGCCCGGCTTCGCCATCAGCGGACGCACCTTGAGCCAGCCGTCCAGCGCAAGCAGCGCCTGCCGCCCGACCGGCACTTCGCGCGTGCGGCTGCCCTTGCCGGTGACCCGCACCAGCGCATCGGCGGCCCTGACGTCGCCCAGGTCCAGCCCGACCAGTTCGGCCCGGCGCAGGCCGGACGAGTAGAGCAGCTCCAGCATCGCCAGGTCGCGGGCATCCGCAGGCGATGCCACTTCCCCCGACAGCAGTTGCGAAGCCTCGTCGGGCGACAGCACCTTCGGCAGGCGCTTGCCGGACTTCGGCGGCTTCACGCCCAGCACCGGATTGGCCGCTGACAGGCGCTCCCGCACCAGCCAGCGATAGAACGCGCGCCAGGCCGACAGCAGGCGCGCGATCGAGCGCCCGGTCAGGCCCTGTCCGTGCAGCCGGCCGGCAAAGCGGCGGATCTCCTGCGCGGTGAGGCCGGGCAGCGGCGCGTCCCCGGCCAGGCGAAGCAGGCGCGTCACGTCGTACTCGTAGGCGGCGACAGAAGTCGGCGCCAGGCGCCGCTCGCTCGCAAGGTATCCGATGAACCGCGCGAGCAACGCCCTCGACGCCTCGGACAGGTCCGGCGAAGGATCCGGCACCGGACCGGCCGCGTCCCTCGCCTGCGTCCCTGCCGGCCCCGACGGCGTGGCAGCGGGCGGCGGTGTCGCAGGTTCAGCCGGCAAGGCTCCGTCCCAGCGCCGCGGCGACGGTGTCGCCGAGCCGCTTCAGGTACAGGGTGCCCATCTCGGGATAGAAGCGCTGCGGATCCTCGCTCGCCAGGGTGAGCAGCCCGAACGCCTGCTGCCCGCGCAGCGGGATGTAGGCGAACGAGTGCAGCAACTCGCCGGCGTCACCGAACCACGAGGCGCTGTCGAACATCGCACGCGCGCTGATGTAGGGCTGGGTCAGGCTGTCGGCGAACACGCGTGCCTCCTCGCTGATCGGCGAATACTCGACCGAGGCCGCCCCGGCGGGCACGGCCGGCGACCACAGCCGCAGCTCGACATGGGGCACGGCGAAATCCTCGCCCAGGTGGTAGCGCGTGGCATGGATCGCGGCAGGTGCATCCGGCGCGGACATCAGCGCGAGCGTCAGCCGGTGCAGCTTCTCGCTGATCGAATCGTTCTGTTCGCCGAAGCGGATCAGTTCCGCCAGCTTGGTCTCGAGCAGCCTGTTCTTGTCGCGCAGGGTCAGCACCTGCCGCTCGGAGATCGGTATCGCCCGTCCGCCATGCGGATGGGGAATGAACAGGTTCGCCATCAGGTCAGCGTACATCTCGAAGAACTCGGGGTGCTCCTGCAGGTAGGCCGCGACCTGTTCCGGATTGATCCCTTCTTTCATCCCTTCCCCCATCTTCTTTTCGTTCGTCCAGGAACGGACGCGTGGCATCGACTGCTCATGTATCGATCGTACCTTCAAACACGGTGACCGCCGGGCCGGTCATGCGCACCGGCAGGCCCTCGCCATCCCAGGCGATGGTGAGCACGCCGCCGCGCGTATGCACGTCCACCTGCGCATCGAGCAGCCCGCGCAGGTTGCCGGCCACCACCGCCGCGCAGGCGCCGGTGCCGCAGGCGAGCGTCTCGCCGGCGCCACGTTCGAACACGCGCAGGCGTACCGTGCGCCGGTCGACCACCTGCATGTAACCCGCGTTCACCCGCTTCGGGAAGCGCGGGTGCGCTTCGATCTGCGCGCCCTGCGCCACCACCGGCGCCGCATCGACGTCTGCCACCACCTGCACGGCGTGCGGGTTGCCCATCGACACCGCGGACACTTCCACCGCGCCGGCGTCGAGGTCCAGGCGGTACACGTCGGCGCGCGCCGGCGCGACGAACGGGATGTCGGCCGGCTCCAGCCGCGGCGCCCCCATATCGACCGTCACCCGGCCGTCGTCCTCCAGGCGGGGCGTGATGACGCCAGCCATCGTGCCGACGCGGATCTCGCGCTTGTCGGTCAGCCCCTTGTCGACCACGAAACGCACGAAGCAGCGCGCGCCGTTGCCGCACTGTTCCACTTCGCCGCCATCGGCGTTGAAGATGCGGTAGTGGAAGTCGGTGCCATCGAGGCGCGGCCGTTCGACGACCAGCACCTGGTCGCAGCCGATGCCCAGGTGGCGGTCCGAGATGCGCTGCCAGGACGCGCGGTCGAACGCGGCCGATGCGAGCGGGTCGCGGGTGGCATCGATAACGACGAAGTCGTTGCCGGCACCATGCATCTTGGTGAACGCGATCTTCATCGCATCAAGTGTACATAGTCCCGGTACACGCAGCGATCCATCACCACCTCGATGCCGGCGTCGGTGGCGCGCTTCGCGGCGGACTCGTCGACCACGCCGTCCTGCAGCCAGAGCCGCTTCAGGCCGAGCGCGATGCAGTCGTCGACGATGCCGGCCACCGCGTCCGACTGGCGGAACACGTCGACCAGGTCGACCTGCGAGCGCACCTCCTCCGGCAGGTCGCGCAGCGTCGGGTAGCAGGGCTCGCCCAGGATCGTAGCCTGGCCCGGGTTCACCGGGACGATCCGGTAGCCGAACGACTGCATCGACTTCGATACGCCATGGCTCGGACGGTCGGGCCTTGGCGACAGGCCGACCACGGCGATGGTGTGCACCTCGCGCAGCAGCGCGCGCAGGCGGTCGGCATTTGGATTGTCGAACATGGGCATCCTCCTCAATAGATGGGCGGCTCGCCCGGCGGGCGGGTCTTGAACCGCTTGTGCAGCCAGTGGTACTGCGCGGGCATCCGCTCCACGCAGCCTTCGATGAAGCTGTTCATCCGTGTCGCCTCGGCGATGTCGTCGACCCCGCCGGGTCCGGGGAAACCGGTCCACGGCGGATGGAGCACCACGCGATAGCCGGCCCCGGAAGGCAACTGCTCGGTGATGCAGGGGACGACCACCGCGCCGGTCAGGCGCACGATGCGCGACAGCGCGGGCAGCGTCGCGGCCGGCACCCCGAAGAACGGCGCGAACACCGAATCGCGCGCGCCGAAGTCCATGTCCGGCAGGTAGTACAGCGGCAGCCCGGCACGCATCGCGCGCAGCACGGGCCGCAGGCCTTCCTGGCGGGACACCAGGGTCACCGAACCGAATCGGTTGCGCTTCGCGCGCAGGAACGCGTCGAACACAGGGTTCTTCTGCCGGCTGTACATGGACACCGCCCGTCCCTCGGCCGCCAGCCGCTGCGCACCGATGTCGAGCCCCACGAAATGGGGAGCAAGCAGCACCACCGGGCGGCCGTTCGCCGCGGCGATGTGCTCCCAGCCCTCGACCCGCACCACGCGCATCAGCCGCGCCCGGCTGGACCACCAGGCGATGCCACGGTCGAGCACGCTGCGGGTGAAAGCAGCGAAATGCGCCCGCGCGAGCTGGCGCCGCTCGCGCTCGCCCATGCCGGGAAAGCACAGGGCGAGGTTGGTCAGGACCACCCGCCGGCGCTCGGTCGGCAGCATGAATAGCAGCACGCCGAGTCCGTGCCCGGCCATGGCCAGCAGCCGGAAGGGCAGCAGGTGCAGGAGCCACACCAGCAGCAGCGCCAGCCGGGTGCTCATCGAAACCTCGCCACGGCATGCCTGCCGCCAGCCGCCGCCCGGCCGATGCCTGCCATCAGGCTCCCCCCGGCGGGGGAGGCGAGGCAGTCGACAGCGGCGGCGGCGGCGGTGCCCCCGCCGGCTGCTTGTACCGGTTGTAGCTCCACAGATACTGCTCCGGACAGCGCGCGACCACCGCCTCGACCGCGGCGTTGACGGCGCGCGCAGCCTGCTGCGGATCCTCGGGCAGGGGATCGGGTAGCGGGTGGAACTCGAGTTCGTAGCCGCGCGCCGCAGGCAGCCGGCGACCGACCGCCATCAGCACCGTCGCACCGGTGGACTTCGCCAGCCGGGCCGCGAGCGTGATCGTGTAGGCCGGGCGACCGAAGAAATCCGCCCACACCCCCTCGCCGGCGCCGGGCGCCTGGTCCGGCAACAGTCCGGCCGCCTGTCCGGCCCGCAACGCGCGGAGCATCGCCCGCACGCCGCCGAGGTCCGCACCCACCAGCGATACCTGGCCGCGGCCGCGGCCCGCGCGCACGATCGGGTCCAGCCAGGCCAGCTTGGGGCGCCGGTACATCACGGTGATCGGACGCGCCAGGCCATACCACTGCGGGGTGATCTCGAACGCACCGAGATGGGGCGTCAGGAACAGGATGCCGCGGCCCCGGGCATGCGCCTCGTCGAGGTGCTGCTGGCCCACCGTTACCCGCACCCAGCGCGCCAGCGCGGCCTGCGGTCGCAGCCAGAAGGCGGGAAGTTCGGCGATCGTGCGGCCGGCTTCGGCGATCGCGCGGCGACGGACACGTCCCAGTCCGCCGGGCGCGGCGGTATGCCCGGTCGCGAGGCCGGACCGGGCGAGGTTCTCGCTTAACCGCCCCCGGTAGGTGCGGTCGGCGGCGTAGGCGATCCAGCCCAGCCCCGCGCCGAGCCAGTGCAGCACGCGCAGCGGCATTCGGCCGAGCAGTCGGATCAGGAAGTGCAAGGTGTATTTCTTGTTGACATCGAGGTCTCGGACGACTCTGCTATCCTAGCGCCCTTTTCGAGCGTTCCCCCGGCGCGCGGGCTTCCTGCGGCCGATTTTCGCCCGGAACGGCCCCGTGCCGTGCGCCGGCGTCCTTTTTCCTAATGCAGACGGGTTTCTCAATGAGCGAATTTCTGTTTACCTCTGAATCGGTATCGGAAGGCCATCCCGACAAGGTCGCCGACGCGATTTCCGACGCCGCCCTGGACGCGATCCTGGCGCAGGACAAGTATGGCCGCGTCGCCGCCGAGACGCTGGTGCACACCGGCCTGGTGGTGATGGCCGGCCAGGTAACCACCAGCGCGCAGGTCGACTACGCCCAGGTCGCGCGCAAGGTCGTGCAGCGCATCGGCTACACCGATTCGGAAATCGGCTTCGACTACAAGAGCTGCGGCGTGCTGGTGTGCTACGACCAGCAGTCGGTGGACATCGCCGCCGGCGTCGATGAAGGCAAGGGCCTCGACCTCGACCAGGGCGCCGGCGACCAGGGCCTGATGTACGGCTTCGCCTGCGACGAGACGCCGGAACTGATGCCGATGCCGATCCACTACTCGCACCGCCTGATGGAGCGCCAGGCCGAGATGCGCCGCAACGGCAAGCTGCCGTGGCTGCGTCCCGACGCGAAGTCGCAGGTCACCATCAAGTATGTCGACGGCCGCCCGGCGGGCATCGATACGGTCGTGATCTCGACCCAGCACACGCCCGACATCTCGCACGAGCCGCTCACCGAAGCGGTGATCGAGGAGATCGTCAAGCCGGTGATCCCGGCGGCACTGCTCAAGGGCGCCCGCTACCTGATCAACCCGACTGGCCGTTTCGTCATCGGCGGCCCCCAGGGCGACACCGGCCTGACCGGCCGCAAGATCATCGTCGACACCTACGGCGGTTACTCGCGCCACGGCGGCGGCGCGTTCTCGGGCAAGGATCCGTCGAAGGTCGACCGTTCGGCCGCCTACGCCGGCCGCTACGTGGCGAAGAACATCGTCGCCGCTGGCCTGGCCAGCAAGTGCGAAGTGCAGGTCGCCTATGCGATCGGCGTCGCCAAGCCGGTCAGCGTGCTGGTCGAGACGTTCGGCACCGGCAAGATCGCCGACGAGAAGATCGCCAAGCTGGTCGAGAAGCACTTCGACCTGCGCCCGAAAGGCATCATCCACAGCCTCGACCTTTTGCGTCCGATCTACGAGAAGACCGCAGCGTACGGCCACTTCGGCCGCAACGAGCCCGAGTTCACGTGGGAGAAGACCGACAAGGCCGCCGCGCTGAAGGCCGACGCCGGGATCTGATCCGGCAGGCTCGACTCACCGGCTGCACCGGAACGCCCCGCACTGCGGGGCGTTTTCTTGATCGGGCCAGTGCCGCGCGCCTCAGGTCTGCAGCACGCTGTGCACCTCGATGCCGGCCAGCCGCGCGCGCCCCTGCAGCACGGGCAGTTCCAGCAGGAAGGCGGCCCCCGCGAGTCTTGCCCCGAGGCGCCCCAGCCGTTCGACCGCGGCCGCCGCGGTACCGCCGGTGAGTCGAGCCTGCCGGATCCCTGCACACCGGAAAGGACGGGCCAGGGCCACGACTGCGCGGCCCAGTGCCGCTGGATCGGCCATCAGCGGCGTGAGATCACGGAACATCACGCCCCGGATCGGGAAGTCCGCGACCGGCATGACCAGACCGAGGAGATCGCCGTGGTCGCCTGTCGTGCCTGCCATGGCCATTTACCCGCGTGAACGGACGGAAACCCTCAAGAATCCGTGCAGCCGGCCGTAAACGCAGGGATATTGCTGACCCGTCTTTCTCCCGCACCATGTTGAAACGAATCCCGGTCAGCCAGTTGCGCGTGGGCATGCATGTGCATGAACTCTGCGGCTCGTGGTTGGACCATCCGTTCTGGCGTACCCGCTTCATGTTGAAGGAAGCGCGCGACCTTGCCCGCATCGTCGACGGCGGCGTCAGGGACGTGTGGATCGACGCATCCAAGGGCCTCGACGTCGAGCCCGCGGGCGGCGACGCAGCGAAGCCGGCCCTGTCGCGCGAGGACGTCGACCGCCAGATCGACCTCGAACTCGCCCTTGCGGTCGAGACCGTGCGGCCGGCACGAGTCTCGATGGACGCGGAACTCGAACGCGCCACGCGCATCTGCCAGAAGGCCCGCGGCGCGGTCATCTCGATGTTCTCGGAAGCGCGGATGGGCAAGGCCATCGACGCCGAAGGCGCGCTGCAACTGGTCGACGAGATCAATGGGTCCATCGAACGCAACCCGGGGGCACTGGTCAGCCTCGCCCGGCTGAAGACCGTCGACGACTACACCTACATGCATTCGGTCGCGGACTGCGGGGTGATGATCTCGCTGGGGCGACAGCTCGGGCTGGATGCCCCGAAGCTGCGTGAAGCGGGCCTGGCCGGCCTGCTCCACGACATGGGCAAGGCACTGGTGCCGATGCACGTGCTGAACAAGCCGGGCAAGCTGACCGATGCCGAATTCGACGTGATGAAGAAGCATCCGGAACTCGGCCACGGTCTGCTGCTCAAGGCCGGCACCGCGGGCGAGATGGCACTCGATGTCTGCCTGCACCACCATGAGCGGATCGACGGCACCGGCTACCCGCACCGGCTCGATGGCCGCAGGATCAGCCTGTACGCGAAGATGGGTGCAGTCTGCGACGTGTACGACGCGATCACGTCGAACCGTCCCTACAAGGCCGGCTGGAATCCCGCGGAGTCGATCCGCCGGATGGCCGAATGGGCACCCGGGCATTTCGACGAGCGCGTGTTCCATGCGTTCGTGAAGAGCGTCGGCATCTATCCGGTCGGATCACTGGTGCGCATGGCGTCGGGCCGGCTCGGCGTCGTGATCGAGCAGAACGAGGCCGCCCTCACCACGCCGAAGGTGAAGCTGTTCTTCTCGACCCGCGCCGACATGCGCATTCCGCCGGAGGTGATCGACCTGTCGCACAAGGGCGAGTCGGACCGGATCGCCAGCCGCGAGGATCCGGACAAGTGGGCTTTCCGGGATCTGGACGTGATCTGGGCCGGAGACAACGCGCTGGCGGCGCGGCCGAAGGCCGCATGAACGGTGGGCCCGCCCCCGTCGCACCCGGCACCGGACGCGACAGGCACAAATGCCTGCAAGGCGCTGCCTACCTGAGTTACACTCCGCCCGCTTCGAGGAGCGCTGCAGCAATCCTCCCGCCACGGGTCGACGATCCGCACGGCGGCGATTGCCAGGCTCGAAGCGGTCTGGTCTCTGCAACGGCGCTCGCAAACTTCTTCTGAAAAGAAAGGGGGGCGCGAGATGAGCGCCGTACTGAAATCCGCCGCAACCGAAGACTTCAAGGTAGCCGATCTTGCCCTGGCCGCATGGGGCAACAAGGAGATCGCGATCGCCGAGACCGAAATGCCCGGCCTGATGGCGATCCGTGAAGAGTTCAAGAGCCAGCAGCCGCTGCGCGGTGCCCGCATCACCGGCTCGCTGCACATGACGATCCAGACCGCAGTGCTGATCCAGACCCTGGAAGCACTCGGCGCGAAGGTGCGCTGGGCGTCGTGCAACATCTATTCGACGCAGGACCATGCCGCCGCGGCGATCGCCGCCGCCGGCACTCCGGTGTTCGCGGTCAAGGGCGAGTCGCTGGCCGAGTACTGGGACTACACCCACCGCATCTTCGAGTGGTCCGATGGCGGCTACACGAACATGATCCTCGACGACGGCGGCGACGCCACGCTGCTGCTGCACCTGGGCACGACCGCCGAGACCGACCCGTCGGTGCTGGTGAACCCGACCAGCGAGGAAGAGACCTGCCTGTTCGCCTCGATGAAGGCGACGCTGGCGAAGCATCCGAAGTGGTACTCGACCCGCCTGAAGCACGTGAAGGGCGTGACCGAAGAGACCACCACCGGCGTGCACCGTCTGTACCAGATGCACAAGGAAGGCCGTCTGGCGTTTCCCGGCATCAACGTCAACGACTCGGTCACCAAGTCGAAGTTCGACAACCTGTACGGCTGCCGCGAGTCGCTGGTCGACGGCATCAAGCGCGCCACCGACGCGATGATCGCCGGCAAGGTCGCCGTGGTCGCGGGTTACGGCGACGTGGGCAAGGGCTCGGCCCAGGCCCTGCGCGCACTGTCCGCCCAGGTGTGGGTCACCGAAGTCGACCCGATCTGCGCGCTGCAGGCGGCGATGGAAGGCTACCGCGTCGTGACCATGGACTACGCGGCCGACAAGGCCGACATCTTCGTCACCGCCACCGGCAACTTCCATGTGATCACCCATGACCACATGAGGAAGATGAAGGACCAGGCCATCGTCTGCAACATCGGCCACTTCGACAACGAGATCGACGTCGCGGCGCTCGAGCAGTACCAGTGGGAAGAGATCAAGCCGCAGGTCGACCACGTGATCTTCCCGGACGGCAAGCGCATCATCATGCTGGCGAAGGGCCGGCTGGTGAACCTGGGCTGCGGCACCGGCCATCCGTCCTACGTGATGAGCTCTTCGTTCGCGAACCAGACGATCGCCCAGATCGAGCTGTTCACGCAGACCGACAAGTACCCGGTGGGTGTCTACGTGCTGCCCAAGCACCTCGACGAGAAGGTTGCACGCCTGCAGCTGAAGAAGCTGAATGCGCAGCTGACCGAGCTTTCCGACACCCAGGCCCGCTACATCGGCGTGAAGAAGGAAGGCCCGTACAAGCCGGAGCACTACCGCTACTGATCGCGGCCGTCGCCCCGGCATGGTGTGCCGGGGCGGCGATTTCGCTATCCTGCATCCACGAACGACGACGCGGAGGCAGCGATGGCACAGGAATTCAGGGAACTGGTCGCCTGGCGGGCTTCGGTCACGCTGGTGAAGGAAATCCACGAAGCGACGTCCCGCTTCCCCGATGGCGGCAGCGGCGTGCTCGCTGACGAGTTGCGGCGTACCGCGATCGCGATCCCGTCCACGATCGCACAGGGCGCGGCCCGGCCCTCGCGCACGGAGTTCCTGCAGCATCTGGGCGACGTGGTGTCGCTGCTCGCGGCCCTCGAGACGCAGATGGCGATCGCCGCGGAGCTTGGCTACCTGGGCGACACCGTGAAGCCCGGGCCGCTCATCGAAGACGTCACGAAGCTGGTCGCGGGACTCACCGCATCGCTGCGGCAGTCCACCACCGACGCAGGTTGAAGGAACACATCCATGCAGACCCAGCGCACGTTCGAGCGAACGTTCAGCTTCGAATTCTTCCCGCCCAAGACCCCCGAGGGCGTCGCCAAGCTGCGGGCCACGCGCGAGCAGCTGGCGCAGCTCAGGCCCAAGTTCTTCTCGGTGACCTTCGGCGCCGGCGGCTCGACCCGCGACCGCACGCTCGAGACGGTGATCGAGATCCAGTCCTCGGGCAACGAGGCGGCACCGCACCTGTCCTGCATCGGGTCGACGCGCGAGAACATCACCGCGATCCTCGAACAGTACAAGGCCAATGGCATCCGCCACATCGTCGCGCTGCGCGGCGACCTGCCCTCCGGCACCGTCGATGCCGGCGAGTTCCGCTATGCGAACGAACTGGTCGCGTTCATCCGCCAGCAGACCGGCGACTGGTTCCACATCGAGGTGGCGGCCTATCCCGAGGTGCATCCGCAGGCCCGGTCCGCGAAGGACGACCTCGCCAACTTCAAGCGCAAGGTCGATGCCGGCGCGAACTCGGCGATCACCCAGTACTTCTTCAACAACGACGCCTACTTCGACTTCGTCGACCGCTGCGAGGCGGCCGGCGTGAAGATCCCGATCGTCCCGGGCATCATGCCGATCGGCAACTACACCCAGCTCGCCCGCTTCTCCGAGATGTGCGGCGCCGACATCCCTCGCTGGATGCGGCTGCGGCTGCAGGAGTTCGGCGACGACAAGGCCTCGATCCGCGCGTTCGGCCTGGACGTGATCACCAACATGTGCGACCGGCTGCTGCAGGCCGGTGCACCGGGGCTGCACTTCTATTCGCTCAACCAGGCGGGGCTCACGTCCACCATCTGGCAGCGGCTCGGGCTGTAGCACGACGCGGGCGCATCGCCCACTTCACGCCGCAAGACTGCCCGCGACCCGTCCCGCGCCCGCCCCGGCGGCAGCAACGCACCAGCGCCCGCGCCGCGGCCAGCACCTCTTCATCCGGGCGCCGGCCCATCCAGGCCAACTGGATCCAGTTGCGCGTGCGCAGGTAGGCGCTCTCCCAGGCGAGCGTGAATCCCTCGCGCTGCATTGCCGCTCCCACTGCCGCGCCGTCGACCGAACACGGCAGCGCCACGGTGACCAGGAACGGTGCAGCACCCACGTCCTCCACGAGTACCTGCAATCCGCCGGCGGCCAGCACCGCCACCACTGCCTCGCGCAGGGCCTGCGTACGGAAGGCCGGACGCTGCGCGATGCTGCCCGGCACTGCCGGCCAGCCGGCGTCGGACAGCGCCCGGTCGAGGGCTTCCAGCAGGTTCGACGACAGCGACCAGGCGACCCCACCGGTGCTGCGGTAGCGGTCGAGGTCGAGGCAGCGCGGCATGCCCGGGTATCCCGCGGGCAGCACAGCGCGTCGCTGCGATGGAAGACCAGCGCAAGGCCGGTGAGACCGGCCAGTCCCTTGCCGCTGACCCCGGAGGCGAAGGCGATGCCGTCGATCGACACCGGCACGTTTCCGAGCGAACTCACGCAGTCGAGCACCGCGAGGCATCCCAGCCGCCTGCACATCGCACGGAAGGCATCGGCGTCGTTCATCCGGCCGGTCGAGGTTTCGCAGTGGACCATCCAGGCCCATGCCGGCGGCTGCGCGGCCCGCGACGCGGCGATCGCCTCGAAATCGAACGCGTGTTCCCAGTCGATGCGCAGCACGTCGACCACCGCACGCGCGCCCGCCGCATGCGCGGCAAGCCGTTCGCCGAACTCGCCGTTGACCAGCACCAGCCCGCGGCCCGGGCGCGCGGCGAGCTGGGCCGCGATCGCGTCGTTGGCGAACGTACCGGTACCGGACAGCACCTGCACATCCTGCGCGCCGGTGGCCGCGCACAGCCGGCCGCGCACCCGGCGCAGCAGGTCCGCCACGGCATCGCCCCGATGCGGCCGCGGATGCGCCGCCGCCGCGTCGAGCACGCAGGCCGCCACCCGCGGCAACGACGGGGACAGCGGGCTGGCGACCGGATCCGCCGCGGGCCGGGCCTGCCGCACCGAACGCAGCCCCAGGTTGAGGGTCTCCCGGCGCAGGCACATCGGCTGGTAGGCCGCCTCGGCGGTGCCGACCCGCGGACCGAACGGCTCGAAGCCGAGCTGCCGGTACAAGCCCAGCTGCCGCGTCGTGCCCGAGATCACCAGCATGTCGAGGCCGCGCCCAGCCGCGACGCGCCACAGTTCGCGCATCAGCCCGGCCAGCGCCCTGCGTTGCCGGCTGTCCGGCCTGATCGCCAGCAGCCGGACTTCGCCGGTACGCCGGCCCTCCGGCAGCCAGTCATCCAGGCCAGGCAGCTTCGCGTCGAGCGAGAACGGACGCCGGTCGCGCAACGCGACCATCGCGACAAGCTCCGCGCCACGCTTGCCGACCACGTAGGTGTTCTCGGCATGGAACCGGTCGGCCAGCCGCCGGTCCTCGCGCCGCGGATGCTGCGGGATCTCGATGCAGAACGTGTCGTGGTTGAGCCGATGGATCTGTTCGAACTCGGCCTCGGTCGTCGCGACGGAGAATGACAACGGCTCGCTGCTCATCGGGGTTCGCCGGCTGTGGACACGCAGCGAGCATCCGGGCGAACACGTGCCCCGTCAATCGGGGCGGCCTGCGTATCCCCGGGTGATCCTCAGGGGATCGCAGGCCGATCCGCGCCGGTCAGCCGCGTCGGCGCGCCACCAGGCCGAACACGCCCAGCCCGGCCAGCATCAGAGGCAGCGCGGCCGGCACCGGCACGACCGTCGTGCCATCGCTGATCTCGAAGGTGGCGCGCAGCGTCCCGGCATTGTCGTCGTAGAACCCGTGCGCGCCATTGAACGCGAAGCCATCGGCGAAACCGAGGAACAGGCGGGTTGCGCCGGTCGGCACCAGGAAACTCTGCACGGCGCCGCTGCCCGTGCCGGTCAGCCCGTCGCCGATGAAGAACATCTGGTTGAGCAGCGGCGACAGCGATGCGAAGCCGGTGTTGCCGGTGAAGTCCAGCGATGCGGGCGCCGCGCCGGCCGGGACGGAATCATCCAGGAACACGCCGGCGAGGAACATCTGGCGCGGTGCAGTGATGCCGGAAATGCCGTTCGCCGCACCCACCACGGTGGTCCCGGCAGCGATGAGGTTCGTGGAACCATCGGCGTCCATGTCCGGCACGCCGGAACAGCAGTCGGTGAGACCGACGACGCTGGAGAACGTCAGCACCTTGCCGGCACCTGCGGCGAAGGCCACCGACGGCGGCAGCACGCCGCCGCCGCCGCCGCCGGGCGCACTGACCGCACCCTGGCCTGCGGCGAACAGGTTCGAACGGCCGTCGACCGAGACGGTTGCAGCCGTCGCAGCCAGCGGGAAAAGAACTGCCGCTGACGCGACAAGGGAAGAGAGGCGATTCATCGGATGGCTCCACCAGGAATAAGAACATCGCCCGGACCGCGCGAACCTGTTCCGAGTGTAGCGGTAGCGGGCATCGCAACACCAGCGGCAGACTGCACGCCGTTAGTCCGAATGGATCAATGGCAGCCGATGCGGGCCAGCGACGGCAGCGGACTCGCGCTCAGCGCAGTGTTGGTGCCCTGGTCGACCAGGAAGACTCAGGCACTCCGGCGCCGCAGCAGCAGTCCAAGCCCGGCCAGCCCCGACAGCATCAGCGGCGCAGCGGCGGGCAGCGGGATCGCAGCGACGGCCTGGGTGCCCTCCCCTTCGGCCCGCAGCGTGATGGTGATCTCGCGCGCCTGCCCGGGGGACACCAGGAAACTGGCGCCAAGGCCCGTGAAGGTGCCGGTGCTCAACGGAACATTCTGGTTCGTTGCCATGACCATCCCCAGCGGATCGGGAAAGCCGGAGAGGTTGATGCTGTCCTCGGGCACCAGGCCGCCGAAGGTGAAACCCCATTTCGCGAAGATCGTCTCTATCGCGGGATTGTCGAACAGGGTGGAGAACGCGAAATCGGCTGCGATGTCGAAAGACATCGTGCCAGGCAGCGCCGAGACGTTCGTCAGCGTCAGCTTGCCGGTCACCTCCGCGAACGAACGGGCCAACTGCGCAACGAACGGGTCGCCGGTCGTGGAGCCCTGGACCCGCGCCCCCAAGGTGAACCCCTGCCCGACGGGGCGAGGCGTCCCGTCGAAGTCCGTGGCTGACCCGTCGGCGAGCGCGAAGGTCGGGAAGCTGCCCAGGGTGTCCGCCCCCCCGGAAAACGGTGCCCGCTCGATGGTGGCCCTGATCGGGGCGGTCGAACTGCCGGGCGCGAAGGTGAGCGCGTTGCCGGCTTCATACGACGTCGCGGCGGCGACAGGGCCTGCACCGAGCAAGAGCAGGAGCGGCACAAGCATCGCATTCAATGCACGCATGGGATCGCCTCGCATGTCCGGATGATCGTGGGGCCAGCGCATGGCCGGAAGCATGCAGTCGGAGCCGTCTCCCTGCATGCCTGCGCACTTTACGGTGCTGATCCGGGGTCTGCAACCGCCCCATTGATCCGAAAGTACCAATGCGGCTGGCGGCGGGCGGCGGGCGCCAGGCCTCAACCCACCATCGAGAAGCGCACCGTTTCTTCGTTCTCGGCCGCCGAATGGCCGAACGAGATCCGGCCGCGGCCGCGCAGCATCACTTCCTCTCGCAGCAGCACGATCTCGGGTTCGCCGTCGAAGGTGACGAAGGTGCCGTTCGTGCTCTGGTCGATCAGGAAGAACTTGTCGCGGCGCCGCTCGATTCGCGCATGCTGCCGCGATGCCTGGCGGTCGGCGACCACGATCGCGCAGTGCGGATCGCGCCCGAGCACCACGCCCGGATGTTCGAGGTCGAGCACCAGCGCGAACTCGCCGCGCTCGAGCCGCAGCGAACGCGGGATGATCATCGAGATGCTGGCGGTGTTCGGCTGCATCGTGATCGCCATGGTCAGGTCTTCGCTCGCCTGCCAGATCACTTCGAACACGGAGATCGCCTCGCCCTTGCCCTTGACCGCCAGCGCGGCGATCTCGCGGGTCGAGACCCGCAGCAGGTCGGGCAACCGGGCGACCGTCGCGCCCGTGGTCATGATCTGGTTGGCCTTGGCGATCGCGGTCATGCGCGAGGCGACATTGACCGTGTCGCCGAACAGGTCGCCGTTCTCCTCGATCACCGGACCGGCATGGAAGCCGACCCGGATCGCCCGCGAGTTGGCGCCCGGCTTCATCTGCGAATCGGGCACCGGCTGGTTCGAAAGCTCGTTCACCCGGATCTGCATCTCGGTGGCCGCGAGGTAGGCGTGCTCGGCATCCGGGAACACGCACATGATCTCGTCGCCGATGATCTTCACCACCCGGCCGCCGGAATCGACTGCGGCCTCGCGCATGCAGCGCAGGCAGGCGTCGATCAGCTTCTTCGCCAGCTGATCGCCGAACAGTTCGTAAAGGCGCGTGCTGCCGGCGACGTCCGCGAACAGCACGGCGACGTCCATTTCCCTGGGCAGGATGCCGGGGTCTCGGGTCTGGGTCAAATCGTCATTCACGTCGTTGCACGCATCCTCGGGAGGGGCCGCCGGCGGGCAGCCCCTGCGAGCCCGGGTTGCCGGGTCGGGAAAGGCGATCGGAAGCTACCCCCTAAGAGTAGCGCCGACCGGGTCGGGCGGGTAGCCCCCGGGGGCGGATGGCGCGCAACCGCCTGCCGCAAACGCGAAGGGCCCGCCGACAGCGAGCCCCCGCAAACACCGTAACGGCCCTGCGCCGGTCAGGCTGCGCGTGCCACCTTCGCCCGGTCCTTCTTCTGCTGCGCGATGCGGGCATGCAGCGTCGCATATGCGGCATGCGCGGCACCCTGGGCCTCGCCGACATGGATCTTCGCACCCTGGTCGGACATCGCCTGGTCGAGCGCCGACAGGCACAGCATCACGTTCTCGGTACGGCAGGAATAGCCCATCAGGCCGATGCGCCAGATCTTGCCTGCCAGCGGCCCGAGGCCGGCGCCGATCTCGATGTTGTACTCGTTGAGCAGCTCACGGCGCACCTTGGCCTCGTCGATGCCGGTCGGGCAAACGACTGCGTTCATCTGCGGCAGCTGGTACTCCGGCTTGACCAGGAACTTCAGCTCCATCGACTCGAGGCCGGCCTTCAGCGCCACATGGTGGCGATGCGCGCGCGCCCAGCAGTTCTCCAGGCCTTCCTCGCGGATCAGCACCAGGGCCTCGTGCAGCGCGAACAGCGAATTGGTCGGGGCGGTGTGATGGTAGGTGCGCACCGGCGCGCCGGCGGTACCGCCGCCGCCACCGTTCCAGTAGCTGAGCAACAGGTTCATGTCCATGAACCAGCTGTGGATCTTGTCCTTGCGCGCCTTGACATGCTCGACCACGCGCTCGGAGAACGACACCGGCGACAGGCCGGGCGTGCAGGACAGGCATTTCTGGCTGGCCGAGTAGACCGCATCGATGCCCCACTCGTCGACCAGCACCGGCACGCCGGCCAGCGAGGTCACCGCATCGACGATGGTCAGCGCGTCGTACTTGTGCGCGATCTCGACCAGGGTCTTCGCGTCCGAGCGGGCGCCGGTGGAGGTCTCAGCGTGCACGAAGGCGACTATGCGCGCGTCGCAGTTGGACTTCAGCGCGTCTTCCAGCTTCTCGGGGCTGACCGGCGAGCCCCACTCGTCCTCGACCACGATCGGGATGCCGCCGCAACGCTCGACGTTCTCGATCATCCTGCCGCCGAACACGCCGTTGCGGCAGACGATGACCTTGTCGCCCGGGGCGACCATGTTCACGAAGCAGTACTCCATGCCGACCGAGCCGGGACCGGACACCGGGAAGGTCAGCGCGTTCTTGGTCTGGTAGACATAGCGCAGCAGCGACTTCAGCTCTTCCATCATCTCGACGAACACCGGGTCGAGGTAGCCGATCGCCGGCTGGCTCATCGTGGTCAGGACGCGCGGGTGGATCTCGGTCGGACCGGGCCCCATCAGTGTGCGCTGCGGCGGGTGGAACGAGGCGATGCGCTTGGACGGGGCGTACTGGAGACTCATCGTGTCACTCCCTTGGAGGGTGGACCCGAACGGACCTTCGCCGTCGGGGCGAGATTTGAGCTTGATCGGCTTGCGGCTGCTCGCTTCAGCCACAACCTCGGAGGCGGTGATGCGACCGTCGGTCGCCAGTTCGATCTCGGTGCCCCAGCGGGCAGGCACGTAGCCGACCTTGATCCAGTGGCTGACCACGGCACGGTCGAGTTGCAGCCGGCGCGCGACCTCGGCCTGGCTGCCGAACAGGGCGACCAGGCGGGATGCGCAGTTGGCGGAGTGAGACTCGGATGACATAGACCGGGAGCTTATCTCGTCAAAACCAGTTTGACAAGCAGGGCATACCCATCTGGCAGCGCGCGATCGCGATCGATCGCGCGCTACCGGCACGCGCCGCGCCGCATCACCCCGCCGTCAGGGTATCGACGGCCTGCGGCACGGTCCGGCCGCTGTTCAGCCGCGCCGGCGCGCCGCGAACCCGGCCAGCAGGCCGACGCCACCCAGCAGCAGCGACAGCGCACCCGGCACTGGCACGACTGCGGTCGGCAGCACCGCCTCCACCACGACGTTGTCGAGGCCGTTCACGTTGTCGCCTTCAGGATCCAGGTTCCAGAAGAAGAAACCCGACGACACCGCGTCTGCCACGTACTCGACGCTGAAGCGCTGCCAGTTCATCGTCGTCCCGGGCGTCGAGTTGACGAATGTGAACTGACCTGCTCCTGGAATCAGGAGAGCGACCGACGAAGATTGACCGAACGACCCACCAGAGACGTTGCCCACGTCGAACGACACCCGTTACGTCTGCCCCGGCACGGATACGAAGTTCTGCAGCACGCCCGCCGTGACCCCGGTCAACAACCCCGTCAGGTCGACCCAGTTGTCGCCGTCGGATGCCGGGAAGGAATACCCGCCTTCGGTATACGAGCCGTTGACGACGGCGACGATCCGGTTGACGGCAAACCCGCCGCCGGTTCTTTGCACCTGCCAGCTGTCGATCTTCTCGGCGCCGAACCTATCGTACACGGTGTACCCACCCACGGGTGTCGCCGGCAGTTCGAAACTGCCATTGAGGATCAGGTTCGCGTGGGCAGTCGAAACCAGCATCGACACCGCTGCGGCGGCTAAGGCAAGGGTGTGTTTCATCAAGATGCTCCAGTGGCGCCCGGAAAGTGTGCGACCCGGCGAAGCTTTGACAAATGTTCTCGGAACGCAAACCGCCGCGCGCCGCAGAGCAACCCTGCCGAGCGATCGGCATTGATCCGTTCGGCCTATTCCCCCGCGGCACCGGGAAGCTGGCCAATGCATCCCCGGCCGGTGTTGCCCTACATGCGATGCAGCGGGATCGTCGGCCCGGCAGGCCGCTGCGCAACAGCCTCGGCCGTGCCGATCGCACGCTCCAGGTCGTGGTCGACGTCGAAGCCGATGTCCGCGGCGACGAGATCTGCAAGCCGGCCGTCCGCGGCCACCGCCGCGAAGTCGAACAGGCCACGGTCGAGCAGGTGCGAGGGCACCACCTTCATCAGGCTGCGGAAGATGGTCTCGACCCGGCCCGGGTTGCGCCTGTCCCACTCGCGCAGCATCGCCTTCACCTGCTTGCGCTGCAGCGTCTCCTGCGAGCCGCACAGGTCGCACGGGATGATCGGGAACGCGCGCAGGCGGGCATAGGCCTCGAGGTCGTCCTCGCAGGCATAGGCCAGCGGCCGGATGACCACGTGCCTGCCGTCGTCGGACACCAGCTTCGGCGGCATCGACTTGAGCTTGCCGCCGAAGAACAGGTTCAGGAAGAAGGTCTCGAGGATGTCGTCGCGATGGTGGCCGAGCGCGATCTTCGTCGCGCCCAGCTCCGAGGCCACCCGGTACAGCACGCCCCGCCGCAGGCGCGAGCAGAGCGAGCACATCGTCTTGCCCTCGGGGATCACCCGCTTGACGATGGAGTAGGTGTCCTGCACCTCGATCCGGAACGGTACGCCCAGCGCGGTGAGGTACTCGGGCAGGATGTGCTCGGGGAAGCCGGGATGCCGCTGGTCGAGGTTGACCGCGACGATCTCGAAGTCGATCGGCGCGCGCTCGCGCAGCTTCATGAGGATGTCGAGCAGGCCGTAGCTGTCCTTGCCGCCGGACAGGCAGACCATCACCCGGTCGCCCGCTTCGATCATGCCGAAGTCGCCGATCGCCTGGCCGGTGAGCCGGCACAGCCGCTTCTCGAGCTTGATCGCTTCGCGGCGCTGGCGCTCCAGCAGTTTCGGGTCGGGTGCGTTCATGGTCAGTCGACGATGTAGAGCGTGGCACCGACATCGGTGGAGGACCGGTGCGCCTCGGCGCCGTCGGCCACCTGGTAGCTCATGCCCGGCTTCAGCGTGAAGGTCCGGCCGTCTTCCAGCTCGGTGTCGAGCTGGCCGGCGATGCAGAACAGGATGTGCCCCTTGCGGCACCAGTGGTCGGCCATGTAGCCGGGCGAGTACTCGACCACGCGCACCCGGATGCCGCCGAACTCGCGCGTGCGCCAGTAGGCGGTGCCGGTGGTAGCGTCGTGCTCGGTGCGCTCGACCTTGTTCCAGTCGGTGATCCCGAACGGGATGCCGGACATCTCCATGTTCAGATGTGCACGTTGCGGCCGCCATCGACCGCCAGGATCTGGCCGGTGATGTACGGCGCGTCGTTGACCAGGAAGTTCACCGCGCGTGCGATGTCCTCGGGCTCGCCGACCCGCTTGAGCAGGCTGGAGCTGATGATGCGCTGGCGCGACACCTCGTCCTGCCACTCGCCGTCCTCCGGCCACATGATCGCACCCGGCGCCACTGCATTGACCCGCACCTCGGGGCCGAGCTCGCGCGCGAGCGACCGGGTCAGCGTGACCAGTCCACCCTTGGCCGCGTTGTAGACCAGGTAGTTCTTAAGCGGCCGTTCGGCATGGATGTCGACGATGTTGACGATGCAGCCGTGCGACCGGCGCAGGTGCGGCGCCGCGGCCTGGGAGAGGAACAGCGGCGCCTTCAGGTTGGTGCCCATCAGGTCGTCCCAGGCCTGCTCGGTGATCTCGCCGACCGGCGACGCGTAGAAGCTCGACGCGTTGTTGATCAGCACGTCGAGCTTGCCGAAACGCTCGACGGTATCGTTCACCAGCGACGGCAGGCTGGACAGCTTGAGGATGTCGGCACGGGTCAGCGCCACCGAATCGGCCCGCACCGCGTTCAGTTCGTCCTGCAGCGCGTGCGCTTCCTTCGTCGAACTGCGATAGTGGACCATCAGGCTCGCGCCCGCGGCATGCAGGCTGCGGCAGATGGCGGCCCCCACCCTTTTCGCCCCGCCCGTGATCAGTACCACCTGTCCTTGCACCGCTGCACGCTCCCGTAGTTCAATCGACATATTACCTCGCGTCCGGCCAGGCCACGATTCCCGGGAATCCTTGTCCCCGGGCATCCCGCAACCGCCCCCCGTACGCCCTCGTACGCCCCAGCACGCCCTTCGCGCGCGACCGTGCGCAACCGACGCTCCTGCCGATGCAATCCACCCTCCGCCCGCTGGCGGCGCTGCCAGAACCCGGGCCCGACGCCCTCGCCGCGTCCCGTGCCCTGGCCGCCCGGATCCGCGGCGCGATCGGCGCTGCCGGCGGCGCGATCGACTTCTCGCGCTACATGGAGCAGGCGCTGTACGAGCCCGGGCTCGGCTACTACACCGGTGGCGCGCGCAAGTTCGGCGCGGCGGGCGACTTCACGACCGCCCCGGAACTGACGCCGCTGTTCGGCCATACGCTCGCGCGCACGCTGGCCCCGGTGCTTCGCCCGCCGGGCCGGGAACTGCTGGAACTCGGCGCCGGCACCGGCCGCCTGGCCTGCGACCTGCTCGATACCCTGCAGGAACTGGACGCATTGCCCGCGCACTACACGATCCTCGAGCTGAGCGGCGAACTGCGGGCACGCCAGCGCGAGGCGATCGCCGCCCGCCATCCGGCACTGCTCGCGCGCATCCGCTGGCTGGATGCGCTGCCCGCGTCGGTGCACGGCGCGATCGTCGCCAACGAAGTGCTGGACGTGGTGCCGGTGCACCTGGTGCACTGGACGCCGGACGGCCCGCTCGAGCGCTGCGTGGCGGCGGCCCCTCCGGCCCCTCAGGCCCCTCCGCCCCCGCCGGCCGGCGACGGCGTGCCCCCCGCGGCCTTCGTCTGGGTGGACCGGCCGATCGAGGACGCCGGTCTGCGGGCGGCGGTGTCGCGGCTGCCGGTGCCGGCCGATGCGCCCGGCTACCTGTCGGAAGTCGCGCCGGCCGCCGCCGCGCTGGCGGCCTCGCTGGTCGAGCGCCTCGCCTCGGGCATCGCCCTGTTCATCGACTACGGCTTCGGCCGGGCCGAGTTCTACCACCCGCAGCGGCGGCAGGGCACGCTGATGTGCCACTATCGGCAGCATGCCCACACCGATCCGTTCTTCCTGCCCGGGTTGCAGGACATCACCGCCCATGTGGATTTCACCGCCGTGGCCGAAGCCGCCATCGGCGCCGGCGGCCGACTCGCCGGCTACACCACGCAGGCTCATTTCCTGCTGGACGCGGGCATCGCCGGGCTGCTTGGCCGCACACCGGCCGACCAGCCGGGCCGTTACCTGCCTCAGGCGGCCGCTGCGCAGCGACTGCTTTCGCCGGCCGAAATGGGCGAGCTGTTCAAGGTGATGACCATCTCGCGCCACTGCGACCTCGACCTGCCCGGGCTGGGCGCGCGCGACCTGTCGCGGCTTCTGTGAAGCAGGTGTCGCGATGAAGCTGGCGCGCTGGGGCACGGGCGGGATCGTAGCGCTGCTGGTCGCCGCGGCCGCGGCAGGCGTGGTCTGGATGAAGTGGCGCGGACCGGCGGTCGAGGTGGCGCGTGCCGAGGACGCCCCGATCGTGCACGCGATCGTGGTCAGCGGCAGGGTACAGGCGCCCAACCGCATCGAGATCGGCTCGGTGATCACCGGCCGCGTCGCGCAGGTCCGGGTCACCGAAGGCGACGTGGTCGAGGCAGGCCAGCCACTGATCGAGCTCGACCCGCAGGAACTGCGCGCCGGCCTCGAGCAGGCACGGGCCGCCGAAGCGACCGCGCGCACCCGCATCGCCAGCGTCGCCGAACTGTCCCTGCCGCAGTCGGCGGACGCGCTGGCGCAGTCCGAAGCGCAGCTGCGCTTCGCCGAGGCGGACTACCAGCGCCAGCGGGCACTGCGCGACAAGGGCTTCATCAGCGATGCCCGGCTCGACGATGCCGAGCGCCAGGTGGCCGTCGCGCGCAGCCAGGTCGAGTCGGCACGTACCCAGCGGCGGGCGCAGGGCAGCACCGGCGTCGCCGCGCGCGATGCCGTGGTGCGCCTGCGCGAGGCGGCCGCTGCACGCGAGCTGGCCGAGGCGAAGCTGGCACAGACGGTGATCCGCGCCTCGGTGCCCGGCACGGTCCTGGTGCGCAGCGTGGAGCCGGGCGACATCGTCACCTCGGCCAAGCGCCTGCTGGTCATCGCCTCGCGCGGCGAGACCCGGCTCACCGCCCAGATCGACGAGAGGAACCTGCCCTACCTGCGCGAAGGCAGCCGGGCGATCGCCTCCAGCGACGCCTTCCCGGGCGAACGCTTCGATGCGGTGCTGTACTACGTGAGCCCGGGCGTGGACACCTCGCGCGGCTCGGTCGAGGGCCGCTTCCGGGTGGCGGCGCCACCTCCTTACCTGCGTGCCGACATGACGGTGTCGATCGACATCGAGGTGGCGAGCAAGGACCGCGCACGCGTGGTCCCGGCGGCGGCGGTGCGCGAGGCCGAAGGCCGTGCGACGGTGCAGCGGCTGGAGGACGGACGGGTGGCCACGGTGCCGGTGACCCTGGGCATCCGCGGCGGCGCGAAGGTCGAGGTACTGTCCGGGCTCGAGGCTGGCGACACGGTGCTGCTCACCCGCGGCCTGGCCGACGGCGCACGGGCGCGCGTGCGATGACCGCCGCGCAGGACCTGCGCTGATGCGCTTCGAGTGGATCGTCGCCTGGCGCTTCCTGCGCGAAGGCGGGCTGCAGACGGCCCTGATCATCGTCGGCGCCGCGCTCGGAATCGCCTTCATCGTGTTCATCACCGGGTTCCTCGGCGACCTGCAGCGCGACATCGTGCAGCGCACGCTAGGCGTGCAGCCGCACGTGACGATCAAGCCGCTGGAGGAAGTGGCAAGGCCGCTGCGCCCGGGCAGCGCCGGGGGCCCGGCCGCCACCAGCCCCGGGGGGAGCCTGCAGGCGGACGCGCAGGCCGCTGCGCCGGTCGTGCTGTCCGACGTGCAGCCGCGCGGCCAGCGCCTGCGCTCGATCGACCAGTGGCAGGCGACGGTGGCCCGGCTGCGAGAGAACGCCGACGTGCGCGCGATCTCCCCGCTGGTCTCAGGCCCCGGACTGGTGACCCGCGGCGCCTCGAACAAGTCGCTCAGCATCATCGGCATCGTCGCCCAGCCCTACGCCGCGGTGACCCGGCTCGACCGGAAGCTGGTCGCCGGCACCCTGCAGGTGGACCCCGGCGACGTGCTGCTCGGGCGCGACCTCGCCGAAGACCTCGGCGTCGGCGTCGGCGACACGGTGCGCCTGTCGACCCCGACCTCCGCCGGCGACACCTACAGGGTGCGCGGCATCTTCGACCTCGGGGCCAAGAACCTCAACCAGCTCTATGCCTTCGTCGGACTGGCGACCGCGCAGGCGCTGCATGCACTGCCCGGCGGCGTCACCAGCATCGAGATCACGGTGGACGACCTGTGGAATGCGCAACGCGTGGCCGACGAGCTGTCGCGCACCATCCCGCACCTGGTCGAGAGCTGGATCCGCACCAACCAGCAGCTCATGGTGGCGCTGTCGAACCAGACGCTGATGACGCGCATGATCCGCTTCACGTTCGGGCTGGTGGTGGCGATCGGCGTCGCCAGCGTGCTGATGGTGGCCGTGGTGCAGAAGACGCGCGAGATCGGCATCCTGCGCGCGATGGGCACCTCGCGCGGCCGCGTGCTGCGCGTGTTCCTGGTGCAGGGCGCGATCATCGGACTGATCGGCGCCCTGCTGGGCTGCGCGATCGGCTATGCGCTGGCGCAGTTCATGAGCGGGATACTGACGTCGGCCGATGGCAGCCGGCTGTTCTCCGCGCACCTCGACTTCCCGCTCTACGCCTACACGACGCTCGGGGCGGTCGTGCTCGGCGTGATCTCCGCCGCGCTTCCCGCGCGGCGCGCGGCGCGCCTCGACCCGGCACAGGCGATCCGGATGTGAAGACCGGGCAGGCCAGTCCCGGGCAGCCTGCCGGCGGCGTGCCGATCGTCGCCCTGTCGGGCGTGGGCAAGCGCTTCAACGAAGGCCTGCCCAACGAAGCCCGCGTGCTGCGCGGCATCGACCTCACCGTCGGCGCTGGCGAGTTCGCATCGCTGATAGGCCCGTCCGGCTCGGGCAAGAGCACGCTGCTCAACCTGCTCGGCCTGCTCGACCGGCCGAGCGAGGGAGAGTACCGGCTCAAGGGCGTGCCCACCGGCACGGCCAGCGACGACGAGCGCACGCGCGCCCGCCTGGACACGCTCGGCTTCGTGTTCCAGTTCCACCACCTGCTGCCCGAGTTCAGCGCGCTCGAGAACGTGATGCTGCCCGGCCTGATGCGCGACGGGGCGTTCACCCCGGCGATCCGCGCCAACGCGCGGGAGCTGCTTTCGGCCGTCGGACTGTCGGATGCGGCGGACAAGCGCCCGGGAGAACTGTCCGGTGGAATGCAGCAACGGGTGGCGATCGCCCGCGCGCTCGCGCTCGCCCCCGACCTCGTGCTCGCCGACGAGCCGACCGGCAACCTCGATACCCACAGCGCGGACGAGGCCTTTGCGCTGCTGCGCCGCTTCAACCGCGAACGCGGCTGCGCGTTCATCGTGGTCACGCATGACCCGCGGCTCGCCGCCCGCTGCGACCGCGTGATCGAACTGCGCGACGGCATGATCGAACGCGACGGGCCGGTCGCACCGACCCCGGGCACGGCGGGCGCGGATGCGTGGACCAAGCCCGCCAAATGACGCACGCCCGGGATTGCAGTGGTACACCGATTGCTTGCAGAATCCGCCGTCCGCTGCCCGCAGCCTCGCGGCCGGGCGTCCCCTGAACGACGGAGCAGCACAATGCACCCCGATTCCCGCATGTCACGAAAACTGCCGCTGGTCGCATCCACCCGGCGCACGATGCTGCGCATGGCCGCGCTCGCGTCCGGCACGCTGCTCGGCTTCTCGCTGTCCACGGCGCCGGCGCAGGCACAGGGCTGGAAGCCCAGCCGCACGGTCGAACTGGTCGTGTTCGCCTCGCCCGGCGGCGGCAACGACAAGGCGGCGCGCGCGCTGCAGAAGATCTGGGCCGACAACAAGATCGTCGACGCGGTGGTGGCCAACCGCGTCGGCGGTGGCGGCACCCTCGCCTACACCTACGTGAGCCAGAAGGCCGGCGACGGCCACTACATCGCGATCGCGCAGGCCGGCATCCTCACCAACCAGCTCGCGGGCCGCACCAACCTCACGTACAACGACATGACCGTGCTGCCGTACATCGGCACCGAGCCGGTGTCGCTGTCGGTGCGCACCGAATCGCCGATAAAGACGCTGAAGGATTTCGCCGACCGGCTGCGCAAGGATCCCGCCTCGCTCACGATCTCGCCCGGCAGCACGCTGGCCAGCACCAACCACTTCGTGGTGGCGCTGCTCGCCCGGGCGGTCGGCTCCGATCCACGCAAGCTGCGCATGGTCACCTTCGGCGGCGGCGCCGAGGCGGCCACCAACGTGCTCGGCGGGCATATCGACGCGATGGTCAACGCATCCAACAACGCGGTGCCCCACATGCAGTCGGGCAAGATGCGCATCCTCGGCATCTCCTCGCCCAAGCGCGCGGCGAGCATGCCCGACGTGCCGACCTTCCGCGAGATGGGCTTCGACGTGATCCAGGACAGCTGGTACGTGTTCCTCGGGCCGCGCGGCATGACCCAGGGCCAGATCGACTTCTGGGACGACGTGTTCGCGCGCACGATGAAGACGCCCGAGTGGAAGAAGTTCGTCGCGGAGAACGGCTGGGAGTTCGGCTTCATGCCGTCGCGCGAGGCAGCCGCCTTCATGAAGAGGGAGCACGAGGAAGCGCGCAGCATCATGTCCGACCTCGGTGCACTGAAGGCCGGACAGTGACGCAGGTCCGTTGAACGCCTCCTCCGCGAAGCCGGCGGCGCCCGCACCGGCGCTGCGCCGCCTGCCCGCAGTGCTGCTGCTGGTTGCCACGCTGGCGACCGCAGCAGCCTACCTGCGCGCCACGCTCGAGCTGCCTTACCCGGAACTGGCCGACCCGCTGGGTCCGAAGATCTTCCCGATCCTGGTCAGCGGCGGGCTGTTCCTGTGCGCGCTGCTGATGGTGGTCGACCTCTGGCGCACGCGCGACGGCCGGGTGCCGGTGCTGCTGGAGGGCAACCAGCCGTTCGACCTGCGCTCCACGCTGATGGTGGCCGGCATCACGGCATGGACCGCGCTGTACTTCTTCGTGTTCGAGCGGGCCGGGTTCGTGCTCTCCACCGCCGTGTTCCTGGCCGGCCTGATGTCCGTGTTCAACGCCGGCCACAGGGTCGCCAACCTGTGCACGGCGGCAGGCTTCACCATCGGCGCATGGGTACTGTTCACGCGCGTGCTCTCGGTGCGGCTGCCGCAGGGCATCCTGCCCTTCTGACGCGGGGACGACGCCACCCTTGGACGCCTTCGACCACCTGCTGCACGGCTTCTCGGTCGCGGCCCAGCCGCTCAACCTCGCCTATGTGTTCCTCGGTTGCCTGCTCGGCACGGTGATCGGGGTGCTGCCCGGCATCGGACCGGCCGCCGCGATCGCGCTGCTGCTGCCGATCACCTACGGCATCGAGCCGACCTCCTCGCTGATCATGCTGTGCGGCATCTACTACGGCGCGATGTACGGCGGGTCGACCACGTCGATCCTGATCAACACGCCGGGCGAATCCTCGTCGGTGATGACCGCGCTCGACGGCTACGCGATGGCGCGCAGCGGCCGCGCCGGCGCGGCGCTGGCGATCTCGGCGATCGCCTCGTTCGTGGCAGGCACCATCTCGGTGGTGCTGCTGTCGCTGCTGGCGGTGCCGCTCGCCGGCTTCGCCCTGAAGTTCGGGCCGGCCGAGTACTTCACGCTGATGCTGTTCGCGATGACGTCGGTGGCCGCGCTGACCGGGCCTTCGCTCGCCAAGGGCCTGCTGTCGATGTTCCTCGGGCTGATGTTCGCGACCATCGGCATCGACCTGCAGAGCGGACAGCAGCGCTTCACCTTCGACCTGCCCGAGTTGCAGGATGGCATCGGCTTCATCGTGGTCGTGGTCGGCCTGTTCGCGATCGCCGAGGTGTTCTCCGGCCTGGAGGACCTGCTCAAGGGACGCTCCGAGATCATCCGCATGTCGGGCAGCCTGTGGCTCACCCGCGAGGAATGGCGGCGCTCGGTGATGCCGATCCTGCGCGGCACCGGCATCGGCTTCTTCAAGGGCGTGCTGCCCGGCGCCGGCGCGACCATCGCCACCATCCTGTCCTACAGCGTCGAGCGCATGCTCTCGCGCGAGAAGGCGAAGTTCGGCACCGGCATGATCGAAGGCGTGGCCGGCCCCGAGGCGGCGAACAACGCCTCCACCGGCGGCGCGATGGTGCCGCTGCTCACGCTGGGCGTGCCCGGCTCCGGGTCGACCGCCGTGCTGCTCGCGGCGTTCATCATGTACGGCCTGCAGCCCGGGCCGCTGCTGTTCGAGAAGCGGCCCGACCTGGTCTGGGGGCTCATCGCCAGCATGTACATCGGAAACCTGGTCCTGCTGGTCCTGAACCTGCCGCTGGTCGGCGTATTCGTCCGCCTGCTCTACATCCCGATCGGGCTGCTGCTGCCGATGGTGGTGTCGATCTCGGCGATCGGCATCTTCGCGGTCAACGGCAACATCTTCGAGCTCTACCTCGCGCTCGGCTTCGGCGTGATCGGCTACGTGTTCCGCAAGCTGGCGGTCCCGGTCGCGCCGCTCGTGCTGTCGCTCGTGCTCGGTGGCATGATGGAGCAGTCGTTCCGGCAGGCGATGACCATCTCCGGCGCGGACCCGGGCGTCTTCGTGCGCAGCCCGATCTGCATCTCGCTGCTTGCCGCGAGCGTACTTGCACTCTCGATCCCGTTCGTTGCACCGCTGCTGCGCAGGCTCGTGGCGCAGCCGGCCGCGGCATGAACGGGGCCCGATCGCCGCAGCAGCGCACGCCAGCAGGAGCAGACGCCATGGAACGGATCGATGCATCTCAACTGCAGTGTAGCCCGCCTCCGCGTGCCCGCCGCGCAGTCTCCAGCACATTCGGCGCAACCCTCGTGGCCACCGGCACCGTGCTGGCCGCCGCACTGCCCGCGCCAGCCGCCGCGCAACCGGCCTTCCCCGACCGCCCGCTGCGGCTGATCGTCCACGTACCGCCGGGCGGCGCGCTCGACTTCACGGCGCGCGTGGTCGGCTCGAAGTTCACCGAAACGCTCGGCCAGCCGGTGCTCGTCGAGAACCGCGCCGGCGCAGGCGGCATCGCCGCCTCGGAACTGGTGTCCAAGGCCCTGCCGGACGGCCACACCCTGCTGCTGTCCACCAGCACCTCGCACGGCGTCGCCCCGGTGCTCTACCGCAAGCTGCCCTACGACGCGTTCCGCGACTTCACCCATGTGTCGCTGGTCGCGGTGCTGCCGGCACTGATGGCGATCAATGCCGACCTGCCGGCGAAGACGGTGAAGGAATTCATCGCGCTGGCGAAGGCGAAGCCGGGCGGCTTCCTGTTCGCCTCGGCCGGCAACGGCAGCGGGCCGCAGCTGATGGGCGAGCAGTTCAAGCTCGCCACCGGCGTGCCGATGACCCACGTCCCCTACAAGGGCGCCGCGGCCGCGGTTACCGACATCGCCAGCGGGCAGGTGCAGGTGATGTTCGACAGCCTGCCCTCGTTGATCAGCCAGGTAAAGGCCGGGCGGCTGCGCGTGATCGCGGCGCTGTCCGAGAAGCGCGCCGCGCTTTTCCCGGACGTGCAGACGATGGCCGAAGCCGGCTACCCGAGTGTCGAAGGCGCGATCTGGACAGGCCTGTCCGGCCCCGCCGGGCTGCCCGCCTCGGTGGTGGACCGGCTGGCGAAGGAGAGCGCACGGATGGTCGCGATGCCCGACGTGCAGGAGCGTTTCGCCGGCGTCGGCGGCACAGCGACCTTCCTCGGTCCGGCGGCGTACGTCGACTTCATCCGCAGGGAGAACCGCAAGTGGGCGGAGGTGATCAAGGCTTCGGGGGCCGTGCCGGACTGATGCCGCGCTCAGCCCGCGTTCCAGGCGCGGCCGACCCGCTCCACCCAGTCGGCGAACGCGCGGTGGATCGCCGCCCGGTTGCGGGTGGCGACGAAGCCGTGGTCGGCCTCGAAGCGATCCACCGCCATCAGGCTGCGCGCGCGATCGGTGTAGTGCACGTTCGGGGCCTCGCCGGGCCATGCGACGCGGTGCCGGAAGCCGGGAAAGCGCGCCGCCAGCACCTCGCACCAGGCCGCGATGTCGCCGCCCCAGTCGATGCCCGCGCTGAGGTTGTAGACCGCATGCGGCAGCCGCGGCGCATCGGCCAGCAGCACCAGTGCACGGCCCACGTCGGGGCTGTACACCCAGTCGCGGGTGCATTCGTCCGGCGGCAGCACGGCCTCGCCCCCAGCCACGGCGATGCGGGCGAGCTGGGAATGCGGGCCGAAGTTGTCTCGCACGCCCTGCGCATGCGATGAACCGTCGCGCTCCCACGGCCCGATCAGCGTGCCCAGTCGGGTGCAGGCGACTTCCATCTGCCACAGCTCCGCGAGCCGGCGCGCGGTGCGCTCCGCCGCGTACTTGGTGGTCGCATAGAGCGTCGTCGGCAGCACCGGCGTGGCGTCCTCCTGCATCAGGCCGGGGCGATAGAGCGACTCGCCGTAGGCCGCCCCTGAACTGGTGACCACCACGCGGCGTACCGAGACGCGGCGCGCCGCCTCGAGCAGGCCGATGGTCCCCAGCACGTTGACCTGGAACACACGCTGCGGCTCGGCCGCCTCGCGCGCCGGCCCCGAGGTCACGGCCGCGGTGTGGATCACCGCCTCGATCGGCGCCGCGCGGAACGCGCGGTCGAGCGCACCGCCGTCCATCAGGTCGCCGTCGACCGGATGCACCCTGCCGGGCAGCGCGGACAGTTCCGCCGCCGCCACCGGGGGCGGCAGGGTCATGTCGAACGAAACCACCTCGCGCCCGGCCCTTGCAAGCGCCTCGACCACGTTGAGCCCCACATAACCGCTTCCGCCGGTCACCAGGATCGCCATCTGCAACCTCCTCGTCTGCATGGCGCGCGGGCGCCTCGTCGTACGCCCACGCGATCGAGCATCGATGTTACCCGCGTGACGGGCGATAATCGGAGGATGATCCGCTTCCAGAACCTCGCACTCCGCCGTGGCGCCAAGCTGCTTGTCTCCGATGCAACCGTGCAGATCGCCCCCGGCGAGCATGTCGGGCTGGTCGGGGACAACGGCAGCGGCAAGTCGTCCCTCGTCTCGCTGCTGCTCGGTGAACTGCTACCCGATGCCGGAGATGTCTTCATCCCGGCCCACTGGCGCATCGCGCACGTGGCCCAGCATGCGCCGCACAGCGAACGGGCAGCCACCGAATTCGTGATCGACGGCGACCGCGAACTGCGCCAGCTCGAAGCCGACCTCGAGGTGGCCGAAGCCGCCCACGACGGCCATGCGGCCGGCGAGTTGCATGCGCGCCTCGCCGACCACGATGCCTACACCGCCCGCTCGCGTGCCGAGTCGCTCCTGCTCGGCCTGGGCTTCAAGCCCGGGCAGCTCGACAACCCGGTCTCGAGCTTCTCCGGCGGCTGGAAGATGCGGCTGGCGCTGGCCCAGACGCTGATGTCGCCGTCCGACCTCATGCTGCTCGACGAACCGACCAACCACCTGGACCTCGACGCGATCGTCTGGCTGGAAGACTGGCTCGCGCGCTATGCCGGCACGCTGGTGATCATCTCGCACGACCGCGACTTCCTCGACTCGGCGATCAACGTCACGCTGCACCTGGATGGCGGGACGCTCAAGCGCTATGGCGGCAACTACTCCACCTTCGAGAAGGAACGGGCGATCCAGCTCGCCGTGCAGCAGTCGGCCTTCGTGAAGCAGCAGGCGCACATCGCCCACCTGGAGTCCTTCATCGCCCGCTTCAAGGCCAAGGCCAGCAAGGCGAGGCAGGCGCAGAGCCGGGTCAAGGCGCTCGAGCGCATGACCCTGGTGGCGCCGGCCCATGCATCGAGCCCGGTGCAGTTCGAGTTCGCCGACGCGGGCCAGAGCCCGAATCCGATGATCCACATGGACCACGTCGCCTGCGGCTATCCGGCCGCGGGCAACGATGGCCGGCCCGGCACGGGCAAGCCGACGATCATCCTGGGCAGCGTGAGCCTGACCCTGATCCCCGGCCAGCGCATCGGCGTGCTCGGCGCGAACGGCCAGGGCAAGACCACGCTGGTGCGCACGCTGGCCGGGGAACTCGCGCCGCTGGGCGGCGACCTCACGCTCGGCCGCAACCTCGCGATCGGCTATTTCGCCCAGCACGAGATCGAACGCCTGCGTCCGGACGACACGCCGATCGGCCACCTCACCCGGCTCGCGCGCGAGATCAACTCGCGGGCGAAGGAAGGCGAACTGCGCGCGTTCCTGGGTCGCTTCGACTTCGGCGGAGACATGGCCGTGTCGAAGATCGCGCCCTTTTCGGGCGGCGAGAAGGCGCGCCTCGCGCTGGCGACGATCGTGTTCCGCCGGCCGAACCTGCTGCTGCTGGACGAACCGACCAACCACCTCGACCTCGAGATGCGCGAGTCGCTGACCATGGCGCTCGCCCAGTTCGACGGCACGCTGATCCTGGTCTCCCACGACCGCCACCTGCTGCGCTCGACCGCGGACGAATTCATCCTGGTCGCCGACGGCAAGGTCGAGCCGTTCAACGGCGACCTCGACGACTACCGCCAGTGGCTCGAACAGCGCACCCGGGCCGCCGCGCGTAGCGCTGGCGCCGGCGGCGCCGGCGGCGGGGGCGGCGGCAGCGCCGGGGGCGGCTCGAAACCCCGCGGCGGGAACAAGGCAGCCGCACGCGAGGCGGCCGAGGCGCCGAAGCCGGTCGTGGCGACGGCTGCAGCGCCGACGGCCGCCGGCGTCGCGCGCCCCGGAAAATCGCCTGCCGGCACCGCGCAGCGCAAGCCGATCGAACGCGAGATCGCGAAGCTCGAACAGGAGATCGAACGACTGACGGCCGAGAAAGCCCGGCTCGAGGGACAACTCGGCGACGCATCGATCTACCTGCCTCCCCGCCAGGCCGAACTGGCTGCAGCCCTCCAGCGCAGCGCCGAGGTCAGGCAGCGCCTGGAGGCCGCCGAGACGGACTGGATGTCCCGCCAGGAGGCGCTGGCGCAGTTGGGACCGGCCTGAGGTCGGCCGGATTTCTCTCATCGAATGCGAAAGATCCTCTCCTGGCCCGAGAGCAACCTAAAGAAGTGAGCGAGCGCTACCGATAAAGAGTTTAAGTACTCGACTGCAGCCCTGCCGGCCGACCGCGGGTACCCGCTCCACCGACTCATCGGAAAGGCGCAGCGTGCTCGTCCCAGACCCCAGACGATCGAAGACCGGCAAGACTTCGCGGAAGGCCATGGCGCCGACGCTTGCCGGCTCATCGAGCCTCGATGAGCCGGCAGCGGAACGGCCCGCCTGGCCACGCCGCGCGAGCGGTCGCATGCCGGAAGAACTGGCGCGCCTGCGCACCATCGCCGCGATGGTCGAGTCCTCCGACGACGCGATCATCAGCAAGACCCTCGACGGAAAGGTCCTGAGCTGGAACAGCGGTGCCGAGCGGCTCTACGGTATCCCGGGTGCGCGCGCCATCGGCCGCCAGATTGACCGGCTGTTCGCCGACGCGGGCGGCTCGTCCTCGATGTCCGATCGGCTTCGGCGGGTGGCCGAGGGCGAGACGGTGCGCGACATCGAGATCGAGCGCCGGCTGCGCGACGGCCGCACGCTATACGTCCGCGAGACGCTTTCCCCCATTCTTGACGCGTACGGGCGCATCGTCGCCGCCGCCGTGATCACGCGCGACATCACCGCGCACGCAGCGGTCGAACTGGCACTCGCCCGGGAACGCTGGTTCATGCGGCAGGTGATCGACACCGTACCGTCGCTGGTCTACGTGCGCGATGCAAACGGCCGCTTCCTGATCGCCAACCGCGCGGTGGCCGAGACCATGGCGCGCACGGTCGACGAAGTCGAGGGCGCGCTGCTGGCCGACCTCCTGCCCTGCCCCGAGGACCACGAGCGCTACCGGCGAGTGGACGAGGAAGTACTGGCCTCGGGGCGCACGATGGTCTTCGACGACGAGTTCCGCACGCACGGTGGCGACTCGCGCTGGTTCCAGACGGTGAAGACGCCACTGTCGGGCGACAACGGCCAGCCGCTTCTCCTGGGCGTGTCGACCGACATCACCGCGCGCAAGAAGCTCGAGCAGCACAACCATGCCCTGGCCAACTTCGACCAGGTGACCGGCCTGCCCACGCGCGCGCTGCTCGAGGACCGGGTCGCCGGCGCGATCGCGATGGCGCGGCGCAATTCGCGCTGCGTCGGCGTGGTGTTCTGCGACCTGGACCGGTTCAAGCGGATCAACGACACGCTCGGCCACGCCACCGGCGATGCGCTGCTGCGCGCGGTCGGCGAACGCGCGCGCACGCTGCTGCGCGAGAGCGACACCGTGGCGCGCCTGGGCGGCGACGAGTTCGTGATCCTGCTGTCGGACGTGACCGGCACCAGCGATGCCCGCCAGGTCTGCACCAAGCTGCTCAAGGGCATGAAGATGCCCTACGAGGTCATGGGCCATTCGATCACGGTGACGCCCAGCCTGGGGCTCGCGCTCTACCCGTTCGATGGCGCCGACGCGGTCTCGCTGATCCGCAGCGCGGATGCGGCGATGTACCAGGCGAAGTCCAGCGGACGCGCCAACCTGCAGTGCTTCTCCAACGAGATCGACGCGCGTACCAAGTCCAGCCATGCGCTCGGCTGCGCGATAGAGAAGGCGGTGGACCGGGATGAACTGCGCCTGCACTACCAGCCGCAGATCTCGTCCCGGGCAGGCCACGTGCGCGTGGTCGAGGCGCTGCTGCGCTGGCAGCATCCCGAGCAGGGCCTGCTGCTGCCGGCCGCCTTCCTGCCGCTGGCCGAAGACATCGGCGTGATCGACGCGATGGGTGACTGGGTGCTCGAGCAGGCCTGCAGCCAGGCTGCCGAGTGGTCGCGCCGCGGCATCTCCAACGCCCGCATCAGCGTGAACCTGTCCACCCTGCAGTGCACCCGCGCGGACCTGGTGGAACGGATCAGCCAGGCGCTCGGCAACAGCCGGCTCGACCCTTCGCGGCTGGAGATCGAGGTCACCGAGACCCTGCTGCTGCGCGGCGCCGGCCCGGCCAGTGCCTTCGTGCACGACCTGAAGGCGCTCGGCGTGACGGTGGCTATCGACGACTTCGGCACCGGATACTCGAGCCTGAGCAACCTTACCCGGCTGCCGATCGACCGGCTGAAGATCGATGGCACCTTCGTGCAGGGCCTCGGCAACCGGGACGACGACGAAGCGGTCGTCACCGGTATCGTCCAGATGGCGCACGCGCTGCAGCTCACCACGGTGGCCGAAGGCGTGGAGACGGTGCAGCAGGTCCGCTTCCTGCGCGACTGCGGCTGCGACGACCTGCAGGGCTACCTGATCTGCCCGCCCCTGAATGGCGATGCGATGAACGACTGGCTGTCGAGCAGGCAATCGACGGCGAGCGGCATCGCGGCCTGAGGGAAAACCGGGGGAAAACCGAGGGCGAACTGGGCACGGCCGGCCGGGCACGGTCGCGGAAACCGCCTGCGCCCATGGCCGCCGGACCGCGTCATCCCGGCCTGCGCTGCGCCGGCGCCGGCGCAGGGCGTGCGCCTTCCGCAGCCTCTGCCTGCAACACGCTCTGCAACTGGACGCGTACCTCGCGCTGTGCGCGATCGCGCCAGACCTGCAGCGCCACTGTTTCACCGGGCCGCGCCGCGCCGATGCGCTGCGACAGCTCGGCTGCGGTATTGACCGGCTGGCCGGCCACGCGCACCACCACGTCTCCCGGCCGCAGGCCGGCGGCGGCCGCCGCGCCGCCGGCCTGCACCGCGCTGATCACGGCACCGTCCGGCCGCTGCAGGCCGAACGACTCGGCCAGCGCTTGGTCGAGGTCCTGCACCACGACGCCCAGCCGCGCATGGTCGGCGCGCCCGGTGGCGACGATCTGGTCCTTGATGCGCATGGCCACGTCGATCGGGATCGCGAAGGCGAGGCCCTGGAAGCCGCCGCTGCTCGAATAGATCTGCGAGTTGATGCCGATCACCCGCCCGGCACCGTCGAACAGCGGGCCGCCGGAGTTGCCCGGGTTCACCGCCGCGTCGGTCTGGATGAAAGGCACGCGGGAATCGCCCGGCAGCGAACGTCCCTTCGCGCTGACGATGCCCTGGGTCGCGCTCTGCTCGAAGCCGAAGGGTGCACCGATCGCCAGCACGTAGTCGCCCACCCTCGCCTGCGAGGGATCCCCGAGCACGACCGCCGGCAGGCCGGTGGCGTCGATCTTCAGCACCGCGATGTCGGTCGCGCGGTCGATGCCCAGCACGCGTGCACGGTGTTCCGTGCGGTCCTGCAGCTTCACCGTCACTTCCTGCGCGTCGCGCACCACGTGTGCATTGGTGAGCACCAGCCCGTCGGCGCTGACGATGAAGCCCGAGCCCTGGCCGCGGAAAGGCGCATCGCCGCGCGGCTGCGGGATGCCCGGCATGCCGCGGAAGAACTGCTGCATCGGGTCGGAAGGATTGCCGGCCACCGGCCGCGCGCCCGCGACATTGATGCCGACCACCGAAGGGCCGAAGCGCTCGACGATCGCGCGGTAGTTGGGCGCCGGGATCGGCGGGATGGGCACCGCCACATCGGCGGCGCCGCGCGCCACGGTGCCGGGCCGTGGCGCCTGCGGCGCGCCCGCCGCCGGGCGCGCGGGCGCGGCTGCCCCCTCGGGCAGCACGGCCAGGGCCGGGATGGCGGCCGGCGCCGAGCGCGCATGCAGCAGGTCGGCCGCGCGTTGCGCGCTCGATT
>JAJTHE010000052.1 GCA_021298815.1 Betaproteobacteria bacterium | reverse complement strand
GACTCGAAGCTCAGCTTGCGCGCCAGCGCGATGCCTCGCCCGTGGGAATGGAAGGCCCGGGAGGCATCGAGCTCGAGGTAGGGTCGCCAGTCGAAGCCGTTGCCCTGGTCGGTGATCAGTACCTCGACCGCGCCGCCGTCGCGCCGGAACTCCAGGCTTACCGTGCGCTGGGCATACTCCGGCAGCGACAACCGCCGCGCGACCTCGGACTCCCAGTTTCCGCTCTCGCGCAGGCGCGACTTGTCGGCGTAGGTCAGCGCCAGGTTGCCGTGCTCGATCGCATTGAGCAGCAGTTCGGACAGGCCCAGCACGGCCTGGTCCGGTTCCGGCGCGGCGATGGCGACCAGCACGGCCAGCCGGCGGGCTTCATCCGGCGTACGGATGGTGAACGAGGCCCGGTTCATCATGCCGATCAGCACGCGGTGCTGCTCGACCTCGGCCTGCAGCCTGCGATAAGTGCGCGAGGCGTCGACCGCCGAACGCACGAGGGAGCGCAGCATCTCCATCTCGAACGGCTTGGTCAGGTAGTAGAACGCACCTGCCGCGATGCCTTCGACCACCTGATCCTTCGCCGCGGCGGCGGTCTGCATGATGACCGGCAGCCAGCGCAGTTCCGGGGTCGACTTGATCCGGCGCAGCACCTCCATACCGTCCATGCCCGGCATCATCCTGTCGAGCAGCACGGCATCGAACGGCGCGTCCTGCGTCGCAAGCGCGGCTAGCCCTTCCTCGCCGTCGGCGGCGGTCGACAGTTCGTAGCCTTCGCCGTCCAGGAACTCGACCAGGATCTCCCGGTTGAACCGGTCATCATCGACGATCAGCAAGCGGCTGGGCGAGTCGGGAAAGTCTGGCATTTCGTGTTCGATCGCGGCGTTGGCAGGTTGCGTGGAACATCGGGCGGGGGCATGCGATCGCGGTCGGGGACTCCGGATCGTCACCTCGTTTACGGCAGGACAGTCCTGATCTTGAGGCGTGCCGGTGGCGGGGGATGTCAGGCGGCCCTGCGGCCTGCCTGCGGCGTTTCGGGCTGTTCGTCGTCCTGCCCGGTCCTGGTAGCCGACGGGTCCTGTTCGGGCAGGGTGAAGATGAACCGGGTGCCGCCACCGGGGTTGTCCTCTGCCCGGATCTCGCCGCCGTGCGCAAGCACCAGCTCGCGCGAGATCGCCAGGCCGAGCCCGGTGCCGCCTGCGCCGGTGCGGGTCTTCGAACTCTGGGTGAACTTGTCGAAGATCGACTGGCGCTCGCTCTCCGGGATGCCGATGCCCCGGTCGGCGATGACGACTTCGGCCAGGCCGGTGCCATCGGTGGCGGTGGCGCGCCCGAGCGACACGGTGATCGTGCCGCCCTGGGAACTGAACTTGACGGCGTTGCCGAGGACGTTGGCCAGTACCTGGGCGATGCGCAGCGGGTCGAACCAGGCGGGCAGGGAGCGCAGGCCTGCGCGTTCCACGGCGAGCAGCCGCGACTGTGCGAGCGCGCTCACTTCGAGGATGGCGGCATCGACGGCGAGCGACAGCTCGTGCCGGCCTGCATCGATCGGCATCCGGCCGGCCTCGAGCCGGGACAGGTCGAGCAGGTCGTTGAGCAGGGCCAGCAGGCGGCCGCCGCTCTGCTCGATCCGGTCCAGGTACTGCAGGGTCTTTTCCGGCGTTCCCTTCGAGATGCGTTCCTGGCCGAGCCGCGCGTATGAGAGGATCGCGTGCATCGGGGTCCTGAGCTCGTGCGACATGTTCGACAGGAACGTGGACATCGCGACTTGCGCCTGTTCCGCCGCAGCGCGGGCGGCCTCGATGGACCGCTGGGCGCGCAACTGTTCGGTGATGTCCCGGATCACGGTGATCCGGCCGACCAGCCGGCCGCAGTCGTCGAGCTGCGGTCCATGCGAAGATTCGATGTCGATGCGCGTGGCATCGGCCTTCTGGTGCTGCAGCCGGTTCACGTCGGTGCATCCGATGCGTACCCGCTCGAGCAGCCCCTTCAGGTACTGCGGGGTGATGTCCGGGTTGAGCAGCTCGTGCGACAGGCGGCCGACCGCCTGCTCGGCGGTGTAGCCGTAGAGCCGTTCCGCGCCCCGGTTCCAGGTGGTGATCCGGTTGTCGAGGTCCTTGGTGATCACGGCTGCGGTGGTCTGCTGGACCACGTCGGCGAGCATGCGGTTCTTCACCTCGCTCGCGCGCAGGGCAAGTTCCGCTCGCTTGCGCTCGCTCACGTCCAGCGAAAGGCGGATCCAGCGCACGATCTGCCCGCACTCGTCTCGGATCGGCTGGCGCTCAACGCTCGCCCAGTACGGATCCCCGTTCTTGCGGTAATTGATGAGCTCGACCCGGTAGCCGACCCCCTGGCTGGTCATGCGCGCCATCTCGGCCACCAGCGCGGTGTCGGTCAGCGGGCCGGTCAGCAGTTCCGCTGCCGAGCGTCCGAGGACTTCGTCCACCGCGTAGCCGGTCTGCCGCTCGAAGCTCTCGTTGACCCATTCCACGCGGTTCGCGGCATCGCAGATCATCACCGAGTTCGCCGTCCGGCTGGCCACCAGGGACAGCTTCTCGAGCTGTGCCTCGCGTTCGCGCGAGCTGGTGATGTCCGCGTGGGTCGCCACCACGTCGCCCATCGGCGTGCGGCGCAGGGTGACGCGGTACCACCCCTGGCCGATCCGGCGCTCGACCTGCAGGTTGCCGGTGCGATGCTCGGCAAGGCGCGACTGTATGTAGGCCTCGCGCGCCGCCGCGCCTTCGGAGTCCGGAACCTGCGCGCGGGCTATCACTTCCAGCACCTCGCGCTTGGTCATACCGACGCGGATCCGGCCCTGGGTGTCGCCGGCGAGGCGCCGGTTGCGTTCGTTGCAGATCACCAGCCGCTCGTTGCCGTCGTACAACGCGAACGCCTCGTCGAGCGATTCGATCGCCTGCAGCAGGCGCGTCTCCGCCAGCTGCTGCTCGGCCAGCGCGTTGCTCGCCGCCGCCTCCGCCGCCTTGCGCGCGGTGATGTCGAAGCGCGTCTGGAAGTAGCCGATCTGCAGCCCGTTGTCGTCGAACAGCGGCTGGCCGCGAACGTCCCACCAGCCCGGCTCTCCGGCGCGGGTGTAGTTGAGGACCTCGACATGGTATGGAAGCAGCGAGGCCATGCGGTTCGAGATGCGCTCCATGGTGCCGGGGTTGGTGCCCGGGCCGACGAGGTAGTCGGTGCCCGTTCGGCCGCGTACCTGCTCGAACGAATAGCCGGTCATGCGCTCGAACGCCGCGTTCACCCACACCGCCCGTCCCTCGGTGTCCAGGATCTGCACGCCGTCGTTCGTTTCGCGCGCGACCATCGCCAGCCTGCGGTGCTCCTCTTCGCGCGTCTTCGCGTCGGTGATGTCGATGCGCAGGGCCACGGTGTCCCCGGCCGGCGTGCGCCGGTGGCTGGTGCTGTACCAGCGGGCGCCGATCGGGTACTCGGTGGAGACGTTCGCTGCGCGGAATTCGGCCAGCCTGGCGCCGACCCATGCGTCGCGGATGGCCGCGCTTGCGGGCCCGGTCGCGGAGGACGACTGCTGCCACAGCAGCTCGATCAGTTCGGCCTTCAGCATGCCGGGCTGCACGCGCCGAGCGGCGCTGCCCAGAATCTTCACGTACAGGTTGTTGCAGACCACCAGCCGCTCCGAACGGTCGAACAGCGAGAAGCCGGCGTCGAGCGAATCGATCGATTCGCGCAGCCGTGCCTCGGCGCGGCGCTGCTCGGACAGCGCGGCCTTGACTGCCGCCTCGGCGGCCTTGCGCTTGCCGATGTCGAACCGGGTCTGGATGGAGCCGATCGGACGTCCGGCCGCGTCGAACCGCGGCTGGCTGCGCACCTCGAACCAGATCGGTTCGCGCTGCTTCGTGTAGTGGACGACCTCCACCTGGTAAGGCTGCGACGACTCGACACCTGCGGTGATGGTCCCGCTCGCCACCGGATCGGTCATCGGGCCGATAAGGAAATCCCGGCCGCGCAGGTTGCGGATCTCGTCGAGCCCGAATCCGGTCAACCGCTCGTAGGACGCGTTCACCCACTCGATGCGCCCGGTGGCGTCGATCAGGGCCACGCCATCGGCGGTCTGGCTGGCCACGGCGGCGAGGCGCTGAACCTCCAGCTCGCGCAGCTTCTCCCGCGTGATCTCCGTGCGCAGCGCGATGGTGTCGCCGCTGGTCGTGCGCCGGCGCGTGACCCTGAACCAGCGTCCGCCGACCTGTTGCTCGACGGCGCTGATGCCGTAGTCATCGAACGCGGTTCGCTCGCGCACGAACGCGTCCTGGGCGTCGCGGTCGTCCGTGCCGGACAGCGCCCGGTGTAGCAGGCGCAGCGCGCCCTCGTGGTCCATGCCGTGGCGCACCTGCCCGCCGAGCGGGCCGAAGAAATCGCGCAGGCGGGCGTTGCAGATCACCAGCCGTTCGTCCGGGCCGTACAGGGCGAAGCCGGAATCCATCGCGTCGATCGCGGCCATCAGGCGCGCCTCGGCCGCGATCGCCCTCTGCTGCACGTGCAGCAGGTCGAGTTCGAACGCGCGGCGGGTACTGATGTCGACGCTGGTGCCGACGAAGCCTGCGGGCTGGCCGTCGGGGGTTGCCTGCCGAACCACCTCGGTCAGTACCCAGTGCTCGCCTCCGTCGGTCGTGCGCAGCCGGTGCTCGGCCCGGAACGAGGTGCCGCCGGCGAGGAAGGCACGCCACTCGTCCAGCAGCCAGCGGCGGTCGGCGGCGCGGATCCGGCGCAGGTAACCGCGCCCGAGCAGGGTCTCGCGCGGCGCCGCTGCCAGCGCGCAGGCAGCGGCGTTGGCGTCGGTGAGCAGGCCTGCGGCATCGGCCTGGAACACCCCGATCGGCAGCATCGCATTGAGCTGTTCGAAGCGCGCTTCGCTGTGCGCGGTCTGGACGCTGGCCGCACGCTGGGCCCGGCGCAGGCGCAGGAAGGCGAGCAGCACGCCGATGCTCATCAGCAGGCCGGTCGTTCCGATCGCCGCGGAGGCGAGGTCGCGGTGGGCAGCCTCGAAAGCCGGCGTCGTGGCGTAGGTCACATGCCAGCTCCGGCCCATCGCCGAGAGCATGCGGCTTTCCGTGAAGCGCGCACCGGAACCGCCGCGGTGGCCGGGGGAGACATAGGCCACCTGGATCTCGGAGTCGGGTGCGTCCACGTCGACGACATGCACCGACAGGGCCGGTGCGTCCACCGCGATCGGTGCCTGGAACAACTGCTCGGCCAGCAGCAGCACCGATACCCACTGCCGGGCGGCCGTGGCGTCCAGGCTGGGCGTGGATTGCGGTGGCAGTTGCCGTCCCGGGGCCGCCGCCGCCCGCAGGCCGACCGGTGCCATGAAAACGTATGCACTCGCCGGACCGTCGAGCGTCGGCTCGACGAAGATCTGGCTGAGCTGTGGCAACCTGGCGTCGTCGGCTTCCATTGCGGCGGCCACCCGCGGGCGCTGGGTGCCCATGTCCCGGCCGATGGCGTCGATCGCCATCCAGATCGGCCAGCGGTTGCGCACCAGCAGGTGGTCGTCCACCTGTATACCCTGACGCGCCACCTTCAGTTCGAGGTCGGGATAGTCGCTGCGAAGGCCCTGCGCCCATTCCCCCAGACGGCGATCCTCGACACGGTCGAGCAGCGACACCGCGCCCAGCGGCCCCAGGGCCTCGGAGCCGGTCAGGGCCGACGCAAGCTGTTCGAAACGTGCCCGCGAGATCGGACCGGTGCCGGTGCTCAGGCCTGCCGCCATCGTCAGGGTCAGAGCCTGGTAGGCGCGCAGCTGGCGCTCGACCTGCGTCTGGTAGCGATCGGCGGCATGCCGGAACTCGGCCAGCGCCCGGGCGTCGTTCTGCCGCGACGCCGCAAATGTCGCCAGGACGACGAAAAGCAGGATGCCCCCCAGAATCGCCCACAATCCGGCCGGACCCTTCGTATTGGCCAGGCTGGGCAGCGGAAGCGGGGAAACACTTGCCATCTGGGGCGGTATGGGTCGGTTGGGGGATGCGCAGGGCAGTGCCCGCCCGCGATGCAATCGGGCACCGGGGAGGCAGAACGCCTGTATATAGCGGCAGCCGCCGGCCGGGGTTTAGCGCGGCCTGGCTGGCAAGGCGCGCGCGGTCGGGCCGGGGGAAGGGCCTCGCGCGGCGGGCGGCGAGGCGCCGCCCCTTCAGGTACGCAGGCGTTCGATCAGCGCGCGGGTAGAGCCGTCAAGGCCCAGGGCCTGCGCGGCGCCCGGCACGAGGCATGTGCCGATGCGCAGGGCCAGCTTCTTGCCCAGTTCCACGCCCCACTGGTCGAAGGGATTGATGTTCCACAGCGCCGACTGCACCAGCACCTTGTGCTCGTAGAGCGCGACCAGTGCACCGACCGCATGCGGGTCGAGCCGTTCCACCACAAGGGTCGTCGTCGGCTGGTTCCCGGCGAAGGTCTGGTTCGCGGCCAGCAGGTCGAGCAGGACGCCGGAGATGCCGCGCGCGGCGAGTTCTGCCCGTGCCTCGTCGGTGGTCTTGCCGAACGCCAGCGCCTCGCTCTGGGCCAGGCAGTTGGCGACCAGCAGGCGATGGTGCAGCGGATGCGCATGGTGCGGCTGGCGCGCGACGATGAAGTCGGCAGGGATCAACTGCGTGCCCTGGTGCAGCAGCTGGTAGAAGGCGTGCTGGCCGTTGGTCCCGGGGGAGCCCCAGATGACCGGGCAGGTGGCGTGGTCGATCCGCCGGCCCTGGCGATCGACGGACTTGCCGTTGCTCTCCATCTCGAGCTGCTGCAGGTGGGCCGGCAGCCGGTGCAGCCGCTGGTCGTAGGGCAGCACTGCGTGCGTGCGCGCGCCGAAGAAGTTCCCGTACCAGACTCCGAGCAGGCCCATCCGGATCGGCAGGTTGCGCTCGGCCGGCGCCTGCAGGAAGTGTTCGTCCATGGCTCTCGCACCGGCCAGCAACTCGTCGAAGGCTTCGGGCCCGATCGCCAGCATCACCGCCATGCCGACCGCCGACCACAGCGAGAAGCGGCCGCCGACCCAGTCCCAGAACCCGAACACGTTGCCGGGGTCGATGCCGAACTGCCGCGTCCCCTCGAGGTTGGTGCTGACCGCGACGAAGTGCGCGCCGGTCGCGCGCGGGTCGCCGAGCCCGGCGACCAGCCACTGTCGGGCGGTGTCGGCATTGGTGATCGTCTCGATCGTCGTGAACGTCTTGGAGCAGATGATGAACAGGGTGGTTGCCGGATCGAGGCCGGCCAGCCTGGGCGCGAGGTCGGCGGCATCGACGTTCGAAACGTAGTGGACGCGCAGCGCGTCGGAGGTGAACGGCTGCAGTGCTTCGGTGACCATCGCCGGGCCCAGGTCGGAACCGCCGATGCCCAGGTTGACCACGTCGGTGAAGCGCTGCCCGGTGTGGCCGCGCCGCCCGCCGTCGCGCACGGCCGCGCAGAACTGGCGCATCCTGGCGAGCACCTCGGCCACGCCGGGCATCACGTCGGTGCCATCCACCACGAGCGGTGCCGAGGCCGGCCGGCGCAGCGCCGTGTGCAGGGCGGAGCGTTCCTCGGCCGTGTTCACCGCATCCCCGGCGAACATGCGGTCGCGCCAGCCGGCGACGTCCTGCTGCACGGCGAGGGCATGCAGCAGCGCCAGCGCCCGGTCGTCCACCCGGTGCTTGGAGAAGTCGGCGAACACGCCGGCGCCTTCGAGCGAGTGGCGCGCGGCCCGGTCCGGCTCGGCCGCGAACCATTCGCGCAGGTGGCCTCCGGCGAGGGTGCGCTGGTGCTCGGCGAGCGCCGCCCATGCGGGGGATTCGGTCAGAGCACTCATCGGGTGCGACCTCGGGGTGGATGGATCGGTTCGCGTCACATGTTCGGATAGTTGGGGCCGCCCCCTCCTTCGGGCGCCACCCACACGATGTTCTGGGTGGGGTCCTTGATGTCGCAGGTCTTGCAATGCACGCAGTTCTGCGCGTTGATCTGCAGGCGCGGCGTGTCTCGGCCATCGACCGTCTCGTGCACGATCTCGTACACGCCGGCCGGGCAGTAGCGCTGCTCGGGCGCATCGTAGCGCTCGAGGTTGATGCGGACCGGTACCGTAGGGTCCTTCAGCGTCAGGTGGGCCGGCTGGTCTTCGGAATGGTTGGTGTTGGAGATGAACACCGACGACAGCCGGTCGAAGGAGATCACGCCATCTGGCTTCGGGTAGCTGATCGGCGTTGCATTGCGCTTGTCGACAAGGGTCTCGTGGTCGGCATGCGCATGGTGCATCGTCCACGGAGCCTTGCCGCGCAGCAGGACCTGGTCGATGCCTACCAGCAGCGCGCCGGTCAGCAGGCCCTTGGACAGCGAGGGCTTGAAGTTGCGCGCGCGATGCAGTTCGTCGTGCAGCCAGCTAGACGCGAACGCCTCGGGATAGGCGCTCAGTTCATCCGCGCTGCGGCCTTCGCCGAGCGCCGCGAAGGCCGCCTCGGCGGCGAGCATGCCGGACTTGATCGCGGCATGGCTGCCCTTGATGCGCGATGCATTGAGGAAGCCCGCGTCGCAGCCGACCAGTGCGCCGCCCGGGAACACCAGCTTGGGCAGCGACTGCAGGCCACCAGCGGCGATCGCACGCGCACCGTAGGCGATGCGCTTGCCGCCCTCGAGGAAGGTACGTATCGCCGGATGCTGCTTGTAGCGCTGGAACTCCTCGAACGGGCTCAGGTAGGGATTGCGGTAGCCGAGGCCGACCACGAAGCCGACCGCGACCTGGTTGTCGTCGAGGTGGTACAGGAAGGAGCCGCCGTAGGTGTCGCGGTCGAGCGGCCAACCCGCGGTATGGACGACGAGCCCGGGCTGGTGCTTCGACGGGTCGACCTGCCAAAGCTCCTTCAGGCCGATGCCATAGACCTGCGGGTCGCGTCCTGCGCGCAGGTCGTAGCGCGCCTCGAGCTGGCGCCCGAGCTGGCCGCGGCAGCCTTCCGCGAATAGCGTGTACGAGGCATGCAGTTCCATGCCTGGCTGGAACGCGCTGGTGCGTTCACCGTTGCGGTCGATGCCGAGGTCGCCGGTCGCCACGCCGCGCACCGCGCCGGCGTCGTCGAACAGCACCTCGGTCGCTGCGAAGCCGGGGAAGATCTCCACGCCGAGCGCCTCGGCCTGGGTCGCCAGCCAGCGGCAAACGTTGGCCAGGCTGATCACGTAATTGCCGTGGTTGCGGAAGCAGTCGGGCAGCAGCGCGTCGGGGACCCTGTAATGGCCGGCTTCGGTAAGGAAGAGGAAGCGGTCCTCGCTCACTTCGACGTCGAGCGGGGCGCCGGCGGCCTTCCAGTCGGGAAGGAGTTCACCGATGGCGCGCGGGTCCATGACTGCGCCGGACAGGATGTGCGCACCGACCTCGGAACCCTTCTCGATCACACAGACGCCGACCTCGCGCCCGGCCGCGGCAGCGAGCTGCTTCGCACGGATCGCCGCCGCCAGGCCCGCCGGGCCCGCGCCCACGACCACCAGGTCGTAGGGCATCGATTCCCGGTCGGTGCGCGCGCCGGCCGTTGCGCTGGAACCGGGGGTGGAACCGTCGCTGGGGGTGGACGCGTCGATTTGTGCGCTCAATGCAGACTCCGTCGTTCGGATCGATGACCGCGGGCCGGAGTGGGCATCGATGCCCGTGCTGCCGCCCGCGCCGCTGCCGGTACCGGTCGCCCGCCTGCAGCGCCGGGACGACGTCGGTTAACCTCGCATTCTAACGGAATCGTTTCAGCCCCTCCCCTCGAAACCTCCACGACACGATCAGGACCATGCCTGCCGACACTTCCCCCAGCACGCCGCCGCCCTCGAAACCCGCCTTCACCGACGACCATGAGCTGATGCTGACCGTGACGCTGCCGGTCCGTTGGGGTGACATGGACGCGCAGGGCCATGTCAACAACGTGCAGTACTTCCGCTTCACCGAGCAGGCGCGCATCGAATGGTTCGAGCGCTTCGCCCCCGACCGGCACGGCGAAGGCAAGGGTCCGGTGGTCGCCCAGACCTCGTGCCGCTACATCCGTTCCGTCGTCTACCCGGCGACCTTGGAGATCCTGGTCTACTGCGCGGTGCCCGGTCGCAGCAGCTTCCGGCACCGGTACGTGATGCGCGATGCGAAGGACGCGTCCACCGTCTACGCGGAAGGCGAGGCCGTGATGGTATGGATCGACCACCAGACGCAGAAGTCGACGCCGATGCCCGACCGCGTGCGCGACCGGTTGCCGAAGGCGCTCGGGTAGGGCGGCCGGGGCCGCCTGCCGCGGTGCTGCCGACGACTCAGCGAGTCCCGGTCGCAGACCCGGTGCCCGAGGCGGCAGGCGCCTGCGTCATGTCGAGCAGCCGGCCGGACGCCGCCATGCCGGCAGGGTCCAGCAGGTAGAGGTAGCCGCTGGCGATCGCCTCCGGCCCGGGCAGCGACGAGGCGTCCTCGGCCGGATGAGTGCGGTTGCGCTGCGGACTCGCCACCGGCCCGGGCAGCAGCGCGTTGATGCGCAGGTTGTCCAGCACCCGCCATTCGTGCGCCTGCACCGCGACCAGCGACAGCAGCGCCTGCTTCGACAGCGCGAAGCTGCCCCAGAACGCGGACGGGGCGAGCGCGTGCGTCTCGATCGTCGCCACCACCGAGGCCGAGGGCGAGGCCTGCAGCAGCGGACGGCAGGCGCGGTTGAGCGCGGCCGCTGCCACCAGGTTCACGCGCAGTACGGCCAGCCAGCGCTCGACCGTCTCGTCGTCGAGCGGCCGCAGCTGGTCGACCTGGACCGCGCAGTGCACCAGGCCGTCGAGGCGGCCGAGCTGCCCGGCGATGGCCGCGGCCATGGACTGGAAGTCGCCGTCGTTCGCCTTCGCCAGGTCGAGCGGGAAGATCACGGGTTCGGGCCCGCCCGCCGCGACGATCTCGTCGTACACCGCATCGAGCTTCTTCTGCCGCTTGCCGTGCAGCACCACCTGCGCGCCATGCGCCGCGCAGGCGAGCGCGGCCGCACGGCCCAGTCCCTGGCCGGCACCGGTGATCATGACCACGCGCCCGCGCAGGCAATCGGCAGCGGGACGGTAGGCATCGGGCAGGCGCTGGGTGTCGATCATCGTTCGGGTCCGTTCGTGTTGTCCGCCTGGTTATGGCCGGCGGGCGGGGCGCGATTATCGTCCGCGCCGGGTCATCCGTGGGGTAGCCGGGCGAGCAGCGCCGCCGCGGCCAGCTGCCCGCTGCGCACCGCACCTTCCAGCGTGGCCGGGTAGTCGCTCGCCACATGGTCGCCCGCGAGCACGATGCCGGGAACCTCGGTCAGGGTGCCCGGCCGCGCCAGCCCGGGGGTGCAGGCGAAGGTCGCCTGCTTCTCGGTGATCACCTTGGTCCATTCTGGGAGTGGCAGCCCGGGCACCAGGTCGCACAGCTGCCGGTGCACCGCGTGTGCGAGCGCATCGCTGCCGGGCGCCCGCTGCGCGGTCGATGCGCTGATCACGACGCCGAGCAACCCCGGCTGGCCGGCGAGCGCGCCCCGGTCGAACACCCACTGGCCGGGCCCGTCGGCGAAGCCGGTCATCGCATGGCGCAGCCGTACGCTCGCCGGATACTGGAGGTAGACGGAGGTGATCGGTTCGTAGGCAAGGGCAGCGACCTGTGCCCGCATCGTGCGCAGCGCCGGCCATCCCTCGGTCAGGTCGACCAGCGCCCGCGGCGCGACCGCGAGCACGATCGCATCGAACGGTCCGGCCGGCTCGGCGCGCCCCTGCGCGAACAGCAGCCGCCAGCCGCGGCCACCGGCCGCCGGTTCGATACGCGCGATCCGGTGTCCGCGATGCACCGAGCCGCCCCGGGCTTCGACATGGCGCGCCGCGGGGTCCGGGAACAGCGCGGTGAGGTCGACGGCGGGCAGCAGCAGGTCGCTGGCAGGCCGGGCCGCACCCAGGCTGTCGCGCAGGACGTTTGCGAACACCTGCGCCGATGCGCGTTCGACCGGCGTGTTCAGGGCGGCGACACACAGCGGCGACCACAGGCCATCGACGATCGCCCGGCCCTGGCCATGCGCCGCGAGCAGGGCCTCGACGGTGATGTCGGCGCCGGTCGTGCCGAGCACCCGGTAGCGGTCGCGGCGCAGCGCCGCGATCAGGCGCACCGCGTCCCAGCGCGCGCGCGCGCAGGCCGCGCGCGGTGGCCAGCGCGACCGCCATGTGCAGCGGCGCCGGCAGGCGCGGCGCCCGCAGCTGCATGCCGCGATGGATGTGCCACTCCAGCGGGCGGCGCTGCCAGCCATCGCCAGCCTCGCCGGCGATGGCGCGCACCCTTGCGGCGAGGGCAAGCAGGCTGGTGTAGGCGCCGATGCCGATGTGCAGGCCGTTGTCGAGCACGGCGCCGCGGTGTGCCACCCGCCGCGCCCGTCCGCCCAGTTCCGGTGCCGCCTCGTAGACCGCCACGCCGAGGCCGGCATCGGCGAGCGCGACGGCGGCCGCCATGCCTGCATAGCCGCCGCCGAGCACTGCAACCCGGGGATGGTTCACCGGGCGCGCGCCGTCTTCCAGGCGATCCACAGCTTGCGCAGCGGCGTCAGCGACGTGCGTTCGGTCAGCACCATCGCGCCGCCGGCACGGATCTCCGACAGCAGGGTGCGGTAGATCGCCGCCATGATGAGGCCGGTGCGCTGCGACCGCCGGTCCTCGGGGGGCAGCAGGGCCAGCGCATCCGCATAGTGTTGCTCGGCCCGGTCGATCTGGAAGGTGACCAGCGCGTGCATCGCCTCGCTGTCGCGGCGCGCGATCAGGTCTTCCTCGAGAACGCCGAAGCGGGCGAGGTCTTCCAGCGGCAGGTAGATGCGGTTGCGGCGCGCGTCTTCCGCCACGTCGCGCACGATGTTGGTGAGCTGCAGGGCGATGCCCAGGCCGTCCGCGTAGTCGAGCGTGGCGGGATTCGTGTAGCCGAAGATGCGGGCCGAGAGCAGGCCGACGGCGCCTGCGACCCGGTGGCAGTACAGGCGCAGGTCGGCGAAGGTCTCGTAGCGGTTGTAGTCGAGGTCCATCTGCATGCCGTCGATGATCTCGTCGAACGGCTGCCGCGGCAGCGAGAAGGCCTCGATCGCCGGCACCAGCGCGCGCGTGACCGGATGCGGCGACTCGCCCGCGGGGGACGGGTCGGCCGCGCCATGGGCCATCGCGATCTGGTGGCGCCACCAGTCGAGCTTGAGCCGGGCGACGCGATCCTCGCTGACTTCGTCGACCACGTCGTCCACCTCCCGGCAGAACGCGTATAGCGCGGTGATCGCGCGCCGCTGCTCCGGCGGCAGGAACATGAAGCTGTAGTAGAAGCTCGATCCGCTGGCCGAGGTGCGCTGCTGGCAGTACTGGTCGGGCGTCAACGCAGCGCTCCCGCCGCCGGGAACCAGAGCGTGCGGCCGGCGATGGCCAGCCAGTCGGTCGCCCCCAGCACCGGCCGTTGGCGGAACACGTCGCCGCGTACCCGCTGCAGGCGATGCACGATGCGCAGCCCGCCGCTGACGATCATCCGCAGCTCCAGGCCGACCCGTCCCGGCAGCGCACGGGCGAGCGGTGCGCCCGATTCGAGCATCGCGCCGGCGCGGCCGACCTGTGCCGCCATGAATGCCCGCCAGCGGTCGTCCACGCGGCCCTCGGCGATCCAGGATTCATCGAGGCCCGCGGCGGCCAGTTCGTTCTGGGCGAGGTAGACGCGGCCCTTCTGCCAGTCGATCGCGACGTCCTGCAGGAAGTTGATCAGCTGCAGCGCGCTGCAGATCGAATCCGACCACGCCGGCAGCGGCGGTTCGGTGCGCTCGAACAGGTGCAGCAGCAGGCGGCCCACCGGATCCGCGGAGCGGCGCGAGTAGTCGAGCACCTCGCCGAAGGTGGCGTACCGGGTCTTCACCACGTCCTGCGAGAACGCATCGAGCAGGTCCCGGAACAGCCCGGTCGGCAGCCGGTGCGCCGCGATCATCGGTGCGAGGTCGCGGAACAGCCCAGTGTGCGGCGATTCCCCCGCGTCGATCCGGTCCAGTTCGGCGCGGTAGGCGTCCAGCGCGGCCAGGCGCTCCGCTGCCGGGGCCTCCCCTTCGTCGGCGAGGTCGTCGGCGGAGCGGGCGAAGGCATAGACGAGTTCCACCGGCCGGCGCAGGCGTGCCGGCATCACCCACGAGGCGACCGGGAAGTTTTCGTAGTGATCGACGGGCATCGGGCGG
>JAJTHE010000021.1 GCA_021298815.1 Betaproteobacteria bacterium | reverse complement strand
GTGGCGCCGCACGAAGCTCATCGCGCCCGCAGCGCCGGCGGAGTTTCCGAAGATGAACATGCGCTGGGGGTCGATGCTGTACCGCTGCCGGACCTGCTCCAGCGCGGCCAGCATGATCTGCTCGCCGGGCCCACTGCCCCACACCGGCCCGCGCGTCCAGCCGTTGGGTGACAGGATGATGTAGTTGTAGTGGTCGGCGTAGGCTTCGAGGCTGTTCAGCCCGAGCGCCGAAGGATGGTGCTTCAGATGGTCGTTCGGCCGTTCGAAGGGGGCGTTCTCGTTTCCGGTGGCGCCGTGCAGGTTGAAGGTGAACCTCGAAGGCTGCCGCGAGTCGTAGCGCGCCGGCACGTACAGGCGATAGGGGACGATGCGGTCCACCGCCGACATCACGTGGATATCCTGCCCGTTCGCATCGGTCCTGCCGCTGAACACCCGGATGTCGCCCAGATACATCGAGAACCACAGGTTGCCGCGGTCGATGCTGCCGTCGAGCAGGCCGTTCATGGCCTTCACCCGCGCCGCGGTGATCGGCGTATTGGGCAGGCCGCGGTTGGCGTATCCCGGGTTGAAGAGGTCATCTGCCGTGTCCTGCGGGGCGACATGGCTCACCGCCAGATAGCCACTGGCGGCGGTATCGTCGGTGATGGTCTTGCCGAGGGTGCGCATGAAGCTCGCCACCGGCACATAGATGCGCCCGTTACGCTGTACCGGTGCCGCGGCCAGCGTCGCCGCAGCGGCCGCGCTCGCACTGGCCACCGCCGCCTTGTCGATCTGGTTGCGGTCGGTGACCATGGCGTGGGTGGCCGACGAGGAGGTCGCCGCCGTGCTGCCGAGCGCATAGGCCCCCTGCCAGGCGATCCTGGTGTATTCGATCGTCGGCGCGCGCGAACCCGAGCCCGCCGCCACCCGCTTGCGGAAGAAATGGTGCTGCACCGTGAAGCGCTGAGTCGTGGCGTCGACCGAGTAGCTCATGAACGGCGCGTAGATCCTGCGCAGGTCCGACAGGGCCACCATCAGCACGCCGTCCTGCATGAATGGCCGATGGTCGAGTTCATGGCGCACCAGCGCCTCGGCGTTGTTGTAGCGCAGCGAGGGATCGAAGGGATAGAAGGTGTCCATGAACACCGTCCGCCGGCTGCGCTCGCGGGTATTGAACAGCACCGAGTTCTTGTCCCAGGAGTAGTCGAGATAGCCGGCGATCGGCCGGCTGCTTTCCTCCAGCGGCGCGGGGGTGATCGCGCAGCCGGCAACCAGCAGCGCCAGCGCGGCGAAGCTCAACAGGCGCGCAACGGCGCCTGACGAATGACCTTGCATGACGTTCTCCTCCCTGATGGTGGCCGTCATCTCCGGCCAGGCGCGGTGCGGTTGGACCCGCCGTGTTCGCGGTATGTGTTGCATCAGACCGCCTAGCGCAGAGGGTCAGGCGGTCCGTCCTGCTGGCCGGGGACAGTAACCGTCCGCGAGTCGACGTTTGCCCTTGTCCGATACGAAGTTTGCATCCAATCCGTCGACAGCGCCTCGATCGCTGGCCTTCATGCGCGCATGCGCGGCGGCAGCGAATCGAAGCGATCCACGCCAACCCGACTGCAAGGACTGTAGATGAACCCTCGTCGAGGCGGTGTTCGTGGTCAGCCCGGACGCGCCGTACAAGTCCCTCCCCGAGTTCAGCAGGCGGTTTGCAGATCTGGGCATCGAACTGCTGACAGCGATCCTGCTGACCGCCTGCGCCACGCCGATCGAGTGGTCGCAGGTCCCGTCGACCCCGAGCTGCCGCACCCCGCTCGCCTCGCTACCCTTCTGCCCGCTCCCGAGCGGATTGCTACGGTCTGCGACAAGCCCGCATCAGCACACCGACATCCGGCAGCCCATCCACCCGCCACAGCCGATCGAGCAGTCGCCGCGCCCGCGCCGTAGTCAGCACGGTGCCCGCCAGCGCGAGGAACTTCGCCTCCAGCTGCACATCGCTCACCGGTCGCCCCGGACTCCCGGTCGCATGTTCGATCGACTGGCGCAGCACCCGCCCGTCGGCCAGCGACAGTTCGACCTCGCAGCCGTGCTGCGGTATCGCGGGGTCTGGCGTCATCTCGATCAACCGCCGCACGCCGGCCACCGCCGGGTCGTGCACTCGCGCATCGGTGAACTGCGCCGGCAGGCAGGCACCCTCCACGAACGCCGCCGCCATCGCGTGCTGGAACGACAGGCGCGCAGCCAGCCCATCGGCGGGCTCGGGCCGACTCTCCAGCCGGATCGCAAGCGGGTTCACCCGTCCGCCGATGCGCACCACCTGCGCCGGGGACACGCCGGGCTGGGTGCGCAGCGCGAGCATCGCATCGACCATCGGGTGACTCAGGATCGCCGACGCATAGGGCTTGGGTGCGCTGTCCATCAGCAGCCAGCGCTCGCCGAGGCCGTCGGTGATCGCCCCGGCGTCGAACGCCCCGGCGGCGAAGGCCTGCGCGAAGCCGTGCGGCCCTTCGAGGATGCGCGAAGTACTGCTGAAGCCGCGCTGCGCCATCAGTGCAGCAAGCAGCCCGGACTGCGCAGCGCGCGCCGGATGGAACGCCTTGGTCATCGTGCCGAAGGTTTCGCGCAGGCCACCGGCCTGGGTACCAGCGAGCCCGAACGCCACGGCCATCGTCGATGCATCCAGCCCCAGCAGTCGGCCCGCGGCGGCGGCGCTGCCGAACACTCCGGCGGTGCCGGTCATGTGCCAGAGCGCGCCATGGCGCATCTGCTGGATCGACAGCGCGACGCGGCAGCAGGCTTCCAGGCCGAGCACCGTGGCGGCCAGGAAGGTACGGCCGTCCGTGCCGCAGTCCTCGGCCAGTGCCAGCACGGCCGGGATCGTTGGCGCAGAGGGATGCAGCACCGTCGGGAAGAAGGTGTCGTCGAAATCGTCCAGATGGGCGAGCAGCCCGTTGGCGAGCGCCGCATGCAGCAGCGGCACCCGCCGGCTACAGCCGATCACCGTCGCGCGCGGCCGGCCACCTTCGGCCTCGAGCACGTCGAGCAGCATCGGCAGCGCCGGATCCTGCGTCGCATGCAGGGCCACGCCGAACAGGTTCACAAGGCAGCGGCGACCCTCGTGCAGAACGGCCTCGGGAATCGCTGCGGCGTCGGCCTGCGCGACGAAGGCGGCCAGGCGTGCGGTAACCGCACCGACGCCAGCGTCGCCCGTCACGGTCGCGGCATTGCTCATCGAGAACTCAATCCGTCTGCGCGCCTGCCGCGCGCACGATAGGTATCCACTTGTCGATCTCGGCCTTGATGAAGGTCGCAGTCGCCTCCGGGGTGCTGCCGACCGGGTCTAGCCCGAGTGCCGCCAGCGTGTCCCGCATCGACTGCGTCTGCAGGGCCTTCACCGCTTCCGCGTTCAGCCGGCCGACGATCTCCTTCGGCGTGTTGCCCGGCGCGAGCAGCAGGAAGAAACCGGTCACCACATAACCGGGAACGCCGGACTCGGCCAGGGTCGGCACGTTCGGCGTGATCGCCGGGCGCCTCTCGCCGGTCGCGGCGATCGCGCGCAGCTTGCCCGACTTGAGGAACGGCATCGCCGATGCGACGTTGCTGAACATGAAGTCGATCTGGCCGCCGATCAGTGCCGCGCCCGCGGGCCCGGCACCCTTGTACGGCACATGCACCAGCTTCGTATTGGTCATCTGCTGGAACAGTACGCCGGCCAGGTGGTTGGCACTGCCGTTGCCCGAGGAGCCGAAGGTCACCTGTCCGGGGCGCGATCGCACCAGCGCGATGAACTCCTTCGGCGTCTTCACCGGCACCGTCGGATGCGTCGACAGGTAGTACTGGCCCGAGGTGAGCTGGGTGATCGGCGCGAAGTCGCGGATCGGGTCGTACGGCAGCTTGCGCACCAGCCCCGGGTTGATCACGAACTCGGGAGCCACGGTCATCAGCGTGTAGCCGTCGGCTGGCGCACGCGCGACGATCTCGGTGCCGATCACGGTACCGGCACCGGCGCGGTTCTCGACGATCACCGATACGCCCAGCTGTTCGCCGAGGCGCTGGGCGATCAACCGGCCCATGGCATCGGTACCGCCGCCGGCGGCGATCGGGATCACCATGCGGATCGGCTTCGACGGGTAGGCCTGGGCCCCGGCGAGCGGCGCCAGCAGCAGGGTGGCGGCCGCCACCATCGTCTGGCGCGGCCAGGCCCGTCCATGACCCGCGGGTCGTCGTTCGATATGCATGCTTCCTCCTCCTGTGCACCGTTGGCGTTTGCAGCGCCGTCTGCCGCAGGTTAACCTAGCCGCGCGTCAGGTGTTGCGGGACCGCCCGGCCTGTCGAACAGAGGGGCGATTGTGCAGCAGCCAGGGTGGACGGCAGGCATGCGGAAGCTCTTGTACGGACTCGCCGCGCTGGCTTCGGTCGCTGTTGCGCCTGCGTGCGCCGCCGCACCGACCTCCACGCCCACCCTCGCCATCGTCGACGACCGGGGCCGCACGCTGCGTCTCGCCGCCCCGGCCCGGCGCATCATCACCCTGCTACCCGCGCTGACCGAAGCCACCTGCGCGCTCGGCGCCTGCGATCGACTGGTCGGCATCGACCGCTTCTCGAACTGGCCGCCGCAGGTGGAACGACTGCCGCGCCTGGGCGGGCTGGAAGATGCGCAGGTCGAGCGCATCGTGTCGCTGAAGCCGGACCTGGTGCTTGCCGCGTCGTCGGCGCGCGTGATCGACCGGCTCGAGGCGCTGCGTATCCCGGTGCTCGCGCTGGAACCGAAGACGCTGGCCGACACGCGGCGCGTGCTGGGCGCGATCGCGGTGGCGATCGGCGACCCCGGTGCGGCCGACGTGCAGTGGCGCGCGATCTCGGCACGCATCGATGCTGCAGCCGCCCGCGTGCCGCCGTCGATGCGTGGCCAGCGGGTCTATTTCGAGGTGTCGTCCGCGCCGCATGCCGCGGGCGAGGGTTCGTTCGTCGGCGACGTGCTGGCGCGGCTGGGCATGGGCAACATCGTGCCGGCATCGATGGGCGTGTTCCCGCGCCTGAACCCCGAGTATGTGGTGCGCGCGCAACCGCAGTTGATCCTCGCCAGCGAGGCCGGCCTGCGGGACATGGCGAAGCGGCCGGGCTGGCCGGGGCTGTCGGCGCTGCGCGAGCAGCGTACCTGTGCCTTCCCGCCCGCTGCCTACGACATGCTGGTGCGGCCCGGTCCGCGGCTGGGCGAGGCCGCGGACCTGCTCGTCGAATGCTTCTCCACGCTCGCGAAGGACGGTCGATGAACACCACGACCGGCAGCCCGCAGGCAGCGATCGCCCCCCGGGGCCTGGCCACCGCGTCCGGCCTCGCCCTGATGCTCGCCGCCGCGAGCGTGCTGCTGCTGCTCGCCGGACTCGCCGCTGGCAGCGACGGCTGGTCGCTGGCCTGGGCCGACGAATGGACGCTGCTGCGCGACATCCGCGCGCCACGGTCGATCGGCGCCTGGCTCGCCGGTGCGCTGCTCGGCTTCGCCGGTGCGGTCGCACAGGGCCTGTTCCGCAATCCGCTCGCCGACCCCTACCTGCTCGGGTCGGCGGCGGGTGCCGGCCTCGGCGTGGTGCTGGTGCTGGCAGCGGGCAGCGCCGCGGGCGCCTCGATCGGACTGGCCACGGCGGGCGCGCTGCTGCAGGTGGGGCTGGTCGGCGCAGCCTTCATCGGTGCACTGGCAGGCGTCACGCTGACGCTGCTGCTGGCTGGCGGCGCGGGACGTCCGCTGTCGCTGCTGCTGTGCGGCGTGGTGGTCGGCGTGCTACTCACCGCCGTGTCCGACCTGGTGATGCTGGTGTCGCCCGAGGCGATGCGCGGCAAGCAGATCTTCCTGCTCGGCACCACCGGCTTCCTCGGCTGGCACAGCGCGCTGGTGCTCGGCTGCGTGCTGGCCGTGGTTCTGCCGGCGGCCATGCGGGTCTCGCGCGCACTCGATGCACTGGTGCTCGGCGAGGCGAGCGCGGCCAGCCTCGGCGTGCCGCTGCAGCAGGTGCGCCTGCTGCTGGTCGCCGTGATGGCGATGGCCACCGGTGCGGCGGTGGCACAGGCCGGCATGATCGCCTTCGTCGGCCTGGTCGCGCCGCACCTGGTGCGCCGCTGCGTGACCGTCGCGCACGGACCGCTTCTCGCGCTGTCGGCCATGGCCGGTGGCGTGCTGCTGCTGGCGGGCGACATCGCGGCGCGCACGCTGGTCGCGCCGCAGGAACTGCCGGTGGGCGTGCTCACCGCGGTGCTCGGCGGCATCTACCTGCTGGTGCTGCTGCGGCGGAGGCACGCATGACCCTTGCCCCTGTCGCAGCCCCGCTGGAAGCAACCGGCCTGTGCGTGACCCTCGATGGCCGGCGCGTGCTCGACGACGTGTCGATCTCGCTTGCCGCCGGGCAATGGACCGCGATCGTCGGACCGAACGGCGCCGGCAAGAGCACGTTGCTGTCGGTACTCGCCGGGCTGCGCCGCCCCGACAGCGGCGCGGTGCTTGCCGGGGGCGCGCGCATCGACACGCTGGCCCCGCGCGAGCGTGCACGACGCATCGCCTGGCTGGCCCAGCAGGGCGAAGCCGACGGTGACCTTGCGGTGCGCGACATCGTCGCGCTCGGCCGGCTGCCTCACCAGGGCCTGTTCGGCACGCCCGACGCGGAAGACCGGCGCGCGGTCGACCTCGCACTGGAAGCCACCGGTGCGACCGCCTTCGCCGCGCGGCGCCTGGGCGAACTCTCCGGCGGCGAACGCCAGCGTGCACTGCTCGCCCGCGTGCTCGCGGTGCAGGCGCCGGTGGTGCTGCTCGACGAACCCACCACCCACCTCGACGCACCCCACCAGCGTGCGGTGCTCTGCTGCATCACCGGGCTGGTCCGACAGCAGGTCGCGGTCGCGGTCGTGCTGCACGACCTCACGCTGGCGCTGGCCGCGGACCGCGTGGTCGTGATGGCTCATGGACGCGTGCACGCTGCCGGCCACCCGGACGATCCGGCCCTGCATGCGGCACTGGCGGACGTGTTCGAGCAGGCCATCAGCATCGAGCGCATCGACGGCCGCGACGGCACCCGCTGGGTCGCCGTCCCCTCGCCATGAAGGCGCGCGCGATCATGGTCCTGGGCTGCACCAGCGGTGCCGGCAAGAGCTGGCTCGCGACTGCCCTGTGCCGCTGGTACCACCGCCGCGGCTTCGACGTCGCGCCGTTCAAGGCGCAGAACATGAGCAACCATGCGCGGGTGGTCGCGCTCGAGGGCGGCGGCACTGGCGAGATCGGCAGCGCGCAGTACTTCCAGGCGCTGGCCGCGGGCGTCGAGCCCGGCGCCGGCATGAACCCGGTGCTGCTCAAGCCGGAAGCCGGCGGCCGTGCACAGGTGGTCGTGAATGGCCGGGTCGACCCCGCGCTGGGTGCGATGCCCTGGCGCGAACGCGGCAGCCACCTGTGGCCGATCGCGCGCGAGGCGCTCGACGCACTGGGCGCGCGCCATGGCCTGCTGGTGATCGAAGGCGCCGGTTCGCCCGCCGAGATCAACCTGGCGGCGGAAGATTACGTGAACACGCGCACCGCCGTGCATGCCGCAGCCGCCTGCCTGCTGGTGGCGGACATCGACCCCGGCGGTGCCTTCGCCCACCTTTACGGCACCCATGCGCTGATGGATGCGCGGGTCCGGTCGCAGCTGCGCGGCTTCGTGCTGAACCGCTTCCGCGGCGATCCGGCGCTGCTGGCACCGGGCCCCGGGCAACTCGTCGCGCTGACCGGCGTACCGGTGATCGGCGTGGTCCCGCATGTGCGCGACCACGGATTGCCGGAAGAAGACGCCGTGCCGCGCAACGCGCACGAGCCGCCGCAGGTGGTGGTGATCGCCTGCCCGCATGCGAGCAACCTCGACGAGTTCGAGTCGCTGCGCCGGGCCGGGATACGCGTCGCGTTCGCCACCGACCGCGCCACCGTCGCCAATGCCCGCTGGCTCGTCCTGCCCGGCAGCAAGCACACGCTGGCCGACCTCGCCTGGCTGCGCAGCACCGGCCTCGACGAAGCGGTGCGTGCCCATGCGCGCGCCGGCCTGCCGCTGCTGGGCATCTGCGGCGGCATGCAACTGCTAGGGGAGCGCATCGAAGACCCGCAGGGCATCGAGGGTGGCCTGCCCGCGTCCGAGCCGGGCCTGGCGCTGCTGCCGCTGCGCACCCGGTTCGAGGCCGACAAGCTGCTGGTGAAGACACGCGCACGCTTCGGCATGCTGCATGGCGCCTGGGCTGCGCTCACCGGCGTCGAGGCGGACGGCTACGAGATCCGCCTCGGACGCAGCACCCCGGGGCAGGGCGATTTCCGCGACCAGGACGAAGGCGACATCGACAGCGTGCTACGGCGCACCGGCGACACCGCGCCGATCGGCTGGCAGCAGCAGTCCGTGCTCGGCGTGTACCTGCACGGGCTGTTCGAGAACCCGGCGGTGGTCGCCGCGCTGTTCGGCGTCACGCCGGAACCGCTCGAGGCCGTGTTCGACCGGCTGGCCGACACGCTGGACGGCGCGTTCGCCCCCGGCGTGCTGGACGCGCTGGCTGACCCTGGGCGCTGAGCCGGGTGTTTGCTGCCCGGCGCCTCAGTCCACCGAGACCTTCAGCACGGTCGAGCGTCCGCCATCGGCCGCGATGGTGGTGCCGTTGACCATGCGTGACTCGTCCGACCCGAGGAACACCGCGATCGCCGCGATGTGTTCCGGCTCGCCGACCGAGAACGGATAGAGCTTCTGCATCGCGATGCGCGCCTTCGCCGCAGGCGACGGGTTGTCCGAGAACAGCCAGTCCTTGTTCTCCCAGCGCGCGATCGAACGCTCGGTGCGCACGATCGCCGGCGCGATCGCATTGGCGCGGATGTTGTAGCCGACGTACTGCGCCGCCAGCGTCTGCGTGAACGACATGATGCCGCCCTTGGCCGCCGCATAGGCCGGCTTCTCGGATCCCTTGAGCCCGAGGTGGGACGAGAAGTTGATGATCGATCCGCCACCGGCCGCGATCATGTGCGGGATCGCATGGCGGCAGCACAGGAACGGATGCAGCAGGTTGAGCGCCATCGTCCGGTGCCAGGTGTCGAGGTCCATCAGGTGCACCGGCCGGTCGTCCTGCAGCGAACCGCCGGCGCAGTTCATGATCACGTCGAGCCGGCCGAAGGCCTCGACCGTGCGCGCGACCGCATGCTTCACCTGCGCGTCCTGGGTCACGTCGGTGCGGATGAACAGGGCCTCGCCGCCTTCGGCACGGATCTGCGCCTCGGCGGACCGGCCGGCCGCCTCGTCCAGTTCGAACAGCGCGACCTTCGCACCCTCGCGCGCGAACGCGCGTGCCGTCGCACGTGCGATGCCGGCACCCGCGCCGGTGAGAAAGGCAACCTTGCCGGACATCCTGGACATCGTCTGATCTCGTATGCGTTGATGGCGTGCAGCGGATTCTACGCGCGGCGATGCACCGGCCGGATGCTAGACTTTTCGGCATGAATGCATGCCCTGCCCGGTCGGTTGCCTGCCTTGCCACTGCACTCTGCCTGCTCGCGCTGGCCGGCTGCGCGACCGTCGCACCGCCGCCCGACCGGTCGACCCGCGCGACACCCGTTGCACCCGACCGCGCGGTCCGGATACAGGGCACGCGCGAGCGGCTGGTCGCGATCGCACGGCAGGAGTGGGCGCTCTGGGGCAGCCCGCGGATCGACGCCGCCGGCCGACCCCGGCCCGCCACGGACGCACCGGCTGCGCGCCCGGCGCGAAACGAGTACGAACCCGACTACACCAGCCGCGTGCTGATGTACTGGTTCGTGCTTCGCGGCAGCGACTTCCCGACCGAGCGCATGCTGCTCGGCGACGGCTCGCTGCAACCCTGGTCGGCCGTGTTCATCTCCTTCCTGATGCATGCGGCCGGCGTGCCGCGGCAGGTGTTCACGCCCAGCGCGCGCCACTGGGACTACATCAAGCGCATCCACGACTTCCCGGACACCGCAGGCTTCGAGGCACTCGACGCGCGGCGCGCCGCACCGAGGGTCGGCGACCTCATCTGCGCGGCGCGTTCATGGACCGCCGGCGTCGTCACCACCTTCGCGCAGCTCGCGAGCGACGACAGCCGAGGCACCTACCACTGCGACCTGGTGGTCAGCGTCGCGCCCGGGCTGCTCGGTGCGATCGGCGGCAACGTGCGCGATGCGGTCACCTGGACCGACGTGGCGCTCGATTCGAGGGGCCTGCTGCAGCCCACGGCGAGCCGGCCCTGGCTGGTGGTGCTGCGGAACAACCTGCGCTGAACCTGCGCTGTACCGACCCGCCCCGCGCCACGCAGGGACCTACCAGGCCACCCCCGCCACCGCGACCACGGCCACCACGGCGAGCGCCCACGACATGCGCACCGAGCGCACGCGGTTGGCCTCGACGCGCTGCACGAGCAGCGTGTTCTGGTCGGCGAGTTGCCTGATCAGCTCCGCGGAGGACAGCAACTGGTCGTGCAGCGCGGCGACGGTCGATTCCAGCGAATCGACGCGTGCCTGCAGCCCTGCGGGCGAAGCGTCGCCGCGCGACTGCGCCATCGCACCACCCCCGACGGCAGTCTGCGCCGGCCGGCCGGCCACCGAACTCCACAGCTTCTTCGCGCCGTCGGCCACCTTCGGTGCGTTGCGGATGACCTCGGTCCAGGGGACCGCCTGCAGTACGGTCAGCCAGGGGATTGCCATTGGGGTGGCCCTTTCGATTGCGTGCGGGATCAATTAGACCAGCCGGCGCGGCATCGGTTCGCGAAGCGACCGATGTCCGGCCACGCTTCAATCCGCCTTGATGCCTGCCGCCTTCACGACCTTTGCCCAGGTCGCGATCTCGGACTTGATGAACGCACCGAATTCCTGGGGCGTCATCAGCGCCGGTTCGAAATCGTTCTGCAACATCCGGTCCCGGGTGGCCGGCGTCTTCACGATCTGCTCGATCTCGGTGTACAGACGCTGCACGATCGCCTGCGGCGTGCGCGCCGGGGCGACCACGCCGTACCAGACCTGCGCCGACATCGCCGGGCCGCCACCCTCGGCCACCGTCGGCAGGTCGGGTGCACCGGAGATGCGCTTCGGGCTGGTCACCGCCAGCGCACGCAGCTTGCCGGTCTTCACATGCGGGATCGCCCCCGGCGTCGATGCGAAGGTGAACTGGATCTGCCCGGCGATCACGTCGACGGTGGCCGGGCCGGCACCCTTGTACGGCACATGCACCGCATCCACGCCGGCCAGCATGCGGAACATCTCGGTCGCCAGGTGCGCAGCCGCCCCCGGCACCGCGCCATAGTTGAGCTTGCCGGGGCGTCCCTTGGCGTAGGCGATGAATTCCTTCACGGAGGTCACCGGCAGCGACGGATGCACGGCCAGCACGAACGGCGCGGTGGCCACCAGCGCGACCGGCGCGAAGTCGCGCACCGGATCGTAGGGCAGCTTGGTATAGAGGCTGACGTTGTTGGCGAGCGGCCCCGAAGTGCCGGCGAACAGCGTGTGGCCGTCGGGTGCGGACTTGGCCGCCAGGTCTGCGCCGATGTTGCCGCTCGCCCCGGGCCGGTTGTCGACCACCACCGGCTGGCCGAGGCGGTCCTGCATCGGCGTGGCGATCAGCCGCACCAGGATGTCGGTCGGCCCGCCGGCAGGCAGCGGCACGATCATCCGGATCGGCCGGTTCGGATAGGCACCCGATTGCGCCAGCGCGGGGTCGGCCGGCATCGTGAGCACCACGCCGGCGGCAGCCACCACGGCGATCGAACATCCGCGCGCGATGGCGTTGGGTCCCTGCGAGTCGACAGGCTTCATCTGCATCCCCTCCCTGGTTCGGTCTTCAACGACCTTCGAATTCGAACACGACGATCTCGTGGTCGTCGAGATTGTCCACCACCACCTCGACCCGGCCATCACGCAGCACCGGCACCAGCTTCGTCTCGCTGGATGCGACCCGCACGCCGCGCAGGCGCTCGCCCTCGCCGCAACCCAGCGACACCGTGATGCCGGACACCGGATGGATGGCGGTGCCCGGATGGCGCCAGCCGGTGTTCAGGTGCTTGCCCACCGGGAAGTTCACAAGGTGCACGAGGTCGCGCCTGCCGTTCGGGATCGGCTGCCGCATGTGAGTCGCGTCGACATGGTCGGGCGCATCGACCTGCAGTTGCCGATCGTCGCCGATCGCCCAGGCCACGGCGTTGGCCAGCACGCGTCCGAGGTCGGGGAATCCGTAGTGGTAGAACAGCGCGTCGATCTGGTTGGCGAAGTAGACGACCCGACCCTGGCCGAAGGTGCCGCGCAGGGCCACCGGGATGTCGGTGCCGCTGCCGATCGCGCTGTACTCCGGGATGCTGATCGTCGCGCCCGAATGGGCGATCACCGGCGGGATCAGGGTCAGCGGCACTGCACGCGCCGCGGCGCCGGCCGGCACGGGACCGATGGCCAGTTCGACCAGCGCACCATCGTTCGGCAGCAGGTCGGTGTCGCCGATGCCGTCGAGCAGCGGGTCGTCGCGGCGCTCGAGCTTCGCGTAGGACGACTTCAGGTCGCGCCGTACGCCGGTGCGCCGTGCCCCGAGCAGTGCGTCCAGAGCCGGCCGCTCGACCGGCGCCCCCTCGACGTCGTAGCGGCCGGTCTCGAAGCTGCAGACGATCGAACCGCCGCCCTTCACGTAGTCGACCAGCACGGCCACCACTGCATCGGACAGGCAGGCCGCATTCGGCAGCACGACCGCACGGTAGCGGGCGAGGGTCGCGGCATCGAGGAACTTGTCCGACAGCAGGTCGAACGGGATGTGCGCCTCCTGCAGCGCACAGTAGGTGCCACGCACCGGATCGAAGTACCGGGGACCGGGCTTTCCCCGGCCGTAGTTGTCCTGCGTGTGGCGCGAGAACACCATGGCCACCTGCGCCACCGAACGCGCGCCATCGAAATAGCCTTCCCAGCGTGCGAGCCGCGCGAAGACCTCGCGCATCGGCTCGAGCGAGCGGCGGTCGAACAGCGGCGAATAGCCGCCGTTGATGTGCAGCCAGCTCGACACGCCGTTGGCGAACTGCTGCGCGATCCAGGCGCGGTTCTCGGCCTCGGGCGAGGCGGACAGGCGCCACCAGGGATAGAAGTAGCTCACCGTCATCCAGCGCGGCCGGTCGGGGCCGAGCGAGGCGAGGTACTTCGCCTGCAGGCCCGGCCACCAGGGCGCGGTGTTGCGCCGCTGGCACTCGAAGGTCAGCACGTCCTGGCCATCGAGCCAGTAGTCGATGTCCCAGCCGCCGATCTGGATCGTCTCGAGCGACTCCATCAGCTGCACCGCCGAGATGAAGATCGCCTTCGGGTTGGCCGCGTGGATCGCGCCATGCATCAGCTTCACCCAGTCGGCGATCTGCCGGTAGCGCCATTCGTTGAACCGGCGCCAGGTCGGGTCCTCCCAGTCCTCGTCGAGCGGGATCGCCTCGCCGGCATATTCGCGGAACGAGGCCTGGCAGGAGTTGCAGTAGCAGACCGTGGTGTCCCATGCGCCGAACTTGCCGGCGTTGTTCCAGATGCCGTCGACCGGATACCGGGTGAGGATCTCGGTCACCACTTCCGCCATCCGCTCGCGGTAGTAGCGCCCGCTCGGACAGGTCACGTAATGGTCGCTGACCTCGCACAGGTTGCCGTCGCGATCGCGGGTGAACCAGTCGGGATGGACGTCGGCGAGCGCCTTCGGCGCGCAGCTCGGGTCGATGCGGGCCAGCACGTGCATGCCCTCCCGATGCGCGACCGGCACGATCTCGTCCAGCAGGTCGCGCGAGCCCAGGCCGCTGCTGATCCGGTGGCCGTCGATCTTCGTCTGGTAGAAGGCGACGATACCGCCGCCGCTGATGCAGAAGGCGGTCGCGGAGAAGCGCTTCGCATCGGCCACCAGCGCCTCGGCCTCGATGCGCGGCTCGTCGCCCTCGCGCAGGTTGATCAGCAGGACCCGGTTGGGTCCCTGCCACCAGGGTCGTGCCTGTTCGGTCATGCGAGCTCTCCGGGACGGCCCACCGCGGCGCCTGCCTCTGGCGGGCAGTGGCGTCGATGGCCCGGGCAGGATCATAGCGCCAGACGGTACCATCGCGTTCCGATCGCCGGACAGCCTTCCGCCTTCCCACAGGAGCCGCCATGCCGAACGCCACCGAATCCGCCGTCGCGATCCTCCCCGGCATCTGGATCCGCCACGATCCCGTGGGCGAACCCGCGCCAATGGTGGTCGACGTATCGCGCAGCGGGCGCGAGTATCCGCACGAGTTCCGCTCGCCCCTGCCGTTCACCGTGCTGCACGACAACGCGTCGATGTACGTCGAGGAGCTGTTCGCCCACACGCCGAAGGCCGGCGGGACCCTGCTCTACGCCTGCTTCCCGAACACCTTCATGGACGTGAACCGCGACGAGCTCGATCTCGACCCGGCGGTGGTGGACGGTACGTTCCCGGCGCCGCTGAAGCCGACGCCGACCGCCCTGCGCGGCCTCGGCCTGATCAAGACGCTGTCGCGCTACGGAGAACCGATGCAGGAGCGCCGGCTGACCCCGGCCGAGATAGAGGAGCGCCTCGCGCGCTACCACCGTCCCTACCATGCGGAACTGCTGCGGCTGATCCAGGCCGCGCACGGCCGCGCAGGCTATGCGATGCAGCTGTCCTGCCACTGCATGTCGGCGGTCGGCGCACCGACGCACAGCGATGCCGGCAAGCCCCGGCCGGACTTCTGCATCAGCGACCTCAACGGCCGCACCGCCTCGCCGGCGTCGATGGCCTTCGTCGTCGACACTCTGCGCTCCTACGGCTGGACCGTGACCGTCAACGACCCTTATGTCGGCAACGAACTGATCCGGCGCCATGGCGCGCCCGGCAACGGCGTGGACTCGATCCAGATCGAGATCAACAAGAAGAACTTCATGGACGTGAAGACCTTCCGGCGCAACGAAGGCTTCGAGCGGGTGCGGGCAGACCTGTCCCGGCTGCTCGAGGCCTGCGCGCAGGAAGCGCGCCGCCGCGCGGGCAGCTGAGTCGGCGTCGGCGTTCGCGGGACGACAGCAGCCGAGCGGGCCGGCCGATCAGTCGGGCCGCGCGCCCGTGCGGCGCACGATTTCTCCCCAGCGCACGACATCGCTGCGCATGATGGCCGCGAACGCTTCCGGCGTATCGCCGACCGCCTCGGCGCCCTGCGCTGCGAGCGCATCGCGCATCTCGCCCGTCTTCGACAACCGGGCCACCTCTCCGGCTACCCTGGACAGGATCGCGGCAGGCGTGCCGGTCGGCGCGAACAACCCGTACCACGCGACGGTCTCGTGCCCCGGCAGACCGGACTCGGCCACCGTGGGCACGTCGGGCACCAGCGCCATCCGGCGCAGGCTGGTGATCGCGATCGGCCGTATCTTTCCCGCGCGCACGTGCGGCAGCGCCGATCCGACCGTGGTCACCGCGAGCGCGACGTCGCCGCTCATCACCGCGGTCATCGCCAGGCCGCTGCCCTTGAACGGAATGCCCGTCATGTCGACACCGGCCTGCAGCCTGAACACCTCGCCGCTCATGTAGAGGAAATTGCCGGCCGCCGCGTAGTTCAGCACCCCGGGCTGGCGCCGCGCGAGAACGATCAGTTCCTTCACCGTGCGCGCCGGCAGCGACGGATGCGAGACGATCATGTTCGGCAGCAGTGCGACCCGGGTCACCGGCGCGAATTCGCGCAGCGGGTTGAACCCGGTCTTCTCGTACAGCGTCGCGTTGACCGCATGGGTGCCGGTCGTGCCCATCACGAACGCGTAGCCGTCCGGTGCGGCCTTGGAGACGACCTGGGCCCCGAGCAGGCCGCCAGCGCCGCCGCGGTTCTCGACCAGGAAGGTCTGCCCGAAGGCCTCCTGGAAACGCTGCGCGAAGATGCGGGTGACAACGTCGGTGGCGCCGCCTGGCGCGAAGGGCACGACGAGGCGCACCGGTTTCGAGGGCCAGTCCTGGGCGATGGCAGCGAACGGGACGCAGGCAAGGCCGAGGCTGGCAAGACAGGTACGCCTGGAAGGCATCGGACGACTCCCGGGGAGTTGGGGGACCATCGTCGCATTCTGGGAGATGCCTGCAGCCCACGTCAACGAAGGCCCCGAGCCTCGCCTTCAGTCCGGCTGGATCTTCGCAGACTCGATCACCTTTCCCCACTTGCGGAACTCGGCGTCGAGGAACTTCGCGAACGCGACAGGAGAACTGGCAAGCGGCTCAATACCCTGCGCCAGCATCAGTTCGCGGATCCGGGGGGATTCGACGGCGCTTCGCACTTCGGCGGCCACGCGCATGACGGCAGGCGCGGGCGAGCCGCCACTCGTGAACACGCCGTACCAGCTCGCCATCTCGTAGCCGGGGACGCCCGCCTCGGCGATCGTCGGTACCGATTCGATCCCGGTCAGGCGTTTCGATGTCGACACGCCGAGCATGCGCAGCTTCCCGGCCTCGGCCAGCGGCAGCGCGGGCGGCACCGCGGAGAACAGCATGTCGAGCTGGCCGCCCAGGACGGCAGCCAGCGCCGGTGCGTTTCCCTTGTACGGCACGTGCAGCAGTTCGATACCCGCCGCGATGCGAAAGAGCTCGGTCGCGATATGCAGCGAGTTGCCGACACCGGCCGATCCGAAGGTGAGCCTGCCCGGGTTGGCAGCTGCCTGCGCGACCAGTTCCTTGACCGTCTTCGCGGGAGAATTCGCGCGTACGACGAGGACCGTCCCGGCCTGCCCGACCTGGCTCACCGGCAGCAGGTCCTTTCGCGTGTCGTACGGCATGCCGCCGCGCCGGATGAGCGGCACGAACAGTTGCGCACCGATCGAACCCAGCAGCAGGGTGTGCGCATCCGGCTGCGCGCGGGCCACGACTTCGGACGCGATGATCCCGGCCGCGCCGGTGCGGTTGTCGACCACCACCGGCTGGCCGAACGCTTCGGACAGCCGTTGCCCGATGATCCGGGCCAGCAGATCGTTGGCGCCACCCGGCGCGAACCCGACCAGCATGCGCAGCGGCCGGTTCGGGTACGCGGGCTCGGCCTTGCCCGACTGCGCGCACGCAGCCAGCGGGACGAGGGCGCCGACCAGCGCCGTGGTCGCCATCGTCGTCAGACCGCAGCGGCGGCTCATTCGTCGGGCTCCAGCACCACCGTCTCGAAGTGGCGCGGCAGGACGACCCGCGCCTGCGGCGAAGTGCGGCGGACCTCCTCGACGAACGTCCCGGCCTGGGCCAGCGCATCGTCCTGCGGCGCCCCGTAGGGTGCGGCCTGAACGTCCCAGTGGGTCGCCACCACGAGCTTCGGATGCCCGAGCGCGCGCAGCAGCCTGCCGGTGTAGTCGTACAGGTGCAGGCGCGCCTTTCCCGCTGCCACCAGCGCGGCATCCGGGCGCAGCCCTTCGACCTCGCGTTCGATGAAGTTCATCGAACCGAACATGAGGATCTGGCGCCCGCCGATGCGCAGCAGGTAGGCGAACGTGCCCCCTTCGGCGAACTCGCCCAGCCGCATCGGCACCTTCAGGTTGCGCGGCACCGCATCGCCGTCGAAGTAGTGCCGCTCGGCCAGCGGGGAATGCAGGCTGGGCACCACGCGCACCGATAGCTCGGGGAACTGGTAGTCCTGGCCGCCGTGCACGGCATAGATCTGTGCATCGGGCACCCCGTAGGCGGCCATGATGTTCGCCGTGCTGCCGCTGCCGATCACCTTCGAACCGTACTTGCGCGCGATGTAGGGCACGTCCATGCAGTGGTTGAAGTGCGAATGCGAGACCAGGACGTAGTGCGCACCCCGGATGCGCCGGTCGATCTCCTCGATGTCCGAGTAGACCGGGTCGTCGAGCCCGTACACCGGGCGGTGATCGCCCGGGTAGGAAGGCGCGTCCGTGTTGCCGAAGGCCTTTCCCTTGTAGCGGATGCGCGAGGGGAACGGGTCCAGCAGGACGATGGTGCGGCCATCGGTGATCTCCCAACCGGCTGCGCCCAGGTGGGTCATGCTGATACGGAGCGGCTTCGAAGGCTGGTCAGTACTCATCCTGGCATCTCGCGTCGTTGGACCCCGATGCCCGATGCTACCTGCTCGCCGTGGCCCGGAACAGCGCCGGACACGGTCCCGCACCCCCGCCGTGTTTGACTTGCCCTGTACCGCCCCGCATAATTTTTTGATGATTGATACCGCACGCAAGCCAGTGCCTCCCGCAGCGATCCGACGCGCCTCGCGGCTGCGGCGCGCGGCGGTGTCTTCCACGACACAGGCGGCCTGCATCCTGGCTGCCTTCGCGGCTGCCACCACGGCCGCCCATGCCCAGTCCTGGCCGTCGCGCCCGATCCGGCTGATCGTGCCGTTCGCCCCGGGCGGTGCCGTGGACCTCAGCGCACGCACCGTCGCGCAGGCGATGGCGCCCCGGCTCGGCCAGCCGCTGGTGATCGAGAACCGCGGCGGCGCAGGCGGCAACCTCGGCGTGGAACTGGTCACGAAGGCTGCGCCCGACGGCTACACGCTGGTGATGGCAACCTCCGGGCAGGTCGCGATCAACCCGCACATGTACGCGCGCATGTCCTTCGACCCGCTGAGGGACCTCGCGCCGATCACGCCGGTCGGCCAGGCGCTGAACGTGCTGTCCGTGCACCCGGCGCTGCCGGTGAAGACGGTGAAGGACTACATCGCGCTGGCGAAGACCCATCCGGGCAAGCTCACCTTCGCCTCCGGCGGCACCGGGGCATCCGACCACATCGCGACCGAACTGTTCATGAGCATGGCTGGCATCCGGATGACCCACGTCCCCTACAAGGGCGGTGCGCCGGCGATGCTCGACCTGCTCGCCGGCAACGTCGACTCCGGGTTCTCGACCGTGGCTACCGCCATCGGCCCGATCCGCACCGGCCGGCTGCGTGCGCTGGGCCTGACGTCGGCGAAACGCTTCGAACTGCTGCCCGACGTGCCGACCATCGCCGAGGCGGGCCTGCCCGGTTATGAATCGGTGAGCTGGTACGGGCTGTTCGCGCCGGCCGGCACCCCGGCGGAGATCGTCAACCGGGTCAACGCCGACGCGGTCGCCGCGCTGCAGGGCGAGGACGTGCGCAAGCGCATGGTCGAGTTCGGCGTGATGCCGGTGTCGAGCAGCCCGGCCGCGTTCGCGACCTACATCGCGGGCGACCACCAGCGCTGGGGCAAGGTGATCCGCGCCGCCGGGATCAAGGCGGAGTGAGGATGGCTGCAATGGACAACGCACCAAGACGCGGCACCGCGGCAGCCCTGCGCGTCGCCGCAGCCGCGGCCGCGACCGCGGCCCTGTTCTCGACCGTGGCCGGGCCAGCGGCCGCTGCCTCGGCCTATCCCGACCGCCCGGTGCGGCTGATCGTGCCGTTCGCCCCCGGTGGCTCCACCGACGTGCTGGCACGCGTGCTCGGGCAGAAGCTCGGCGACAAGCTCGGCCAGCCGTTCCTGATCGACAACCGCGCCGGCGCCGGCGGCACCATCGGCACCGCGATCGCGGTGAAGTCCAACAACGATGGCTACACGCTGGTACTCGGCACCACCAGCACGCTGGCCATCAACGAAAGCCTCTACCCGAAGCTCGGCTACGACGTCGCGCGCGACCTCGCGCCGATCGTGCTGCTGGCGAAGGGACCGTTCGTGCTGATGTCCACGCCCGGCCTGCCCGTGACCTCGCTGAAGGAGCTGATCGCCTACGCGAAGTCGCGTCCGGGCAAGCTGTCCATCGCGTCCTCGGGCAACGGCACCTCGGTGCACCTGTCGGCCGAACTGTTCAAGATGGTGGCGCAGCTGCCCGACATCGTGCACATCCCGTTCAAGGGTGGCGGCCCCGCGGGCGTCGCGCTGATGGCCGGCGAGGTACAGCTGATGATCAACGACCTGCCGCCGGCGATCGGCCCGATCCGCGCCGGCAAGCTGCGCGCGCTGGCGGTAGCCGACAGCCGGCGCTCGCCGCTGCTGCCCGACGTACCCACGTTCGCCGAAGCCGGCCTGCCGGGTTACGAGTCGCTGTCCTGGTTCGGCCTGCTGGCGCCTGCCGGCACGCCGGGCGCGATCATCTCGCTGCTCAACGGCACCACCGGGGCGATCCTCGCCAATGACCGGGACCTGCGCGCCCGCTTCGCCGACCTGGGCGTGGAGCCGATCGGCGGCACGCCCGCCCAGCTCGCGGCGTTCGCCCGCGAGGAGACCCGCAAGTGGTCGGCGGTGGTGAAGAAGGCCAACGTCTCGATCGAAGGAGGCTCCTGATGAAGCGGCTTACCGAGGCACAGGCGAAGGAGTACGCGGCGGAAGGCTGCACCCACCCGGTGCGCGTGTTCAGCGCCGAGAAGGCGGCCTACTACCTGTCCTGCCTCGAGGCTGGCGAACGGTCGATGGGCGCGGACTTCAAGAAGGTGCTGCGCACCAAGGCCCACCTGTCGCTCAAGTGGGTGGACGAGGTGATCCACGACGCCAACGTGCTCGACGCGGTCGAGGACGCGATCGGGCCGGACATCCTGCTCTACAACCTGACCGTCTGGATCAAGAACGCGAACGATCCGTCGTTCGTCGGCTGGCACCAGGACTCGACCTACTTCCCGCTCGACCCGGCCGTGCAGGTCACCGCATGGATCGCACTGACCGACAGCGTGGAAGATAACGGCAGCGTGAACTACCTGCCCGGCAGCCACACCCTGGGCCAGCTTCGCCATGCCGACGCCCCGGGCAACGGCAGCCTGCTGTCCAAGGGCCAGCATATCGTCGAGCCGGTGGACTCCAGCGTGGTGAAGACCATCCCGCTGCAGCCTGGCGAGATGTCGCTGCACCACACCCGCCTGGTGCACTACTCCGACCCGAATAACTCGTCGCGCCGGCGCATCGGCCTGGGCGTGAGCTACATTCCGACCTCGGTGCGCTGCACCGGATCGGTCCGGCACACCGCGATGCTGATGCGTGGCGTCGACCGATACAACCATTTCGACCACGAACCGAGGGTGCGTTTCGACTTCGACCCCGAGGTCACCGCGTTCCGCACCGATGCTGTCGCGCGCTATTACGCTGCCCGCGACGAACAGGTCGAGATCCGCACGCGAGAGTTCGCCGCGGCCAGCTGAACCAGGAGGCACCATGGCATCGATGAAAGGCCGGTTCTGCGTCGTCACCGGCGCATCCACCCCGAATGGCATCGGCAACACCATCGCGAAGCGCTTCGCCGAGGCCGGCGCGTCGGTGTTCCTCGTCGCCGAGGGCACGAAGGAACAGCTCGAGACGGCACAGGCCGAATGCCGGGCCTACCCGGAGGCCGGCACGATCGAACATGGCATCTACGATCTTTCCGTGTCTGGCAATGCCGAAGCGATGATCGCCGACGCGCACAAGCGGTTCGGCCGCATCGACGTGCTGGTGAACAATGCCGGCATCCGCGCGCCGTACAACTTCGGCGACTACACCCGCGCCCAGTTCGATGCGGTGGTCGGCGTGAACATCGCCACGCCGTTCTTCGCCAGCCAGGCCGTGGTGCCGATCATGCGCGCCCAGGGTGGCGGCCGCATCATCCACATCGCCAGCCAGCTCGGCCACGTGACCTACGCGAAGCGCGCGCTGTACGGCCTGACCAAGGCCGCGCTGCTGCACCTGACCAAGTCCATGGCCTACGAGCTGGGCAAGGACAACATCCAGGTGAACTCGGTGAGCCCGGGCCCGATCAAGACCCAGCCGCTGATCGACCGGCTGCGCACCGAGCCGGAAGAGATGGCCCGCCGCATCAGCCAGTACGTGCCGCTCGGCCGGCTGGGCGAACCGGGCGAGATCGCCGATGTCGCCTTCTTCCTCGCCACCGACGCCCCGGCCTTCCTGCAGGGCGAGGACATCTGCGTGGACGGCGGCTACATCAACCACTGATGGCCGACACCGGCGACGGCACCGGAGCGCCGGGCATGGACGAGCGCCTGATGGCGCTCGAGGTCAAAGCGAGCTTCACCGAGGACCTGCTCGACGAACTCAACCGTACCGTCGCACGCCAGCAGCAGCAGCTCGAGGCGCTGGCGCGGGAACTGGTGCGGCTGCGGGGGCGGGTGGAAGAGATGGGCGAGGAGGACGGCAGCGGGGACGGGGCAGGGTCGAGGCAGGAACTGCCGCCGCACTACTGACAGCTGTCCAAGCGGGAGCGCCGGACACCGCAAGCCGGATACCCCTCGCGCTGGTCGACACGAACGTGCTGGTCGCGGGGCTCCTGACGAAGGACGACACGTCTCCGACGGCCCGGATACTGGACGGGATGGTGTCGGCCCGTTTTCCTTTCGTCCTGTCCCAACAGGTCCTTGCCGAGTATCGCGCGGCACTCGTGCAGCCGAAGGTGCAGAAGCTCCATGGGCTCACCGCTGCCGAGACGGATGCCCTTCTCACCGACATCGTCCAGCACGCGATCGTGCTGGCTCCCATGGACAAGGCCCCGGCCGCGCCGGACATCAAGGGCCGGGTCCTCACGCCCGCCCGGTTTGCCGCCCTCATGTCCTGAACGCTGGACAGACATCCGTGCAGCGAGGGCGGGTAGACTCGCAGCCGTTCGCCCCTCCCAAGGAACCCGTCAGTGCCCTACCTGACCGTACGCGGAAGCCGCCTCCACTATCTCGAAGCAGGCAGCGGCAGGCCGATCGTCTGCTTCCATTCGACGCCGGCCAGCGCGAAGTTCTACCAGCCGCAGCTCGACCGGTTCTCCGCCGGCTACCGCGTGCTCGCGTTCGACCTGCGCGGCCATGGCGATTCCGAAAAGCCCGAAGGCAGTTACGCGATGGCGGACTTCCTGCGCGACTATGTCGAGATCGTCGACGCACTCCAGCTTCGCGACTTCGTGCTTGTCGGATGCTCGGTCGGCGGCATCGTCGCGCAGCTCTACGCACTCGAGCACGGGTCGAACCTGAAGGGCCTGGTGCTGATCGGATCGCCCTGCTCCAGGCGCGGCCGCGATGTCGCGGGTTTCCACCGGGCCGTGCGCGAACGCGGCTGGGAGTCCGTCGCACGCGGGCTGGTCGACAAGCAGCTGCACGCGGACACCCCGCCGGCCGTCAAGGAATGGGCGGTCTCGGAGTACCTGAAGACGCCGCTGCATGTGCGGGCCGCGGAAGAGGAGGCGCTGCTCGCGGAGATCCACCATACCGAGCGGGTTTCCGAGATCCGGGTGCCGACGCTGCTGGTCGCCGGCGTTTCCGAGGAACGCGAGATCTTCGAGCAGATGGAACTGATGTCGACGCGCATACCCGACGCGGAATGGCATGTGATCGATCGCGCCGCGCACATGCCGAACTTCGAACGGCCGGACGTCTTCGATCCCATCCTGGAGGGGTTCCTCCAGCGCATCGGCTATGCTGCGCGCAATCCGGAGTAAGCAGACGATGACCGACTCGACACGCACGATCCTCATGGCGCTCGCGACGCTGGCGACCGGCAGCGCGCTGGCCCAGGCCTATCCGTCGCAACCGGTCCGCATCGTCGTCCCGTTCCCGCCCGGGGGCACCGTCGACGTGACCGCCCGCGCGATCGGCCCGGCGCTGACCGAGATCCTCGGCCAGAACATGGTCATCGAGAACCGCGGCGGCGCGCAGGGCCTGATCGGCACCGAGTTCGTCGCGCGTGCCGCACCCAACGGCTATACGCTGCTGCTCGGCTCCAACAGCACGCTGAGCGTCGCGCCCAGCCTGCAGAAGAAGAGCCCGTACGATCCGGTGCGCGACTTCGCGCCGGTCTCGATGATCGGCATGACGCCGTTCGTGCTGGTCGTGCATCCCTCGGTACCGGCCAGCACGATGAAGGAGTTCATCGCGATCGCGAAGCGCAAGCCGGAGACGTTCACGATGGGGTCCGGCGGCGTCGGGCACCTGGTCGGCGAACTGTTCCAGACGATCACCGGGACGAAGTTCGTGCATGTGCCCTTCCAGGGCACCGGTCCGGCCGGTGCCGCGCTGATGGGCGGCCACGTGGACCTCCTGTTCGACCAGCTCGCGAACTCGGTCGGACAGGTCAAGGGTGGAAAGTTCCGCCCGATCGCCATCAGTTCAGCCGCACGCTCCACGGTCCTGCCCGGCATTCCGACCATGGCCGAGTCCGGCGTCAAGGGCTTCGAGGTCACCAGCATCACCGGGTTGCTGGCGCCGGCGGCCACGCCCAGGGATGTGATCGGGCGGCTGAATGCAGCGGTCCACAAGGCGCTGGCACGGCCCGACGTGCGCGAACGGTTCGCCTCGATGGCGCTCGAGACGATCCCCGGCAGCCCAGAACAGTTCACGGCCTACATCCGGGAAGACCTCGCGCGCTGGACGAAGGTCGTGCGCGATGCCGGCATTCCGCTGAACTGAACGGGTGCGCCGCCGCCTCGCGCCTGTCCTGCCGCTGAGCACGCGACGGCCTTGACCCCCCACGCCCGCCGCATCGCCCGCTACTACGCCTGGCTGGACCGCTTCGCGCCGCTGCGCGACCACCGCGCGCAGACCGGAAGCCAGACCCAGCCCATCCACCGTGCGCTGCGCGACCCGGAGGGCGGGCCGGCGAGCCCGACCGTCATCCATCGGCTGATGCTCGAGGGCGTTGCCCTGCCCGCCGACCCGCGCATCCTGGACGCCGGCTGCGGCTACGGCGCCACGGCCTTCGACCTGCAGCCGAAGGTCGGCGGCCGCTGGCTGGGCATCACGCTGAGCCCGGTGCAGGTCCGGCGTGCGCGCGAGGAGGCCGCGCGGCGCGACCTCGCCGATCGACTGCACTTCGAATGCCGCAGCTACGACGATCCGCTGCCGGGGCCGTTCGACCTGGCGATCGCGATCGAATCGCTGATCCACGCGACGGATCCAGGACGCAGCATCGCCAACCTCGCTACCCACCTCGACGCCGGCGGATACCTGGTCATCGTCGACGACATGCCCGAGCCGGGGCTGTCGCCGCAGGACGAAGCGGACCTCGCACTGTTCAAGCGCATGTGGCGCTGCCCGGTCGCGCCGCCTGCCGCCGCATGGCGCGCGGCGATCGACGCGGCCGGCCTGGAGCGCGTGGGCGAGCGGGACCTCACCGACCTGATCCTGCTCGGCGAAGCCGAGGCGCTGCACGCGCTGCGTGCCCGGCTGCAGCGCCGCGCCTTCTGGCTGGGCCTGCTGGGCCGGGACCTGCGCGAACAGGCGGACATCGGCGGGCGCACGCTCGAGCTGCTGCAGTTGCGCGGCGCGGTGCGCTACCGGCTGATCGTGGCACGCAAGCCACCGCATCCTCCCCTGCAACCGCGGTCCTGATGCCACTGGCCACTGGTCACCGACGGTGGCGCGGTCTATGCTCGCAGGGGTACTTCACGAGGAGGGCATGCATGGCACACGCGTCGCGGTCGATCCTGATGGCAGCAGCAACGTCCCTCACCCTGTTGCCGCTGGCGGCCCTGGCGCAACCTGCGCCCGACTACCCCAAGCGCCCGATCCGCATCCTGGTGGGCTTCTCCGCCGGAAGCACGGCCGACCTGCTGCCGCGCATCGCCGGCCAGCGGCTGACCGAAGCCTGGGGCCAGCCGGTGATCGTCGACAACCGGCCGAGCGCCGGCGGCATCGTCGCCGCCGAGATCGTGTCCAAGGCCACGCCGGACGGCCACACGCTGCTGTCGGTATCGGCCGGACATGCGGTGTCGGCGGCGCTCTACAAGAGCCTGCCCTACGACACCGTGAAGGACTTCGCTGGCATCACCCGCTTCGCGAACGTGCCCAGCATCCTGGTGGTCTCGCCCGCTTCGGGCATCAAGTCGGTCAAGGACATCATCGCGCTCGCGAAGGCCAAGCCGGGCACCCTCACCTATTCCACCCCGGGCATCGGCAGCGCCAACCACCTCGCGGGCGAGCTGCTGAAGAACCTCGCCGGCATCGACGTCACGCACGTGCCGTTCAAGGGCATCCCCGAGGCGATGACCGGCGCGATGACCGGCGCCATCACCTTCAACCTGTCGCCGATCCTGAACGTGGTGCCGCTGGTGAACACCGGCAAGCTGCTGGCGATCGCCACCACCACCGGCAGCCGGGCGAGCGCACTGCCCGACGTGCCGACGATCGGCGAGTCCGGCGTCAAGGGCTACGTCTTCGATCCCTGGTTCGGCATCCTGACCACCGCCCGCACGCCGCGCCCGATCGTGAACCAGCTCAACCAGGAGATCGTGCGTTCGATGGCGCTGCCCGAGATCAAGGCGCGGCTCGCCTCGCTCGGCGCAGAACCGGCACCACTGTCGCCCGAACAGTTCGACGCGCACATCCGCAGCGAGATCGACAAGTTCCGCAAGATCGTCGCGGCGGCGAACATCAAGGTGGAGTGACGCCCGCGCGCGAGGGCTTACGGCCATCTGCATAGGCTGCAACAATGGCCTGTATAGCTCCGCCCCTATTGCTCCGACGCCCCGTCGGTGCGTAGCATCGCGAACAAGGTCCGGAAAGGGTCCGCAGAGACACTACCGGCCAAGGACGACACTGGACGCCGCGGACACCACCGGGCGCGGGTGAAGCGGGAGGAGCATGGATATCAATGCCGGAGACCGGCCGCTCGGCGCCGAGGTGCGCGGGCTCGACCTGTCGCGGGGGATCGACGACGGGACGTTCGCCGCGCTGAAGGCCCTGTTCGACCGCAACGGGATGATCTACCTGCGCGGGCAGTCGCTGGCGCCGGAGCAGCTGGTCGCGTTCACCGCGCGGTTCGGGAAACCGGACCGCCATGTCCGGCAGGAGTTCGCACTGCCCGGGCATCCCGAGATCCACCTGATCTCGAACGTCAAGGAGAACGAGCGGTCGATCGGCTCTGCGTACGCCGGTGACGACTGGCACACCGACCTGTGCTTCATGCAGCACCCGGCCCGCTACACGTTCCTGCATGCGATCGAGGTGCCGATGAAGGACGGAAGGGTGCTCGGCGACACGCACTTCGCGAGCACCGCCCATGCCTACGATGCACTGGACGCCGAGACCCGTGGCTGGCTCGACCGGCAGCGCGGTGTCTTCCAGTACCACCGCGCCCAGGAACGCAAGCGGGCACAACGCGCGAAGGACCACGCGCGTCCGCCGCTCACCGCTGCCCAGAAGGCCGCCACGCCGGACCTCTCGCATGACGCGGTGATCACCCATCCGGAGACCGGCCGCCGCTGCATCTACGTCAACAGGACCTATACCTTCTCGTTCGAAGGCCTGTCCGAGGAAGACTCCGCGCCGCTGTTGCGCAGGCTGCACGAGCATGTCACGCGGGAAGAAGCGGTCTACGTGCACCGCTGGCAGGCAGGCGACCTGGTCATGTGGGACAACTACTCGACCCAGCACATGGCGGTGGGCGACTACGCGCTGCCGCTGCGCCGGCTGATGCACCGTACCGCGATCTGCGGCACCGAAGCCTTCGGAGCGAAGCTGCTCCCGCAATCCTGAGGTGGCGAGATGGCCATGAATGAGGTGGAGCGGCTGTCGACCGACGTGCTGATCATCGGCGGCGGGGTGGCCGGCATGATGGCGGCGGTAGCCGCGCTGCGGTCGGGGATAACGCCGATGCTGCTGACCAAGGGCACCTATGCATCGGGCAGTTCGTCGATGGCGCGCGGCGGCCACTCGGTGGCGATCGGGCATTCGAGCGCGGACGACAATCCCGAGCTGTTCTTCGAGGACACGATCACCGGTGGCTTCGGCCTCAACAACCGCCGGCTGGCGATGCTGATGTGCACCGAGTCGATCGACCGCACCCTCGAACTCGATGCCTGGGGCCTGGGGCTGGCACGACTGGCCGACGGCACCTATGACCAGAAGATGGGCGCATTCCCCCACCGGCATGCGCGGCTCGTCCACTGTGGCCGCCTGATGGGCAAACCCTTGATGAACGCGCTGTCGCGCAAGACGAAGGGCGCAGGCGTCGCGCCGATGGACCATGTGATGCTGGTCGACCTGCTGCGCCATGAGGACCGGGTGGTCGGCGCCTGGGGCTTCCGCTACCGCGAAGGCACGCCGGTGGTGGTGCATGCACGCGCGACGGTGCTCACCACCGGCGGTGCCCCCCAGCTCCACGCCCTGAACGATTCGCCGCCGACGATCACCGGCGACGGCTATGCGATGGCCTGGCGCGCCGGCGCCGAACTGATCGACATGGAATTCATCGACTACCAGATGATCACCGCCGCACCGGCGAAGCTCGCCGGCTATCCCCCGCATTCGAGCGGATTCCTGAACGAAGGCGGCTACCTGCTCAACCGGGACGGCGAACGCTTCATGGCGCGCTACGACCCCGAACGCATGGAGCGATCGACGCGTTCGATGCTCAACCGCGCTGTCGCGATGGAGCTGTTCGAGGGCCGTGGCACCGAACACAACGCCGTGCGGATCGACATCCGCCACGTGTTCGAGCATGCGAATTCCGGCGCATCGGCAGACATCATCAAGACCTTCCGCAACGGCGGCGTCGACCTCAGCCGGGACTTCCTGGAAGTGACGAGTTGCCCGCACACCTACCTCGGCGGCGTGCGTATCGACGAATGGGGACGCAGCACCGTGCCCGGCCTCTACGTCGGCGGCGAGGCGGCAGGGGGCATCCATGGCGCCAACCGCCTCGGTGGCGCGGCGTTGATCGACAGCTATGTGTTCGGCTTCCGTGCCGGCATGGCAGCCGCGCTCGAATGCAAGGCGACGCCGTCGGTGGCAGACGACCGGGGCGACTGGCAGTCCGGCGTGGCGGCACTGGCCTCCTGGTCTGAACGCAGCGGCGGCGACTCGCCGGAGGAATGGCGCAACGCGGTCCAGGCACTCGTCGTCGAATCGGTCGGCCTGGTGCGGCGCGCCGATCGCCTGCAGCACGCACTGGCCCGGCTCGATGCGCTGGAGGCCCGCTTCGCGGATGTCGGCGTGCGCGGCGAGACGGCGCGCGATCGCTTCGACTGCCTGCGGCTGTCGCTGGAGACTCGCAACCTGGTGCAGGTCGCGCGGATGCTGGCGACGGCGGCCCTGCAGCGTGAGGAAAGCCGGGGTGGTCACTGCCGCCTCGACTTCCCTGAGCGCGACGATGCGAGGTTCCTCGGCAACTTCGTACTCTGGAACGAAGGCGGGTCGGTGAAGCATGCGCTGCGGCCGGTGCCCGGCCTGGACGCCGCCGAGCCCCCGCCCGGCGCGGTTACCGCCGCGCTCGCCGCATGAGCGGCATTGCGTGCCGGACGCATCCGGTCGGCCGGACAAGCCTGTCGCGCCGGGCAGGCGCAGGCGCTGCCGCCCTCGCGCTGTGCACCGGCACATGCGGAGTGCAGGCCCAGGCGAGCGGCGATCTGGCATCCGGGTGGCCCGCGAAACCGGTCCGCTGGATCGTGCCGTTCACACCCGGCGGCGCCGCGGACATCGTGTCCCGGCTGATCGGCCAGAAGCTCGGCGAATCGTGGAAGCAGACGGTCGTGATCGACAACCGGCCGGGCGCAGGCGGCAACGTCGGCACCGAGGCGGCCGCGCGATCGGCGCCGGACGGATACACCGTGGTGCTCGTCCCGGCGACCTTCACCACCTATCCGAGCCTGTCGCGCAAGCCGATCTACGATCCGGTCAGGGACTTCGCGCCGATCACGCTGGTGTCCTCTTCGCCGCTGATGCTGGTGGTGCATCCGACGGTTCCGGCGAAGAACGTGCGCGAGCTGATCGCGCTGGCGAGGGCGCGGCCCGATGCGTTGAACTATGCGTCCTCCGGCACCGGCGCGTCGGCGCACATGGCCGCGGAGCTGTTCAAGTCCGCCAGCAGGAGCCGGATCGTGCACGTGCCGTACAAGGGCCAGCCGCCGGCGATCCTGGACCTGGTGAGCGGACAGGTCCACATGATGTTCCCGAACGTGCCCTCCGTGCTGCAGCAGGTGAAGGCCGGGCGGCTGCGCGCGCTTGCGGTCACCACCGACAGGCGATCCTCACTGTTCCCGGAACTGCCGACGGTCGCCGAAAGCGGCATTCCCGGCTTCGAGGTCAACCAGTGGAGCGGGCTGCTGGCGGCTGCCGGAACGCCGGCTGCGATCACCGAGAAGTTCCAGCGCGACGTGGCCGCTGCACTGGCGCTGCCCGATACCCGCCAGGCCCTGCTCGAACAGGGGTTCGAGCCGGTCGGCAACACCCCCGCCCAGTTCGCGGCATTCATCAAGGCAGAGATCACCAAGTGGGCGACGGTGATCAGGGAGGCGGGCATCCGGGCGGACTGATGCCGTGCGCCGGCCGCTCGCCTCGCTCGGCGCGGAACCGGCACCGTTGTCGCCCGAACAGTTCGACGCGCACATCCGCAGCGAGATCGACAAGTTCCGCAAGATCGTCGCGGCGGCGAACATCAAGGTGGAGTGACCGCAGCGCAGCATCGAAAAATGCCTGAAGGTGTCTTCTGCGGGACCGTCACACTAGAATGACACATGCATTTGTCCATCTGGCATGTCAGACTCCAGTTTCGCACGCCGCCCGCCTGCGCGTGCCGACCACGGGAGTCTCACCATGAACAGCATGATCGTCTCGTTCCTCGTCATTGGTGCACTGTTCGGCCTGGCGACCTACCCGGTCCGCCATCTGTTCAGCGAGGGCACCGTCTCGCGCAGCAGCAACGGCGAGCGGGGTCCGATGGATGGCCGGACCATGTGGGTCGCGATCAGCGTCTTCCTCTGGCCGATCCTGATGTTCACCGGGCTCTACACGATGGTCTACAAGCGCGTGCGCGCGCAGCGGCAGCGCAGCGCGCACCACGGGTGACGCCACCGCCGGGACGCGCACTTGCCTCCTCCATCGCGGAAGCGGCAGTGCGCGCGCTCAATCGGCGCGTATGCCCGACTGCTTGACCACGGCGGCCCACATCCGGATATCGGCATCGATCTGCTTCGAGAACGCCTCTGGCGTCATGAAGTCGGGATCCGCGCCAAGCTCGATGAAGCGCGCCGTGATCTCGGGACGCTTGATGATGGCGACCAGTTCATCGCGCAGTCGCTGCACGACGCCGCGCGGCGTGCCGGCAGGCGCCAGTGCACCGTACCACTCCATGACCTGGAGGCCGGCGATGCCGGCCTCGGCGACCGTCGGAACATCGGGCAAGGTCGGCGAACGCTTCGGGCTGGTCACCACCAGCGGCTTGATGCGCTTTGCCTGCACGAACGAACTGGCCGAGGGCAGCGCCGCGAACATGATGGTCACTTCATTGGCCGCGATCGCGGCCAGCGCAGGGCCGCCGCCCTTGTACGGAACGTGCGTGACGTCGATGCCCGCGAGGTTCTTCAGCATCTCGGCCGACAGGTGCGACACCGAGCCGATGCCAACCGAGGCATAGGTCAGCTTGCCGGGCGATGCCTTCGCCTGGCGGATCACGTCCTGCAGGCTGTTGAGCGGCGTCGACGGATGGGTGACGATCATGTTGCTCACCCAGGCGAACAGCGTGATCGGCGCGAAGTCCTTCACCGTGTCGTAGGGAACCTTCCGGTAGAGGCTGAGGTTCGATGTGTGCGTGCCGCTGGGGGTCATCAGCAGCGTATGCCCATCGGGAACCGCCGTGGCCACCACATGGCTGCCGATCATCGCACTCGCGCCGGGCCGGTTGTCGACGATCACCGGCTGGCCGAGCGATTGGGACAGGTGCACGGCCAGCAGCCGCGACAGGATGTCGGTGGTACCGCCCGGTGCATAGCCGAGGACCAGACGCAACGGGCGCGTCGGGAAGTCGCGGGCGCTGCTACCGGCCGCCTGTGGAAACGCGGGGGCAGCGGTCGCCGCCAGCACACCAGCCATCGCCGCAAGGGCGATCGAACGCCTGCGCATGTTGCCTCCTCCCAGAGGTTTTGCTGTCGTGTACTGCTTCTTGTGTGCTGCTTCTTGTGTGCTGCTTCTTGCGTGCTGCCCGTCGTGTGCTACCTGTCGCGCACCGGCTTCAGGAAGTCGCCGCCACGCATCGACGGATGCGACCGGTCGTACTGCTTCGGATAGAACACCGACTCGCCCAGTTCGACGGCGCTGTGCCAGGGCCAGCGCGGGTTGAACATCATGCCGCGAGCCAGCGCGACCAGGTCCGCCTTGCCCGTGGCAAGGATCTCGTCGGCCTGGCGCGCCTCGGTGATCAGCCCGACCGCGATCGTTGCAACGCCCGCCTCGCGCCGGATACGCTCGGCGAACGGCACCTGGTAGCCAGGATGCACCTTGAGCCGCTGCTCGGCGGTCACGCCCCCGCTCGATGCCGTGACGAAATCGCAGCCATGCTCGCGCAGCTTCGCGGACAGTTCGACGCTGTCGTCGATCGACCACCCGCCCTCGGCCCAGTCGGTCGCGGACAGCCGCATTCCCAACGGCTTGCGCTCGGGCCAGACCGCGCGGATCGCATCGAACACCGCGAGCGCGAAACGCATCCGGTTGTCGCGCGAGCCGCCCCAGCCATCGGTGCGATGGTTGCCGAACGGCGAGAGGAAGCTGTGGATCAGGTAGCCATGCGCGCCGTGGATCTCGAGCGTATCGAAGCCGACCGCATCCGCACGACGCGCTGCGGCGGCGAATGCCTCGATCGCCTCGCGAATACCCAGTTCATCGAGCGCGACCGGCATCGCGCGACCGCCGTGCGCGACCGCCGACGGACTGAATGTCTTCCAGCCGCCGTCGGCCTCCGACACCGGCTTCTGTCCCTCCCACGCCACCGACACCGAACCCTTGCGGCCCGCATGATAGAGCTGCATGCCGAGCTTCGCGCCGCCATGCGTGCGACAGAAGTCGACCACCCGCTTCATCGGCTCGACATGGTCGTCGGACCAGATGCCCAGGTCGTGCCGGCTGATGCGGCCCTGCGGCTGCACCGCAGTGGCCTCTGTGAACATCAACCCCGAGCCCGACATCGCGAGGTGCCCGAGGTGCATCAGGTGCCAGTCGGTGGCGCGGCCGCTCTCGTCCGCCGAGTACTGACCCATCGGCGAAATGACGATGCGGTTCGGAAGCTGCAACCCGCGCAGGCTGAACGGCGAGAACAGGGTACTGGCAGGCATGCGTATCGGCTCCTCGGAGATGCGCGCGGTTCCACTGCGCGGAACTCATTGTTTTGAATGCCTTATTCAGAAAGCATCCTACCCCTTGCCTCCGAACTTTGCCACCTGCCCCTTCCATGCATCCGACAGCAGGCACGGCAGCCACGCCTCGTTCTCGGCCTGCAGCCCGCCCGACAGCATCGTCTCCTGCGACGCGTTGAGCGCGATCTTGGCCTGGATGAGCGACATGCGCGGCTGGCGGGCGATCGACCGCGCGAGGTCCATCGCCGCTGCCATCAGTTCCGCCTGCGGTACCACGCGCAGCACGAGGCCGAGGCGCTCGGCCTCTCGAGCATCGAAGCGACGGCCGGTGAAGATCAGTTCCTTCGCCTTCTGCAGGCCGACCGCGCGCGGCAGCCGCTGCGTGCCACCGGCGCCGGGCAGGAAACCCAGCCCGACCTCAGGCAGCGCGAAGGTCGCGTTGTCGGACGCGATGCGCAGGTCGCATTGCAACGCCAGCTCGAAGCCGCCGCCGAGGCAGTAGCCGTTGATCGCAGCGATCGTCGGCTTGGCCATCGAAGCCACCGAGTTCACCCAGCGGTTGCGGAAGAAGCGGCGCTCGTCGTAGAGCTCGGCGACGCTGCGCGTGCCCCGCTCCTTCAGGTCGGCACCGGCGCAGAACGCCTTGTCGCCTTCGCCGGTGATCACCACGACGCTGACCGAGGGGTCCGAATCGAGCTCGCGCGCGAACTCGATGATCTCGGCGCGCAACTGAAGGTTGACCGCGTTCATCACCTGCGGGCGGGTGAGGGTAACCAGCGCCACGCCATCGTCGATGGTCACGCGTTTCACTTCCGTGGTCATTGCACTGCCTGCGTCCATGTCATCTCCTGTCTGTCCCGTTCAGCCATCCGGCGATCCGAAAACCTCCGGCCGGTTTCCGAGAATGTCACGGGTGCGGCGCACGCGCCATGTCCGCCTTGGCAAACCGCGCCCGGGCGGGCATGGGCAGGCAGGCGACATCACCAGCGCACAGGGTTGACTCGTCGCCATCGGACGCATAGATTGGTGGCGCACGTGGCAACCGGCGCAGGATGCACCGGCGTTTTCGACATGGCCTCCGAACGGCCATGCACGCCCTCGCGGCACGACAGCCGCCCGCGTAGAAGAAGCGGCACTCGACCGGGACAACCAGCGCGCAGCAAGGAGGAGCACACATGCCGCACCCGTCTGCCATTCGGCGGAAGCTCGTGGCTGCGCCGCTGGCGCTGGCCGCGCCCGGCCTTCCCTGGCGCCATGCGAATGCGGCGCAGGCCGCCGTCTGGACGCCGACCGAACGCATCGTGCTCGCCACCCATGCCGGCCCCGGCTCGGGCATCGACATGTTCCTGCGCCAGCTCGCCGGCGCCTGGGAAAAGAACCGGATCGTCGAGGCCCGCATCGCCGTCGAGAGCCTGCCGGGTGGACGCGGCGATCGCGCGCGGCGCCATGTGGCCGTGCAGAACCGCGGCAACCCGCACATCCTGATCGGCTTCACGCCGCAACTGATCGTCGGACCCCAGCTCACCAAGTCCGACGTGACCGTGCGCAGCTTCACGCCGGTGGCGATCATGCTGGTCGAACCGATGCTGATGTACGTGAACGCGGCATCGCCCTGGAAGACGGTCAAGGACGTGCTGGATGCGGCGCGGCAGAAGCCGCGCCTGGTGCTGCAGGGCGGCGGTGGTTTCGGCACGCCGCCGTCTATCGCCGGTCGGGACCTCGCGCGCGAGAACGGCGTCGAGTTCTCCTACACCCCCTTCAAGTCGAGCGCGGAGGCAGTGACCGCGCTGCTCGGCAACCATGTCCACTTCGTGCTCGAGCAACCGTCGGAAGCCGACCAGCACGTGAAGGCCGGCCGGCTGCGCATGCTGGCCGCCGTCTACGAGTCCGACCTCTACCCGAACGTGCCGACCTTCGCCTCGCTGGGCCACAAGTTCCGGGTCCTGAAGCAGTTCCGCGGCGTGATGGCGCCGCCCGGCATTCCGCCGGAAGCACTGCGCTTCTACGTGAACGCGCTCGACCGGGTGCGCGCGACCGCCGAGTGGAAGCAGTACACCCGGCAGAATGAACTGATCGAGGACTGGATCATCGGCGCCAGCCTGGACGCGTTCATCGACAGCGAAGACAAGCTCTACGCGCAGATCATGGCCGAGATGGCGAAGAAGGCCTGACCGCCGTTGCGGCGCACGCACGCCCACACAGGAGACCGCCTTGCCCTACTTCCAGCTGGCCCGGATGGAACGCCATCACCTCAACCCCCATCTGTCGTCGGGCGAGGGGCCGGTGATCGAGGGCCAGTACATGTACTTCCGCATCAACATCAAGCGGGCAGGAACGGGTTCCGAGCTCCACTACCACCCGAACGAGCTGATGACCTTCCCGATCATCGGCAAGATCAACTGCGTGGTCGGAACCGACCGCCGCATCGTGCACCCGGGAACCTTCGTGCACATCCCGCCGTGTGCGCGCCACAGCTTCCGGGCGACCGAGGACGGCGAGACCCAGTACCTGTACATCAAGGACCGCACCTGGACGCTGATCGGTTCGGCGGCCGACGAGTCGCTGCCCGACGAGGCGCCCTCGGCGGTGCAGGTCGCGAAGGCTCTGAAGGAAGGCCAGTGGCCCGGCAGGGAGAAGGACCCCGGGAAATCGGGCGCAATCATCGACGGCCTGGGACGATGCTTCTATCCGATGATCGAGTCGCTCGATGCACCCGCGTCGTCCGGGCTGCACGAGCAGTGGGTCGAGGGCCCGCACCTGGCGTTCGGCCTGGTCGACGCACCGCCCGGCCATCGCCACGAAACGGCCGCCGCGCCGCATGAGCTGTTTGCCTACGTGATCAGCGGGGAACTCGACGCCGACATCGCGGGCGAGCGAAAGGTCGCGCAGGCCGGCGACCTGCTGCACATCCCCAAGGGTGCGGCAGGCCGATGGACGGTGGGGGCGGCACATGCACGCTACGCGGTGGTGCGTTCGACGCCGCTGCTGGAAGAAAAGATCGAGCGCGACGGCGCTGCCGACAACTGGCGCGGCTGAGCGGAGCGCGCTCCGATGGCAACGTCGAGCGGCAGCCAGCCCGGACCCCGGCATCGCCTGGGCGCGGACCGCGTCATCGCCCTTCTTTGCCTGGGTATCGTGCTGCTCTATGGATGGGGCGGCTCCGAGCTGTCCGCCGCCCTGCAGGGCGACGTGATCGGCCCAGCGCTGTTCCCGGCGGTGCTGGCGGCGTTCGGCGTCCTGCTGTGCGTCGTGCTGTTCATCAACGGCGGGCCTGCATCGAGGGCGGATGCGTCCGGCGATGACGCCGCCGGCACCGATGTCACCGGAGCCGGTGCCGCCATCGCCCCTGCCACGGCCTCCAACCCCGACCCCGACCCCGACCTTCCCGCCCTGGTGCCGGCAGGGCTGTTGCTCGCCTACGTGCTGGCATTCGAATGGCTGGGCTTCATGCTGTCGACCGTGGTGTTCCTGACCGTGACCTTCCGCTACCTGGGCCATCCGCGCTGGCGCAGCGCGCTGGCCTATGCCGTCTTGGCCACCGGCGTGATCTTCCTGGTGTTCCACATGGGCCTGGGCATCAAGCTTCCGCCCAGCACGCTCCTCGCCTTCGGGCGGGCGTTCTAGATGGGAGACGTACTGCCGTTGCTGGCAAGCGGCTTCGAAGTGGCACTGCGGCCCGAGAACCTGATGCTGGCGTTCATCGGCGCCTTCCTCGGCACCGTGGTCGGCGTGCTGCCCGGCATCGGCCCGGCCGGCGCGCTGGCGGTGCTGCTGCCGATCGTGCTCACGATGAACCCGGTGGGCGCAGTCATCATGCTGGCCGCGCTCTACAGCGGTGCGATGTACGGTGGCTCGACGACATCCATCCTGCTCAACGTGCCAGGGGAAACCTCCTCGGTGGTCACGTGCCTGGACGGCCACCAGATGGCACTGCAGGGACGCGCCGGGCCGGCGCTTTGCATCGCCGCCATCGGCTCCTTCATCGCCGGCACCAGCGGCGTGGTCGCGCTGATGTTCTTCGCACCCGCGATCGCCGACTGGGCGCTGAGCTTCGGCCCGCCGGAGTACTTCGTGCTGATGATCTTCGGCCTGTCGTCGGTGGCCGCGCTGTCCGGAAACTCGCTCGCCAAGGGCCTGCTGGCGATGACCTTCGGCCTCATGATCTCCACCATCGGCACCGACGTCACCGGCGTGCAGCGCTTCGTGTTCAACATGCCCGAGCTGCTCGACGGCATCGAGTTCCTGATCGTGACCATCGGGCTTTTCGCGATCTCGGAAGTGCTGCTGAACACGAACGAGCTTCGAGCGGGCACGGCGCGCAGCGTGATCCGGCACCGGTTGTTCATCTCCCTGAGGGAGATCCGCGACAGCCTCGGCTCGATCGGCCGCGGCAGCGTGATCGGCTTCCTGGTCGGCATCATGCCGGGCGCCGGCGCGGGCGTCGCCTCGTTCCTGTCGTACTCGGTCGAAACGCAGGTGAGCAAGCATCCCGAGCGCTTCGGCAAGGGCGAGATCCGGGGCGTGGCTGCACCCGAGTCCGCGAACAATGCCGCCAGCGCGGGTGCGATGGTGCCGATGCTCACGCTTGGCATACCCGGATCGGGCACCACCGCGATCCTGCTGATCGCGCTGATCTCGCTCAACATCAACCCCGGCCCGCTGATGTTCACCCAGCATCCCGAAGTGGCCTGGGGGCTGATCGCCGCGCTGTACGTCGGCAACGTGATGCTGCTGATCCTGAACCTGCCGCTGGTCGGGTTGTTCGTGCGCCTGCTCTACGTACCGATGACCCTGCTTCTGCCGGTGATCATGGTGATCTGCGTGGTGGGCGTCTACAACACGAACCAGCAGCTGCTCGACCTGCTGTTCCTCTGCGGCTTCGGCGTGCTCGGCTTCTACATGCGCCGGCACGGCTTTCCGCTCGCGCCGGTGATCCTGGGCCTGGTGCTCGGCGGCCGGATGGAAGAGGCGCTGCGCCAGTCGATGATCATGACCCAGGGAGACCTGCACCTGCTGCTCGAGCGCCCGATCGTGGTCGTTTTCCTCGCGCTCACCGCGGTGTCGCTGTGCGCGCCCTGGGCGATCCGGCGCCTGCGCTTCCGCGGCCGGCGGGTGAAACTCGAGACAGAGGGGTGAATCGGCAAACGCCTCCGTGCCATACTGCACCGAAGGAGGCCCTGCCGATGTTCCGTCCGCTCCACCATCCGGCTCACGCCCGCCGGCCAGCACTGGCTGCGCAGGGAACCATCGCCGCCCTTGCCATCCTTTTCGCGGTGCCCTCCGCCCCGGCAGCCGCGCAATCTCCAGGTTTTCCCGAGCGTCCGCTGCGCATGATCGTCCCCTTCGCACCCGGCGGCGTCGCCGACATCGTCGCGCGCATCGTCGCGCAGAAGATGGGCGAGAACATGGGGCAGACGGTGGTGGTCGACAACCGTGCGGGTGCCGGCGGCTCGATCGCGGCCGAACTCACAACGGCCGCGCGGCCCGACGGCCACACAATCCTGCTCTGCACCTCCAGCGTCGCGGTGTTCAACCCGCTGCTGTCGAAAGTTAAGTACGACCCGATCCGCGACTTCGCACCGCTGTCGATGGTCTCCAGCGCACCGTTCGTCCTTCTGGTGCCGGCGAACTCGCCGGCCGGCAGCGTCCAGGAGCTGATCGCGCTCGCCCGGGCGAAGCCGGGCTCGATCAGCTTCGGGTCGGCCGGCATCGGCTCGGCCTCGCACCTGATCACCGAGATCTTCGTGTCGATGACCGGCATCAAGGCGACGCACGTGCCCTACAAGGGCACGGCACCGGCCACCAACGACCTGCTCGCCGGCAACCTGCAGATGATGTTCGACTCCATCAGCGCATCGGTGCAGCACATCAAGTCGGGCCGCGTGCGCGCGCTGGGCATCTCCAAGCGCACGCGCTCGCCGCTGATGCCGTCGCTGGTGCCGATCGCCGACAGCGGCGTGCCCGGCTTCGAGGGCGTGAGCTGGCAGGGCATGTGCGCACCGGCGGCGGTGCCGCGGCCGATCGCGCAGGTGCTGACCGCCGCGGTGGTCAGGGCGGTGAAGGCACCGGAGACCGCCGAGACCTTTGCCGGCCTGGGCATCGAGGGCGTCGGCAGCAGCGCCGAGGAGTTCCGCGCCTTCCACAAGGCGGAGATCGCGAAATGGGGCAAGGCGATCCGGGATGCGGGGATCCGGCCATGACCCTTCCCGGGAACCGCTGATCAGCCGCGCAGCACCAGCAGCGCATCCAGAGCCACCACCCCCTCGCCGTCCGCCCGCACGACCAGCGGGTTGATGTCGAGCTCGGCGATGCGCTCGCGCAGCGTCCACGCCAGCGCCGACACCTTGACCAGCACATCCGCCAGCGCAGCCCGGTCGGCCACCGGCCGGCCGCGCGGGCCGTCGAACACCGCGGCCGCACGCAGCTCGGCGATCATCGACCACGCCTCGTCGCGATCGAACGGCGCGATGCGGAACACCACGTCCTTCAGCGTCTCGGCCAGCACGCCACCGAGCCCGAGCGCGACCACCGGCCCGAAGGTCTCGTCGTTCACCACGCCGACGATCGTCTCGATGCCACCCTCGACCATCGGACAGGCGAGCAGCCCGCCCAGCCGCGCCTCGGGCGCCTCGGCGCACGCCCGCGACAGCATCTCACGGGCCGCCTCGACCAGCGCGGCCGCATCGCGGATGCCCACGCGCACCCCGCCGATGTCGCTCTTGTGCGCGATGTCGCGCGACAGCAGCTTCAGCGCGACGGGGAAGGCGATCTTCCCGGCGTCCCGTGCCTGCCCGCTGCGCCCGCCTTGCAGCAGCGCCGCATCGAGCGGAATGCAGACATCGGCCGTCACCGGGATGCCGGCCGCCCGCAGCACCGCCTTGCTCTCGAGCTCGTCGAGCGTGACATCGCCCGCCGGCAGCGGATGCCGAAGGGGCGGCACCTGCGCGGTCGGCGAGACCGCCGCGCCCCGCCGGCGCGCCTGCGCGAAATCGGCGAGCTGGCCCATCACCTGCGCCGCGCGGTTGGGCGAGGACAGCAGCGGTATGCCGGCCCCGGCGAAGAACGCGTGCCCGACGCTCGACACCGACGCCGGCACCGCGCTCACCGCGAACACCGGCTTGTCGAACTTCACCGCCGCCTCCGCCAGCACGCGCGCGCCGAGCGCGAACGACGGGCCCATGATCGTACCGAACAGCACGCACAGCTGGTGCACCTCCGGGTCGGCGAGCAGCGTCTCGAACGCCGCGCGGAACGACGCCTCGTGCTCCGGCCGCGGATAGCCGGCGGTGGTATCCACCGGGTTGCCCACGGCCGCCAGTGGCGGCAGCAGCTCGCGCAGCCGCGCCTGGGTCACCTCGCCCAACGGCACCAGCGACAGCTGCGCTTCGTCGGCCGCATCGGCGAACACCACCGCGGATCCGCCGGTGTTGGTGACGATCGCCACGTTGCGCCCCTTCGGCACGCGGGCTGGCCATGACGGCTGCGCAGCCTCCGACGCCAGCAGTGACGCGCCCGCATGCCCGACCAGGAAATCAACCACCTGTTCCGCGCTCGACACTTCGACGACGCCACACTGGTGCAGCGCCGCGCGGTAGACCGCATAGGTACTCGTGAGGTTGGCCGTATGCGAAGCCGCCGCGCGCGCGCCCTGCCCCGTCTTGCCCGCCTTCCACACCACCACCGGCTTGCCCGCCGCGCGCGCGCGATCAAGCGCAGCCATCAGCGCACGTCCGTCGGCCACGCCTTCGATGTAGGCGAAGATCACCTTCGTCTGCGGGTCGTCTACATAGTGGTCGAGCAGTTCCGGCATCGTTATGTCCGACTCGCTGCCGGTCGCAACGACATGGCGGAAGCCCACCCCGGCGATCGCCGCCTGGATCACCACGCTCATGCCGAAGCCGCCGCTCTGCACCGCGACCGACACGCCGCCGGGCTGCAGCTTCGGCGGACGGGTCAGGCTGCCGAACGCCGCGACCACGTGGGCATGCACGTTCACCAGCCCGATGCAGTTCGGCCCGATCAGCCGTACGCCGCCGGCCCGCGCAGCCACGAGCATCTCCTGCTCGAGCCGCTCGCCCTCGGGCCCGATCTCGCGGAAGCCGCCGCCCAGAACGACCGCATGGCCGATGCCCTTGCGCGCGCACTCGGCCACCACACCGGCCACGTGTGCCGCCGGCAGCGCGATCACCGCGAGGTCGCATGGCCCGTCGATCGCGGAGACCGACGCATACGACCGGCGGCCATCGATCTCGGCGTACTTCGGATTCACCGGGTAGATGCCCCCGGCATATCCCGAGGTGTTCAGCGCACGTACCGTCTGGCCGCCGAAGCGCGTGATGTCGCCGCTGGCGCCGACGATGGCGATGCCGCGGGGGGAGAAGAGGTATGGGGAGAGGGACATGCGCCGGACGGTAGCAGATCGGGGGCCTGACGATGCGACTTCAGCCCCGGGGCTCGAATACCATCGCGACATGACGCTGCCCATCCCGCCCTCTCCCTGGGTCACCCGCTGGGGCGCCCAGGTCGCCACCGGCCCGGTGCTCGACCTCGCCTGCGGCAGCGGCCGCCACGCGCGCTGGTTCGCGGCGCGCGGCCTGCCGGTGGTCGCGGTCGACCGGCAGCCGCTCGACCCTGGCGGACCGGACACCCTGCGCGACCTGCCCGGCGTCGAGTACATCCCGGCAGACCTCGAGGACGGCAGCCCGTGGCCGCTGGGCGAGCGACGCTTCGCCGCGATCGTGGTCACCAACTACCTGCATCGCCCGCTGTTCCCGCGGATCGCAGCCGCCCTGGACGCAGGCGGGCTGCTGGTCTACGAAACGTTCATGCTCGGCAACGAGCGCTTCGGACGGCCGACCAACCCGGCGTTCCTGCTGCGGCCGGGGGAACTTCGCACCGCCTTCCCCGGCCTGGCCGTGCTGGCGTTCGAGGAGGGCGAGGTCGCGAGCCCGAAGCCTGCGATGGTGCAGCGGGTGGCAGTCCGGCGCTGAAGGCCGCCGAGTTGCCTACTCCGAAGGCTTGCGCATCGTCCGGATCGCCTCGCCCACCCGCCGCGCGTCCACCTCGAGGAACTTCTGGAACTCCGGGGAGTCCTGGAAGGCCACCGGCGTCAGCACCTTTGACATCGCCGAACGGTATTCCTCGCCGGTGACGACCTGGCGCACCGCGTCGCGCAGCTGGCGCACGACAGGCTCAGGCGTGCCGCGCAGGGCGAACACCCCCGTCCAGTTGTAGAACTCGGCCTTGTAGCCGAGCTCGATCAGCGTCGGCACGTCGGGGTAGAGCGCGTTGCGCTCGGCACCCCAGGTGCCGTAGACCCGCACCTTGCCTGCCTTTACATGCGGCGACGACAGGGCAGGCGAGGCAGCCAGCATGGTGGCATGCCCGCCGAGCACCGCCGCCATCGCGGGCGCACCGCCCACGTAGGGAACGTCCTGCAGCCGGATGCCTGCCGCGGTGGCGAAGATCTCCATCGCCGTGTGCTGCGGGGCATACAGGCCCGAGTGCGCGTAGAACATCTCGCCCGGCCGTTTGCGTGCGGCGGCGACCAGTTCCTTCACCGATCGCCACTGCGCCGCCGGGTTGGCCACCAGCAGCGGCGGATCGGCGGTCAGGCGGGCGATCGGGATGAACTGTTCGCGGGTGAAGGCCTGCGGCCGCTTGAACAGGGCATCGACCTCGGGCACCGTGCTGAACGAGGAGATCGTCACCAGCAGCGTGTAGCCGTCGGGCTTCGCTGCGGCCGCCGCCGCGGTGCCGATCGCACCCGCGGCCCCGGGACGGTTGGTGACGATGACCGGCTGCTTGAACAGACGTTCGAGCTGGTTTGCCAGCGGCCGGGCGACGATGTCGCCCGCGCCACCGGGCGGGAACGGCACGATCAGCGTGATCGGCCGGGACGGCCATGCATCCTGCGCCTGCGAGAGGCTGGCGACCAGGGGTGAAACGGTGATCATTGCTGCGCACAGTGCCGCTGTACCGGTCTTCACGGTCATCTTCAGGCCTCCGGGTGGGTACGCTGGATCAGGTGCGCTGGATCAGGTGCGCTCGGTGAGGGATGCCCATGCGGGCGCGGTCATTCGCCGGTGACGTTCGCCGCCTTGATCACCTTCGCCCACTTCGCGGTCTCGACTTCCATCAGCTTCGCGAACTCGGCGGTGGTGCGGCGCGAGATCATCACGCCCTGCTCGTCGAGCCGGCGCACCATGTCTGGCGTCTCGAGCACGGCGTTGATCGCACCGTGCATCTGCCCGATGATGTTCGGCGGCGTCGCACGCGGCGCGAACAGGCCGAACCAGATCTGCGATTCGTAGCCCGGCAGGCCGGACTCGTTTATGGTGGGCACGTCGGGGAAGGCCGGGTTGCGCTTCGGACCGCCCATCGCGATCAGCCGCAGGCGCCCGCTCTTGATGAACGGCAGCGCACCGGGCAGCGAACCGATCTGCAGCTGCGAGTTGCCGGCGACGTTGTCGGCGAGCGCCGGGCCGCCGCCCTTGAACGGCACGTGCGTCATGCGCGTCTTCGACAGCAGCATGAACAGTTCGGTGTTCAGGTGGGGGAAGCCGCCGATGCCGGAGGAGGCAAAGTTGATCTCGTTCGGCCGCTTGCGCGCGATCGCGATCAGTTCCTTCACGTTGTTCACCGGGAACGCCGGGTGCACCACCAGCGCGCTGTCGCTGGTGCCGATCATCGCGACCGGCGCGAAGCTGTTGACCAGGTCGACCTTGGCCTTCTGGATGATGAAGCCGTAGCCGGTGGAGGTTAGCATCCAGGTGTAGCCGTCCGGGGCGGCGGCGGCGGCGAACTCGAGGCCGACGATGGAACCCGCACCGGCGCGGTTCTCGATCACCACGTTCTGGCTGAAGCGCCTGGACAGGTCGGACGCCAGCATGCGCCCGACGATGTCGGTGCTGCCGCCAGGCGCCCAGGGCACGATGATGCGCATCGGCTTCTCGGGCCAGGACTGGGCGAAAGCTGGCGTTGCCAGGAGCGCGGGCAGCAGGGCCGGCATGGTGGCCAGGTGCAGGGCAAGGATGGATCGGCGCGGGACGGCCACGCGGCGCGGAGGAACGGAAGGAAGGGACGGTCGGGAGGTCACGAGGCTTCGCCAGTACGGTTGACATGAGGGAACGGATGGCCAGCGGATGGCCAACGCACGGCAAGCAAGAGCCGGGCCAAACTGCAGCGATCGCGCATGTTCGGAGGCCCGCGCGCGATCGTCAAGTGTCGGTGTATGCTGGGTGTCATCGGATCCCCGCGAAGACCGGGGCCAGGGAAACCACATCGGGGGATCGGACCCATGGCACACACGTACGCCCTGCGGGTCAACGGGCGCACCACCCGCGTCACGGTGGACGACCCGGACATGCCGCTGCTCTATGCGCTGCGCAACCAGGTCGGCCTGCGCGGACCGCAGTTCGGTTGCGGGCTCGGCCAATGCGGCGCCTGCACGGTGCAGTTGGGCGGGCAGGCCGTGCGGTCCTGTTCGGTGCCGGTGTCTGCCGCGGCGGGCAAGCCGGTGACCACGCTCGAAGGCATCGGCGATGCCGGCAGGCTGCATCCGCTGCAGCAGGCCTTCATCGACGAACAGGCCGTGCAGTGCGGCTACTGCATCAACGGCATGATCATGCAGGCCAAGGCCCTGCTCGAGCGCAACCGCTCGCCCAGCGACGAGGAGATCCGCGCGGCACTGGCCGGGAACCTCTGCCGCTGCGGCACGCACGTGCGCATCGTGCGCGCCGTGAAGCGCGCCGCTTCGACGATGGCCTGACCAGGGGACGACCATGGACGCAACCGGTATGGACTCGCCATCGATCGACCGCAGGACCTTCCTGCTCGCAGGCGGCGCGATGGTCGTGTCGTTCGCATCAGGCGCATCGACGAACGCCGCGGCCGCCGTGGCGGCGAAGGGGCACGTGGCCCCGAAGAGCCTGTCGCTGTCCGAGGTGGACGGCTTCCTCGCCATCGGCGCCGACGGACGGGTGACCGTGTACTCGGGCAAGGTCGACCTCGGCACTGGCGTGCGCACCGCGCTGATGCAGATCGCCGCCGAGGAACTCGACACGCCGCTGGAGCGCATCGACGTCGTGCAGGGCGACACCCTGCTCACGCCCGACCAGGGCGCGACGATCAGCAGCGTGTCGATCTCGCGCGGCGGCGTCGAGGTACGGCGGGCGGCGGCCACCGCGCGCGCCGCACTGATCGAGGAGTCCGCACGCCGCTGGACCCTGCCGGCAGCCTCGTTGTCGACGCAGGCCGGCGCCGTGGTCGCCGCGGACGGGCGTCGCCTGGCCTATGGCGAGCTGATCGGCGGCCGCCAGTTCGCGCTCAAGGTCGACGCCAAGGTCCGCACCAAGGACCCGGCCACGTACACCGTGGTGGGCAAGCCGGTGCCGCGCGTGGACATCCCGGCGATCGTCACCGGCCGCTTCGAGTTCATGCACGACTTCCGCCTGCCCGGCATGCTGCATGCGCGCGTGGTGCGGCCGCCGACGATGCGCGGCCGCCTCGGCGAAGTCGACGACAGCGCGGCGAAGCGTATCCCCGGCTATGTCGCGACCGTGCGGCACGGCAACTTCCTCGCGGTGGTCGCGCGCGACGAGTGGGCATCGATCCGGGCCGCGCGCGCGCTGCGAGCGGAGTGGGCGAACTGGGAAGGCCTGCCGGCGATGGACCGGCTGTGGGACGAAGTGCGGCGCACCCCGGTGCTGCGCGACGAGGTCACGCAGAACGTCGGCAAGGCACCTGAGGTGGTCGAGAAGGCGGCCCGCACGCTACGCGCCACCTTCGACTTCGCGATCCACACCCACGGCTCGATCGGCCCGTCCTGCGCCGTGGCGCAGTGGACCGACGGCAACCTGCACTGCTGGAGCGCCTCGCAGCAGACGCACGAACTGCGCCGGCAGCTCGCCGACATGTTCTCGCTGCCGGCCGAGCAGGTCCGCTGCAGCTACATCGAAGGTTCCGGCTGCTATGGCCGCAACGGCCACGAGGACGCCGCGGCCGACGCCGCGCTGATCGCCCGCTCGTTCAAGCAGCCGGTGCGGGTACAGTGGAGCCGTGCCGACGAGCATGTATGGGATCCCAAGGGACCGCCGACGCTCATCGACTACGTCGCCGCGCTCGACAGCCTGGGCAACGTGGTCGCATGGTCTTCCGAGGCTTGGATACCGGCCGGCCAGTCGGTATCGCGCGCGACGCTGGTCGCCGCCGAGCACGCAGGCATGCCGGTGGATGCCTCGCACCCGGGCAGCGTGCAGAACCACCTGGCGATCCAGTACCGGTTCCCGAACATCCGCTCGGTCGCGCACCGGCTCGCCCACACGCCGTTCCGTCCATCTTGGATCCGCACACCGGGGCGGATGCAGAACACCTTCGGCAACGAGGTGTTCATCGACGAGCTTGCGCATGCGACCGGCGTCGATCCGCTCATGTTCCGCATCCGCGCGCTGGACGACCGGCGCGGCGTGGAAGCGCTGGAACGGGTGGCGAAGCTCGCCGCCTGGCAGCCGCGCGGCGGCCCGAACGCCCGCGGTGGCGGCAGCGGCGATGTGCTGCGCGGTCGCGGCGTGTCCTACGTCAAGTACGAGCTGGTGCGCACCTACGTCGCCGCGGTGGCCGAGGTGGAGGTCAACCGGAAGACCGGGCATGTGCGCGTGACCCGCTTCTTCGTCGCCCACGACTGCGGGCAGATCATCAACCCCGACGGCCTGAAGAACCAGATCGAAGGCAACGTGGTGCAGACCGCGAGCCGCGCGCTGTTCGAGGAACTGCGCTTCGACCGTTCCACCGTCACCAGCCGCGACTGGGCGACCTATCCGATCCTGCGCTTCCCGGATGCACCCGACGTGGTGATCGACCTGATCGATCGCCCGCGCGAGGCGCCCTGGGGCGCGGGCGAACCTACCGCGGCGGTCGTGCCCTCGGCGATCTCGAATGCGATCTTCGATGCCACCGGGGTGCGGATGCGCTCGGTACCGTTCACGCCGGCGAAGCTGCTGGAGGGTTTGCGGCGGGTCTAGCAGGCGTCATGCCCCGGCCCGGAGGGTCGGGCGCCCATTCGAAAGGACGACATCGATGCGCAGGCTTCCGGGGTTCCTCTTGCTGTGCCTGCTGGGCACGAACTGCTTCGCGCAGGCCTGGCCCAACCGCCCGATGCGCCTGGTGATCCCGTTCGCCCCCGGCGGCGGCGCCGACATCGCGGGACGGCTGATCGCCCAGGAACTGGGCGAAGTGCTGAAGCAACCGATGCTGGTCGAGAACCGCACCGGCGCCGGAGGCACCCTCGCCCTCGACTACGTCGCCAAGTCGCCGGCCGACGGCTACTCGATCGCGCTCGGCCACCTCGGCGGCATCGCGATCGCGCCCTCGCTGTTCAAGACGCTGCCGTTCGACCCGATGCGCGACCTGATCCCGGTCAGCCTGGCGGTGAACGGGCTGAGCGTGCTGGTGGTCACGCCGACGCTGCCGGTGAAGACCGTCGCCGACCTGGTCGCGCATGCGAAGGCCAACCCGGGCAAGCTCTCGTACGGGTCGGCCGGCACCGGTACCGACACCCATCTCGCTGGCGAGCTGTTCGCCTCGATGACCGGCACCACGATGACGCACATCGCCTACAAGGGCGGCGCACCGGCGATGCTCGACCTGATCGCCGGCCGCACCCAGCTCAGCTTCTCCTCGGTGGCGACCGCGATCAGCTACATCCAGGCCGGCAAGCTGCGCGCCGTCGCCCTGACCGGCACCCGGCGCTTCGAGGGGCTGCCCGGCCTGCCGACCATCGCCGAGTCGGGCGTGCCGGGCTACGAGATCAACAACTGGTACGGGCTGTTCGTGCCCGCAGGCACGCCGCCGGAGATCGTCAACCGCCTCAATGCGGTGACGGTGAAGGCCGTGCAGAACCCGGACCTGCGCGCGCGGCTCACCGCCGCCGGGCTGGAACCGGTGTGGAGCACGCCGGCGGAGTTCGCGGCGTACGTGAAGAGCGAGACCGCGAAGTGGGGGAAGATCGTGAAGGAATCGGGCGCGACCGCGAACTGATCGCACCCGGATACCGCCTCGCTACTCGCCCTTCAGCCCGGCCGCCTTCACCGCCTTCGCCCAGCGCTCGATGTCGCGCACGAGCAGTTCGCCGAACTGCTCGGGCGTGCCCGGCACCGGGTCGACGCCGAGCTCGGTCAGCCGCTCCTTCATCGCGTCCGCGGTGAGGATGCGGTTGACCTCGGTGTTCAGCCGCGTGATCAGCGCACGCGGCGTGCCCGCGGGCGCGAACAGCCCGATCCAGAAGTCGGCCTCGAAGCCCGGCAGGCCGGACTCGCCCGCCGTCGGCGTGTTCGGCAGCGCGGGGCTGCGCCGCGGCCCGTTGATCGAGATCGCACGCAGGCGGCCGGCCTTGATGAACGACAGCGCCGAGGCCACGCCGGTGAACATGATCTCGGTCTCGCCGGTGAGCGTCGCGCTGACCCCGGGCGTGCTGCCCTTGTACGGCACGTGCAGCACGTCGACCCCGGACATGTGCTGGAACAGCGCAGCCGACAGGTGCGGCGAGCTGCCCACGCCAGCCGACGCGTACTTGATCGCACCCGGCTTCTTCTTCGCCAGTGCGATCACGTCGGCGATCGTCTTCACCGGCAGCGACGGGTGCGCCACCAGCACGCTGGTCGAGTAGCCGAAGTTCGCCACCGGCGCGAAGTTGCGCACCGGGTCGTACGAGAGCTTCGGGTACAGGCTCGGGTTGATCGCCATGATGCCGGTGCCGCTCACCACCAGGGTACCGCCATTGGGCGCCGCCTTGAGCGCCGCTTCCGTGCCGATGATGCCGTTGGCGCCCGGCCGGTTCTCGATGAGGATCGTCACGCCCAAAGCATCGCCCAGGCGCTGGCCTATCAATCGCGCCAGGGTGTCGGTGGAGCCGCCCGCGGCCTGCGGCACCATGAACAGGATGGACTTCAGCGGATACTCGGCCGGCTGCGCCCGGGCCGCACCGGCCGCAGGCAACAGGATCGGCAGCAGCAGGAAGGCGGGGGCGAATGCGGGGATGCGTTTCATCGGGGTGTCTCCTCCAGGAACTTGCGCAGCACATGCTGGACGATGCCGCCGTGCCGGTAGTAGTCGACCTCGAGCCGCGTATCGAGGCGCGCGGTCAGCGTGATCGGGATGCGGCTGCCGTCGGCGCGGACGATCGTGCATGCAACATCGGCCTTGGTGCCCTGCGCAGCCGCGACGGTGTCGACGTCGAACGACTCGTGGCCGGTCAGGCCCAGGGTCCTGCGCGTGGTGCCGGCCGGGAACTGCAGCGGCAGCACGCCCATCCCCACCAGGTTCGAGCGATGGATGCGCTCGAACGATTCGGCGATCACCGCGCGCACGCCGAGCAGCGCCGTGCCCTTGGCCGCCCAGTCGCGCGAGGAACCGGCACCGTACTCGCGGCCGGCGACCACCACCAGCGGGATGCCATCCGCGCGATAACGCTCCGACGCCTCGTGCACCGACATCGCCTGCCCGCTCGGTACATGCACGGTCGATGATCCTTCGACGCCCGGCGTGAGTTCGTTGCGCAGTCGCAGGTTCGCGAACGTGCCGCGTACCATCACCTCGTGGTTCAGGCGGCGCGCAGCATAGTTCACGAAGTCCTTCGGCGCGACGCCGAGCGACTGCAGGTAGCGGCCGGCCGGGCCGGACGCCGGGATCGCACCGATCGGCGAGATGTGGTCGGTGGTCACCATGTCGCCGAGCATCAGCAGGGCGCGTGCACCGTGCAGCGGCCGCACCGGCGGTGGCGCCGGCGGCAGGCCCTCGAAGAACGGCGGGCGGATGATGAAGTGGCTGCCGTCCCGCCAGGCATGGCGCGGCGTGTCCGGTGCGACCAGCGACTGCCATTGCGGCGAACCGTCGAGGATGCTCGCGTAGCGGGCACGGAACAGGTCGGCATCGAGCGTGCGGTCGAGCACGGCGCGCACCTCGTCCGTGCCGGGCCAGATCTCGCGCAGGAAGACCGGGCGGCCTTCCGGGTCGGTGCCCAGCGGCTCGCAGGTGAGGTCGCGGACGATCGTGCCGGCGATCGCACAGGCCACCACCAGCGGCGGCGAGGCGAGAAAGTTCGCGCGCACGGCCGGATGGATGCGCGCATCGAAGTTGCGGTTGCCCGAGAGCACCGCCACCGTGGCCAGCTTCGCCTCGTCGATGGCTGCGAGCACCGGCTCGGCCAGCGGCCCCGAGTTGCCCATGCAGGTCATGCAGCCGAAGCCGGCGACCTGGAAGCCGAGCGCATCGAGGTCTTCCTGCAGGCCGCTGCGCGCGAGGTAGTCGGCCACCACCCGCGAGCCGGGCGAGAGCGAGGTCTTCACCCGCGGCGACACCGTCAGCCCGCGCCGGCGCGCGTTGCGCGCGAGCAGGCCGGCGGCGATCATCACCATCGGGTTCGAGGTGTTGGTGCAACTGGTGATCGCGGCGATCGCCACGTCGCCATCGCCGAGCGTGTCTTCCATGCCGGGCAGGGGCACGCGCGCGGACGCATCGGCGGCAGCCGGTGCCGCGGCCGCGGCGAACGCCGCCGGCACCTGGGCGAGCGGCACGCGCGCATCCGGCCTGCCCGGGCCAGCCATCACCGGCTCGACGGCGGAGAGGTCGACCTCGACTACCTGCGCATAGTCCGGCGCCGTGCCGGCGCTGTCGCGCCACAGGCCCTGCGCCCGGCAGTACGCCTCGACCAGGGCCACCTGCGACGGCGTACGGCCGGTGAGCGCCAGGTAGCGCAGCGTCTCCGCATCGACCGGGAAGAACCCCATGTTCGCGCCGTACTCCGGCGTCATGTTGGACAGCGTCGCCCGCTCGGGCAGCATGAGCGTGTCCACGCCCGGGCCGAAGAACTCCACCACCTTGGCGATCACCCCGTGGCGGCGCATCGCCTGCGTCACGGTCAGCGCCAGGTCGGTGGCGGTGGTGCCGGCGGGCAGGCGGCCGACCAGCCGGCAACCGACGACTTCCGGCACCAGGATCGAGATCGGCTCGCCGAGCGCCACGGTGCCACCCTCAAGTCCGCCGACACCCCAGCCGACGACGCCAAGTGCATTGGTCATCGCGGTGTGGCTGTCCATAGCGATCAGCGAATCCGGATACGCCAGCCTGCGGCCGTCCACCTCGGCAGTGAACACGACGCTCGCGAGGTACTCGAGGTTGATCTGGTGCAGGATGCCCGAGCCCGGCGGGAACACCCGCAGGTTGCCGAACGCCCGGCTGCCCCAGCGCAGGAACTCGTAGCGCTCCCGGTTCTGCTCGAACTCGCGCTGCATGTTGAACACGAGCGCATCGGGACGCCCCTGCGCCTCGACCATCACCGAGTGGTCGACGATGAAGTCGAGCTGGATCTGCGGGTTGATCCGGCGCGGGTCCCCGCCCAGGTCGACCATCGCATCGCGCATCGCGGCCATGTCGCCGAGCAGCGTGATGCCGGAGGAGTCGGGCATCATCATCCGCGCGGGGCGGAAGCCGATCTCGCAGTCCCGATGCTGCCGATCGCCCTGGTCGCCCTTGCCGTCTTTCCCGCGCGCGTGCAGCCACTGCGCGAGGCTGGCGAGGTCTTCCGGACCGGACCGACCCAGCGCGCGCTGGCGGATCAGGCTCTCGACGAACACCTTGATCGTGAACGGCAGGCGGTCGACGCCGGCGAGGCCGAGGCTGGCCGCATCAGCGAGGCTGAAGTAATCGTGGTCGACACCGTCGACAGGCAGCACGCGGCGCAGGGCAATCGCGTCCTGCGGGGAAACCGCTGGGGTCATTCATCCTCCTGGTGCGGCGGCGGGCGCGTCGATGGGGTTCGACGTCTTGCGGGACCACCAAGGCAAGGTTGCCCGGATTCTAGGCGAAAGTCCGCGGCCCAGCCGCCCTCTCGATTTGACCTCCCGCAGACCAGCACGTACAGTGCATTCGATGCTTGGTCCTGTGTTTCCTACTTTCTGCGAGGGGATGCATCCGTGCCGACGAGACTCCGATTGCTGTGCTGGATGACGGTCATCACTGCAATCGTCGCGGGGAATGGCGCCGCTGCCGCCCAGGGGTTCCCGGCCAGGCCGATACGCATCATCGTCGGCTTCGTGCCCGGTGGTGCAGCGGACCTCTCCGCGCGCATGGTGGCCCAGGCGCTCACCGAGCGCATCGGACAGCCGGTGCTGGTCGAGAACCGCTCGGGCGCAGCGGGGCTGATCGCGAACGAGCTCGTGGCGAAATCGCCGCCGGATGGCTATACGCTGCTGGCCGTCAATTCGTCGCTGTCCTCCATTCCGGCGCTGTATCCGAAGAGCGGCTTCGACGCGGCGCGCGACCTCGCGGCGGTCGCGCTGGTCTGCATCACGCAGAACGCCCTGGTCGTCCACCCGTCGGTACCCGTGAAGACGGTGCGTGACGTGATCTCGGTCGCGAAGGCCAACCCGGGGAAGCTCAACTTCTCCTCCTCCGGCACGGGCAGTTCCACGCACCTTGCAGGGGAACTGTTCAAGAACATGGCGGGCGTCGACTTCACCCACATCCCCTACAAGGGGCAGGCACTCGCGATCTCCGCTGCGGTCGCGGGCGAGATCGACCTCACCTTCAATTCGATCGGTCCGCTGATGCCCTTCGTGAAGGCGGGCCGGCTGCGCATGGTGGCCACCACAGGCAGCCGGCGTTCGGCGTTGCTCCCGGATGTCCCCACGATCGCCGAGGCCGGCGTCCCGGGCTATGCGGCCGGGTCCTGGTACGGCTTCGCAGCACCGGCGAAGACGCCCCCGGACATCGTCGCGCTGCTCGGCAACGCCATCGTCGGGCTGCTCAACGTGCCGGAGTTCCTCGACCAGGTCCGGAACGGACTGGGCGCAGACCCGGCGGGCATGACGGCGCAGGAGATGACCCGGTTCATGGCGGCCGATGCGGAGAAGTGGACCCGCATCATCACCCGCCTGCGCATCAAGGGCGACTGAGCGCATGACGACCGAGCGCATGGCAAGGTTTGTGGTCGAGACGGCCGAGGTACCACAGGCGGTGCTGCACGGCGCCCGCATCGCGATCGCCGACGCGCTGGCGTGCGGCCTGGCGGGAACGCTCGACGAGGGCAGCGCGATCGCGCGGCGCTGGGTCGCCGAATCCGGTGGCAAGCCGCAGGCGACCGTCTGGGGCAGCACGCTGCGCGCCACGCCGGCCGATGCGGCGCTCGCAAACGGCATGTTCGTGCATGCGCTCGATTTCGACGACACCCTGCCGACCCAGCGCGGGCACCCGAGTTCGACGCTGGTGCCGGCCGTGCTCGCCGTCGCGGAGGCAACGGGCGCATCCGGGCGCGAGGCCCTGGGCGCGTACGTCCTCGGGCTGGAGGTCGCAGGCGTGGTCGGCCGGGCGCTCGGCAACGGCCACTACCTTCGCGGCTGGCATCCGACCTCGACGGCAGGCGTGTTCGCCGCCACCGCGGCAGCAGCAAGGCTGTACCGCCTCGACGCCGGGCAACTCTGCAGCGCCTGGGGCATCGCAGCCTCCCAGGCATCGGGCCACACGCGCAACTTCGGCACCATGACCAAGCCGTTCCATGCAGGACTCGCAGCACGCGGTGCGGTGATGTCGACCTGGCTGGCTCGGCAGGGCTTCACCGGCGATGCGGACATCTTCGGTGGCAGGAAAAGCTTCCTTGCGACGTATGCCGGCGACGATGGCCGACCGTTCGCAAGCCTGGTCGAGGAACTGGGCTCGCGCTGGGCGCTGGTCGACCCCGGCATCAACTACAAGCGATGGCCGTGCTGCTCGTGCAACCACCGGCCGATCGGCGGCCTGCTGGAGATGCTCGCCGAACACCGGATCGCGACCGACGAGGTCGAAGCAGTTTCGGTCGGATTCCCGCCCGGCAGCGACGATGCGCTCAAGTACGACGACCCGCGCACCGGTGCAGAGGGCAAGTTCAGCATCCAGTATTCGATCGCCGCAACGCTGCTGGATCGCCGCATCACGCTGGAGACCTACACGGACGCGATGCTGGCCCGGCCCGAGGCGCGGCAACTCATGCAGAAGGTACGGCGCTACCGGATTCCCGACGACAAGGTCTACTCCGGGACCGTCGGCTACAACGACCTCGAACTCGTCACGCGCCGCGGCACCTTCAGGCGCCGGGTCGACCGATCGCCCGGCTCGAGCGAGTGGCCGATGTCCGAGGCCGACCATGAAGAGAAGTTCCTCGATTGCGCGAGCCGCGTGCTGGGTGCCGAGGGTGCGCGGCGACTGCTGCAGCTCGCAGGCAGGACCGACGGGCTGCCACGCGCGGCCGCGCTGGCGGAGGCAACAGTGCCTGCCGGCAGCGAACCCCTGCCCTGATGGAACCCAGACCATGACGAAGCGACTGGTCGTCCTGCTGCTCACCGCCGCAGGGTTCACGACGACATCCGCCCTCGCCCAGGACTGGCCCCAGCGCCCGGTGCGCATCATTGCCCCGTTCGGCGTGGGCGGCACCGCCGACATCGTCTCCCGCTTCGTCGCGGACCACCTGTCGGCCACCTTCAAGCAGCCGTTCATCGTCGAGAACCGCACCGGTGCCGGCGGGGCGATCGGCGCGCAGGCGATCGCGAAGGCGGAGTCCGACGGCTACACGCTGGGCGTGACGAACCTCACCACGATGTCGCTGGTGCCGGTGATCGCGCCGAAGACGCCCTACCATCCGATCAGGGACTTCACCCACATCGCCTACATCGCCGGCCCGCCCGTGATGCTCGCGGTGCATCCGAGCACGAAGGTGAAGACGGTCGCCGAGTTCATCGAGTACGGCAAGGCCCTCGGCAGGCCGATGACCTTCGCATCGGCCGGCGTCGGCTCCGACGGCCATGTGATGGGCGAGGCCATTGCCGCCGCGCTGAAGATCAGCGTGTCGCACGTGCCCTACCGCAGCACGGTGCAGGGTCTCGCCGATGCCGCCGGCGGGCACGTGGTCTTCTCGACGCTGACCTCCGCCTCGACCTCGACGTTCATCCGTGCAGGCACGCTGCTTCCGCTCGCCGTCACGTCATCGCAGCGGCTGGCGGACTACCCGGACGTACCGACGCTGCGCGAACTGGGGCACCCGTCGCTGGTGAGCTCGACCTGGTACGCGTTGTCGGCGCCGGCGGGCTTTCCGAGGCCGGTCGCCACGCGACTGCACGCAGAACTTTCGACCTTCCTCGCGCGGCCCGAGGTGCAGAAGCAGCTGAGCCGCTACGGCCTCCTGCCAGAGGCGATGAGCATGGAGACGTTCAACCGGTTCGTCGCCAGCGAAAGCGCGCGATGGAAGCCGATGATCGAGGCGGCGAACCTGGTTGCGAAGGAATAGGTCGGGTAGCACTGCTCAGTGCCGTGCATCAGGCCCTCCCCCTATGCAGCGGCAGGCGTGCGGCGCCGCGCACTGCCGCGGGCCGGCAACCGGAACTCGTGGCGCGCTTCGTCGCTGAGCAGCAACTGCTTGATCGAAGACCGTGCGGCGGCTTGCAGGCGGCGCCACTCTCCGACAGGAACAAGCACCGCTGCCTCCGTCCCGCGACGAGTGACGAGCTGCGGCCCCTCGTTGAGGCAGGCATCGAGCATTTCGCTGAATCGCGCCTTTGCATCCTGAACGGGCCAGCTATCCATGGGGCCTGCCTTCTGCAGCTGACAAGTCTACCCTCTCGGGGACTTGCTGCAACGGGCGGAAGCACCGTTACCCGGTCGATACCTCGGGTCAGGCGAACCTGTACGCCGCCGCATGCCGCACCTCCGCCTTCCGCGCCTCGGCCAGCGTCAACGCCCCGACCTGCCCCAGCGACGCCCGCGCCTCCCCCAGGAGCAGGTCCATCGCATGCAGCGGCCCGCGCTCGCCGATCGCACCGATGCTCCACAGGAAGCACTTGCCCATCAGCACCGCATCGGCCCCGAGGGCCACGGCACGCACGATGTCGGTGCCGCTGCGCACGCCGGAATCCATCAGCACCGTCGCACGGCCGGCGACCGTGCGCACGATCGCCGGCAGCACGTCGACCGGCGGCGGCAGCGCATCGACCTGCCGGCCGCCATGGTTGGACACGACGATCCCGTCGCAACCGATCGCCAGCGCCCGCTCCGCATCCTGCGGATGCAGGATGCCCTTCACCAGCAGCGACCCCTTCCAGTGGTCGCGGAACAGCGCGACCTCCTCCCAGTCGAACGCGCCGGGCGTCTGCCGGGCCACGAACTCGGCCATCTCGGCGAGGCCCGCGTTCGGCGCGTACTTCCGGAAGCTCGCGAAGCGGGGCACGCCGTGCCGGCGCATCGCCCGCGCCCATGACGGTGCGCCGAGGATCTCGACCAGCATGCGCAGGTCGACACGGAACGGCGTGGTGACGCCGCTGCGCACTTCGCGCGGCCGGGTGGTGCGCACCGGGGTGTCCAGCGTGAGGATCAGCGCATGCGCGCCTGCCGCCTGCGCGCGACTCGCCATGTCCAGGCCGATCCGATGGCCATCGAGCGACAGGCGGGGCAGCTGGAACCAGAACACGTCCGGCGCGACCGCGGCGGCCTCCTCGATCGTCATGCCTCCGACGGCGCTCAGCGTGTAGGGCAGCCGCGCCGCCTGCGCCGCGGCCGCGAGCATGCGGTCGGCGCCCGGGAAGCAGATCGCCGGGCTGCCCATCGGTGCCACGCCGACCGGGCCGGCATAGCGGCAGCCGAACAGTTCGGTGTCGACCGGCGGCAGTGCGGTGCACACGCCATAGCGCGGGACGATCTCGACGGCGTCGAGCGCACGCCAGTTGCGGTCGATGCCAATGTCGGTGCCGGCGCCGCCGTCGAGGTATTCGAAGGCGAAGCGGGGCAGCCGCCGCCGTGCGGCGCTGCGCATCATCGGGATGCTGGGGAAGCGGCGGAAGAGGTCGTTGTCGCGCATGCGATTCAGGACAGCGAGTGCGTCACTTCCCGCCGATCTTCTTGAAGTACGCCTTGTTCGCCACGTCCGGGATGCTCATCCCTGCTGCGACATCGCGGGCGCGCTCGTCTTCGGCCGCCGACAGCGCCTGCGCACGGGCGAGCACCTCGGCCACGCGCGCACGCGGCACGATGCACACGCCGTTGTCATCGGCGACCACCAGGTCGCCCGCGTCCACCGGCACGCCGGCAATCTGCACCGGGCCGTTGATCGCGACCGTCTCCATCCGCCACTTGCCGGTGACAAGGCTCACGCCCCGGGCCCAGACCGGATAGCCCAGCCGCCGGGCCGTCTCGACGTCTCGCGTGGCGCCATCGATGATCGCGCCGGCCTCGCCCTGCCGATGGCCGAGGGTGCACGAGTTGCCACCGAGGCTGGAGACATCGACCGCACCTTCGATCACGATCACGTCGCCAGGCTCGGCAAGGTTGTGCGCCTCGAGGTCGGCCTGCTTCGACTTGCGCTCCATCGCGCCCAGCGTCGGCGGCACCGACTGCCGGATGTTGCGCACGGTGACTGCCGGTCCGACCATGCGCGCACCAGGCAGCATCGGGTGGAGCACCCCGGCCGGGATGGCCGCGTCGATGCCCAGCTCGTCCATCGCATCGGACACCGTTCCCGCGAGATCCGTGAGCGCGAGGAAGTCCTCGATCACCGCCCGCGAGGGACGGGGTATGTCGCGCATCACGATGCGTCTGGGATCGATCTTGCCGGTGAGTGGCTTGTCCGCCATGGGGTCCTCGGTCGCGCGTAGTTTGACGATTGGCTATGCTACGCTGACTTCAGAAAACACCGTGCGAGGTCCCCGATGAGCAACGCCCCGCTGGATGCCGATGGCATCCCGATCTGCGATGGCCCCGACGTATCGCCACGCAAGCCGAAGCTGCAGGCGCCCGCTGGCGCGATCGACTGCCACGCGCACATCTTCGGTCCGGTGGCGCGTTACCCGTTCTCGCCCAAGCGCCTGTTCACGCCGCCTGACGTCACGCTCGCGCAGTACCGTGCGTTGCTGGCGACGCTGGGCATCTCGCGCGCCGTGCTCGTCACGCCCAGCGTGTACGGGATGGACAACGAGCGCCAGCTCGATACGCTGGTCGAGATGAAGGGCGCATGGCGCGGCGTCGCGGTGGTCCCGACGGACGTGCCGGAGCAGGAACTCGATCGACTGCACAAGGCGGGCTTCCGCGGCGTGCGCGTCAACCTGTTCGCGAAGAGCGGGCTGATGCTCGACGACCTCGAAACGATCGCCGCCCGCGTCAGTCCGTTCAAGTGGCATGTGCAGCTGCATGTCGACTCGCGCAACCTGCCCGAGATCGCCCCGCGCCTGCGCAAGCTGCCGGTGCATGTCGTGTTCGACCACATGGGCCACATCCCCGCGGAGGCCGGCGTCACGCACCCCGGCTTCGCCGCCCTGCTCGAGCTCATGCGGGAAGAGCGGTTCTGGGTGAAGCTGTCCGCACCCTACCGGCTATCCGAACTGCCGTATCCGTGGCCGGACGTGGTGCCGTTCGCGAAGGCCCTGATCGCGGCGGCACCCGATCGTACCGTCTGGGGCAGCGACTGGCCCCATCCTGCCGTGCCAGGCCATATGCCCGCCAACTTCGTGATGCCCAACGACGGCGACCTGCTGGACGTCCTGTCCGCGTGGACCGACGATCCCGCTCAGCAGCACAGGATCCTGCTCGACAACCCGCGCAAGGTCTACGATTTCGACTGATGCGGATCGCCTGACCTAACGCCCCGCAGCACCCACGCCCCGCAGACGTCGGCAAAGATCGACGCCAGACCAGACAGGAGGAGTCCGTGAAGCCACTCGTTCGCGTCGCCGCGTACGCGCTCGCCGCACTGCCGCTCGCGGCCACGGCGCAGGACTATCCGACGCGGCCAGTGCGCCTTGTCGTGCCACTGGCACCCGGCGGTTCGGCCGACGTGCTGGCGCGCTTCCTCGCGCCGGGGCTGGGCGAAAGCCTCGGCCGGCCGGTCATCGTCGAGAACCGGTCGGGCGGCGGTGGCCACATCGGCGCGGAACTGGTCGCGAAGTCGCCTTCAGACGGCCACACCCTGCTCATCGCAGGCTCGCCGCAAGCCGTCGGGATGAGCCTGTACCAGAAGCTGTCCTACGACATGGCGAAGGACCTCGCCGCAGTCACCCAGGGAGCAGTCTTTCCCAGCATCCTGGCAGTGCATCCATCCCTGCGGGTGAAGTCGGTGAAGGACCTTCTCGCCTTGGGCAAGGCACGCCCGGGGGAGCTCGCCTACGGCGCCAACAGCGGCTCGCCGAACCACCTCGGCATGGAACTGCTCGGCATCCAGATGACCTTCGTGCCCTACAAGGGCGCGGGCGCGGTCGCCAGCGATCTCATCGCCGGACATATCCAGCTCGCGTCGCTGGGCTTCCCGGGCGGGCTGCCCCATGTGCAGTCGGGACGCCTGCGTGCGATCGCAGTCACCGGCGAGAAGCGCTCGTCGCAGCTTCCCGACGTGCCGACGGTTTCCGAGTCGGGTGTGCCCGGCTACAACGTGACGCTGTGGTTCGGGTTGTTCGCGCCGGCAGGCACACCCGCCAGCATCATCGGCCGGCTGAGCAACGAGTCGGCGAAGATACTCAGGAACCCCGACATCACCAGCAAGCTCAACGCGCTCGGGGCCGACGTGGCGCCCAGTTCGCCCGAGGAGTTTTCCCGCTTCGTGCGCGAAGAGATCGCGCGCTGGGCCAGGGTGGTCAAGGCGATCGGGATCAAGCCGGAGTAGCGGCGACTGCACGCCGGCGAGCAGGGAAGCCCCATGACACCATCCACCCCGCCACCCGCCTGGCACCCCACCCGCGAGATCGAATTCATCGTCGGCACCCCGCCCGGTGGCGGCCAGGATCGCCCGGCGCGCACGCTGATCCGCATCCTGGAATCGGCGAAGCTGATCGACGTGCCGATGACGCTCGCCAACCTGCCGGGCAACGGCGGTGGCCATGCCTGGGAGGCGTTGCGCGCACGCGCGGGCGATCCGCATGTGCTGTCGATCAGCGCGCCACCGCTGCTGAGCAACCGCATCCTCGGCACCGGCACCTTCGACCATGCGGCGCTGGTGCCGGTGGCGAACCTGTTCACCGAGTACCTCGCGTTCATCGTGCCGGCCGATTCCCCGATCCGCGATGCAACGACCCTGCTCTCGATGCTCGCCGCCGATCCCGCCTCGATCAGGATTTCGCTGGCGACTGCCGTCGGCAGCACGAGCCATATCGCGATGGGACAGCTGCTCACGCACGCGGGTGCCGATCCCCGCAAGCTGGACCTGCGCGTGTTCGAGTCGGCACCCTACGCGGTGGACGACGTGGCCGCAGGCAATGCACAGCTCGGCGTGATCTCCGCGGTCAGTGCGCGCAAGGCGCTTGAGGCCGGCACCGTCCGCACGCTGGTGGTGTCCGCACCCGCTCGCCTGTCTGGCGTGTTCGCCGGCGCACCCACATGGACCGAGTCGTCCGTGCCCTGCGTCATCGGCCAGTGGCGCGGCGTGCTCGCTGCGCCGGGCATCGGCAGCGCGCATCTGGCGTACTGGACGCAGGTGCTGGGCAAGGCCGTCCGGCACCCGCAGTGGCAGGACGAACTGGCCGCCAACGGCTGGACCGACCACTTGCTCACCGGCACGCCGCTGCAGTCGTTCCTCGACGACGAGCGCGCCTTCACCCGCGACATGCTGCAGGCACTGGGCCTGGTCAGTCCGCCTTGATGTTGCGTTCGCGGACGACCTTCTTCCAGGCCGCGATCTCCGCCGTCAGCAGCGCATTGAACTGGTCCGGCATCATCTGCAGCTCGGGTACCGCGCCGTTGGCGATGATCACGCTGGTGGCTTCGTCGGACGCCATGCCCTTGCGGATCTCGTCGTTGAGCCGGTTGACGATGGCCACCGGCGTCTTCGCCGGTGCCAGCACGCCCCACCAGGTCGCCACGTCATAGCCGGGCACGCCGGCTTCCGCGACCGAGGGCAGCTCGGGCATGAACGCCGCCCGCTTCGCCGTGGTGACCGCCAGCGCACGCAGCCGCTGCGCCTTCACCATCGGACTCACCGCCGGCGTGCTCGAGAACACCACCGGCACCTCGCCCGCGACGGCGGCCGCGACTGCGGGCGCGATGCCCTTGTAGGGCACGTGCACCATCGGCACCTTCGCATAGCTCACGAACAGTTCGGCGGCCAGGTGCGGGATGGTGCCGGCGCCGGCACTGCCGAAGTCGAGCTTGCCCGCCCGGGCACGTCCCAGCGCGATCAGTTCCTTCACCGAACGCACGGGCAGTGAAGGATGCACCGCCACCAGCAGCGGCCCGCGGCCCAGCATCGCAACCCCGGTGAGGTCCGTGTTCGGATCGTAGGGCAGCTTCGGATAGATCGCCGGGTTGATGACATAGCTCACCGTCACCAGCAGCAGCGTGTAGCCATCCGGCTCGCTGCGCGCGACCGCGTTGGTGGCGATGGTCTGTCCCGCGCCGGGGCGGTTCTCGACCACGACCGGCTGGCCCAGGCGCTTCTGCAGGTGCTCGGCGGCGAGCCGGCCCATGATGTCGGCCGAACCGCTGGGTGCGGTGGGCACCACCATGCGCAGGGGCTTGGCGGGGAAGGACTGCGCAGCCGCATGGGTGGGCGGCAAGGCAATGGCAAGGGCGGTCGCGGCAATCGCGAGATGGCGCATGGTTCTCCTCCGGGGTGCGGCTGCGTCGATGGATCGACGTCTGGCTCGAGTCTACGCCCTACCGCGGGGTCAGCGCTTCCACGACGGCGGCACCACGTGGCCCCGCCGCATCGCCATCCTGAGCAGCACGATGCCCACGGCCGTGCAGAACACGAACGCGGTCAGCGACGCCTCGATGCCGAACGACCCGCCGGTCAGCAGGGCCGGCCCTTCGATCGTGTCCCGGATCAACCCCGGCGCGGCCTCGCCGCCGGAGACGATGCCGGAGAAGACCGCCGACTGGGTGTAGTTCCACGACACATGGAAGCCGATGCCCAGCCACAGGCGGCGCGTGACCATGTACGCGGCCGCGAGGAGCAGGCCGGCCTCGATGCTGCTGAACAGCGCACCGGTGACGGTGGCCTCGGGATTCACCAGGTGCAGGAACCCGAATACGAAGGAAGACACCACCAGCGCCACCCAGCTGCCCGCCCACTCCTCGACGATCCGGAACAGCGCGCCACGGAACAGCAGCTCTTCCAGGAAGCCGGAACTCAGCGCCATCGCCACGGCCGGCAGCAGGAAAGACAGCGGATTCAGCCCCTCGATGCGGTAGATGCCCAGCACCATCAGAACCAGCACGCAGGACGTGTAGAGCGCGGTGCCGACCGCCAGGCCGAGGCCCAGTTCACGCGCGGCCGGCGACAGCGCGAGCTCGGTGACCTGGCGACCTTCCACCCAGCGGACGAAGCCCGCGTAGATCGCCAGGCCCAGCGCGACCATGCCGACCGCCACCGCGAGGGCTGCCAGCGGCGAGCCTTCCTGCGCCGCCATGAAATGGTTGCTGAAGCCCAGCGTGTAGAACAGCAGGAAGCCGAGCAGGAGCAGGCGCACGCCCGGATGGCGCAGGATGCGCAGCCAGGGCGGTGCGGGGAGCGGGGACGGCGCGGATGCGTCGCTCATGGCAGTGAAGTTCCGGCCGGTGGGAGCATTCAGGGCGTGACGTCGTGCCAGTTCACCACCTCCAGCCCCGGCACCCTCGAGAATTCAGCGACGTTGCGCGTGACCAGTGCCGCACCGTGGCGCAGTGCAGTAGCCGCGATGAGCAGATCGTGGGGACCGATGGGGCTTCCTGCCCCCTCGAGGCGCACACGCAATGACGCCGCGACCTGCGCGCACCCCTCGTCGAAATCGAGCACCTGAAGGGCTTCGAGGAAGGTGTCCAGCGCTTCGAGGCGAGGCTGCGCCGCTGCAGGCGGCAGTCGCAGCAGACCGTAGCGCAGTTCGTAGACCACCACGCTGGGCACGAGCAGCCGCGCGGGAGGCAGCGCGTGCATCCGGGGCACGACCTGAGGGTCACCGCGGAAGTAGTAGCTGACAGTGTTCGTATCGAGCGCGAACACTCAGAAGCCGATCCTCGGCGTGTCCGGCGGCAATCGCGCATCGGCAGCGCAGTCCTGCAGCGGGAAGTCGGGGAACGCACCCGCCAGCCCTCTGAACGCATCCGGCAAGGCGTCGTCCGCATGGCTGCGGATCGCACGGGCTACCCAGCGGCTTTTCGACAGGCCGGACGCTGAGGCAGCCCTGGTCAGCAAAGCGTCGGTTTCCTCGTCAAGGTACAGGGTGATCTGCGCCATGGCATCCATCATGGAACGTATATGTGCGAGTATATGTGCCAGATGATCGCGTCGCAAGATGCCTCGAACGTATCCCGCCACCGCCCGCCCCGCCTTGCCGGAAACCCCCACTCGCCAACCGTTTTCCCACCCGATTGACGCCCCCTCTTCCATGGCGGAGCATCCCACCCCGCACGGATTCACTCGCAGAACCGGACATAACGAGAAGAACATGACCGCCGCCCCGCACTCGCCCCCCTTCCGCGCCGACCAGGTCGGCAGCCTGCTGCGCCCCGCGCATCTCATCGAAGCGCGCGAGCAGCGCCGCAAGCGCCTGCTGGCGGACGACGAACTCGAGCGCATCGAGGACGACGCCATCCGCGAGGTCGTCGCGCGGCAGGAGGCCGCCGGGTTGCGCATCGTCAGCGACGGCGAATTCCGCCGGCAGAACTACATCGTCGACTTCTTCCGCAAGGCGCTGGGATCCGGCGGCCTGAAGGCCGAGCCGGGCGACTTCGTCCATCGCAACGGCAAGGGCGACACCATCCCGGTCGAGAAGCTGGTCATCCACAAGCCGCTGCGCTGGACCGGGCCGATCTTCGCCGAGCACCTCGCCTTCGTGCGCTCGATCACGACGTGCACGCCGAAGATGACGGTGCCCTCGCCGATCGTGCTGCACTTCATGGGCGGCAACGACGCCATCCTGCGCGACGCCTACACCTCGCTCGACGGCTTCTGGGCCGACGTGATCGAGGTCTACCGGCAGGAGTTCGCCGCGTTGCATGCGGCTGGCTGCACCTACCTGCAGATCGACGAGACCTCGCTGGTGAAGTTCGGCGATCCGGAGATCCGCGCCGTGCTGGAACGCCGCGGCGAAGACTGGCGCAAGCTGGTCGAGACCTATGTCGCGGTGATCAACGCGGTGATCGCCACCGCCCCGGCCGGGATGACCGTCGGCATCCATGTCTGCCGCGGCAACCGCCTGGGCTTCTGGCAGGCCGATGCCGGCTACGAGTTCATGGCCGACCAGCTGTTCCGCCGGCTCAACGCACGGTTCTACTTCCTGGAGTTCGACAGCCCGCGCGCCGGCCCGATCGAGGCGCTGAAGTACATGCCGGAGGACAAGACCGTCGCGCTCGGCCTGGTGACGACCAAGTCGCCGGAACTCGAGCAACCGGAGATGCTGCGCGCGCGACTCAAGGAGGCCTCGGCCTTCGTCTCGATGGACCGGCTGTGCCTGAGCCCGCAGTGCGGGTTCTCCGGCAACGTCGGCAACACCGTGATGACGGCCGACCAGCAGTTCGCGAAGCTGCGCCTGCTGGTCGAGACCGCGCGTTCCGTGTGGCCGGACGCCTGAGCATGGCGGCACGCACCCTGCTGGTTGCCGCGATGCTCGGCCCGCTTGCAGCAGCCGGGACGGCCATGGCACAGGCATATCCGGCCAAACCCATCCGGCTGATCATCCCGTTCCCGCCCGGCGGCGGCAGCGATGTCACCGGGCGCATCGTCGCCATGGCGATGAGCGAACGCCTCGGCACGCAGATGGTGGTCGACAACCGCGCCGGCGCTGGCGGCATCATCGGCACCGAACTGGCGGCCAATGCCGCGCGCGATGGCTACACGCTGCTGGTGGCCTCGCTGGCCCACGTCGTCAGTCCGTGGCTGTACGACCTGAAGGGCCGTTTCGACCCGATCCGTTCCTTCGCGCCGGTGGCCATCGTGGCGGGCAGCCCGATCGTGCTGGTCGTGCATCCCGGCGTTCCCGCCCGGTCGGTTGCGGACCTGCTCTCCCTGGCCCGCAAGCAGCCCGGAAAGCTGCAGTTCGCATCGGCCGGCGTGGGCAGCGTCAGCCATCTCGCGGCCGAACTGTTCAACTACAGCGCCAAGGTCGACATGCTGCACGTGCCCTACAAGGGTGCAGGCGCGGCGACCATCGATGTCGTCGCGGGGCATGCGAACCTCACGTTCGGCGGCCTGCTGGCCACCGTGCCACATGTGCGTGCGGGGCGGCTGCGCGCGCTGGGCGTCGGATCGCTCCAGCGCAACCCGATCCTGCCGGACGTGCCCACGATCGCGGAGGGGGGCATGCCCGACTACGAGACGGTGAACTGGTTCGGGCTGCTCGCGCCTGCCGGCACCCCGGCGGCCATCATCGAGCGCCTGCACCGGGAAGTCTCCGCGGTGCAGGATCTCCCCGAGATCCGCAGGCAGCTCGACAACGACGGCGCGACGGTGCTGCGGATGACCCCGGCCCAGTTCGGCGCCTACATGACCGCCGACATGGAGAAGTGGGGCCGCGTCGTGAGGGCCGCCGGCATCAAGGCGAACTGACCACGCCCCGAGCGCCCCCCGAAGGATCAGGCGATCACTTCCACCTTCGCCCGCCGCGCCACCGCGGTCCAGGTGGTGATCTGCGACTCGATCAGCTTGTTGAACTCCGCCCCGGTCACCGGGGCCTTCCGCGGCAGGGTCTGCAGGTCGTCCAGTCGCTTCATGATGTCCAGGCGGGCGAGGATCTCCGGCATCAGCGCGGTGAGCCGCTGCGCGATCGGTGCCGGCAGGCCCTTCGGCGCGGACAGGCCCAGCCACTGCGAACCGGTGAGCGAGGGGAAGCCTGCCTCGGCGAAGGTCGGGATGTCGGGCAGGCCGGGCAGCCGCGCGGGCGTGGATACGGCCAGCGCGCGCAGCGAACCGCCCTTGAGCTGGTCGACGTTGGTCGTGATCGGATCGAGCACGCTGTCGATCTGCCCGCCCAGGAGCTCGGCCAGCGCCGGTGCACTGCCCTGGTAGGGCACATGGTCGTGCATGGGCGCATTGCCTTCGATCTTCAGCATCTCGCCGAACAGGTGGTTCGCCGAACCGATGCCCGAAGAGCCGTAGCGCACCGGCTTGACCCGGGCCGCGGCGACATACTCGGCAAGGGTCTTGAACGGCGACTGCGGTCGGACCAGCAGCACCATCGGCGCCTCGACCAGCATCGCCATGTGGGTGAAGTCGGCGACCGGGTCGAACGGCATCTTGTTGCGCGTCGCCGCGGCGTAGACATGCACCGACGCATGGCTCACCAGCAGCGTGTAGCCGTCGGGGTTCTGCCGCGCGGCGAAATCGGTGCCGACCAGGCCGCCTGCCCCGGGTCGGTTCTCGACCAGCACGGTCTGCGACAGGGCCTGCTGCAGGTGCGGCGCGATCAGCCGCGCCACGGTGTCGACGAGGCCACCGGGGGGAAACTGGGCGATCAGCCGGATCGGGCCGCGCGTGGGCCACGCCTGCGCCTGGGCGTGGGCCTAGGGGGCGATGAGGGATGCCGCGCCGGCGGCCAGCAGATCACGACGCTTCATGGAGTCTCCGGGAGAGTTGCAGGAAGAAGGACACGCGCCTCCAAAGGCGCGAACTGTCCTGAAAATCCATAGCAGGAGACGTGCCAGATTCTCACGGAGTCAGCATCTCAGGGGTTCGCGATCGACATCGAACATCGATCACACGGCCTCCTCCAGTCCGGCCGCCAGCTCATCGACATACCGGCGATAGCTGAACACGCGGCCACGCTGCCGGTTGGTGAGTTCACCCACCACGCCGATGCGCTCCAGATGGGCCAGCGACTTGTTGACGGTTGCTGGCGTGAGCCGTGTCGCCTTGACCAGCGCGGCAGAGGTCGCAATCGGTTGGCGCTGCAGCGCCTGATGCACCGCCAGCGCTGACGCCGCGGCGCGACCGAGGCTGGTGATCCGGTCGCGATCCGCATTGACCAGCGCGAGCAGCGCGTTCGCGGTCGATACCCCTTGCGTCGCGCTCGCCTCGATGCCCTCGGCGAAGAAGTCGAGCCAGCGCTCCCAGTCCCCGTGCAGGCGCACCTCGTTGAGCAGCTCGTAGTAGAGCGCGCGATGGGTCTTGAACAACAGGCTCGGATACAGCATCGGCTCGCGCAGCACACCGTCTGCCACCAGTTGCAGCACGATCAGCAGGCGTCCGAGGCGCCCGTTGCCGTCGAAGAACGGATGGATGGTCTCGAATTGCACGTGCACGAGCGCCGCCTTGATCAGGGGCGGCACGGGCTCGGGTTCATCGTTGAGGAAGCGCTCGAGCGACGCCAGGCACTCCGGCACCGCATCGGCGGGCGGCGGCACGAACACGGCATTGCCGGGTCGGGTGCCACCGATCCACACCTGGCTGCAGCGCACTTCCCCCGGCGTCTTCCCCAGGCCACCAGGATGGGTCAGCAACACCTGGTGCATCTCGATCAGCAGGCGGGTGCACAACGGCAGCCCGCCGCGCAACTGCTCGAGGCCCCGATCGAGCGCGGCCACGCAGCGGCTGACCTCGCGTGCATCATCCACCGGCACTCCCGGCTGCTCGTCGATCTCGTACAGCAGCAGGTCTGCCAGCGAGGACTGGGTACCCTCGATCTGCGAGGACAGAACGGCCTCCTTGCGCACGAAGCTGCAGAGCAGCAGCGCCGCGTTCGGCAGCAAGGCGGTAACCGCGTCCAGCCGCCCCAGTGCGACCAGCGCCGCATCGAAGCGCCGCCGCAGCGCGGGCGACCACTCGACGGGCGGCGCGGGCAGCAGCGGCAAGGGCACGAAGGCCTGGAACGGTTCACCGGCCGTCGTGACGGCCACGTAGCGGCCGGGGGAAGGTCGGTGGGGGGGAACCTAAAACAAGAGCCGGAATTGTTTTAGGATATAGCCTTAAAGTAAATCAATGGCTGACGTTGACGTCCCCTTTCCCATGGCGGAGCATCTCCGGACCGGATGGTTCAGCGCGGAGAACGGGACGATGGGTGACGCAAGGAAAATGGCTTTCTCCTTCTCCGCCGCAGCAGTCGGCGCCTGCCTGACCCTCGCATCGCTCCCCGCGACTGCCCAGGCGTACCCTTCCAAGCCCGTCCGCGTCCTCGTCGGCTTCACCGCCGGCGGCAGCATCGATATCGTGGCGCGCCTGCTGGCGCAGAAGCTCTCCGAATCCTTCGGCCAGACATTCCTCGTCGAGAACCGCGCCGGCGCCGCCGGCAACATCGCCGCCGAGCATGTCGCCCGCGCCGCACCCGACGGCCATACGCTGCTGTTCAGCAACACCACCCCGCTGGCCTCGGGCCTGAGCATCTACAAGAAGCTCCCCTTCGACCCGCGGCAGGATTTCGCGCCGATCGTGCAGGTGGTCGACCAGCCGATGGTGATGACGGTGCACCCGTCGCTGCCGGTGAAGTCGGTGAAGGACCTGGTCGCGCTGGCGCGCGCGCATCCCGGCAAGCTGAACTACGGCACCACCGGAGTGGGCGGGGGACATCACCTGCGCGGCGAGCAGTTCATGATGTATGCCGGCGTGAAGCTGACCCCGGTGGCCTACCGCGGCGGGGCGCAGGCGCAGAACGCGCAACTCGCCGGCGAGATCGAGGTGATGTTCGACACCGTCCCCACCACCATCGAACACGTGCAGTCGCGGCGGCTGCGCGCGCTGGCGATCATGTCCGGCAAGCCTGTCGCGCAACTGCCGGGTGTGCCGACGCTCGACGCGTCGGGCTACAAGGGCTTCGATGCGAGCGGGTGGATGGCGCTGGTGGCGCCCGCGAAGACGCCGCCGGAGATCCTCGCGCGGCTCAACAAGGCGGTCAACGCGGCACTGGCCACGCCCGACCTGCGTTCGCGCCTGGAGGCGCTCGGGCTGACGGTCGCCGGCGGCAGCACCGAGGCGCTGCTGGCGCTGATCAGGCGCGAGATCGACCTATACGCACGGATCGTCAAGGCGTCCGGGCTGGAGCTGCAATGACCCATCCGCTCGACCCCGTCCTGTACCCGCGCACCGTCGCGATCATCGGCGCATCGAAGGACCCGGCCAAGCGCGGCTACCGGGCACTGAAGACGCTGATCACGGATGCGTTCGACGGGCGCATCTTCCCGATCAACCCGAAGGACGGCGAGATCCTCGGCACCCGGTGCTACCCGAGCCTGGACGCGGTGCCCGAAGGCATCGACCTCGCCATCGTCTGCACCGCAGCGGCGACGACGCCGGACATGGTCGAGGCCTGCGGACGCAACGGCGTCAAGGGCGCCCTGCTGCTCGCCGGCGGCTTCGGCGAGGCGAGCGAGGCCGGGCGCCTGCTGGAGGAGCGAACCGTGGCGATCGCGCGCCGGCATGGCGTGCGGCTGATCGGACCGAACACGGCCGGGATGTTCACCGCGCGGCACAGCTGCAACGCGTACGGCCGTCCGGACATCCCGCGCGGCCCGCTCGCACTGGTGTCGAACTCGGCGAACGTGCTGCGCTCGCTCGAGCTCGAGATCCGCTTCCAAGGCCACAGCGGCATCAGCGCGATGCTGTCGGTCGGTAACCAGGCCGACCTGCAGTTCCACGAGTACCTGGACTGCTTCGGCGACGATCCGGACACGCGCGCGATCATCTCCTACATCGAAGGCTTCAAGGACGGGCCCGCGTACCTCGCCGCGGCGCGCCGGGTCAGCCCGCGCAAACCGATCGTCGTCTACGCCGTGGGGCGCACGGCCGAGGGCAAGGGTGCGGCGCGATCGCACAGCGGCTCGTTGTCCGCGGACCATGCCGTCACCCGGGGCGTGCTGCGCCAGGCTGGCGTAGTGCTGGTCGAGCAGTCCGACCACCTGTTCCCGGTGGCCGATGCGCTGATGCTGTTCCCGCCGATGCGCGGGTGCCGCGTGGCGGTGCTGTCCGAAGGCGGCGGGCCGATCTCGATCGCCGCGGAGACCCTCGCGCAGTGCGGGCTCGAACTCGCGACGCTCACGCCGCAGACGCAGCAGAAGATCCACGCCATCGTGCCCAATGCGACCGCGATCGCCAACCCGGTCGATGCCGGCGGCGGCACCGAACCCCGGGTCGAGTACTACGGATCGATCTCGAAGCTGATCCTGGAAGACCCGAACATCGATGCGCTGCTGCTGGTGGGCTTCTTCGGCGGCTACGTGACGGCACCGACCCGCTATGGCGCGGACGTCGCCGACACCGAAGCGGCGATCGGCGTCGAACTGGCGGCGGACATGCGGCGGCTGGGCAAGCCGGTGATCGTGCAGTCGCACTACGCGCATCTCAAGACGTCATCGCTGGATGCGTTGCGCAAGGCGGGGGTTCCGTACGAGCGGCATGTCGAGACGGCGGTGAGGTGCCTCGCCCACGCGGCCGAGCAGGGGCAGATGCGACGGCGGCTGGCGGAAGCGGAGACCACGCCGACGCAGCCCGTGCGACTGCCGGCCGCCAACGCGATCGTGGCGGCGGCCAGGTCGGAAGGGCGCGACCTTCTGGAACCCGAAGCGCGGGCACTGCTGGCCGCCCATGGCGTGCCGATGGCGCCGTCCGTCCTGATGAAGGATGCGGGCGACGCAGCGGATGCGGTGGCTCGACTCGGCGGGGTTCCGCTGGCGCTGAAGATCGTATCGCGCGACGTGCTGCACAAGTCGGATGTGGGTGGCGTGCGCCTCGACCTGACCGGCGCGGCGGCGGTCGCCGAGGCGTTCGACGCGATCGTCCGGGACGTACGCGCGCACCAGCCGGATGCCGACATCGCCGGCGTGCTGGCGACGCCCATGGCGGCACGCGGCGTCGAACTGATCGTGGGAGTGGTGCAGGACCCGCAGTACGGGCGGGTGCTGATGGTCGGGCTGGGCGGGGTGTTCGTCGAGGCGATGCGCGACGTGGTGTTCCGGGCCGTTCCGGTCTCGAAGGCGGATGCGATCGAGATGCTCGGAGAGATCCGGGCGCAGGCGATGCTCGAGGGGATGCGTGGCCTGCCGGCAGTCGACAGGGGGGCGATCGCGGACCTGCTGGTGAAGGTGTCGTCACTCGCGATCGCGTACCCGGAGCTCGCCGCGATCGACCTGAACCCGGTGGTGGCGCACCTGGACGGCTATGCGGTGGTGGATTCGAGGATGCTTCTGGCCGGCGCCTAGGCGGGTCCGCCCTGCAGCGGCACGGTCTCCACCCGCCCCCCGGAGCTCCCCGGGCGCAGGGCGACACGGCACGACCACTGCGCGTCGCTGCGCAGCGGAAAATCCGTGCGCTGGTGCGCGCCCCTGCTCTCCTGCCGCTCGAGCGCCGAACGCACGATGAAGCGGGCGATCGTGACCATGTTGTCCGCCTCGAGGGCGCGCACTGCCTCGCGCATGTCCGGCACGTCCAGCCCTCGATCGAGCTCGCGCTTCAGCGCATCGAGCCTTTCCAGGCCCGACATCAACCCCGGACGATCGCGATAGAGCCCTGCCGCATCGAGCAGCACCGAGCGCACGGACGCCTTCAGTTCGTCCGGCCGCGCCTGGCCCGCACCAGCGAGCGCAGCACGCAACGGCCCGGTAGCCCTCGCCTGAATGGCCGCCCAGTCGCGCCCCGCCAGTTCCACCTTCGACGCAGCGGCGCCCCGGCCCGCGATGCCGCCGAAGACGAACACGTCGCTGGCGCCGTTGCCCGCCAGACGGCTGGCGCCATGCACGCCACCCGCGGCCTCTCCCGCGGCGAACAGTCCCGGCACGCCCGAGCGGGCGTGGCTGTCGATCTGCACGCCTCCCATGTGGCTGTGCGCGGCGGGGCGCACGCGCGGTGCTTCGGTGGTCGGCTCGAAACCCTTGCTGCGCAGGCGCTTCGCCTTCTCCTTGTGGTTCTCCAGCCGCTCCGGCGGAACGACCGTCGTGTCGAACATCACCGTGCCGTCCGGGAAACCCCGTCCTTCCGAGATTTCCTGCTGGATGCAATGCGCCATGCGCGCCTTCTCGATGCGCATCTCGCCATGGTCAGGGTTGTAGCGGTACATGAAGCGCTCACCCAGCGCATTGAGAAGCTGCGCGCCCTCGCCGAACATGGCGGTCGGCATCACCAGCCCGCGACACTCGGCCGGATGCACGACCACTGTCGGCTCGAACTGCACGAACTCCATGTCGATCAGCGTGGCGCCGGCGGCATGGGCCATCGCGTACGAGTCCGCCGCGACATCCGCCGGATAGGTGCTGTCGGCGTAGATCGCGCCGATGCCGCCCGTCGCAAGCACGGTGGCACGCGCATGCACCGCGAGCAGCGCGGGCGCGTTCACCTTGTACAGCAGCGCACCCACGACTTCCGCGCCGTCCTGCAGCAGGGCAATCGCCTTCCAGCCGGCGAACTTGCGCACGCCCTGCGCACTGCAGTGCTGGTCGAGCTTTCCGATGGCGAGCGGGCCGAGGCCGTCCGGGTGGTAGACCGACCTCGGGTAGGTATTGCCCGACAGGCTCAGCTGGTCGAAGGACTCGCCATTGCGGGCGAACGGAACGCCGATGGCAACGAGTTCCTCCAGCGCGGGACGCGTGCCTTCGACCAGCGCCTGCACCAGCGAACGGTCGTTGAGGCGGTAGCCGCCGCGCAGGATGTCCTCGAAATAGGTTTCCGGATCGTCGCGCGCGTCCTTGTGCCCGAGCGGTACGTTGAACCCGAAGATGTACTGGGACGCACCTCGGGCACGAAACGCATGCACCACGGAAGCGCCCGCGCCTGCGGCTGCCGCAGCGGCCCGATAACCGGCCACGCCGCCGCCCAGGACCAGCACATCCGTTTCGATCGATTCGATTTCGATTGCAGACATCACCCCTCCGGCACCTACAGCCGTGCAGCGACCTTGGAATCCTTCACGACGTTGCCCCAGCGCAGGTACTCGTCGCGCACGAACTGCTGGAACGCGGCGGGCGAAGGATGCGTGAACGATTCGACGGAAATCTCCTCGAACCGCTGCCTCACCTCGGGAGACTGCGAGGCGCTCACCAGCGCCGGATGCAGCCGGTCGACCACGTTATGCGGCGTCTTCGCCGGCGCCACCACCGCGAACCAGTTCAGCGACACCATCCGGATGCCCTGCTCAAGGACGGTCGGCACCTCCGGCAGCTGCTTCGCACGCGCCTCGCCAGTCACGGCCAGCGCGCGCAAGCGACCCTTCCTGATGTAGGGCAGGGGCGCGGCAATATCGACGAGCACCCCGTGGATCTGGCCGCCCAGCGCATCGGTCATCGCCGGGCCGCCACCCTTGTATGCGATGTGCTCGATGCGGGTCCCCGCGAGGGCGTTCATGAACTCCAGTGTCAGGTGCTTGAGGCCGCCGGCGCCAGGGGAACCGAAGTTCAGCTGCCCCGGCCTTGCCCGGGCCAGGGCGACGAGTTCCTTCAGCGAACGCGCGGGCACGGACGGGTGTATCGAAAACACCTGATGGGTGATGCCGATGCTCGTGAGGCCGACGAAATCGGTCAACGCGTTGTACGGCGTCTTGGGATCGAGCAGCGGGTTCAGGATCAGGTTGCTGACCCCGACCAGGCCCAGCGTATAGCCATCGGCAGGGGCCCTGGCCACCGCATCGGTTCCGATGATCGCATTCGCCCCTGGCCGGTTCTCGACCGTCACCTGGGTCTTGAGCAGTTCCGACAACCGGGGCGCGACGATCCGGATCACGATGTCGTTGGATCCGCCCGGCGCGAAGCCGACGATCACCCGGATCGGCTTGACCGGAAACTCCTGCGCCCAGGCGACGCCGCCGGCCACCGAAGCGACAAGGCCGAACATGGCGGATCCGGCGCCCAGCAGCGCCGCCCTTGGTCTGTCCATCACGTCTCCTCCAGGAAGCGGCAGGCGATGCCCGGAATGCGGGATGCGCCCGGTGCCCGCTGCCGCCATTCGCTCGCGATCCCCGCGCCGATCGGTGTCGACGTCGTGGCAGCCCGCCGGGCTGCAGGATCCGGGGCATTGTAGCCAAAGCCGAACCTGTACCGCCGCTGCGTTGACACTCGCCCGCGACGCGGCCGATACTGCAACGCGATTCCTTCGGAGGGTATCCGGACATGCCGAACACGCCGCCCTACCAGTCGTCACCGACCAACCCGTCGGTGCAGGAGATCCAGACCCAGCCTGCGCGCCGGCCCGACATGCCCTACGCGCCCGCGATGCGCGTCACCGGCGGCCCGGACCTGCTGTTCATCTCGGGTGCCACGCCCTCGCCGCTCTACCACCGCCATCCGCACGAACTGCACGAGCATGTGCACCCGTGCTCGATCACCGAGCAGACCCGGCTGGTGCTCGAGAACCTGCGCTCGATCCTCGACCACGAGGGACTCGTCTGGACCGACGTGGTGAAGGTCACCAAGTACCTCACCGACATGCGCGACCTGAACGCGATCAGCGCCGAACTGCGCAAGGTCTTCGCCGACTGGACACCGGCGAGCACCACGGTGTGCGTGAACCAGCTCTCGACGCCGGGTGCGCGCCTGGAGATCGAGATGGTGGTCGCCTATCCCGGGCGCTGAGCGCCTTTCGTTCCGCCGCGCGAATCGGCGCGACAAGGAGATCCCGATGCCCCTTCAGTCCGCCCGCCCGTTCGTCCGGGCCACCGCGCTGCTCGCGCTGGCCGCTGTCGCACCGGCGGCCGCACATGCGCAGGCCTTCCCGGCCAAGCCGATCCGCATGATCGTGCCCTTCCCGGTGGGCGGCGGCTCCGACTCCACCGCGCGCATCCTGTCGCAGCGACTGACCGAGCACCTGCGCCAGCAGATCGTGATCGACAACCGTGTCGGTGCAGCCGGGGTGATCGGCACCGAAGTGGCCGCGCGCGCGGCACCGGATGGCTACACCCTGCTGCTGGGCTCGGCGTCCGAGATCACGATGCTGCCCGCGATCAACAACAAGCTGCCCTTCGACCCGCTGAAGGACTTCATCCCCATCGCACGGGTAGCCGACGTGCCGCTGGTGCTGCTGGTGCACCCGGCGCTTCCGGCCCGCACGCCGCGCGATCTGATCGAACTTGCGCGCAAGCGCCCGGGCGAGATCAACTTCGGCTCCACCGGCGTGGGCTCGATGACCCACCTCGGGATGCTGCTGTTCAACACCATGAGCGGCGTGCGCATGGAGCATGTCGCCTACAAGGGCGTGCCGTACACCGACCTGATGGCTGGCGTGCTGCAGGCGGGAACGCACACCATGCCCGGGTCGATCGCACTGGTGAAGGCCGGCCGGCTGCGCGCACTGGCGATCACCACCGCGCGGCGCTCGGCTACGATGCCCGAACTGCCGACCGTGGCCGAGTCGGGGTTGCCGGACTACGAGGTCACGCTCTGGACCGGCGTATTCGCGCCGACCGGCACGCCGCGGGAAGCGGCCGCACGGCTGGAACGGGACATCGACACGTCCATGCAGCAGGCGGACACGCGCGAAGCGCTCACGCGGCTGGGATCCGAGCCGCACTTCTCCGGGAGTGAAGCGTTCGCGGCATTCCTGCGTGCGGACCATGCGCGCTGGGTGAAGCTTGCACGGGATGCGGCTATACGGCTCTAGGCGATCGGCGGTTTACCACTGCACCCGGGGGGGTCTTTTTCGCAGCAAGCAGCGACGGGTGCCATTGCGCCGTCCCGGTGCCTGCGTCGCATGCCGATGGCGCTGCACCGATGGCAACCGGCGCACGCCCGAGGACTGCAGGCAGCGCGTTGACCTTCGGCAGGTTATCCTTAGACATCAGTTCGAAATGGCCAAAGGAGTAAGGCGACCAGTGAAACAGGTCGCACACGTGGCTCCCGATGCGGGCAAGCCATCGAGGCACCACCAAGCACCACGCCTGACCGAGTCGTGCAGGCCGCAGCACGCTCAGATACTCGCGCATGCTGAGCGAGGCCGGTCCGCCGAAGTCGAGCGTAGTCGGGCTGCCGTGGCTGCGTACGCACAACCGCGCCAACGCCTCCCCGAGATCGCGCGCTGACAACGGGGCCATGCGCGCGTGGGCGCCTGGTCCGCCTGGTACAACGTGCACCGGGAAGCGCGCCAATGCGCGCAGCCAGCCGGCACCGAAACCCCCATCGCCATCGAGCAGCGATGGGCGCACGATCACACAATCAGGGGCAGCGTCGCGCAAGGCCTGCTCGCCCTGGAGCTTGGAGCGGATGAAGCGGCTGCGCGCCTGCGAAGAAAGGCCCAGCGCGGACACATGGAGCAGCCGTTTGTCGCTACGTGCACACGCGCGGGCCAGCGCCGCAGGGCCACGGTGGTGGACCGTGTCGTAGGATTCTCCCGGACGCTCGCGCAGGATGCCGACGCAGTTGAGCACGACATCGACATCCCGGATCAGAGGCATCCAGTCCTCGGCTTCGAGCAACTGGTGCAGCCTCACCTGCCGCATTTCGAGCGCCGGGTTCACGTCCAGCGGTGTGCCCTGCCGGTTGCTGCCGGTGGTGCGGGAGCCGACGATCACCCGGTGCCCGACGCCGCGCAGCGCTGCGACAGCGTGTCGACCGATGAACCCGTTGCCGCCCAGGACCAGCACGTTCAGCACGCTTTTCATTGGATCTCCGGATCGTCAGTATTTTCTGTATTGACTGAAATGTACGACATCACTAGAATTATTGCAACGCTTAACGCAATGAGGACACAGACGATGGCAAGGCAACCCCTGAATGCCCAGGCGCATGCGCAATCAGCGAGCGCTGCTGAAGCGGAAACGCCCCAGGCATCGGCGTCGATGAGCGAGGTCACCGAGCGGTTCGTGATGCACTGGGGCGAGATGGGCTCGCGTTGGGGCGTGAACCGCACCGTGGCGCAGATCCACGCGCTGCTGTTCATCGTCGGGAGGCCGATGCACGCGGAGGAAATCGCGGCTGCCCTCGGCGTGGCGCGCTCGAACGTCAGTACCAGCCTCAAGGAACTCCAGGCCTGGCATCTGGTGCGCGTCGTGCACCTGCGCAGCGACCGACGGGATCACTTCGAGACTTCGCGTGACGTGTGGGACCTTTTCCGCACGGTGGTGCACGAGCGCAAGGCACGCGAGTTCGATCCGACGATCAGCGCGTTGCGCGCGTGCGTTTCCGATCCTTCGTTTGCCGCCGAGGATGTCGATCGCCAGCAGCGGCTGAAGGACACGCTGGCCTTGATGGAGTCGCTGGGAAGCTGGGGTGACGAGATGCTGCGATTGCAGCCGGACACGATGATGAAGGTGCTCAAGCTCGGTGCACGCGTGCAGGGGCTGCTGCGGGATGGCAAGTTCAAATGAGCGGATACTCCGTGAAGCTCCCCGGAAGGATCGATCAGGCGGCAATGCCGCTCATCGTCTACTACGACGCTTCCTGCGAATTGTGCGCGAGCGAGATCCGCATGCTAGCCGAGGGCGATCGGCACGGCCACCTACGCCTCGTCGATTGCAGCGCCCCCTGTTTCGACGATCGTGCGTTTAAGGAAGACGGGGTGACGCGCGAGCAAATGATGGCCGCGATCCACGCGCGCGACGTGAACGGGCAGTGGTATCGCGGGGTCGATGTGTTCGCGCTTGCATATGCTGCCGCCGGACTGCCCGGCATCGCACGCTTCTGGGCGAGCGCACGGCTGCGGCCGTTGTTCGAGCGCGCCTACCCGTGGGTAGCCCGGCACCGCGCCAAGCTGTCCCGGCTCGGCCTGCCGCGCTTGTTCAGTCTCGTTCGCTCGACGAGGGCCCGCTCCAGGCGCGATGCTCCGGCGAATGGATCGGATCGAACATAGACCTTTGTCGGTCTCACCGACCAGCCCGAGGGTACGAGACTCCCGCGGTCGCCGCGATGAGTCCACAAGAACGTGCCCTACGACCTCGCCAGGGACCTCGACTACATGTCGATGGTCGCCACGCTGATGAACACCTTCGTCGCGAACCCTGCATTGCCGGTGAAGGCGATCGCCGAGCTGGTCGCCTACAGCAAGGCGCGGCCCGGCGAAGTTCGGTATGCGTCGAGCGGCGCAGGCGGCATCACCCACCTGGCGCCCGCGTTGCTGCAGATCCTCACCGGCGCAGACCTGTCGCACGTGCCCTACAAGTCCGGGGCGATCGCGATGAACGCGATCATTTCCGGCGAGGTCCAGATGGGCATGCTGAACCTGGTCAACGCGCTGCCGCAGATCCAGGCGGGGCGGCTGCGGGTGCTCGCCGTCACGGGTGGCAGCCGCTCCTCGGTCCTTCCCGACGTACCGACCGCGGCGGAATCCGGCGCGAAGGGCTTCGACCTTCGCCAGTTCTATGCGGTTGCCGTGCCTGCCTCGACACCCCGATCGATCATCCAGCAGCTGAACCGCGAGATCGTGAAGTTCGTTGCGTCGACGGAAGCGCGGACCCAGCTCGCCCAGCAGGCGGCCGAGCCGATGTCCAGCACGCCGGAGGCGACCCGCACCTATGTCCTCGGCGAACAGGCCAGGTACGCCGCCATCGTGAAGCAGATCGGCCTCAGCCAGGATTGATCAAGGAGAAGAGATGGCATTCCACCGATTCGAGTCGATCGAGGCACAGTACCTGGTGCCCGATCTCTCCACCTCCCGCGGGCCGGTCATCGAAGGCGACTACATCTGGTTCTGCCTCGTCACCAAGCCTGCCGGCACCGGGTCCGAGCTGCACTACCATCCGAACGAGCTCCTCATCTTCCCCACGGCCGGAAAGCTCAACGCTGTCGTCGGCAAGGATCGCCGGATCGTCGGCCCAGGGACTTTCGTGCATGCCCCCGCCTTCGCGCGGCACTCGATGCGTGCAGCCGAGGATGCAGACCTCGAGTATCTCTACATCAAGGACAAGACCTGGACCGTGGTCGGGCTCGCAGTCGACGAGCGCGTACCCGAGAAGGCGCTGTCGATCGCAGAGATCAATGCGCTGCACGCCAAGGGTGGTGCGGCCCTGGGCAAGCGCGGCGACGAGGCGACACGGCACCGCGAGAAAGGCGAATCACAGATCATCATCGACGGCATCGACGATTGCTACCAACGCATGATCGACGGCTTCGATGCACCGGTGCCGTCATCGACGCGCGAGACGTGGAACCATGGGCAGCGCATGGCGTTCGGTTTCATCGACGCACCGCCCGAGGCGGGGGCAGGCCTAGGACCGGTAACGCCCGCAGCCCATGAGATCTTTGCGATCGTCCTCCGAGGCCGTGCGCTCGTGCAGCTGGGCGACGAACGGCGCACGCTTGCGGCTGGGGATGTCGTCCATGCGAGGCGCGGCGAGCGATTCGCCATGGCTCCGGACGCCGGCGGAGCCCGTTACGCGATGGTGCGATCGACGCCCTGGCTCGAACGCAAGATGGACCAGATGTCGGACGACGAGCGCGAACAGTCGCGATTGCACAATCGGGCAAATTGACCACCTCCAGGGGCTTGAATACCGCCTGCCGATAGTCCCGGATGCCGGTCAGTTCGCGGCGCAGATACGGGACGAGTAGCAGCGGTACGGCAAGGCGTTGGCGCCGGCGGAGGTCAAGCCGCAGGAAGGATGGTGGCCGAATGCAGCAAGCGACGCGCTGCGGCCGTCCACGCCAGGCTCATCCCGCGAACTTCGGCTCGGGCAGCCCCTTGACCCCCAGTCCGCGGATCGCGAACAGTGCCCCCGCCAGCGGCTGGTTCGCGCTTTCCCCGGGGTCGAGGAAGCGCGTGCCGGAGGTGACGTACATCACGTCGTAACCGGGCCCTCCGAATGTGCACATCGTCGGGTGCTGAACCGGCAGCTTGATGCGCCGGATCTCGCGGCCGGCAGGGTCGTAGCAGACCACGTGCCACCCATGGATATGCGCGCACCAGTAGTTGCCCTCGGCGTCCACGGTCGCGCCGTCGACACGATCCGGGACATCCTTCGTCGAAATGAATACCCGCCGATTGCTGATGGCCCCCGAGTCGATGTCGAGGTCGTAGGCCCACACCGTGTCCTGCCGCGAGTCGCAGAAGTAGAGCGTCCGGTCGTCAGGGCTGAACGCCATGCCGTTCGACGCGATGATGCCGCTTTCCATCTTGTGGCAGGAAAGATCTGCGTCGAGGCGATACAACCCGCCGTTCGCCGTCTTCAGGTCGCGGTTGATGGTTCCGCACCAGTAGCGCCCGCGGCGATCGCACTTGCCGTCATTAAGGCAGTTGTCGGTCCCCGGCTCGGCGGTGACGATGTGTCGTACCTCTTCCTTCTCGAGATCGACGAAGCAGAAGCCGGACTTCATGCCGGCGACGATCCCGCCCTTCTGCCGGAACACGAGCGACCCGATCTCTTCCTTCATCTGCCAGACGCGGGTCGCACCGGTGACTGGTTCGTGCCGATACACGAGCGAACGGATGTTGTCGCACCAGTAGAGCGCGCCTTCGTCCTCGTTCCAGATCGGCCCCTCGCCCAGCACGTCCTTGCCCTCGTACACGCAGGTGATCTCAACCATGGCAACTCCTGTTCGTTGCGGCCTGCATCGGCGTTCGCCGTCAGATCGATGGGGGATCGTCGCGCACGGCCTGCGCCGCGAAGCTCGGATCGATGCATGCTTCGTAGGCCAGGCGCGTATGGATCTCGCCGCCATGGAACATCGCATCGCGCTTCCATTCGAAGCCGGCCGGATCCACCACGGGGGAGAGGCTCCACAGCCCGAGTGCCTTGTACGCGTTGCAGCATGCGGCCAGCGTCGCCTGCGGGATCTCGGGCAGGTAGTCCGCGACCACTTGCGCGAGTTCTCGCCCATCGTGTGCGTGGATCCACTTCAGCGTGCGGTACATCGCGCGCGTCATGCGCAGCACCGCTTCCGGGTTGCGCTCGATGTACTGCCGGGTCGTGAACAGCGTCGTGAAGGATGTCGGACCGCGGTCGGCGGCGGCGTACCAAAGGTGTCCCGCACCCTCATCGATCAGTTGCTGGGCCATGGGCTCGAAGACCTGGATGGCTTCGACCTTCCCGGCACGCAGCAGGGCGGCGTTCTCTTCCATGGTGCCGGCCGGCGAACGACGGATGGAAGCGGGGTCGACGCCGGCAAGGCGCAGGTCGTGCTGCAGGCAGATCCACGGCGTCGGCGCTTCGGTGAAGATCGCGACGGTCTTCCCCGCCAGGTCGCCCATGCGGAATCCGGCATTCGGGGTCCGCCCGACGAGCAGCGTCGGTTCGCGTCCGACGATCTCGCAGAAGGCGACCGCGCCCGACTTCGGATTCGCATCGAGCGCGTACAGCAGGCGCATCGGCCCGCCCCAGGACATCTCCGCCTCGCCCGCAACCACCGCGTCGAGCGTCTTGCCCAGTTGCGGGGTCATCCTGACCTCCACGTCCAGGCCTTCCGCCTCGTAGGATCCGAGCACCGTGTTCGCGTAGAACGGTGCGTAGAACATCGATCGGAAGTTCTCGAGCAGGGTCAGTCGCATGCGTCTCGCCTCTACGGAGCCTTCAATGCATCTTCAGCCAGCGTCGCATCGACGCATGCGCCGTACTCCGGCATGGCGTGCACCGAGCTGGCCGACAGCAGCGCCTGCGCCAGCCGCTCGAACGACTCCTCGGACATGCGTATCGACGTCGCCCAGATGCCCAGCCCGAAATACCGGTCGATCACGCGCCTCAGGATCGCCGGGTCGAGGTCGGCATAGGTCGGGGCGACCGCCTCGGCCAGCGCGCCCGGCCCGCTGGTCTGGATCCAGGCCAGCGTGTCGGACATGCCCCGGCACAGGCGCACGAAGTCCTGCCGGCGCTGCGCGATGCGTTCCGCGGTCGCGATGAAGGCGGTGTATGCAGTATCGCCGCGATCGGCTGCGGTGGCCCACACCGCACAGCCGTGATGCGCTTCCAGCAGGGCGGCGTAGGGCTCGAAGACCTGCGCCACGTCGATCTCGCCGCTGACGAGGGCATCCGAGTTCTGCTGCATGGTGTTGCCGGCGATGCGCACCACCTTGTCCGGGTCGACACCGAGGCGCTGGAGGTCGTCCTGCAGGCAGAGCCAGGGCGTGGGCGCTTCCGACGTACTGCCCAGCCTGAAATCGACGAGATCCTGGAGCCGGAACCCTGGCCGGGGCGCCCGCCCGAGCAGCAGGAACGGATCGCGCCTGACGACCGAACAGAACGTGCGCAGCGAACAGCCGCTGTCCGCGTCGATCTCGTGCATCACGCGCGCCGGACCTCCCCAGCCGGCATCCGCCGCGCCCGAGCGCAGCGCATCGACGACGGCCTGGCCGCTGCCCACGACGTCCATGCTGACGTCGAGGCCATGACGCCTGAAGGCGCCGGTCGCCAGGGCCGCATAGAAGGGCGCGTAGAACGGTACCCGGAAGGGCACCGCGAGCTTCACGCGGCTCGCCTGATCCGTCATCGACGCGCCTGTCATGCTGCCGGCGCCCCCTCGATGTCGAGCGTGGTCACCCGCCGCAGCTCCCGGCGGTGCACGCCGTCTTCGTAGGGTCGGCCACGGTGCATGGTGGCAAGGTTGTCCCAGATCACGAGGTCTCCGGCACGCCAGGAATGCGCATGCACGAACCGCCGCTCGGTGGCGTGGTCCATCAGGTCGCGCAGCAGCAACCGGCCTTCGGGCACCGGCATCTCCATGATGCGCGTGGCGTGAGCCGCGAGATAGAGTGAACGCCGGCCGGTGCGCGGGTTCGTTCGCACCAGCGGATGGACGGCACCCCTCAGCTTGTCCAGTTCCTCGTTGGAGAACTCGAAGCCGAGCGTCTGGCGCGAATGGGCGATCGAATGGTGCACGTGCAGCGACTCGATCCGTTTCTGGGTCGCCACATCCAGCGCGTCGTAAGCCGCCCGCATGTCGGCGAACTCGGTGTCGGCCTCGGCAGGCGGCACGACGCGCGCAGACAGCATCGAATACCGACCGGCCGGATCCTGGAACGATGCGTCGGTGTGCCACAGCCGATTGCCCAGCGCATACATCCTGCGCCGGTCTTCACTGTGCAGGAGCTTGCCATCTTCATCGACGTTCGAGATGTCGGAAAGCCCCTCGTACTTCAACCGGTTGGGTCTCACCGCGGCCGCGCCGGTCTTCGTATGCAGCGCACCGTCGAAGCGTTGCGCGAAGGCGAGCTGCCCGGCGTCCGTGAACGTCTGGTCGTGGAACACGAGCACGCCATGCTGGTCCATTCCGGCACGCAACAGGGCCAGGGTTCCGGGATCGTGCAGCTGCATGAGATCGATCGCGGAAACTTCTGCAACGAACAACGGGTGCAGGGGAGTGAAAACGGGCTTCACCGGCGTCTCCAGAACATGGGAAGAATCGTGTCCGTCACCGAACAGACCGTCGCTCCGCAGGCTTCACGCCACCGAGGGTCTTACCTGTCCGGGGAAAAGCTTAGCACACGCGCCGGGGCGTCCTGCGGTGGGCCGCGTGCATCGGCCAGCGTGGTACGCTGATTGCTTCGAATGGGTTGGCATCGTCGAGCGACTCGCTCGGCGTCTTCATTGGGAGAGTCTGATGTCGTCCAGCCTGAGCGTTCCTGCTGCCCTCCTGCTCCTCGTCGCACCGGTCGCGCTGGCGCAGTCGTTTCCGTCCAAGCCCATCCGCGTGATCGTCGGCTTCGTGCCCGGCGGTCCCACCGACATCAGCGCGCGGATGATCAGCCAGAAGCTCTCGGAATCCTGGGGCCAGCCGGTCATCATCGAGAACCGGGCCGGCGCGACGACGCAGATCGCCGGGCAGATGGTCGCCAACAGCCCACCGGACGGCTACACGCTGCTCGCCAGCGCCTCGACGCAGGCCCTGCTGCCGAGCCTGTTTCCGAAGATGAGCTACGACCCGATGAAGGACTTCAAGCCGATCACCGTGATCTTCTCGGCGCCCTTCCTGCTGACGGTCAGCCGGACACTGCCCGTCAAGCGCATCAGCGACGTGGTCAAGCTCGCCAAGGCACGGCCCGGCGAACTCAGCTATGCCTCCGCGGGCCTCGGCTCCGCATCGCAACTGACGTTCGAGCTGTTCCGGGTCAACACGGGCACCAACATGAATCATGTGCCCTACAAGGGGCAGGGGCAGGCGCTCGCCGACCTGGTCGCAGGCGAGGTCCAATTGATGTTCAACAGCCTCGGTGCAGTGACCGGGTTCCTCACCGAGGGTCGGCTGCGCGCCGTCGGTGTCACCTCCGCCAAGCGGCTGCCTTCGTTGCCGGACGTTCCAACCTTCGCGGAGTCCAACGTCCCCGACATGGTCACCGGCTCGTGGTACGGGTTCTGGGCACCGGCACGCACACCGGACGACATCCTGAACCAGTTGAACAGGGAAATGGTCCGCATCACGCAGACGCCGGAGATCCGCAAGCAGATCTTCGACATGGGTGGCGTGCCGATCGGCAACAGCCGCGCGGAGTTCGAGGCTTTCCAGGAGGCCGACCGGGCGCGCTGGGCGCGCGTGATCAAGGAAGCAGGGATCAAGCTTCAGTAGCGGCGACGCTCCATGCAGGTCCGAGGTGGACCACGCGTCCACTCATGGTCCGGACACGGGCCAGTTCCATGTGCCCGGCGGCGCGAAGCGCCCGGCCCAGAAACGCGCGATGTCGGTGCGCGAGCAGACCCACACGTCCGGATGCCTGCGCACGTGCTCCAGGAAGCGCTCGAGACCGCCGATCCGACCCGGGCGTCCGATGATCTTCGGATGCAGGCCGACCGACATCATGCGCGGCGTGCGCGCGCTTTCGCGGTAGAGCGTGTCGAACGAGTCGATGCAATAGGTTTCGAAATCGCGTCCGCTGTTGAACGTGCCCCGCCAGAAGCGCCCGTCGTTGCAGTCGATCGTGTAGGGCACGACGAGGAAAGGACGCCCCTGCACGTCCTGGAAATACGGGATGTCGTCGCTGACGCTCTGGCAATCGTAGAGGAAGCCTTCCTCGGCCAGGATGCGCCGCGTGATGACGGTCTGCGGCGTGCGATTGAACCAGCCGACCACGCGCTGCCCGGTGGTGCGCTGGAACGACGCCGATGCCTTGCGGATTTCCGCGCGCTCCTGGGCTTCATCGAAGCCGGCATGCGTGATCCAGCGATAGCCGTGACTGACGATGTCGTAGTTGCGATCGACGAAATCCTTCGTCACGGGCGGATTGCGTTCGAGGGCCAGCGCGCACGCGAAGATCGTCGGGCGGACCTGGAACGTGTCGAACAGGTCGATGATCCGGTAGATGCCGACCCGGCTGCCGTACTCGTAGACGGACTCCTGGTGGATCTCGCGCTCGCCGGGCTTCACCGGAAACACCGCCTCGCTCGCATCCTCCCGGTGGGCATCGCCGTCGAGGGGATTTCGCTCCGAGCCCTCTTCGTAATTGACGACGATGTTGAGCGCGAGACGCGCACCGTTCGGCCATTCGAACGCCGGTGGATTTCGCCCGTAGCCTATGAAGTCGCGCGGCATGTCCATTGGTCAGCCCATCCTTTCGAGTCGGTCACGGCGCGCAGCATTGAAGCGCCAGTCTATCCGGGACGCGCAGGCATGCGAAGCCGACGACGGACGTGAAGACTCCGCCGGCTCGAGCCGCGACCGTGACGTAGCGGCCGGGAGATGGTCCCGTCGCCGCCCCCCTATCGCGCCTGCTCCGTCCAATCCTCGATCGAGAGCCCGGGCAGTTGCGCGAACGCGCGGTCGTTCGTGACCAGGACGGCACCGATGCTCAGTGCATGCGTGCCGATGAGGAGATCCATGGGCGCAAGCACCCGGCCCTGACTTTGACTGTCAGCCCGGGCGCGTCCGTAGACCTCCGACGTCGCTGCGTCCCAAGGCAGCACGTCGACCCTGCGCAGGAACTGCCATACCGCATCGTGGAGTGCCCTGGCGTCCGGGCGCCTGGCGAGACCGAAAAGCAGCTCGCCCTGCGTGATCGCGGAGATGCACAAGGCCGTGATCGGTGCCGCCACCACGCGCTGCGTCACCGCCGGGTGCTTTCTGAGCAGATGGCTGACCGTGTTGGTGTCGAGCATGTAACGGGCGACCGTCGTCACCCCGGCAACCCCTCCAGCGGATCCCGGTCCTGGCTACCCTGGGCGCGTTCCGCGTCGCTCAGGAAATCCGCCGGCACATCGACCGCCTGCAACGCGCTGAAGAAGCCATCCCAGGTCGTCGGCTTGCGCGACAGGATCACGTCGCCGGTCTCGGGGTCCTTCCGGATGAAGACTTCGTCGGTGTCGAACCTGAAGGCGGCGGGCAGGCGCACGGCCTGGCTTCGGCCATTCATGAAGAGTCTTGCGGTCTGGGTCATTTCCGCACTCCCGGGGACATGTCTGATGCCTGAATTCTAGGTAGTCGTTGGGCATATATCAAGGTATATCCCACGAATTCAACCGGCGCGCACCGGGCACGCATCGTGAGACGTGGTCATCCCGCCCAAGGAACATCGACATGACCGATCCACGAAACATCGCCCACGACAAGAAGGTGCAGCAGGAGAAGAAGCATCAGGGCAAGGAGATAGCGCCGGGCGCCGACAAGACGCCGGAACCGGGCAAGAAGACACACATGGAACACCACGCCTCGGACACGGTGAAGACGCCGGACGAAGCGGGTCCCGTACCCGACCCCCACAAGCCGGTTGAATGAGGATCCTCTGTCCGTCTCAAGAATCCAGCAATCGCTTCGCCAGCACCGCCTGCATGTCCCGCCGGCCATCGACGATCAGGTACACCACCACCCGGTCGCCGATCACGCGATAGACCACCCGCCAGGGCTTGAACACCGCCTGGCGATAGTCCCGGATGCCCAACGCTGCGAGTTCCTTCGGGTACGCGCCGCGCTCGGGAAACCGGGCGAGCCCGTCGACGACGTCCATCAGCCGGTCGAGCAGGCGACGCGCGCTTGCCGGGCTGTCGGTTTCGCAGAGGTAGGCGTGGATGGACTCGAGGTCCTGCTCCGCACCTCGCGTGAGCAGGACCGGGTACGGCCCGGCACCGCGCGACATCAGGCCCCGGCTGGCTCGGCCCGCAAGCGCGCGACCACATCCGCCACCGGCTTCACCCGCCCGGTGTCGACGTCCTGCTGCCCGAGCGCGAGGAGCTTGAGCAGCGCGAGTGTCTCCTGCGTCTCCTCGAACGACGCGACGTCCTGCAACACCGCCCTCGCCTCACCGTTCTGCGTGATGACCAGCGGCTTGCGCTCCTCGGCGAGGTGGGCGAGCACCTCGGCGGCGTTGGCCTTGAGGTAGCTGATGGGCTTCACCTGGGTCGAGTAACGCATGGTCGTTCTCCGTCGGATGGCTCGGACTGAATGTAGACCTTATTCGGTCCGATCTGCAAGCGCGACGTTGCGAGGCGCCGGTAACGGCTCCCATGCCCGGTCGCGCCGATGGAAGACGGTTTCGGTAAGCAGCGCCGAACCGTCCGCCTTGCGGCTGGCAATCCGGGCGCGCAGCGCCGCCAGCCCGCCCGCACCGGCAACATCACAGAACAGGAGTTCTCCGCTGGTCGGGACAGCGACCAGCGCGCCGTTCGGCGTGTGCGGCGCCAGCGGTCCCTGCCAGAGCGCCTCGGCCAGCAGCAGACTGGCGTCATTGCGGCCATCCAGATGCAGCCGCTGGATCGGCCCCTCGGGCTCGATCCGCCAGCGGCCCTCGGCGGCCGCAGCGAGGTTCGCGAGCGACCGGGCGTGCAACGCGTCGCGGGCACAGCCGATCGCAGACAGGTGCCGCTGCTGGACATGCACGACTGCGCCGCCCTGCTCGACTCCATAGACAAGGTAGTGCCCGCCGGCGAAGCCGCTGACCACCGGCTGTTCGTCGAAGGGCGGACCCATCCCCTCGGGCCCGGCCGGCAGGATTGGCCGACCGTGCTTCAGCATTGGCAGCGCCCCGAGGGCGCGATCCGGATCGGCCAATGGCGGACCCAGGTCGACCAAAGGCGGCGCCTGCAGGAACGCCAGCCATTCGCGCGTGCGATCGTGCCAATGCTGCGTCGTGCGCGCGTCCAGCGCCTTCGCCATCGCCGGCAGGTCATGGCCGCCGAGCACTGCGGCCAGCACCAGCGCCACCCGGTTCGGACCGAACCAGGCGTGCTGCTCGTGCAGTTGCTGCCCGAGGCCATGCAGGGCGCTGCAGCGGTCGATCAGCGGCAGCAGCGCAGCATCGAGGACCCGCAACCAGTGGCGTGCCAGGCTTTCGATGTCGGCGCCGGTCACGACGCGTGCAGCGCCGGTAGATGAAGCGGATGCACTGGATGCGTCGGGCCATGCCAGCCCATGCGCCGTCGCGAGCGGTTCCATGCGCACGACGATCTCGAGCGGATCGGGAGACAGCACCTGGAGCAGCGCGAGCGGCTGGGTGCCGGGCAGCACGAGACGGGCATCGAGCGAGGCGTCGTGGTCGCCGTCGCGCGACTCGCAGTCGACGGACACGAAGAACCGGGCTGCGGGTGCATCGAGACTGAACGCGTGCCCGCCGGGCACCGACCGAAAACCTGCCGCTGCCAGACGCGGCGCCAGCGCATCCAGCAACGCACCGCGCACGCCCGCACGCGTGAGTGCCACCGGCAGCGTCGTTGGCGGCGCAACCGGGACAGCCGCGGCCGTCGCAACATCGCGTCCCAGCACGCGGCCGTCGGGCAGGAACGCAAGCCCGCCTTCCTCGTCGAGGATGACGAGCCCCAGTGAACGGGCAGTCGCCACCACGAACGGCACCACCACCGGCGCTGCATGCGCCTGGATGCCGATGCCGAACACCGGGCCACGTCCATTCGCGGCCAGCGGACCATCGGTCCAGACGCCAGGGTCGTCTTCGTCGTCGAGCGCATCGATGTCCGGATGCTGTGCCGTGAGCCGTGCCGCCAGCGTGGGGAACAGCCGGCCGGGCGCGCCGCCCTCCCGGACCAGCCGGTCACGGATGGCGATCGCCTCGGCGAGGGACGACGGAAGTGGTGCTTCCCATGCGTGGAGAAGGTGGCTCAAGCGGGAACGGACAGGCTCAAGGTGCGGACGACGGGATGGTACCTGCGGCCACTTTTCCATGCGCTGGGGTACACCGGCACCGCACCGAATCGACGATCGTGGACGCGCCCTTCCTGTTCCAGCAGCAGAGCGCCGGCCGGAAGGCCCCGGAGGAGCGAGTTACGCTGATATGCAACCCTGTTGCACTAATAAGGGAAGAGTCCTACACTGCCCTCCCCCAGACCCCTTCACCCAGGAGCCACCACATGCCTGCATACCCGCACGCGCCCTCCCTCCCGATCGATCCTGCCGTCCCTCTTCGCCTTGCCGCGAGCCTGCGTGCCACCTTCACGGCCGCCGTGGTCGGGCTCGCCGCCCTCGTGGCGCTCCCCGCGTCGGCGCAGGTGCGCTACCCGGAAGGCATCGGCTTCTACGTCGGCGTGGACGGGCTGGGCACCCTTTCCACCGGCACCTACGCCGGCCTGCCCAACCCGAACGGCGGGCGGTTGACGCTGCTGCTGGACCACGGCAACCACTACCACGGGATCGGTTCGTTCCGTTACACCGGCCCGGCTGCGTCCCCGACGATCGTCACCGGCAACAACCGCATCCCCGAAGGCGCGCGTCCTGCGCTGCCGGTGTTCACGGGTAGCGGGATCTACGGCGGCCGCTGGGTCAGCGGCGTGTCCAACGACCCGGTGCTCGGCGAGTACAGCTACCTGGGCATGGCGTCGACGCAATCGCTGCCCGCGTTCGGCGCGCCCGGCGTACTGCTGTTCGGCAGCAGCGCCGGTCGCTGGGACGACGCGTTGGGAGCGGGCAACGGTATACCGGTCGGGCTGGAGCTCCTGTCCGCAACCCCGGGCCTGCTGGTCGGCAACGCCACCGACACGAACCTGTTCGACTCCGGCAATGTGATCAGCCTGGGTTTCGGCAACACGCTCGAGTTCCTGCCGGTCTACTCGATCGACGGGCAGGCGGCCGCAGGCATCTACTCGGCCGAGTTCCGGCTGGTCGATCTCAGCGGACAGCGGGTGTTCGGCGACTCGGGCAACTTCCGGTTCGATTTCGCGGTGGTCCCTGTTCCCGTTCCCGGCAGTCTCGCGCTGCTGCTCCCCGGCCTGGCAGCGCTCGGGCTGGCGGTCCGCCGCCGCCGGGCCTGACGTCCGGATCCCCGGACGACGCGCGCCAGCCGCCGCCCTTCGGCAAACACCAGCGCAGCCGAGCGCATCGGCTGCGCTTTCGGCCGTACGGCTGGAACTGGTTGTTATCTCGACCGAGCAGTTGCATCAGCTTGGGATGAACGAGCAGCTTCTCCTGCCCGAACGGCGTTTCGCGCAGCACGCCGAGGTCGGCCAGCTCATGCAGATGGCGTAAGTCGGTCTGGCGCTGGGCGATGTCCTTGTCCACCAGATGGCGGGGGCGCCATTGTCCTGGCCCCGCCCAGGACTTCGGGCATATTGGGAGCGCTGGTCGATGGTGGCGACGATGCCGTCGATCTCCGAGCCGCCCTTAGCTTCCAGCAGCGGGAGGGTGTTGATCAGCATCGCCTGGCTGGGGATATGCGCGGCAGCCTGCTTCGATTCGGCCAGGGCGGCGCGGGCAACTGGTTGTGTGGCCGCTCAGGGCGCCTCGGGCGATCGAGGTCTGTCATGATGCGAACCTGCTGTGTTCGCGACATGTTTGCAGCTCATGTCGCTGAGGACGACACGTCGATCAGACATGTCGCCGGTATTCAGGTTCGTCTTTCGAGCGCGCTTGCACTCTAGGCGCCAGAGCAGACCGAAAAAAAAGGATGACTCGCATGATCGAGTGCGTTACGGGACGAGGAGCGGTGGCAGCGTCGGTCGATCCGGGCCGCCGATCACATCTGCATTCATCAGCCATCGGATGCGCCTGCGGGCTGCTGCTGGCGACGGGTTCGGCATTCTCGCAGTCTTTCCCCGCCAAACCGATTCGACTCGTCATCCCCTTCGCGGTCGGGGGCAGCAGCGACGCGAATGCGCGGATCATCATGCCGGCGCTCACCGAACGGTGGAAGCAGCAGATCGTGCTCGATCCCCGCCCGGGCGCGGGTACGGTCATCGGTACCGATCTGGTCGCGAAGAGCGCCCCCGATGGCCATACCCTGCTGCTCACGTCGAATCTCTTCACCAACGCGCCGATCACCTACGCGAAGCTTCCCTACGATCCGCACACCGATCTGGTGCCGATCACGCTCGTGACGATCTCGCCGCACGCGATCGTCGCGCATCCGTCGCTGCCCGCGCGCAATGCCCGCGAACTGATCGCCCTGGCCAAGGCCCGCCCCAGCCAGATGAACATGGGCAACACCGGCTCGCCGCTGGCGACCTACAACTTCAACATGCTGGCCAAGGTGAAAGTGGAGCCCATTCCCTACAAGGGCGCGGGGCCGCTGATGACCGACCTGCTGGGCGGCCACATCCCGCTGGCGATCGCTGCGATCAGTTCGGTGCAGTCGGCTGTGAAATCGGGGCGGGCGAGGATCATCGGCGTCGGATCGCTCACGCCATCGGTGCTCTTTCCCGAAGCGCCCGTGATCGCCGACGGCCTGCCCGGCTTCGAGTCCGTCTCCTGGTTCGGCCTGATGGCGCCGAAAGGGGCCGCGCGCGAACTGGTGCAGCGTATCCGCAACGACGTGGCGGCCGTCCTGCAGCAGCCGGATGTCCGGCAGCGCATGCTGGAGATCGGTGGCGAGCCTGTCGGCAATACCCCGGAGGAGTTCGAGGCGCGGGTCCGCAAGGAAATCGCGATGTGGCGCCAGGTCGCGGAGGTCGCCAACATCAAGCCGCAGTAGCGTTCCTTCACGACAATCGCCTTGCAGATTGGCGTTCTGGCGCTCTGGTTGCCGCTATTCGAGGGACCGCGCCAGCAGGCCCTCCAGCGCTTTCTGCAGCTCGCCGGTGCTTGCAGGCAGATGCAACGTGGCCACGGCCGTGCCCTTGGCTGAAAACAGCACCACCGAGCCGTTGACCACACCAAAGCGTTCACCAAAGGCGCGGCCGTTCGGGGCACCCAAAGGCGCCACCAGAAAGGCGATGCGCCCGGCGTACTCGCCACGCAAGTCATCCATCATCGCCATGACCGCCATGCCGCCCATGGACTGCATGTCATACGCCAGCACGAGCGCTGGTTGTCCTTGTCCAATGCGAGCCAGATCGGTCGAATACGGGGTGCGCGGCAACTGGCTCCAGATCAGCGCGATGACGCCGCCGGCGAAGGCCAGCGAGATCAGCCATTTGCGCGTGCGCGAAATTCCCTGATGTTGGACGGGCGCCATGGGCATCGCTCTCGAACGAGACACAGGCTGGCAGACGTTCAGCCAGCGCCGGCCCGATAGGGTGAAGGGAACAGGATTGTCCACGGAAACCCCGTGTGCATCGCGGCCAGGCAGGCCTCACGCCGGCTGACAAGTGTCGGCCGCCCGTTCTCGGCCGCGGTCACAAGGGCCGAAAAACCAGCCTTGGCGTCACTGATCTGCACGATGTCCACGTTCCCTTTGTCTATTTCCTTTTGGACGGGGAACCAGTCGCCCAATTCTCGATCCGCAAGGCTGGGATCCTCGAGAAATGGCGCGTGTTGTTCGTCACGAGCACCGCGTCGAGCGCAATCGCGTGACCCGCGATCATCGCGTCCATGCTGCCGATCGGCGTGCCGGATCGATGCAGGCCGGCCGCAATGACGGCGAATCGGCCGGCGCAGACGTCGTCCCAGGGCAAGGATCGTACGTGCTGCAGGAATCGATCGACCAGTTGCGCCAACCGGTGGGCGCCAGGCGTCAGCTCCAGACCGAAGAGCAATTCACCCCGTGTGACCGCAGAAATGCAGAGCTCGTCCGGTCTGGCCCGCGCAACGCGCGCGTCGAGCGCGGGGCAGGTCCCGCGGATCAGGTAGCTGACGCTATCGGTGTCGAGCATGTACAGCAAGGTCACTCATCCTCGGACAGCACGCGGGAACGCAGCGGTTCGTTCAGCGGACGGGTGCTCAGCAGTTCGTCTCGATGCTCGGTGCTGTCGCGAAGCGCAAAGAACCCGGCCCAGTCGGCATCGACGGGCTTGCTGGAAAGAATCACCTCACCTGTGACTGCGTCCCGGCGGACATAGACCTCGTCGGCTGAAGTGAAGCGGAACTCGGCGGGCAACCGCACGGCCTGGCTGCCGCCGTTGGTGAAAAGCTTTGCAGTCTTCGTGTTCATCGGGCCTCCGGCGCCTGATGTATATATTCTGGAATATATACCCCTGCGCACCTTGATGCAGCGACGTCGGTAACGATGCGCGGCGGCTCGCAGACCGATGAAGCGTAGCGACCCGCCCACCGGCAGGCGCTTGCGGAAACAGGCCTCTCAGCGGGCATTTTCCGGCGTCGCGAGGTTCACTTTCCCGGCACGCGCGGTGATTGCAGCCGATGGCCGAAACCTTCAAAGGCCTTCAGGGGCGCGGTCGGGAACGTGGTTTCCAGCCGCTGACGGACGCGCTCGACGCTGAAGCGCGGCATCATCGGCAGGCATTCGAACAGCCGATAGCTGATCGGCCCCGCCCCGTGGGACGCCAGCAACCGTCTGCGGTCGGTCGCGATGAAGCTGGCGACGTCGATGATGCTGCGCTCGGCATCGACGGACGGCACGAGACCGGACACCCCGGCCAGGCGCGCCAGTGCCAGTTCGGCCGTCCGGTTCAGGTCGAAGAAGGTGGCTTCCGCCAGCGGCGGATCCGCCGGGGACAGCGGCCGCGGCACGAAGGCGCGGACCGACTCGCCCAAGGTCGCGGTGGTGGTCCAGGTGCCGGTGGTCCGAGGCATGAATGCGCGCTTCATCATGTGGATCACTTGGTAAAGATTGCCTTAGTGTGAACCGGGGTTGCCGATCACCGGCCGCAAAGCCTCATCCTGTGAGCCATCCACTACTGATGCGCTGTACTGTGTCGCAGGCGCAGATTCACGCGGCACTGTGTGCCACCGTCATCCACAAGGAGATCCGTCATGGCCAGGAAAGCGCTTTGCATCGGCATCAATGACTACCCTGGTGCCCCAATGGATCAGACGGGCTGCGTGAACGACGCAAACGACTGGGCCGCCGCCCTGATCGGGCGTAGCTTCAAAGTCAGCAAGCTGTTGGACTCCCAGGCGACAAAAAAAGGGATCGTGGCGATGATGGGGCACTTGATCGGGAACGCCACCAAGGACGACTCCCTGGTCATCACCTTTTCGGGGTGCGGCACCTGGGTGCCAGACAGCGACGGCGACGAAGCCGACGGCAGGGATGAAGCGCTTTGCCCCTACGACGTCGGCGCCAAGGGTGTTATCGTTGACGATGAAATCAAGACCTTGTTCGCCACCCGCAAAACGGGCGTCAGACTCTTGATGGTGACGGACAGCTGCCACTCCGGCACCGTCACCCGCGCGGCCAGTAACGAGGCAGGCGCTGACACCCGCGAGCGCTTCATGCCCATGGGCAACTGGATGTCGACCAAAGCCGTGCCCAGGAAGCTTGCCGGTACGCTGTCGGCGAGCGTGCTGCGGCCGACCGGTGCCTCACGCCCGCAGGGCCTTTTCTCGCGGGTGATGGGCGATGTCCTTCTGGCAGGCTGCGAAGAAGGCCATCGCTGCTACGAGGGCATCATCAATGGCCGACCCAACGGCGCGTTCACGTACTACGCGCTCAAGGCCCTCAAGACCCTGAAACCCGACGCCACGTACGCCGACTGGCATCGAGCCATCCTCAAGTACCTGCCGTCGGACCGCTACCCGCAATCGCCCCAACTGTTTGCCAGCGACACGGATCGCGAGCGCATCGTGTTCGCCTGACCAGGGCTACACGGCTCCACCGCAGCATGGCCCTGCCCAGTACAGCACGCGCCACGGTCATGGGCTCGGGCACGAAGGCTTCACGTCCGGGAACCAGCGCAGACACAGCAACGGCGCCTCGACCTGCAGCTCGCGCGTCCATCGCCGTTTCGCCGCGCCGACACCCCTGCTGCGCGGCGGATCAATCAGCGGCGCGCCGGACTTCGCCACCATTGATGAGGAAGACGTCTCCGCTGATCCACCGCGCGTGCGGTCCGCACAGGTACCGCACCAGTTCTGCGACGTCCTCGACAGTGCCGGCCCGCTTGATCGGGATCGTGGACAAGCGTTTCTGCCATTTCGCAGGGTCACGCAAGCCGTCGATGCGTGCCGTGTCGAGAAACCCGGGTGCAACGACATTGGCGGTGATGTCATGAGGCCCCAACTCGTCGGCAAGCGATGAACTGAGGGCATGGACGCCCGCTTTCGAGGCCGCATAGGCAGCGAAATTCGCGGGCGCCTTCAAGGCCGCGCCGGACGAAATGCTGATGATGCTTCCTCCGTCGCCTTGCGAGACCATCTGCCTCGCGACGTACTTGGAACACAGCATGGCACCCGTCAGGTTCACATCCACGATCGCTTTCCAGAGCTCATCGTCCAGTTCGAGCAAGGGCACCCGGTCCGCCGCGCGGGGATAAGCAGCGTTGTTGACGAGGATGTCGATCCGACCCATCTTCTCGACGGTTTCGGACACCATGCGCTGGACATCGGCGGGCTTGCGCACGTCCATGTACACGGCGTGGGCGCGAACGCCGCGCCGGGCGATCTCCCGGGCTACATCTTCCAGTCCGCGCCAGCCTTCCTCCTGCTCATCAAGGGTGAGGTTCTGTGGCTGTCGATCGCTGCCGGTCACGACGACATCGGCGCCAGCGCCCGCCAGGGCCAGCGCAATGGCGCGGCCGAGGCCCCTTTTGCGGGTAGCCCCGGTCACGACGGCAACCTTGTGCGTGAGTTCTTTCATCTGCGGGTGATCTGGATGAATCAGTAACTCGTTGGCCAGGTACGCATCAGGTGCTGCCCGACGCCGTCGCTCATGCGCATGCGATGGACCTCGAGCATGCGGATCAGCCAGTCGCGTGTATCGCGTGGATCGATGACGTCCTGCGCGGTGTAGATCGCAGCCATGTCATAGGGCGAAGTCCCCTTGGACATCCTGGCGACGGCTTCCCTGAATTTCTCCGGCTCCGTCTCTGGATCGACACCGAACACGACCTTCGCGCCGAAGTCCGGTTTCATGAAGCTGATTTCGGCGGTGACCCAGCACGCGAGTTCGTCGGCATTGCCGCCAGCGCCCATGTTCGAGACGGCGAGCCCGTAACTCTTCCGGACGATCACCGAGATCTTCGGCACGGTGACCAGCGTCATGGCATTGAGCCAGTTCATCACCTTGCCGGTGACGCCTTGCTGCTCGCCTTCCATGCCGATCAGGAATCCGGGCTGGTCGACCAGCAGCACGATGGGGATGTTGAAGGAATCGCACATCACGAAGAACGACTGCACCTTGCGGCAGGCATCGCCGTCGATGGCGCCGCCCTTGAACAGCGGATTGTTCGCGATGATCCCGACCGACTTTCCGTCCAGCCGGGCCAGCGCAGTGACCAGGCCCTTGCCGAAGCGCGCCTTCATTTCGAACATCGAATCGCGGTCGACGATGCACCGGATCACCTTGCGCATGTCGTAGACCTGGCTGCTCGATTCCGGGATCAGCTTCATCACGTCCCGGATGGCCTCGTCCGAGCCCTCGGGCACGGGATGCTCGGGCGGCGGCTGCAGGTGGTTGCTCGGCAGGTACGACAGGAAGGCCTTGATCGCATCCATCGCCTGTTCGTCGGTATCCACCACCTGGTCGACGATGCCGCTGACATCGGCGTGCACGCGCCAGCCGCCGAGTTCCTCGCCATCGCATTGCTTGCCGGTGGCCATCGAGATCAGCCGCGGGCTGGATACGGCCATGATCGCGCCCTTGCGCATCACGCAGAAATCCGACATCGAGCCGTACCACGCTGAGGAACCGTAGCAATGGCCCAGCACGGCGGCCGCCCACGGGACTTCCCGCAGGCGCAGGTATTCCTGGGGATCGTCCTTGGATCCGATGGAGGCAGCGCCCATCACGTCGGGCATGCGAGCGCCGGTGGATTCGCCGAGGAACACCAGCGGGATGCCGCGCTTCTTCGCGACGGCCTTCATCTGCTTCAGCTTGCGGATGTTGATCTGCGCGCTGGATGCGCCCTTGACGGTGAAGTCATTGGACACCACCGCCACTTCCCGCCCGTTGATCCGCCCATACCCGGCCACCTTGCCGTCGGCAGGCGTGCTCTCCTTGTCCTCTGGACGGCTGGACACGGCGAACAGGCCGGACTCGCTGAACGAACCCTCGTCGAACAGCCGGTCGATCCGCTCGCGGGCATTGAGCACGCCCTGCGCCTTGCGTTCGGCGAGCTTGTGCGCACCGCCCATGGCAAGCGCGCGCTGCTTGCGGGCGTCCAGTTCCTTGATCAGTGCTTCGAATGCCATGGCCTTGGTCCGCGTCCCTCGTTACCGCCTAGAGCTTCACACCGAGCTTGCGTACCAGCTCGCCCCATTGCTTGATGCCACTGATCATGGATTCCCTCAACTGCTCGGGCGTGCCGCCTGCGGGCTCGGTCCCGTCCGCGGCAAACGCCGCCCTGACCTCGGGCATCAGCAGCACGGCATTGATGTCGCGGTTGAGCTTGCCGATGATGGCGGAGGGCGTCCTGGCGGGTGCCATGACCGCGAACCAGGAGGCCGCCGAGTAGCCAGGCAGGCCCGTCTCGGCCACGGTCGGGACATCGGGCAGCAATGACGATCGCTGCGCCGATGTGACGCCTAGCACACGCAGGCGTCCAGCCTTGATCTGCGGCATCGCGACCGGAATGGGAGCGAACGACAGCTGGATCTGCCCGCTCATCACATCGACGATGGCCAGATTGGCGCCCTTGTACGGGATGTGCGCCATCTGGATGCCCGTCAAGGCCTTGAAGTGTTCGGCAAACAGGTGGTTCCAGGTACCGTTGCCGGCAGAGCCGTAGTTCAGCGCGCCCGGATTGGCCTTGGCGTACGCAATCAGGTCACTGATGTTCTTCACCGGCAGGCCGGGGTTGACCACCAGCAAGCCGGGTGGCTGCGAAACCAGGACCACCGGGGCCAGGTCCTTCATCGGGTCGTAGCCCAGTTTCGTGAACAGGCTTGGGCCCACGAGGATGTTGCCGAACGATGCCAGCGCGATCGTATGGCCATCGGCGGGTGCCTTCGACAGGATCTCGACGCCCAGCGTGCCGCCGGCACCCGCACGGTTGTCGACGACGACCTGCTGGTTCCAGATTTCGGACAGTTTCGCCGCGATCAGGCGGCCCTGTACATCGGTGTTGCCGCCGGGTGCGAACGGAACGATGAATCGCACGGGGCGTGTCGGGAAATTCTGCGCGGCCACCGGAGGCATGGCGATGAACACCGCAGCGGCCAGGATGAACAGCTTGTGCAGCATAACTCCTCCTCCAGCAGGGTCGCCGGCATACGGTGTGCCGGCGGTCGTTCGCGTTCTAGTAACTGGTCGGCCAGTTGCGCAGCAGATGTTCCCCGATGCCGTTCTTCATCCCCTTGCGATGCACTTCCAGCGTGCGGATGAGCCAATCGCGCGTATCGCGTGGATCCAGTACATGCTGCGCCTCGTAGAGCTCGGCCAGGCCCCATGCCGAGGTATCGCGCTCGACTTCTGCCTTCAGCCTGGCGAACCTTTCCGGGTCGTCCTGCTGCCTCACGCCGTGCAGGACGTTGACCGAGACAGCGGGATCCATGAAGCCGAGATCGGCCATCGGCCACACGGCGACTTCGTCCGCCCCCTTGCCGCCGGCCATGTTGATGTAGGCCTGGCCGTAGTTCTTGCGCATGATCACCGTCAGCTTGGGGACGGTGACCAGCGACAGCGCATTCATCCAGTTGATGACCTTGCCCGGCATGCCGCGCATCTCGCCTTCGACGCCGATCAGGAAACCCGGTACGTCGACCAGGAACACCAGCGGCACGTTGAAGGAATCGCACAACACCATGAAGCTGATGACCTTCTGCACCGCGTCGGCATCCAGCGCGCCACCCTTGAACATCGGATTGTTGGCGATGAAGCCGGTGGTCTTGCCGTCCAGCCGCGCCAGCACCGTGGCCACCGACTTGCCGAAGCGCGCCTTGAGCTCGAAGGTGGAATCCCTGTCTGCGACGGCCTCGACGATCCTGCGCACGTCGTACACCTGGGCCCGCGATTCCGGCAGGAGGTCGAAGATGGTCTTGCAGGCATCGTCCGAGCCTGCTGGAACCGGGACTTCCGGTGGCGCCTGCAGGTTGTGGCTGGGCAGGTAGGACAGGAACTGCCTGATCGCGTCCATCGCCTGCTGGTCGGTATCGACCGCCATGTCCGCGAGGCCGGAAACGCCCGTCAGGAGTTTCCAGCCGCCGAGGTCTTCGGCTTCGATCGTCGTGTTGATCGCGATCGAAGTCACCTTGGGACTGGCGATGGCCATGATCGCACCCTTGCGCATCACGACGAAATCGGACATCGCGGAATACCACGTCGAGGATCCATAGCACTGGCCGAGCAGTGCCGAACACCACGGCGACTCGCGCAGGCGCTGGTACTCGGTGGGGTCCTGGGCAATGATCGCCCGGCCGGCCGAGCCCATCCGGTCCGGCATTCGCGCACCGGAGGATTCTCCCAGCATCACCAGCGGCAGCCCGCGCTTGCTCGCGACCTGCTTCACATGCTTGATCTTCTTCATGTTGATCACCGCCGAAGAAGCGCCCAGCACGGTGAAGTCATTCGAGATCAGGCCGATCTCGCGACCGGCGATCCTTGCGAAACCGGCGACCTTGCCGTCGGCGGGGGTCTTGTGCTTGACCTCCGGGCGATTGCTGCGGGCAAAGCGGCCGGATTCGATGAACGAGCCCGGGTCGATGAGGTAGTCGATCCGCTCGCGGGCGTTCAGATGCCCTTCGGCCTTGCGCTTCTCCAGCTTCTCCACCCCGCCCATCGCGAGTGCTTCCGCGGTCTTCTGGTGGAACTCCTCGATCAGTTTCTCGAACGCCACGGCTACTCCCAAGGTGTCAGCACTGGATCACCGGACCGAAGCGTGTGCCCGAGCGCCCGGATCGGGGATCGGCCACAGTAGTACATTCCGCAACGGCCTTCAACCGGGCACAAGGCATCTTCGAGACAGGAAGCGTTCGTACGACTGCAGTGCCGACAAGGAATGCCCGGCATTGGTCATCTCGTCATAGACGGGAATGCCCAGCGCCACCGCCTTGTCCCGGAACGCGCGTTTGCGCGCCTCGACCACCGGTTCACCATCGGACCGCAGCACCAGGACGAAATGCGACTGCCCGGGACGTTTCGCCTGGACACGCAGGGCAGCCTCGACGAGATTGTCCAGAACTTCCGGCCGAGTACGGCCTGCAAAGACCGAAAGGTTCAGGTGCATCACCACGGCATCCGGCGTCCCCCGGGCGCAGACGATGTCGAGGATCCGTTCGGCAACGCGTCCATCATCCTGTTGCAGCGTGCCCACCGGACAGTCCACCGGATTGGTGATGCTGGTGCCCGGCGGCAGCTGCAGGGCGGCCAGTGCATCGATGATCGGTCTTTCGAAAGGCGCGACGTCCAGGCCCAGGCGTGCGTAGTAATCCGTCGCCAGCACGCTCGTGCCGCCACCGTTGCCGAACAGCACCACCTTTTCCGTCGGAGACTGCGGGCGCGGGGCCAGGGTCTGGAAGATCAGCAGCGTGTCGATGAGCTTGTCCAATGTGTCGACGAGCACGCTGCCGGTCTGCCGTGCCAGCGCAACCCACGCGCGATCGTCGCCCGCCAGCGAGCCGGTATGCGACGCTGCTGCCGCAAGCCCCTGCTGCGTGCGCCCGCCCTTGAGGATCACCACCGGCTTGACCGCCCTCGCATGGCGCAGGATGTCGAACAGGCGCCGGCCATCACGGGCCGCTTCGATGTAGAGACCGATCACCCTCGTGTGCGGGTCTGCGATGTAGAACTCGAGCAGGTCGGCAGGCGTGACATCGGCGCAGTTGCCAAGGGTCACCAGTCCGGAGAACTTCAGGCCGCGCGACAGACCTCGACGGATGATGTCGACACCGAGCCCGCCACTTTGCGACACGACACCGATCGGTCCCACTTCGCGCGGGCCGATTTCGGTGAAGGTCACCCGTCCGCGCGGCGTGTAGATGCCCAGGCAGTTCGGTCCGAGCAGGCGCATGCCGCCGGCGCGCGCAGCCTCGACCAGCTCGGTCTGCAGGTGCCTGCCTTCCTCGACTTCGCCGAAGCCGCTGGATATCACCTGCGCGAAACGGACATGGCCCCTGGCTGCGGACAACATTGCAGGGATCTGCGCAGCCGACACCGCTATGTAGGCGTAGTCGACCGGCCTAGGTGTATCCGCGAGGGTCCTGTACGCGGGCAGGCCGTCGATCTCCTCGGCCGCAGGGTGAATCGGATAGATGTCGCCGGCAAAGCCGAACTCGCGGATCCGGCGAATGAACACGTTGGGCAGCGCATGGCCCTTGCTCGAGGCACCGACAACGGCGACGGTCTTCGGCGCGAAGAGGGGGGCGAATGCTTCGAGGATGGTCATGGCGCGCGGTCAGCCCAGGATGAAACGCGCGTCGACTGCGATGGCCGCCGTGTCGGACACGATCAGCGGATTGATGTCCGCTTCGCAGATATCCGCCGCATGCTGCATCAGCAATCCTTGCTCGCCTCCCACGTTCAGCAGTACCTCGATGATGGCGTCGATCGATGCCGGCGTGGTGCCGCGTGCCCCCTGCAGCAGGGCCGCACCCTTCAACTCGGCGAGCATTTCCTCGGCGTCGATCCGGCTGATCGGGCACAGGCGGAAGGACACGTCCTTCAGGACTTCCACGAAGATGCCGCCCAGGCCCACCATGATGAGCGGGCCGAACTGCGGATCCCGCAGCCCGCCGACCACCAGTTCATGGCCCGCAGGCGCCATTTCCTCGATCAGGAACCCGTCGATACGGGCGCCCTCGATCCTGGGATCATCGCGCATGCACCGGATTGCGCTCGCCACCTCGAGGGCGGAATGCAGATGCAGCTTCACCCCGCCGACATCGCTCTTGTGCAGGATGTCCGGCGACATCACCTTGACCACGACGGGCGTCTTCAGCGCGCTCATCGCCGCATCGACGTCCTCCACACGCGTGACGACCCGGGATCGGGGTACGGTGACACCGTACGAGGACAACAGCCGTTTTCCGGCACGCTCGTCGATCGCATGGCGCCCGGCGCGGCGCGCTGCTGAGACCGGATCTTCATCCATGGATTCCATGATGTGACGCCCCTGCCTGCGACGCTTGGCCGATGAGCCGATGTGCACTGCGCAGCACGCGAGATGGCGATGGCCGACCGCGCGGATGACTCCGTCTGACTCTACACGAGGAAGCGCGCTGCGGACACGTGCCGTGCTGGCTGCGCGGTGTCGCTGGCGGCAACGCATCAAGCGCACTGGTCGATGCTTCTACGTTATTCACTAGCCGGTGGACATGCGCGCCGGCGTGCCTGCGACCAGCCCTGGGTGCAGGAAGTGCCGGCCTCGCTCGCGCTACTCTTCCGGCAAGGCAACCAATGGGTCTGCGCAATCCACGCCCAGGGGCTGAAAGTGCTTTACGTTGCAGGTCAGCAGCAGCAGATCGCCATGCCGCGCCAGCGCAGCGATGGCGACATCGGGAAAACCGGGGTGGCAGCCTTGCGCCATGGCGGCGTCGGAGATCTGACCGGCGAGCCGCCCCGCGTGTGCATCCAGTGGCAGGATGCGCTCGCCATAGGCGGCCAGCAGACCGTCGAGCCAGCGGTCAAGGCGGTCGGCGCGCTCCCCGCCACCCGCGCGGCGCAGTTTGCTGATGCCTTGCGCCATTTCGGCAATCGCGATGGACGGCAGGAACAGTGCTTCATGGTGCGCTTGCAGCCATTCGCCCAGAGCGGCGGGCACGAAGGTGTCACGCCCGGGCGCCAGCGCAGACACGACACTGGTGTCCAGCAGGTAGCCCTTATGCAAAGTCGATACCGCGCAGGGGCGTGGTGTCGCGCTCGGTCTCCAGCGCCTCGGGCAGCGCCAGCAGGTAATTGGCGAGGTTGGGCATTTCCAGCGGGTACAGGCGCGCGCCGTCGGCCACCGGAACGATCATCGCGCAGGGGCGGCCATGCCGGCTGACGAGTGTCGGCCGGCCGTTCTCGGCCGCGGTCACAAGGGCCGAAAAACCAGCCTTGGCGTCACGAATCTGCACGATGTCCACAGCCACTCCTTTTGTGACCACATGAGGTCATCTTAAGGGTACATGCCTCTGCAGGCAAGCGGTAATCAGGCATCCAACGCTGCGAAACTAGTTCATGAAGGCACTTTCCGAGCACGTTTCAATCACCAGACCCCGCGGAGCTCGTGCCGCTCGGCTCATCCGTCCGACTCCACGAAATTCCCCGCAACCAGCTCCCTCTCCCCCTCCCACCGATACGCCACCAGCCGCCCCGACCGCGGCACCGAGTAGTCGCAGCAGGCAACCCGCGGCGACTGCAGCACGCGCGGCCCGTCCATCCAGTAGTGGCCGATGAACACCGGCGCGCCCTCGACCTCGCCGAAGCCGTCGCAGTCGGGTACCGGCGTGCGGTCGCACAGCCGCTCGCGGGCTTCGTCCGAGACGAAGGCCGTCGCGCGCCAGCTGCTGCCCGTGGGCAGCCACCAGCGCAGCCGTACCTCGCTGCGCTCGACCCCGCTGTGATCGACGAAGGTCAGGCCGCCGGGCAGGGTCGCCTCCAGTCCCTTGGTCACGCCCTCCATCGCCAGCCACTCCGGCGAACCCTTCCGGGCCGCGGCCTGCAGGAACGCGTCGTCCAGTCCGTCGCGAAGGCGCTCGCCGAGTTGCCGGACGAGCGTGTCGTTCCACCAGGCATGGGCGACGCGAATGCCGCCGAGGTCCAGCGCGACCGGCAGCGTGCGGAACCAGCGGATCATGTCCGCGTGCAGTGCGGAGCCTTCATTCACCTGCGCGAGGAAGGCGGCGTGGTTGCCGAGGTTGCGTGCGGTGTGCTTCTTCAGCCAGGCATCCGGCGCGGATTCCGGGATGGGATACCCGTCCGCGCCGAGCCGACGCGTGGCCCAGCCGATGGCGTTGAACTCGTGGTTGCCGAGGACGCAGAGTGCCTGGCCGTCGTCGACCATCGATCGAACGGTCTCCACCACACGTACCTGCTCCGGGCCGCGGTCGATCAGGTCGCCGACGAAGATGGCCTTGCGGCCGTGCGGCGCACGCCAGCTCGTTCCGTGCGGGACGTAGCCCATGCGACGGAGCAGTGACTCGAGCGGGGCGGCGTAGCCGTGGATGTCGCCGATGATGTCGTAGGCGGTCAAGCGATCCTCAAGCGATCGCCAACTTCAACTGCCCGACCGGGTGAGCCGTGGGCCGTACGCGTATCTCGATGTCATAGCCCAGTCGGTTCAGGCAATCCATCAGCTTGCGCTCGGACAGATTGGCGAAATCGCCACGCATCAGACCGGACACTTTCGGCTGCGGGATGCCCATGCGGCGGCCCGCTTCTTCCTGCGTGAGCCCGAGGCGACGCACTGCCCGGGTGATCTCGATCACCAGCCCCGATTTGATCTTGAGCTTCTCCGCATCCGGCAGGCCCAGGTCGGCAAAGACGTTGCCCGAACCACGTTCCACCTCGATGCCGTCAGTGACGCGCCTTGCCATGTCGCAACTCCTCTGCCAGCTTCTCGGCGATCTTCAGCCGAGCTCGTATGACGTTCAGATCCTGGTTCGGCGTGGCTATTCCGCTCGAGCTCTTCTTCTGGAAGCAGTGAAGGACGAAGACGGCTTCAACGAACCGCACGGTGTAGACCGCTCGGTATGTTCCCCCCACATCATCGTCGATGATCTCGACCACCGCTGCGCTGCCGAAGCCCTTCAGGGGCTTCGCCGAGTCATGCCGGCCGCCACGTTGCGCAAAGTCCAATGCGTGGCCGAAGAACCTCCGCACGCGGAGCGGCAATGCCATCAGATCCCTCTTGCTGCTGGCGATCCAGAAGAGCGGCCGGGATTCATGACCCTCGGACAAAGTCTATACCTTTTGAGGAATAATCGAAAACCGGAAGACCGAAGAACGTAGCCGGTCATCGATCGCGACACGCCGCCAGGAAACGGCCCTGAAACAGCGATTCCCGAGGTCGAGGCGAGCCGCCTGCTCGAACAGGCGCGCGCCGCAGCGAACGCTGGCGACCGGGACCGGGTGCAGGCCCTGATCGACCTCGCAGACCATCCGCGCTGGGTGATGCACACCGGGCTGCGGCGAAACGGCTCCAGGTCGAAGCTGTCTTGCACAACGCCATCGAACCCCCTACTCTCTTGCGGCGTAGTCCGCACAGGAGAGGTCGATGACCGAAGCCGACAAGCTTGCGCTGCTGGATGCCTTCGCACAGGCCTGGAACAGGCACGATACCGACGCACTGGTATCGATGATGACACCGGACGGCGTGTTCGAGACCGCTGCGGGTGCCGAGGCGTTCGGCGCCCGGCACGCCGGGCACGAGGCATTGAGGAAGTCCTTCTCCGCGGTGTTCGCGGCGTTCCCCGATGCCCGCTGGGAAGACGCCACGCACGTGGTCGCAGGCGATCGTGCGTTCAGCGAATGGACGTTCCGCGGCACCAGCGCCCAGGGAGAGCGGGTCGAGGTGCGCGGCGTCGATCTTTTCATCCTTCGCGATGGCCGCATCGCGCGCAAGGATACGTTCCGGAAGGCCCGCGTTCGCTAGTCGGGCAGCACCGGGCTTGCAGTCACTGCTCCTCGGAGGACTTTCGATGCGCCAGTCGCCACCCCGGGCATCCGGTTGCCGGATCCTTGTCGCCAGCCTCGCCGCCCTGGTGGCGCCACTGGCTCAGCAGGCAGCGGCCCAGGAGTGGCCGACGAAGCCGGTGCGCATGATCGTTCCGTTCCCCCCGGGGGGCGGCACCGATGTCATCGGCCGCGTGCTTGCGCAACGGCTGGGCGAGGGATGGGGTCAGCAGGTGGTGGTCGAGAACCGGCCGGGTGCGGCGGGCCTGATCGGCGCCGACCAGGTCGCGAAGTCCGCGCCGGATGGCTATACCCAGCTGATGACGGCCCTGGGCGGGATCACGATGGAGACGCTGCCGCAGTTCGCGCCGGTGGTGCTGGTCGCAGCACCCCCGAGCGTGCTGGTCGTGCATCCGGACGTGAAGGCGACGACGGTCGCACAGCTCGTCGCACTGGCGCGTGCTGCGCCAGGGAGGATCAGCTTCGGTACCTCCGGTGCAGGTTCGTTGTCGCACCTGGCGGCCGAGCTGCTCAAGTCGATGGGCAAGGCGGACATGCTGCACGTGCCCTACAAGGGCATCGGCCAGGTGGTGACCGAACTGCTGGGCGGCCATGTCCAGTTCGCGGTCGCGCCGCTGCCCGCGGTGCAGGCGCAGGTCAAGGGCGGCAAGCTGCGGGCACTGGCGGTCACCGGCACCAAGCGCTTCTCGCCCTTGCCGGACCTTCCCGCCGTCGGCGAGACGCCCGGGTTCGCCGGATTCGAGGCGATCAACTGGTTCGGCCTGCTGGCACCCGCGAAGGTCCCGCGCGCCCTGGTCGATCGGCTGAATGCGGACGTGAACCGGGTGCTGGCCCAGGCGGAGGTGCGCGAGAAGCTCTCCGCCATCGGTGCCGACCCGGTCGGCGGGACGGTGGAGGAGTTCGCGCGCTACATCCGCACGGACACCGAGAAGTGGGAACGGCTTGCCCGAGAGGCAGGCGTGAGTCTGAAGTGACCGCATCCTGAGCGGTCCGGAACCGGGAGGAAACGTCGGCCGTGGCGAAGAACATCTGGAGCAACCTGTACCTGTCCCCCGACCAGCCGCGCGACAGCTGGCGCCCCACGATGGTGGGACGAAACCACGCCGCGGCGAGCGGACACTACTTGGCCACCGAGGCGGCCATGCGCATCCTCGATCGCGGCGGCAACGCCGTCGATGCCGGCGTCTGCGCAACACTGGCCCTGCCGGTGCTGCAACCCAACGTCGTGAGTTTCGCCGGCGTGGCCCCCACGCTGATCTATCTCGCCGAGGAGAATCGCGTCGTGAGCCTGGAGGGCCTGGGCTACTGGCCCGCCGCGACCGATGTCGACCGGCTGGTGGCCGAAGGGGGCGACATCGTCCCCGAGGGCCTGCTGCGTACGGTCATGCCGGCTTCCCCTGCCACGCACATCCTGGCGCTGCGGCGCTACGGCACGATGAGCTTCGAAGAGGTCGCCACGGCGGCGCTCGAACTCGCGCGGGACGGCTTCGCCATGTACCCGCTGCTCGCGCACAACATCGAGGCGGTCGCCGACGGCTTCGACCGCTACCCCGAGAACGCACGCATCCTGCGCCCTGGCGGCCGCACGCCGGCCATCGGTGCGTGCTTCCGGCAGGAAGACCTGGGCCGCACCATCGCCGGCATGATCGAGGCCGAACGGGCGGCTCGCGGCGACCGCGATGCAAAGCTGCGTGCGGTGCACGACTTCTTCTACAAGGGCCCGATCGCCAAGGCTGTCGCCCGCTACCACGCGGAGCACGGCGGCTTCGTCACCGAAGCCGACCTTGCAGGGTTCGAGGTGCCCGAAGGCCCGAGCATCCACGTGCCCTACCACGACCTCGAGGTACACACCTGCGACGTGTGGTGCCAGGGCATCGTGATGCTGGAAACGCTGCGCATGCTCGAAGGCGTGGACCTGCAACGCCTCGGACACAACTCGCTCGACTACGTGCACCTGGTTTCGGAGTCGCTGTCGCTCGCCTTCGCCGATCGCGAGGCCTACGTCGGCGACCCGCGTTTCGTCGACGTACCGACCGAACTGCTGCTCTCGCCGGCGTACGCGGAACGCCAGCGTGCACGCATCCGGATGGATCGCGCGTTCGGCGAGATGCCCGCGCCGGGCGGGCCGGCACCGTCTCCGCGCCGCCCGATGGCGGCCGGCCCGCGCGCCGAGGTGCCCCCGGCCCAGGACACGATCTACGGATGCACGATCGACCGCTGGGGCAACGGCTACTCGTGCACGCCCAGCGACAACGCGAACGACACGCCGATCATCCCCGGAACCGGCCTCGCGATCTCGTCGCGCGGCAACCAGTCGCGGCTGGTGCACGGGCATCCGAACGAGGTGAAGCCCGGCAAGCGGCCGCGCCTCACGCCGTCGCCGGCGATCGCACTGCGCGACGGGCAGCTCTACATGGTGTTCGGCACACCCGGTGGAGACATGCAGAAGCAGGCGATGCTGCAGGTCCTGCTGAACGTCCACCAGTTCGGCATGGACATGCAGCAGGCGATCGAGAAGCCGCGATTCGGAAACTTCAGCTATCCGAACTCGTTCGCACCCCACCAGTACCTGCCGGGCCGGCTGTGCGTCGAGAAGTCGATCGCCGACCAGTTCGGCGACGCGCTGCGCGCACGCGGCCACGACCTCCAGGTCTGGCCGGAACGCGCACCGACCGCTGCCGGCGTGTGCGCGATCATGAAGGATGTCGAGAACGGATTCGTGCGGGCCGGAGCGGACTGCCGCCGCGAGGGTGCGGCCGCAGCCTGGTAGCCCGTCACTTCACCTGGGAGGCAACCATGAATCGACCACTCGCCAGCCTGCTGGCGGCAGTGCTGCTGGGCCTTTGCGGAAGCGCCATGGCCCAGGGCTTCCCTGCGAAGCCCGTCCGGATGATCGTCGGATTCGCGCCGGGCGGTGCCACCGACATCGTCGCCCGTGTGCTCGGGCAGCGGCTCGGCGAAGTGTGGGGACAGACCGTCCTGATCGAGAACCGCGCCGGCGCCGGCGGGAACATCGCGTCCGAACTGGTGGCGACGGCGCCGCCCGACGGCTACGTGTTGTTGATGGGCGCCACAAACACGCACACGATCAACCCGCATATGTACGCGAGGCTGGCCTTCGACGTGTTCAAGGACTTCACGCCGATCACCAACGTCGCCGACACCCCGATGGCGCTGGTGCTGCATCCTTCGGTTCCGGCGCGCACGGTCGCCGAGTTCATCGCACTCGGGAAAGCGAAGCAGGGTGGCTTTTCGGCAGGGTCAGCGGGCACCGGATCGGCGGGCCACCTGGCCGCAGCCGTGTTCCAGGCAACGACGGGCGTGCCGATCGTGCACATTCCCTACAAGGGCGCCGGCCCGGCGGTGGCCGACCTGCTGGGCGGCCAGATCCCGGTGATGTTCGCACCGCTCGCGCCCATCAGCCCGCACGTGAAGGCAGGCAAGCTCAACCTGCTGGCGGTGACCACGGCCCGGCGCAACACCATGTTCCCGTCGACGCCGACGGTGGCGGAGTCGGGGGTGCCGGGCTTCGAGGTGAGTTCCTGGTTCGGGCTGTTCGGGCCTGCACGCTTGCCTGGGGCGATCGTCGAGCGCGTGCATTCCGACGTGGTGCGCGTGCTGGCGGAAGGGGGCGTACGCCAGAAGCTGCTTGAGCAGGCTCTGGATCCGGTGGGGAATACGCCTGCGCAGTTCGCGGCGCAGATACGGGACGAGTATCAGCGGTATGGGAAGGCGCTGGCGTTGGCGGGGGTTAAGCCGGAGTAGGGGCGGGGGGGTGAAGTCTAGGTCGCGCTCGTTTCGCCGGCTCGACTGCACACACCTATCTTGGCTGACGGTGAAGAATAGCCAGCAGTCTGGCGATGCCTCCAGGCTCTGAGCCTTCACATGCCATGAGCGCAACGGGGCCTTCAGGAAGTGCCAAGAACAGGCACCAATCTCCATCAGCGGGATCGTCTGACCGCGACGGTCGGAGGGCCTTCGCGACGAACATCCCCGAGGTCAACTGTACCCACGGCGGAACTTCTACCCAGGCCTTCGCGGCCCCTTCAAGATCCGACTGCCCCCTAAACCTTGCGGTGACGCGTTGCAAGTCGATCACTGGAATAGCGGCAAGGCCTGCATCGCGATCCGCCGACGTTATCTGCCTTAGTGGCAAATCACTCAACGAGTCCGCATCGTTGTCCGAGCCAATAGCATTGCCTCCAGCCGCGAATGCTCGACCGATACATGCTCGCACGTATTCCGCCAAGCGCGCATCCGCGCAATACACGTAGCACCCCTTCATGCCTCTCGTCATCAAGGTCCTGTACGTATTCTTCACGATCATGTCCGCCAATGCCGCCGCCTTGGCCGGATCTTCCCTGCCCAGCTTCTTCAGGCCCTTCACCGATTGATCCGATGACGCGCGCCTGGAGACATCGACGGCGACCTTGCCGTCCCTGTAGACCAGGTCAGGCCCGATGATGACGCCGACGTAGTCCAGTTCCAGGCCTTGGCAAGTATGGATGCAGCCAACCTCTTCGACCGATCCCGGCGTGACGATCCACAGACTGCCGTCCTTTCCGAGATTCCACCGGCGGCGATATTCGAACTGCGGCATCTCGATGTCCCAAGCCGAGGGATTCTTCTTGCTCGGCCACTGCCAGCAATAGCCTGCGACCACGCGCGCGCGGTTCCCGCCGTTCCGCTTCTCGATCAGCGCATGCATGTCGGCAGGGTTTTCGAAAACCCGGAAGTCGTAGTCGATGCCGTCGAGGGTCCCGTTGGCAGTCGGGCGGATCGCAAGCATCTGGTCGAGCCAGGCGAGATAGCCATCCGACCCGTTGCAGCGAAACTGGGATGAGAGTTCAAGCTCGACAACCGCTGCCCCCAATGCGCGCGCCTGAAGCTTCAGCGCCTCGGTGTGGCCGATATCGTGAAGGGTGACTCGCTGGTCATCGTCGACGAAGAACACCGTGCAGCGCGCAGCACGGATCAGTTCCTTCACCTGATTCTCGCCAAGGTTCCTGTAGAGACCGCTCTTCTCGTTCAGCCGATGGGCTTCATCGACGATCAGCGTGTCGTAGGTGTCCGGGAGCACATCCACGAACGATCCCGAACCGCTGAACAGGTTGCTGATCCGGGTCTTCTTGAAGGTTCCAGTCAGTTTCGTTTCATAGACCGCACGGGGTGCTGCGTTCTTCGATACGTAGCGAACGTTCCGGCCACGTCCGATAAGGGTTCCGACAAGGTTGATCGCGAGCACTGACTTCCCGGTACCTGGCCCGCCCTTGACGACAACCACCTGCTTCCTCTGTGCCGCAACGGCATCTGCCGCCAACACGGACTCCTGAACCAGCTTCTGCTCGTCTATCAGCACGAACTCGGGATGCCCCTGCAGCAGACCGACGACGCTGTCGGCAAGCATCTTCGAGGGACGGATCCGGCCGTTCTCGATGGCGTAAAGCGCGCCCTTCCGGTCACCGTGCCTCACGTGCTCCCGGATGAATGCCTGCAGCTTCGCACGCTCCTTCTTCAGGAACAGCGGCGCTCGCGCCAGATGCTCCTGGTAGTGCGGATGGTCGATCTCCCCATCGCGAGGATGGTTGTGCAGGTAGGCGCACGGAGAAAGCGCGATCCCGTTGTCCTGCACTGCAGCGTTGAAGTCTTCCAGGAGGGCCGCATAGGTCCACGCTTGGTAGGAAGAATGCAGGCCTTCGGTCTCGCCCGCAGGTCCACCACGTCGCGCCCAGACGATCGCGTCCTTTTCGCTGCGACGCGTGGTCGACCACTGCTTGAGCTCGACGATCAGGACCTTCGCCCGCGCATCCGCATCCTCGCCCGCGATGATGAAGTCGATGCGCTTCGACGTCCGGGGCACCTGGTACTCGATGCCGATGCCGACATCGCCTGGAATCTCTTCGTCCTGCAGGACCTTCGACATCTCCAGCAGGGACTCCTTCCAGGAGCGGACCTCGGAAGGGCTTACGCCATGCCCGGTAGCCGATCGAAAGTGCCGCGCGACGACTTCCTCGATATCGTCGCGAGTCGCATGATGGATGAACTGGTCCTTGGTAGCCTGGTAGATGATCACGGGCGAAAGCGCTTCTCGTTGTGCCAGTCGAGCGAGGCTCGATCGGGCCGATGCGCCGCTTCCTTGGGCACCAGGATCGACTGTCCGTGCAGTGCGTAGTAGTGCTTGCCGTTTTCGAACTCTTCCCGGATGCGCGTGCTCACTTCGACCTTTAGCTCCGGCGTCACAGTCATGTAACCGCCGTCGAACAGCGCATGAAGGTCTCGGCGCAACAGCAGTCCGTTGCTCGGAGCATGTTCACCGCCATCGCTGTAGGGTCGGATATGGGCAGCCTCGAGCGCGGGCAAGGTCCGTTCCGAAGTCATGGCACAGCGCCGCTCGTAGCTGTCTGTGACCATCACCCTGAACGCGCCTTGGCCGAGCCGCGGCCTCACGAGCACGGGATTTCCATAGCGCTCGGCGGGGACAGCCTCTTCCCTTCGGATCGCGTCGAGGCGTCTCGCCATGATCTCGTTCCAGAGGTCGCGTCCTTCCATCGTATCGGTGGTGTAGGTCTTGAATGACACGATGTTCGGCGACCAGCTTGCGGGCACCGGGATCCAGTGCGATTCGTCCAGGAAGAATGGCTGGGACAATATCCGGCAACCGATCGTGAACGCAGAGCGATCTTCCGGATCCGCCCGTCGGTATTTCGCAATCCGCCGGCGCATCTCTTCCGCAGAAGGGGCACCGTTCGCCTCACCGAAGGCCTCCCAGGCCAAGGACCACGGCAAGGTGTTCGAATAGGTATAGATGCCGCCGCCGACGATGAAGTTTCGGGGCGAGTGAAGCTTGAACAAGAAGAGCTCACCCGGCGCCAGCGCCCGGAAGTTCGCGGAAGACGGAGCCCAGAAGTTCACTTCCGCCAATTGCGGGCTTTGACGCAGGAACTCGAACCAGTCCCCGTCCGTGACGGCTACGACCAGACTTACGCCCATGCATCCGATCCTGGTTGAAGACTCCTAGGCGCTTGCCGCCGCGACCAGGCGCCCGACGATCTCATCCTCGAACCGATGGATGGCGGCCGCGATGCCCTGTGCCGCGACCGGTTCCATGATTCCCGCATTGGCGAGGAACTTCAACTGCATTGCCTCGTCCGTCATCGGGTTCGCTGCCGTGCCACTGGCGTGGGGGACATGCACATCGTGCGTCCGCCCGGCGACTTTCATCACCGCGAATGCTTCATCCTTCCCGAGCGCCGCATCCCCAACCGCAGTGACCTTCCCTCGCAATCCCACGATCACCGAATCCACTGCCTTCTCGTCCGTGTACTGCGGTATCCCCGCATTCCCATCCACATACGCCACCGCCGCCGAATGCTTCCACGAGAACTTCGACTGCAATCCCGTCGACGGTTTCGACACGCCCGTGATCGACAGCACCAGCGGATGCACCCTCAACTCGATCCCCTCGATCTGCGCCGGGTCAACCGGATGCCGCTTCTTCATCTCCACCATCGCGTCGATCAGCGGATGCAGCAGCACCCCGCACGCATAAGGCTTGTGCCCGTTGGTCTCGATCACCCACGGCCCGCCGAGGCCTTCGACCAGTTTCTCCGGCTCGCAGCGGTTGCTGTAGATGCGTCCGAAGCCCTTGTTGCCTTCGACGATCTCCTGCGTGCCGTCGAAGCCCTTCGATGCGAGCAGCGCGGCCAGCAGTCCGTTCGACGCGGCCTTGCCCGCATGCAGCGACTTGCACATCGTGCCGCGGTTCTGCTGCATGCCGGCGGCCTGGGTGGCGGCGATCGCCAGCGTGTAGGTCATCTGCTGGCCAGTGAGGCCGAGCAGCTTGGCGCAGGCGGCACCCGCCGCGATCGTGCCGAGCGTGCCGGTCAGGTGCCAGCCGCCGTCATGGTGGCCGGGGGCGGTGCGTCCGACGCGCACGCCGGCTTCGACGCCGGTGGCATAGGCGAGCATGAACTCGCGGCCGGTCACTGGCGTGCTCACCGGGTTGGCCGCGCTGCGCACTTCATCCAGGTGCTCCGCCAGCGCGAAAAGCGCTGCCAGGATCGGCGAGCTCGCGTGCAGCACCACGCCGCCCATGTGGGTGTCGTCGTAGTCGAGCAGGTGGCCCATCTGGCCGTTGGCGATCGGGGCTTCGAGCAGGCCGAGCTTCAGGCCGCGTCCGATCACCGTCGCGACCGGGCGGCCGCCGTTCAACTTCAGCGTCTCGAGCGTGATGTCGATCTCGGGATGCGGGCTGCCGGCCAGTGCGCAGCCGAGCCAGTCGAGGATGCCGCGCTTGCATTCGCGTACCGCGGCTGGGGTCAGCGATTCGTACGTCGTCGCGGCGAGGTGGTTGCAGAAGGTCTTGGTCAGCGTGATCGTGCGAGTGTCGAGGGACTGTTCCATGCGGGTCTCGGTTATCAGCTCGTATCCGGGCTCAGGTTTCGGTGACTGCAATGCCGTCATGCGCGCCGATGAACGCCAGCACATGCCGCGCACAGGTGGCGGGATGGATCATGTGCGCCATGTGGTAGCGCGTCGGCAGGTAGGCTATGCGGAAGTCGGCGAGCCGCTCGCGCAGCAGGCGCTCCTGTTCAGCGTCGGTGATCGGGCCGGCGTCGGGGTACAGGCCGAGCACCGGCAGCTTCACGTCGGGCAGGAAGCCCTCGGCGCTCGCCGTGTTCAGGATCTCCACCAGCCGCAGCTGCACTTCGAAGTCGTTGGCGGCGAAGGTCTTCGCGTACCAGGCGAACATCCCTTCCTCGGTCTCGGGCGGGAAGCGGGTCGAGCGGTTGGTGGTGTCGACCCATTTCGCCGCGCCCATCTCGCGCATCGCGTCGGTGCGCGAGCCGCGGCCCAGCGCGTAGCTCTGCTTCATCTTGTCGCTGATGAACACGGGTGTCGCGCAGATGATGAGGGTGCGCAGCATTTCGGGATGCTGGGCGGCGAGGCCGAGGCCGAGGATGCCGCCCAGCGACTCGCCGCATAAGTGGACGCGGTCGGTCGGCACGGTGTCGATCAGGTGCTTCACCAGGTCGGCGAGGTCGTCGATCAGGATCTGCGGGTCCATCTGGGTCTTCGGGTCGAAGTTCGTGCCGGACCTGCCGAGGCCGCGCATGTCCGGCCGCACCACCTTGTAGAAGCGCGACAGGTACGGGACGCTGCGATACCAGAACTCGGCCGATCGGCCGTTGCCATGCTGCAGGATCAGCAGCGGGGCATTGCGCCAGGGGTCGGTGAAGTCGTCGAGGTGGTAATGCAGGTCGGGCTGGCCGGGGCGTTGGAAGAGGGGCATCGGTAGCGGTCCGGTCAGAGCGTCTCGGGCGCGACCTTCGCGCGCTTGATCACCTTCGCCCACTTCTCGCTGTCGGCGCGCAGGTACTTCGCGAACGCGGCCGGGGTGTTGGTCACCGCCACCGCGCCGTCGCTGGCGAGGCGTTCGGCCACCGCAGGGCGGCGCATCGCCTTGGCGACGGCCTCCTGCATCGCGGTTGCGGCGGCGGGCGTGGTGCCGCGCGGGGCGAACATCCCGTACCAGCCGTTCACTTCGAAACCGGGCAGTGCCGACTCGGCGAGCGTCGGCAGCTCGGGCATCGCGGCCGAGCGCTTGAGGCTGGTCACCGCCAGCGGGCGCAGGCGTCCGGCGCGGATCAGCGAGGCCGAGGCGAGGAAGTTGTTGAGCATCGCCTGCACCTGTCCGCCGAGCAGGTCGGTGGTGGCGGGCGCGGCGCCCTTGTACGGGACGTGGATCATCTCGATGTCGGCCATCGCGGCCAGCAGCTCCATGCCCAGGTGCGGGCCGCTGCCGTTGCCGGACGAGGCGTAGGTGACCTCGCCCTTGCGCTTGCGGGCGAGCGCGATGAAGTCCTTCGCGGTCTTCACAGGCAGCGCAGGGTGCACCACCAGCACGAACGGGTACTCGGCGACCAGGGTCACCGGGACGAGGTCGTTGTCGTTGTCGTTGTCGTACGGCAGCCGGGTGTAGAGCAGCGGGTTGATCGTGTGGCTGGCGATGGTCAGTAGGAAGGTGCTGCCGTCGGGCTTCGAGCGGGCGACCGCATCGCTGCCGATGATGCCGTTGGCGCCAGGGCGGTTGTCGATGACCACTGGCTGGCCGAGGGTGTCGGCGAGTTCGGGAGCGATGGTGCGGGCGAGCGCGTCGGTGCCGCCGCCGGCGGGATAGGGGACGATCAGGCGAATGGCCTTGCCGGCGGGCTGCTGGGCACGGGCGGGGCGGGCGAACTGGGGCACCACGCCCGCGGTGAGCGTCGTCGCGAGGCTGGTGGCGAGCGTGGCGCCGGCGGTGGCGATGAGCTCGCGGCGGCGCGGGTTGCTGGCGTCCGTTGCCGGCCGCGCGGGGGGCGGCGCGGCCGCGTTTCCTGTGTGATCCATTGCTGTTCCTCCTGGACGGGCGATCCTATCCTGTCTCCACGTGTCTGGAATCGCATGCGGTGTTCGGGCATCCTCGCCGGATGGACTCCAACGACCGCCTCGCCCGACTGAAGGCCGCGCTGCGCTGCGCGCCGGTCGACCGCCCACCCTACGGCTTCTGGACCCACCTGCCCGGCATCGACCTCGATCCGCTGCGACTGGCGGAAGAGACCGCGGCCTTCGCCGACCGCTTCGACATGGACTTCATCAAGTCGATGCCCAACGGCTTCTACATGGCGCAGGCCTGGGGCTGCCCGGTGGATTTCAGCGAGATTCCGAAGGGTGGGGTGGGGAAGGTGGTGGTGGATCGGGTGCAGGCGGCGGCCGACTGGACGACACTCGGCACGCCGTCGCTCGCCCAGGCCGACCTGGCGCGCGAACTCGACCATCTCGAGGCCCTGGTGAAGCGGGTCGGGCCGTCGCGGCCGGTGCTGGCGACGGTGTTCTCGCCGCTCACCTCGGCGTCGAAGCTGTCCGGTACGCGGTCGGTCGGGCATGCGAGCAGCGACGGTGCGGCGCTGCATGCCGGGCTGGAAGCGATCACCGAGGTCACCTGTGCATTCGCCCGGGCGGCGATCGAGCGTGGCTGCGCGGGGGTGTTCCTGGCGCTGCAGGATGCGACGAGCGATGCGATGGATGCGGCTTCCTATCGCGTCTTCGGGGAGCCGTACGACCTGCGGGTGCTCGCCGCGGCGCGCGCGGCCGGGTCGTGGTTCGATGCGATCCATGCGCATGGCGAGAACATTCTGTTCGAACTGCTCGCCGGGTATCCGGTCGATGCGCTGAACTGGCATATCGGCGAGACGCCGCCGGCGGTGTCGGCCTACCTGGACGGCCAGGCGCTGGGTGGCCGTGCGCCTTCGCCGCGACGCGCGATCCTGGGCGGACTTCAGCGCACCCACATCACGAAGATGGACCGGCCGAAGATCCAGGCCGACCTGGATCGGGCGTTTGCCGAGACCGGCGGGCGCGGGCTGCTGGTCGCACCGGCCTGCGTGATCCGGCATCCGGTGGATGATGCGACGCTGCACTGGATCGCCGCGCAGGTGCGGGGCATGGAGAGGAAATCCGGGTCAGACACCATTTAGCGGAACGGTCGCGCCGTGGCACCGGCAGTGCCCGCTAAATGGTGTCTGACCCGGATTTCCGGCGCGGATTTCCGGCGCGGATTTTCTCGGCGTTCAGGACAGCGCATACAGCGTGACCAGCGCGAACAGGCCGATGTGGAACCACTGCCGCCAGCGGAAGCGGCGCAGGGTCGCGGCCTGGGGCTTGTTGGAGATCAGGTAGGGCCGCCCGTCCAACGGGGCCCACATCGCGTGGCCGGGCGCGGGCAGGACGACGGTGCGGAAGTGGCCGATCGCGTACAGCGGGTCGCCGGTCCGGATGCGCCAGATCCAGTGCCGGGTGTCGGGGTCGGTCATCACGGTGTCGGGCACGCCGACGGCGATCTCGGCGCCTTCGTGGTGAAGCAGGCAAAGGCCGCTGTCGTCGCGCAGGCCGATTGGGCGCTTGCTGTGCGCACGGCCGGCGTGTTCCCAGGTCTCGTGGTCACCGCTGCCCTCGCGGTGGAAGCTCTCGACGTGGAACCAGGCGCATTCGGTGCCAGTCACCGGGTCGCTCAGCTGTCCGTCGCCGGCAGTCTCGGCGGTACCGGCGAGTTCGACATAGCCCTGCGCGGCCGAGGCGATGCGCGACCGGGGCGTGATCTCCATCGCGTCGCTGCGGCGCCTGGCGGCGATCCAGGCGGAGAAGGCCAGCAGCCCGCTCGCGCCGAGCGCGAAGGTCCAGATCCAGCGGCTGTCGGCGGCCAGTGCGAAGCCGAACAGCATCAGGTGGCCGAGTTCGGCCAGTACCATCCAGCCGCCGGAGGTCGTCTTCGTCACCTCAGCGCACGCCGTCGTATTCGCGGCCGCCCGGCTTCTCGAACGCCGAGTCGGCCCACCAGGCGGCGTTGTCGGAGGGCTCCTTCCCGATACGCACTTCGAGCGGCGCGCCGCGGTAGGCGTCGGCGCAGGACTCGCGCAGGCGCCAGGACACGCTCATGCCGGGCGACAGGGAGTGCCAGTGGTAGCGCGCGCTGCCGCGCTCGGCGTACATGCCGCAGCCAGTCCAGCGGGCGGCAGTTCCCGCGTCGCCCGGACCCGCGCCCGGTACCTCACGCACCCGCGCCAGCGCAACCGTCAGCTGCAGGTTCGTGCGGTTGGTGACCGTGGCGGTGTCGCCATCGTCGGCGATAGACACTGTATCTTCGGGGACCGTGCCGGGCGGGCCACGGCGTTCGCTCGCCGCCAGCGTGGCGATCCATTTCGTGCGCGCACCGGCCACCTCGGCTCCGGCCTGGCGCATCTGCGCGGTACGCGCTTCCTGCTCCACGACCTGCGCCACCCCGGCCGCCCGCATCGGGACGATCCACAGCGTCCAGGCCAGCACCGCCGCGACCGCATGCATGCCCAGCGCCGCCCGGATGGAAACCACCTTGCGCACCAGCATGTAGTACAGGCTGCAGCAGAACAGCGCGGCGACCATCGCCAGGCCCATGAACACCGCGATCGCACCCGAGCGCTGGCAGCCCGGGCCGCACAGGCCGTTCACCCGGTACCAGACCAGGCAGAACACCGCGGCGGCGGCGGCGATGGCCAGCGTGCGCAGCGCGTGAAACTCGGCCTTCTCGGCGAAGGTCGCGTCGTCGGGCAGGTGCCCACGCGCCTCGCGTTCGCGTTTCAGCGATTCGAGGTAGTCCTCGTGTCCATCGTTCGGCCGTTGCATCGCGCGGAGTAGAATAAACGCTTTGCCGGGAGGTGGTTTTGCTCGAAGTGTCGGCCCTCGCCGCGGCGCGTGGCGATCGGGTGCTGTTCGCCAGCCTGGACTTCTCCGTCCCGGCGGGTGGGCTGTTGCAGGTGACCGGCCGCAACGGCACCGGCAAGACGACGCTGCTTCGGGTGCTGGCGCGGCTCGCGCGACCGGAGGCGGGCGTGGCGCGCTGGAAAGGCACGCTCGTCGACGAGCTGGGCGACGAGTATTTCGCCGACCTCTGCTACCTCGGCCATGCCCCGGCGATCAAGGACGACCTGACCGCGCGCGAGAACCTGGCGATCTCGGCCGGCATCGCAGGCGTGACGGTGGACGCCGCCGCGATCGACGCCGCGCTGGCCGAAGTCGGCCTCATCGGCCGCGAGATGCTGCCCGGACGGGTGCTGTCGCAGGGACAGCGACGGCGCGTCGCGCTTGCCCAGCTCTACCTCGGCAGCCGCAAGCTCTGGCTGCTCGACGAGCCGCTCGCCGCACTCGACACCGAAGCGGCGGATGCGTTCATCGCGCGGCTCGGCCAGCACCTGCACGGCGGCGGCGTCGCGGTAGTGGCGACGCACCATGCGATCGAGCCGGCGGCGCCGGCGACGCTGCACCAGCTGCGACTGGGGAGCGCCCGATGAAGGAAAGATGGGAAAAATGGGGTCAGACACCATTTTTCCGCTCTCGGCCTGGGAGCCGCCGGTGAACCTTAATTGGTGTCTGACCCCAATTACTGTTTTGCGGCGTGACCTGCTGCTGACGCTGCGCCGCCCGGCGGAGCTCATGACGACGCTGTTCTTCTTCATCATCGTAGTCAGCCTGTTCCCGCTGGGCATCGGGCCGCAGCCGGAATTGCTGCGTGAGATCGCGCCGGGCGTGCTCTGGGTGGCGGCGCTGCTCGCCTCGCTGCTGGCGCTGCCGCGGCTGTTCGCGGCCGACCATGCGGATGGCACGCTGGAGCAGCTCGCGCTCGCGCCGCAGCCGCTGTCGCTGATCGTGTTCGCGAAGCTGGTCGCCCACTGGCTGACCACCGGCCTGCCGCTGACCCTGCTCGCGCCGCTGATCGCGCTGCAGTTCGACCTGCCGGCCTCGACCATCTGGGTGCTGGTCGTCTCGCTCGCGCTGGGCACGCCGATCCTGGGTGCGATCGGCGCGGTCGGCGCGGCGCTCACGCTGGGCCTGCGGGGCGGAGGCGTATTGACTGCGGTTCTCGTGCTGCCGCTGTATATTCCCGCTCTCATCTTCGGTGCCGGTGCCGTAGAGGCGACACTGGGCGGGCTGGATGCGGAGGGACACCTCTCGCTGCTCGCCGCGCTGACGGTGTTCACCCTGACCTTCGCACCCTGGGCCGCGGCCGCGGCCGTGCGGATATCGCTGGACTGACAGAGCCCACACCTTCCTCCCGATGGCCATCCACTGGTTCAAGTACGCCTCGCCGGCGAGTTTCTACGGCCTCGCCGGGCGGATGATCCCGTGGTTCGCCGGCGCCGCAGTGGTGACCACGCTGATCGGCCTCTACGTCGGGCTGGTGCTGGCGCCGACCGACTTCCAGCAGGGCGATTCGTACCGGATCATCTACATCCACGTGCCAGCGGCCTGGATGGGCATGTTCACCTACCTGGTGATGGCCGGCTGGGCAGCGGCCGGCGTCGTGTTCAACACGCGCCTCTCGGGCATGATGGTGCAGGCGCTGGCCCCGACCGGCGCGATGTTCACCTTCGTCGCGCTGTGGACCGGCGCGTTCTGGGGCCGCCCGACCTGGGGCACCTACTGGGTGTGGGATGCACGGCTCACCTCCACGCTCATCCTGTTCTTCCTGTACATCGGCTACATGGCCCTGCGCGCGTCGATCGACGATCCGCGGCGGGCCGACCGTGCCGGTGCCGTGCTCACGCTGGTCGGCGTGGTCAACATCCCGATCATCTATTTCTCGGTGCAGTGGTGGAACACCCTGCACCAGGGCGCGTCGGTCAGGCCAGGCAGCTCGTCGATGGCGACGGTGATGCTCACCGGCATGCTGGTGATGGCGGTCGCGGCGTGGATGTACACGATCGCCATCTCGCTCGCGCGGGTGCGCTCGATCATCATCGAGCGCGAGCAGCACAGTGCGTGGGTGGGCGAACTGCTGGCGTCCGAAGGACATGACGCGGTCGCCGGAACCTCCCGGGGTGCAATGGGGTCCAACCAGCAGGGGACGCGATGAACTGGTCGAGCTTTTCCGACTTCCTGGCGATGGGCGGCTATGCGTTCTTCGTGTGGATGTCCTACGGCGTGACCGCCCTGCTGGTCGCGGCCGAAGTGATCTGGGTGGTGAAGCAGCGCCGGCAGTCGCTGGCGCGCGCACTGGTCCAGCGCAAGATCCGGGAGTGGAGCAGCACATGAAACCGCGGCAGAAACGGATGGCGATCATCGGCGGCGGCCTGGCTGCGCTGGCGGTGGTCGCGGCGCTGGTGCTCAACGCGTTCGAGGACAACCTGCTGTTCTTCTTCAGCCCGACCCAGGTCTACGCGAAAGAGGCGCCGCTCGATCGTCCGTTCCGCATCGGCGGGCTGGTCGAGGCCGGCAGCGTCAAGCGCGAGGCAGACGGCCTGACGGTCGCGTTCAAGGTCACCGACACGGCAAAGGTGGTGCCGGTCACCTACAAGGGCATCCTTCCGGACCTGTTCCAGGAAGGCAAGGGCGTGGTCGCGCGCGGCCGGCTCGGCCCGGACGGCATCTTCCGCGCCGACCAGGTGCTCGCGCGCCATGACGAGAACTACATGCCGCCCGAGGCGGCCTACGCGCTCGACCAGGCGAAGAAATCCCAGGGCTCGGTCGTCGCGCCCGCAGGAGGTTACGGCAAGTGATTCCAGAACTCGGCCATTTCTGCCTGATCCTCGCGCTGGTGCTCGCCGGCATCCAGTCGATCTTCCCGCTCGTCGGCGCGCAGCGCGGCATCGACGCCTGGATGGCGATGGCCCGCCCGGTCGCGCAGGGACAGGGCGTGTTCGTCACGCTCGCCTTCGCGGCGCTGGTCTACAGCTTCATGAACCAGGACTTCTCGGTCCTCAACGTCGCGCAGAATTCGCATTCGCAGCTGCCGCCGATCTACCGCTTCACCGCCAGCTGGGGCTCGCACGAGGGGTCGCTGCTGCTCTGGGCGTTCATGCTCTCGGGCTGGACGGTCGCGGTCACCGTGTTCAGCCGCCAGCTGCCGGCATCGCTGGTCGCGCGCGTGCTGGCGGTGATGGGCATGATCAGCGTCGGCTTCCTGTCGTTCATGCTGTTCACCTCGAACCCGTTCGAGCGGCTGATCCCGGCCGCGCCCGATGGCCGCGACCTGAACCCGCTGCTGCAGGACATCGGCATGGTGATGCACCCGCCGCTGCTCTACATGGGTTACGTCGGCTTCTCGGTCGCCTTCGCGTTCGCGATCGCCGCGCTGATCTCGGGCGAGCTCGATTCCACCTGGGCGCGCTGGTCGCGGCCGTGGACCACGATCGCCTGGGTGTTCCTCACGCTGGGCATCGCGCTCGGCTCCGCCTGGGCCTATTACGAACTCGGCTGGGGCGGCTGGTGGTTCTGGGATCCGGTCGAGAACGCCTCGTTCATGCCCTGGCTGGTCGGCACCGCGCTGATCCATTCGCTGGCGGTCACCGAGAAGCGCGGCGCGTTCAAGAGCTGGACGGTGCTGCTGGCGATCAGCGCGTTCTCGCTGTCGCTGCTCGGCACCTTCCTCGTGCGCTCGGGCGTGCTGACCTCGGTGCACTCGTTAGCATCCGACCCGGAGCGCGGCCTGTACATCCTCGCCTTCCTGGTGATCTCGATCGGCGCCTCGCTCGCGCTGTATGCGTGGCGCGCGCCGAAGGTCGGCCTGGGCGGATCGTTCGACCTGATGTCGCGCGAGTCGGCGCTGCTCGGCAACAACGTGCTGCTGGCGGTGGCCGCGGCTTCGATCATGCTCGGCACGCTGTATCCGCTGATCATCGATGCGCTCGGCCTGGGCAAGCTGTCGGTCGGCCCGCCCTACTTCGACGCGGTCTACCTGCCGCTGATGTCGCCGCTGATGTTCCTGATGGGCATCGGGCCGATCTCGAAATGGAAGAAGACGACCCTGCCCGAACTGGCGGTGCGGCTGCGCTGGGCGTTCGGCATCAGCGTGGTGACGGCGATCCTCGTGCCGCTGGCGATGTCGGCGCAGACCGGCATTGGCACCTTCAGCCCGCTCGCCTCGTTCGGCATCCTGTGCGCAATGTGGATTGCATCGACCGCGATCGCCTCGCTAGTGCAGCGCGTGCGCCAGGGCGACGGCTCGCTGTTCGCGCGACTGTCGCGTCCGACCGCCAGCTTCTACGGCATGCTGCTCGCCCACTTCGGCGTCGCGGTGTTCGTGGTCGGCGTGACCATGGTGCGCGGCTACGAGAGCGAACAGGACGTGCGCATGCGCGTGGGCGAAGTGGTGCAGTCGGGTGGCTACACCTTCCGCTTCGACGGCGTGCGCGAAGTGCCCGGTCCGAACTTCCGCGCGATGGAAGGCACGATCACCGTGCTGAAGGACGGCGAGTTCGTCGAGGTCCTCGCGCCGCAGAAGCGCGTCTACAACGCCTCCGGCATGGTGATGACCGAAGCCGCGATCGACTCCGGCTTCACCCGCGACCTGTACGTATCGCTCGGCGAACCGGTCGACAACGGCGAGTCGTGGATCGTGCGCGTGTACCACAAGCCCTACATCGACTGGATCTGGGCCGGCTGCTTCCTGATGGCCCTGGGCGGCCTGCTCGCCGTCTGCGACCGCCGCTACCGCGTCAAGGTCCGCAACCGCTTCACGAAATCCGGGTCAGAGACGAATTACCGCCCGAGCCCGGGCGGGACGCCTCCGAAATCCGGGTCAGAGACGATTTCCCGTCCTGGGGCGGGTGCGGGCCCCGGTGCGTCGCCGGCCGGCGTGATGTCGAAAATCGTCTCTGACCCGGATTTGCGGCCGGTGGATGGAGGCGTGCGATGAACCGGGCGTGGCTGCCGCTGGGCATCTTCGTGGTGCTCGCCGTGTTCCTGGGCATCGGGCTCACGCTGAACCCGCGCGAGGTGCCTTCGCCGCTGATCGGCAAGCCGGCGCCGGCGTTCACGCTGCCGACGCTGGCCGAGCCGCAGAAACAGTTCTCGGTCGAGGATGCGAAGGGCAAGGTCTGGCTGCTGAACGTCTGGGCCTCGTGGTGCACGCCCTGCCTGGAAGAGCACCCGCTGATCGAGGCGCTGTCGAAGAAGGGCATCCCGGTCTACGGGCTGAACTACAAGGACAAGGAAGTCGCGGCCACCGCCTGGCTCAAGCGCCATGGCGATCCGTACCGGCTTTCGGTGGTCGATCCGACCGGACGGGTGGGCATCGACTACGGGGTGTACGGCACGCCCGAGACCTACGTGATCGACAAGCAGGGCGTGATCCGCTTCAAGCATGTCGGGCCGCTCAACCCGCAGGTGGTCGAACGCACGCTGCTGCCGCTGATCGCGAAGCTGCGCGCATCGTGAGCGTGCGCATGACTGTCCTCCGGGCGGGCCCGATGCTGCGCATGCTCGTGCTGGTGGCGGGGCTGGCCTGCACGCAGGGCGCGCTGGCGCAGGGCGCACCGACGGCTGCAGCGGCTGCGCCCGGCACGCCGGCCGCCAGCGATGCACCCGCACCCACCCCGGCACCATCCTCCGGCGTCGCGCGCCCCAATGCCGAAGACCCGGCGCTCGAGCGGCGGCTGCAGGCGGTCACCAAGGAACTGCGCTGCATGGTCTGCCAGAACGAATCGATCGCCGATTCGCATGCGCCGCTGGCCGTCGACATGCGCAACGAGATCCGCGAGCAGCTGAAGAGCGGCATGAGCGATCGCGACGTGATCGAGTTCATGGTCGCGCGCTACGGCAACTTCGTGCGCTTCCGGCCGCCCCTCGACTGGACCACGTATGCACTCTGGTTCGGCCCGGCCCTGCTGATGGTGATCGGCTTCGGCGTGCTGCTGTCGCAGTTGCGCCAGCGGCGCAACCTGGTCGCCGCACGTGCGATGCCGGAACTCACCGCCGCGGACCGCGCCGCGCTGGACGCGCTCGCCGCCGGCAGCCCCAACGACAAGACAGGTAATCGATGACGCTGTTCTGGAGCATCTGCGCGGCGCTGGTGCTGCTGGCCGTCGCCTTCGTGGCGGTACCGCTGTTGCGTGCCACCCGGCGCGAGGATTCGGGGCCGGCACGGGCCGCGCTCAACGCCGAGGTCTATCGCGACCACCTGCAGGAACTCGACCGCGAACTGGCCGACGGCGTGCTGTCCGCCGAGCAGCATGCGGTGGCACGCGCGGAACTCGATCGCCGTGCGCTCGCCGAAGCGGCGGTGCTCGATGCAACGGCCGCCGCGGCCGCAGCCGCCGATGCAGCCGACGCCGCCAGTGCCTCCAGTCCACAGGCCGCAGGGGACGCCTCCGCCGCGACGTCCGCCCGCACCTCCCGCGCCACGCCGCGTCGCGGACGCTGGCTCGCCTCGGGTTCGCTCGCGCTGGTGCCGGTGCTGGCGATCGCCACCTACCTGGCGATCGGCAATCCGGCCGCCCTGACGCCGCCGGACCGGCAGTTCCTCGAGATGGTCGAGACGCTCGCCGAACGGATGAAGACGAACCCGGGCGATGCCGAGGGCTGGGTGATGCTCGCGCGCGCCTACCAGCTCACCGGCCGTGCGCCGCAGGCGGTGGACGCGTTCGAGAAGGCGAGCGCGCTGCGCCCCGACGATGCGAACCTGGTCGCGAGCCATGCGGACGCGCTGGCGATGGTGCAGGGCAGCCTCTCCGGCCGGCCGTTCGAACTGATCGTCAAGGCGCTGAAGCTCGACCCGAAGAACCCGACCGCCCTCGCGCTGGCGGCGACCGCGGCGATGGAGAACGGCCAGTTCGAGGAGTCGGTCGCACTCTGGCGCAGGCTCGCCGCGGTGGTCGAACCGGGCTCGCGCGATCGTGCAGCGGTCGACGAGGCGATCGAGCAGGTGCGGCAGGTCGCGCTGACCAAGGGCATCAAGCTCGCCGAGGGCCCCACGCCGGTGCCCGCGGCTGCAACCGGCACCGCGGCCGGCACCGCCGCCGCCACGCCGGCCGGGGGCGCCGCCGCGACCGAGGCGCGCATCAGCGGCGAAGTGACCCTCGCCCCCGAACTGCTGCGCCAGGCGAAGCCGGATGAAGTCGTGTTCATCTTCGCGCGCGCGATCGGCGGTCCACCGCTGCCGCTGGCGGTGCTGCGTGCCACCGTGAAGGACCTCCCGATCCGCTTCACGCTCGACGATTCGATGAGCATGGCACCGACCGCGAAGCTGTCGATGCACAAGCAGGTGGTGGTGTCGGCCCGGGTCTCACGCTCGGGCGAGGCGCTGCCGCAGCCGGGCGACCTGACGGGTACCGTGCAACCAGTCGCAGTCGGCGCGACCGGCGTTCAGGTACGCATCACGGATGTCGTGCGCTGACCGGCACGGCGTGTTCGTGCGCACCTGGCGCATCGCCCGCGCGACCGGGCTGATGGTGCGCGGGCTGCTGATCGCTCTGCTCCTGCTCGACCGTCCCGACGTCCGGCTGCGTAACCGTCACATGCAGCCCTGGTCGGCCGCGCTGCTCGACGTCATGGACATCGGTCTCGACGTGCACGGCGAACTGCCCGGCGACGATGCGCCGGTGTTCATCGCGGCCAACCATGTGTCCTGGCTCGACATCTGGGTGATCAACGCGGTCTGCCCGACGCTGTTCGTCGCCAAGTCGGAGATCCGCGGCTGGCCGGTGTTCGGCTGGCTCGCCGCGCGCGTGGGCACGCTGTTCATCGAGCGCGCGCGCCGGGCGGACACGCGCAAGGTGAACGACCGCATCATCGCCCGCCTGGCGATCGCCGGCGAACGAATCGCGGTGTTCCCGGAAGGCACGACCACCGATGGCTCGGTGGTACGGCCGTTCCATGCATCGCTGTTCCAGCCGGCGGTGGGCGCCGGTGCGCGCGTCCATCCGGTGGCGATCCGCTATGTCGACACGGCCGGCGTGCGCAGCGACGTGCCGGCCTACATCGACGAGGTGTCGCTGCTGGCCTCGATGTGGCGCATCGCCGGTGCGCAGGGGCTGCGCGCCGAGCTGCACTTCCTCGAGCCGATCGAAGCGCCGAGCCCGGGGAACGGGCGCTCGGGGAGCGGCCGCTCGGGCACCAGGGCGGACGCGGCAGGCCCGGCCGACCCAGCCGACGCGGCGAACATACGCGTGCAGCGGCGCACGCTTGCCGCGCTCGCGCAAGAACGCGTGGCGGCAGTGGTGGCGGGCGGCGGCCGGTCGACGGATGGCGCCTGACGGATGACCCGGGACGGCCGACGGCTGACGGGAGCGCCCGACGGGAACGCACGACAGATGCGCCTGGCGGGTGCGCCTGTCAGCCAGGCGCGCGCGACCACCTAGCGGTTGGTCTTGATCTGGTAGGCCACTGCGGCGCGGATCTGCGCGTCGGTCAGCGACGGGTTGCCTGCCCTCGGCGGCATGATGCCCAGGCCCTTGATCACCGAAGCCACCAGCGCGTCTTCACCCTTCTTGATGCGCGGTGCCCATGCAGCCTTGTCGCCGCTCTTCGGCGCGCCGGCAGCCCCGGCGGCATGGCATGCCGAGCAGGCCTGCTTGTAGACCGCCTCGCCGTCGACCGCCCCAGCGGGGGCAGCGGCAGCGGCCGCCGGTGCGGCAGCGGCGACGGTGGTCGCGGCCGGGGCTGCAGCGGCTGCAGCGGCGGGCGCGGGTGCCACCGGCGGCTCCTTGAACTTCGCGCCGGCCGAGTTGGCGAGATATGCGACCGCGCGGGTCATCTCGAGGTCGGTCAGGGCCGGATTGCCGCCACGGGCGGGCATCTGGCGGATGCCGGCAATCGACTGCTTGGTCAGGCCGGCCAATCCTTCCGGGATCAGCTTCGCCCAGGCGGCGGTGTCGCCGAACTTCGGTGCGTTCAGTGCGCCGCTGGTGTGGCAGGCCGCGCACACCTGCTTGTAGACCTCTTCACCGGTCTTCTCGGTCTTGACGGCGGCCACGGCGGCGACGGGAACCGCGCCGGGCGGCGGCTTCTCGCCGGCGATCCAGACCGTGCCGATCGGGCGCATGCGCTCGGCGATCGCCTCGGGACTCGTGGCCGAGCTGCCGGCTGGGTCGATGTTCTTGGCACCGGTGACGAACGATACCAGCAGGACGATGCCGATGATCGGCACGACGAAGGAAAGCACAACCACCGTGATCAACTGCTTCGGCGTGCGGATCAGCCCCTCGCCTTCGCCTCCCGAACCTTCACCATGCTGCGCGCTCATCGAATGACTCTCCGTCGTACCGTTACCGCGACCCGGGCAGGGCGCCACAGGAACACAGGGAATAACCCGAAATTATATCGCCAACCCGCCTCCGTGGACATCGGGCCGGGTGTCAAGCGCCACCGGCCGGGCCGGCAGTGCGACAATCCGGTCCCGGCCGGCACGCGCGCGGCCGGTCCTCCGCCTCCCTCAGTGCCCTCCGTGCCCCTGTCCATGACCGAACTCACACGCCTCACCGCCTGCGCCGCGGTCGACCTGCTCGAACGCCGGGAGGTGTCGCCGCTGGAGCTGGTCGACGCAGCGGCGGCCCGTATCGCCGCGACCGATGGCGCGATCAACGCACTGCCCACGCTCTGCCTCGACCGCGCGCGCGACCATGCCAGGCGCCTGATGCAGGCGCCGCCCCCGGCCGACGGCGACCCGCGCGGCCGCCTGCGCGGCCTGCCGATCGCGGTGAAGGACAACATCGACGTCGGCGGCGTGCGCTGCACCAGCGGATCGATGGCCTTCGAGCACCGGATCGCGCCGGCCAACGACGTGGTGGTCGACCGGCTGGAGGCCGCCGGCGCGATCGTCATCGGCAAGTCGAACCTGCCCGAGTTCGCCGCCGGCGGCACCACCACCAACGACGTGTTCGGCACCACGTACAACCCGTGGGACACCACGAAGACCTGCGGCGGCTCGTCCGGCGGGTCGGCCGCGGCGCTCGCCGCCGGGCAGGTCTGGCTCGCCACCGGCAACGACTTCGCCGGCAGCATCCGGATCCCGTCGTCGTTCTGCGGCACCGTCGGCCTGCGCCCGACCGCGGGCACCGTCGGCCGCATCCAGCGCCAGGCGTATTCGCCGCTGTCGGTCGAGGGCCCGATGGGGCGCACCGTCGCCGACGTCGCGCTGATGCTCGACTGCCAGGCCGGCGAACTCGCGGCCGACCCGCTGTCGCGGCCGGCGCCGGCGCGTTCGTTCCTGTCGGCCGCGCGCGAGCCGAAGCTGCCGGCACGCATCGCGTTCAGCACCGACCTGGGCATCGCGCCGATGGTCGATCCGGAAGTGGCGCGCATCTGCCGCACCACCGCGGCCGCGATGCAGGTGCGCGGCACGCGCGTCGAGGAGGCCTGTCCCGACCTGCAGGACGCCGACCTCGTGTTCCAGGTGCTGCGCAGCTTCCTCTATGTCGGACGCCTCGCGTCGATCATGGATCAGCACCGCGAGCGCATGTCGTGGAACGTGGTCTGGAACACCGAGCAGGGCCTCGCGCGCAGCGTGCGCGAGGTGGTCGAGGCCGACGTCGCGCAGGCGGCGATCGCACGCCGCGTGGTGAAGTTCTTCGACGACCACGACCTGCTGCTTTGCCCGGTCGCAATCACCCCCGCCTTCGACGCGAAGCTGCCGCAGCTCGACGAATTCGGCGGCGTTCGCTTCGGCTTCTACTACCAGTGGATGATGATGACCTACGCGATCACCGTCACCGCCTGCCCGTCGCTCGCCGTACCCTGCGGCCTCACCGCCGGCGGCCTGCCGGTCGGCCTGCAGCTGATCGGCCCGCCGCGGTCCGAACACCGGCTGCTCGCCGCCGGCGCCTGGCTCGAACGCCAGTTCTCCCTGCACGAACGCGTCCCCCTCGACCCCAAACAAATGGGGTCAGATACGATTTAAGGTCGATCAATCGGGGTCAGACACGATTTTCCGGTTGACCCGAAACAATCCGTGTCTGACCCTGTTTTCCCTGCCCTGGTTCGCGAAACAATTCGTCTCTGACCCTGATTTTCATCCGAACTCATGAACCTGCCGCCAGCCGATCGTCGTTACATCCCGACCCACCAGTGGGCCCGTGAACTTGTGCCGGGACGGGTGGAGATCGGCATCACGGCGTTCGCGCAGGATGCGCTGGGCGACGTGGTGTTCGCCGACCTGCCGAAGCCGGGTGCGGTGCTGGTCGCGGGCGAGCCGTTCATGGTCATCGAGTCGGTGAAGACGGCCTCGGACGTGCATGCGCCGGTGGCGGGCACGGTGGTCGAAGTGAACGAGGCGCTGCGCGACAGCCCGGAGTCGCTGAACACCGATCCGTACGGGGCCTGGCTGGTGCGCATCGAGGCCGCGCCCGATGCACTGTCTGCACCCGGCCTGCTCGATGCGCAGGCCTATGGCGCGTCGATCGGCTGATCGACGGTCCCGCCGCAACGATCAAGGAGGAGGACAACGATGGCTACAGTGACCCTGGGCGGCAATCCGGTGAACATCGTGGGCAGCCTGCCGGCGAAGGGCAGCAGCGCAGCCGACTTCACGCTGACCGCGAAGGACCTGAAGGACGTGTCGCTGTCGGCCTGGGCCGGCAAGCGCAAGATCCTCAACATCGTGCCGAGCCTCGACACGCCGACCTGCCAGAAGTCCACGCGCGTGTTCAACGAGAAGGCGAACGCGATGGCCAATGCGGTGGTGCTGGTGGTGTCCGGCGACCTGCCGTTCGCGATGAGCCGCTTCTGCGGCGCCGAAGGCCTGGAGAACGTGGTCACGCTGTCCACCTTCCGCAACCGCGACTTCCACCAGAAGTACGGCGTGGACATCACCGACGGCCCGCTGAAGGGCCTGACCGCACGCGCGGTGGTGGTGCTCGATGCGGACAACAAGGTGCTGCATTCGCAGCTGGTGCCCGAGATCAAGGAAGAGCCGGACTACGCGGCGGCGCTCGCGGTGCTCTGAGCACGGCCCGCGACCTTCGCCGCCGGCGCGAACGATGGACACGCAGCCCCGGAACGAAAGCCCGCACAAGGGACGCAGCGGGCTGCGCCGCATCGTCAACGCCTTCGGCTATTCGAAGGCCGGGCTGGCGGCGGCCTACCGCAACGAGGCCGCGTTCCGGCAGGAGGTGCTGCTCGCCGCGCTGATGATCCCGCTGGCGCTGTTCCTGCCGGCCAGCGGCATCGGCCGCGCGCTGATGATCGGGTCCGTCATGCTGGTGCTGGTGGTCGAACTGCTCAACTCGGCGGTCGAGGCCGTGGTCGACCGGGTGTCGCTCGAGGACCATGCCCTGGCCAAGCGTGCGAAGGACATCGGCTCGGCGGCGGTGATGCTCGCGCTGGTGAACGTGCCGATCACCTGGGCACTGGTGCTGTTCGGCTGACCGCCGGGGAACCGACAAGGAATCGCGATGGACTGGACGTTCGAACTGCTGATGAAGCCGTGCGGCATCCCGCTCACCGAAGGACCGGTGTGGGATGGCGAGCAGCTGCTGTTCACGCACATCCATGCGAGCAGCATCCTGCGCCTGGACGTGGCCAGCGGCGCGATCTCGCCCTGGCGCACCGGCACCAACCGCACCAACGGCCTGGCCTTCGACAGCCAGGGCCGGCTGTTCGGCTGCTGCTCGGGCGGACGTTCGGTGCTGCGCTTCGACCCGGACGGCACCGACACGGTGGTCACCGACCGCATCGACGGCAAGCGCCTGAACACGCCCAACGACCTCGCGATCGACCGCAAGGGACGCATCTGGTTCAGCAACCCGATCAACTCGGGCAACTGGGACAGGACCGAGCAGACCGAGCTGCCCGACCAGTCGGTGCTTCGCTGCGACCCGCAGCCCGACGGCAGCTACACCACCACCCGCGTGACCTTCGACACCACCATGCCGAACGGCGTGCTGCTGTCGCAGGACCAGCGCACGCTGTATGTCGCCGAGAGCGGCTATGCGAAGGGCGTGCCGCGCGAGCTGCGCGCCTATCCGATCCGCGATGACGGCAGCCTGGGCACCTTCGCCACGCTGTTCACCTGGGGCGAGGATGCGCGCGGCGCGCATCGCGGCATCGACGGCATGTGCCTGGACCGCGACGGCAACATCCTGGCCACCGCCGGCTGGGAAGTGGCCGGCCCGGGCCCGATGATCTACGTGTTCTCGCCCACCGGACGCGTGCTCGAGACGCATCCGGTGCCGGCGATCCGACCGACCAACTGCGCGTTCGGCGGTGCCGACATGTCCACGCTGTTCGTCACCACCACCGAAGGCCACCTGTTCCGCGCGCGCACCGGGCGCGTCGGATGGTCGATGTATCCGTAGCTACAGCGCCTGCTCGATCCGCTCGACCAGCGTCGCCAGCACCTTGATCCGCGCATACAGCTTGTTGTTCGCCTCGACCAGGGTCCACGGCGCGACCGAGGTCGAGGTGCGGTCCACCATGTCGCACACCGCCTGCTGGTAGGCGTTCCAGCGCTTGCGGTTGCGCCAGTCGTCGGCGGTGATCTTGAAGTTCTTGAACGCCACCTGCTCGCGCTCGCGGAAGCGGCGCAGCTGCTCCTCCTTGCTGACCTGCAGCCAGAACTTCACCACGATCGTGCCGTGCGCATCGAGCTCGGCCTCGAACTCGTTGATCTCGCCGTAGGCGCGCTGCCAGTCGCCCTCGCTGCAGTAGCCCTCGACCCGCTCGACCAGCACCCGCCCGTACCAGGAACGGTCGAAGATCGCGAAATGCCCGCGCCGCGGCAGGTGGCGCCAGAAGCGCCACAGGTAGGGCTGCGCCCGTTCCGCCTCGTCCGGCGCGGCGACCGGGATACCATGGTACTGGCGCGCATCGAGCGCCGCGGTGAGCCGGCGGATCGCGCCGCCCTTGCCCGCCGCATCGCTACCCTCGAACACCACCACCGCCGAGTGCTGGCGGAACTTCGTGTCGCGCGACAGCCGGTTGAGCCGTCCCTGCAGCAACTCGAGCGCCGGCTCGTACACCTCGCGCGTCATCGGCTGGTCGAGCTTCAGCATCGACAGCAGGTCGCGGCGGTCGATCGGTGGCAGCACCGGCATCATCCCGGCGGCGGCACCCAGGGCGGCCTTGCCGCTCGCCGCGTCGCCCATCGCCGCCTCCGCCTTCCCCCCGGCCGGGGCGGTGCGGCCCTGCGCGTCCAGGCGACTGCGCATCGCCGCGAGCAGGGTCTCGCCGACGGTCAGGCTGCGGTAGCACTCGTCGAGCCCCTCGACCACCAGCCAGGGCGCGGTCGCGGTGGAGGTCCTGCGCACCAGCAGCTCGGACACCTTGCGGAAGCGGTCGTACTTCTCGAAGCGGTGCCAGTCCTCCTGCGTCACCCGCCAGCGGGTGAGCGGGTCCTTCTCCAGCGACTTCAGGCGCGCCTTCTGGTCCTTCTTCGACAGGTGGAACCAGAACTTCAGCAGCAGGACGCCTTCGTCGGACAGCATCTGCTCGAAGCGCTCGATCTCCTGCAGCTGCTGCTCGAAGCGGTCGCCATCGATGCGGCGATACGCGCGGTCGAGCACCGGCTGGGTATGCCAGGCACCGAACAGGATGCCGATGCGGCCCTTCGGCGGCAGCACGCGCCAGAAGCGCCACATGCGCGGGCGCTCGCGCTCCTCGTCCGAAGGCGCGCCGAACGCATGTGTGTCGATGTGGCGCGGATCCATCCACTCGTTGAGCAGGTTCACCGTCTCGCCCTTGCCGGCGCCGTCGACGCCGCCGATCACGATCAGCACCGGGAAGCGCTTCTGCGCGCCGAGGTCGAACTGCGCCTGCAGCAGTGCGGCGCGCAGCGCAGGTTCGCGCTGGCGGTACTGCTCGCGGTCGATGCGATGGCCCAGCTCGGCGGACTCGAACATGCGCAGCCCCTGGCGATGGATGGAAAGGACGGGAAGGATGGCTTCGATGGTACGCCCGCACCGTTTGACCGTCGCGCCGGCGCTCCGCTAACCTCGTGCTCCAGCCAGCGGCCGTTGCAGGGAGTTGCACCATGTCGTCCACGCCATCCACGCCGTCCGCCCCGGCCACGCGCGGCTCGGTGCTCGAGGTGTTCCTCGCCTTCCTGCGCCTGGGCTTCACCAGCTTCGGCGGTCCGATCGCCCACCTCGGCTACTTCCGGGAAGCCTTCGTGGTGCGCCGCCGCTGGATCGACGAGGCTGCCTATGCCGACCTGGTCGCGCTGTCGCAGTTCATGCCCGGCCCGGCGTCGAGCCAGGTCGGCTTCTCGCTCGGGGTGCTGCGCGGCAATGGGCTGGCCGGCGGGTTCGCCGCATGGGCCGCGTTCACGCTGCCCTCGGCGATCCTGCTGTTCCTGTTCGCGCTGACCGCGACCCTGTTCGTGCATCCGGCGGCCGAAGGCGTGCTGCACGGGCTGAAGCTGGTCGCGGTGGCGGTGGTCGCGCAGGCCGTCTGGGGCATGGCGAGGTCGCTCACGCCCGACCCGACGCGCGCGACGATCGCGCTCACCGCCGTGGCGGCCGTGGTGTTCATCGGCGGTGCTGCCGGCCAGCTGATGGCGATCGCCGGCGGCATCCTGGCCGGGCTGCTGCTGTGCGGCGATGCGCCGCCCGCGCCGCAGGGCACGCTGCGCTTCCCGGTATCGGCGAAGTCCGGTGTCGTGGCGCTGGTGCTGTTCTTCCTGCTGCTGTTCGGCCTGCCGCTGGCCGCCTGGTCGACCGGCTCCGATGCGCTCGCGCTGTTCGAGGCGTTCTACCGCGCCGGGGCGCTGGTGTTCGGTGGCGGCCACGTGGCGCTGCCGCTGCTCGAGGCGGGCACGGTCGCCGCCGGCCGCATCGATGCGGATGCCTTCATCGCCGGCTATGGCGCGACCCAGGCAGTGCCCGGGCCGCTGTTCACCTTCGCCGCCTACCTCGGCGCGCTGGTGCAGCCGGGGCCGGACGGCCTCGCCGGCGCCACCATCGCCCTGGTCGCGATCTTCCTGCCGGGGCTGCTGCTGGTGTACGGCATGCTGCCGTTCTGGGACACGCTGCGCACCCGGCAGTGGGCACAGTCCGGACTGCGTGGCGCCAACGCGGCGGTCGTCGGCATCCTCGGGGCGGCGCTGTACGACCCGATCTGGACCAGCGCGGTGCTCGATCCGGTCGACTTCCTGCTGGCACTGGCCGGCTTCGTGCTGCTCACTGCCTGGCAGGCCGCGCCATGGATAGTGGTGCTCGGGCTGGCGGCGGCCAGCGCGCTGAAGGCCGTGGCCTGGTAGCGCCGGACCGCCCGGGGCGCCCCGGTCAGAGCAGGTCGGGCGACATCGCCACGCGCAGCGCGGTCTCGCCGCCCGAATCGCGTTCGCGATAGCAGATCCACCAGAGCGCGCCCTTGCGGATCGTCCAGTCCGCGGGATCCCCGGCGAGCACCATCGAGGCCACCTCGCCCAGGGTGGGCTGGTGGCCGACGACGATCACCGTGCCGTTCCCATGCGGCCAGTCGGCGGCGGCGAGCACGGCCGCATACGATGCACCAGGATCGATGTTCGCATCGACCTTGAACTTCTCGGTCAGCGCACGGGCCGTGTCCTGCGAACGCCGGGCCCGCGAACAGATGACCTTGTACTTCTCGGGCAGCCGGGCTTCCAGCCAGGTCGCCATGCGCTTGGCCTGCCGCTGGCCTTTCGAGGTCAACGGGCGGGACAGGTCGTTGCTGTCCTCTTCCGCTTCGGCATGCCGCCAGAGGATCAGGTTCATCTTCTTCCTTCCTTTGCCGGCCGTGACCTTCACCAGAACCGGCCGGCGTCGCGCAAACGGTTCCACGCCCGGTCGGCGTCTTCGAGCACGGCGGTGCACAGTCCGAGCCGCCAGCCCGCCAGCAGCGCCAGTCCCGCCTCGTCGATCGCCCCTTCGAACGGACCGCCGCTGCCGGGCGACACCAGGCGCTCGGCGGTCGCCATGTCATTCAGTGTGCCGAGCGATTGTTGCAACCGTGCCATGGCCGCGAGGTAGGTCCCCGCGGCCTTTTCGGCCTTGGCCCCGTTGAGCGAGGCGAAGGACTCGGCGGCATAGCGCAGCTTCTTGACCGCGATGCGCAGTTCATGGCGCGCCTCGATGTCCAGCGCAGACGGCCGGCCGCCGATCGCGAGCACCGCACGATGGCGACGATCCAGCGTGTCCGCCGCGAAGCGCCGGACACCGGCCTTCTGCCGGCGAACTTCGGCGCGCTCGGCAGGGACGCCATCGCCCTCTGCGTTGCGGTCGCCTCTGTCGCCCCGGTCGCCGCGGTCGCCGCGGTCGTTCCGGGTGTTCGCGTCGCGGCCACCGTCCGCCGGCAAGGCGGGCGGCGGATCCTCCACGCGCGCCGCGCGCCAGCCGGCCGCGTCGATCCAGCGCAGCAGGTGCAGCACGAACGCGGTGTATCCGGGCGGAGACAGCGCCTCGGCCGCCTGCTGCTGCGCCTGCCGGCGCAGCAGCACCAGTCGCTCGAAGGCACCGACCAGGCGCGTCGCATGCCCTGCCGCGGCGAGCGGCTGCAGCGTGCCTTCCTCGAACACGTCCAGGTCCCGGGCCGCACCGAGCGCGGACGCCAGCCCGCGGGCCTCGCTCGACAGGGAGTCGCTCGATGCACGCGGGATCGCGCGCCGGAAGGTGACCAGCGTCGAACGCATCCGGCGCAATGCGACGCGTGCCTGGTGCACGTATTCGGGATCGTCGTCGCCGCGGTGCACGCCGGCGGCATTGCCCTGCAGGTGCGCGAGGCAGTTCAACATCACCGAGACGAAGGCCTGCTCGGCGGTCGCGTCGGCCTCGAGCTGCAGCTTCGGCGCACGCCTCGGTCCCGGCTTCGCCCCGGTGGACAGCAGGAAGCCGCGGGCAGCCTTGCTGCGCGGCTCGGGCATCAGCGCATGGTCGCGGTTCATCGCGAGGGCGAATTCATACAGCCCGTCCACCGGGCCGTCCTTCAGTTCCAGCTCCAGCTCCAGGATCGGTTCGCTCTGCTCGCCCGCGATCACGCTGCCGCGATCGACCGCCAGTTCGATCGCGGTCGCGCCGTGCTGGATGAGCGCGCTCGAGCGCGTGAAGCGCGTCTCGAAGGCCGGCGCCAGCGCCTCGCGGTTGCGCGGCTTGGCGAACCAGTCGCCCAGCGGCGTCTCGGCCAGCAGGTCGAAATCGATCGCGGCGCGCGGCACCGGCCATTCCCATTCGCCACGCCGGTGGTCGGGTGCATCGGGCAGCTCGCACTTGAAGGTCTGCACCCAGCGGCGGCCCATCCGGCGCAGCCGCAGCCCGGCGCGGCGCTGGGCGAGCGCGAAGTCGGCGGTGTCGTAGTAGATGCTCGACAGCGGCCGGCGCTGCAGTCCGGCGGCGATCTTCGGATCGCCGAGCACCGCGCGTGCCTGCCGGGCATCGAGCTGGAAGCGCAGTTCGGTTTCGATGGCCATCGTGGCAGTGGTCAGGGTGGGAAGCCGGCGCGGCGCGGGCCGTGCGTCAGGCGTCCGAAGCCGGCGTGTCGGACTGGGCCAGCTCGGCGATCAGCGCGTGCTGCGCCGAATACGGCCGCAGGCGCGACGGCGTGCGCTTGCGGTACACGCCTTCGCCGTTCATCTCCCACGACTGCAGGTTGTCGCGCAGGTACGGACGCAACGCCTCGGCGATCATCCGGCGCTTAAGGCGCGGGTCGAGGATCGGCACGCAGATCTCGACCCGGCGGAAGAAGTTTCGGTCCATCCAGTCGGCGCTCGACAGGTAGATGTTGTCCTTGCCGCCGGCATGGAACCAGAAGATGCGCGAATGCTCGAGGAAGCGCCCGAGGATGGAGCGCACGCGTATGTTGTCGGACAGGCCCGGCACGCCGGGGCGCAGCGCGCACACGCCACGCACGATCAGGTCGATCTTCACGCCGGCCTGCGACGCCTTGTACAGCGCCTCGATCGTCTGCGGCTCGAGCAGCGCGTTCATCTTGGCGACGATATGGCCGCGCTTGCCGGCGCGCGCCGCCTTCGCCTCGTCGTTGATCGCGGCGACGATGTTCTCCTGCAGCGTGAACGGCGCCTGCCACAGGTGGTGCAGCCGGCTCGCCTTACCCAGGCCGGTGAGCTGCTTGAAGGTCTCGTTCACATCCGAGCAGATCTGCTCGTTGCAGGTGAACAGGCCGAAGTCGGTGTAGAGGCTCGCCGTGCGCACATGGTAGTTGCCGGTCGACACATGTACGTAGCGGCGCAGCTGTCCTTCCTCGCGCCGCACCACCAGCGACATCTTCGCATGGGTCTTGTGGCCCACCACGCCGTACACGACATGCGCGCCGGCCTGCTCCAGCTTCGCCGCCCAGCTGATGTTGGCTTCCTCGTCGAAGCGCGCCAGCAGCTCGACGATCACGGTGACTTCCTTGCCGCTGCGCGCGGCCTGGATCAGAGATTCCATCAGCACCGATTCGTTTCCGGTGCGGTAGATGGTCTGCTTGATCGCCACCACCGACGGATCGGCCGCGGCCTGCTGCAGGTAGTGCACCACCGGCGCGAACGACTGGAACGGATGGTGCAGCAGGATGTCGCCGCGGCGGATCGCCTCGAACATGTCCGCGCGCCGCACCAGCGTCGGCGGTATGCCGGCAGTGAACGGCTTGAACATCAGGTCGGGGCGCTCGACCCAGTCGGGCACCTGCATCAGGCGCACCAGGTTCACCGGGCCCGGCACCCGGTAGATGTCCTCTTCGGCCAGGCCGAACTGCATGCGCAGGAAGGCGGTCATCGCGTCCGAACAGTTGTCGGCGACCTCCAGCCGGACCGCGTTGCCGAAGTGCCGCTGCGGAAGTTCGCCCTGCAACGCGATACGCAGGTTCTTCACCTCTTCCTCGTCGACGAACAGGTCGCTATTGCGCGTGACGCGGAACTGGTACGAACCGAGCACATGCATGCCGGCGAACAACTCGCGCATGTTCGCGTGCAGCACCGCGGACAGGAACACGAAACCGTTGGTGCAGCCGGCGATGCGCGGCGGCAGCTTCACCACGCGCGGCAGCACGCGCGGTGCCTGCACGATCGCGGCGCCGGACTTGCGGCCGAACGCGTCCTTGCCTTCCAGTTCGACCGCGAAGTTGAGCGACTTGTTCAGCACGCGCGGGAACGGATGCGCCGGGTCGAGACCGATCGGCGTGAGCACCGGCATCACTTCCCGGAAGAAGTAGGCGCGCACCCATTCCTGCTGCGCCGGGGTCCAGTCGTTGCGGCGCAGGAAGCAGATGCCCTCGGCGGCCAGCTTCGGCAGCAGTTCGTCGTTCAGCAGCCGGTACTGGCGCTCGACCAGCTCGTGCGCGCGCTGCGCGAGCAGCGGGAAGAGCTGGCGCGGCGGGATGCCGTCGGGCTGGGTGTTCACCGCCCCGAGGGTGATCTGTTCCTTCAGGCCGGCGACGCGGATCTCGAAGAACTCGTCCAGGTTGCTCGACACGATGCACAGGAAGCGCAGCCGTTCGAGCAGCGGATTCTTCGGGTTCTCGGCCTCCTCGAGCACGCGCGCATTGAACGCGAGTGCACCCAGTTCCCGGTTCAGGAAGTGTTCCGGCGGAGGCAGGCGCTTCTTCTTCACCGCGGCGGTGCTCAAGTGATGCGCTCGTCCTGGCTGGGAGAGCGCGGAGGTTATGTCACACGCGTTTCAGGCAGATGACAGCGGACGGGGTGGGCAGCTGCTGGACAGATCGATCCCGGGCGCGGCATGCATCAGGCCGCAGGCGGGACGTATCCCTGCGCCTCGTCCGCACCGGCACCGAAGAAATGCTCTTCCATCTGGGTCGCGAGGTACTTGCGGGCCTTCGGGTCGGCGAGGTTCAGGCGGTTCTCGTTGACCAGGCGCTTCTGGTGCTCGAGCCAGAACTGCCAGGCTTCCTTGGAAACGCTTTCGAAGATGCGCTGGCCGAGCGGACCGGGATACGGGGCGAACTCGAGGCCCTCGGCCTCGCGGCCGAGCTTGATGCATTGGACCGTGCGGGGCATGGCTTGACTCCTTGGACTTCCGGTCGTGCATGATGGCAACGGTGACCGGCAACGGTGGCAGCAAGTGTAAGGCCACCCGGCCTTGACGGACAGCAGCGCCGTCATGACACTGTCATCCTGCCCGCGCGAAACCTGCCGTGCGCGGTGCCGGGCCCCGGCTGATGCACCGCAGCAGCCAGCCGTACGGAGGACTCGAAGATGCAACGAATGCTGATCCGCGGCGCGACGCTGCTCACGATGGATCCATCGCTCGGCGACATCGCCGACGGCGACCTGCTGGTCGAAGGGTCGAGGATCGTCGCCGTCGGACCGCGCATCGAGGTCGACCCGGCCGGTGCCGAGGTGCTCGATGCCACCGGCACGATCGTGCTGCCCGGCTTCGTGAACGCCCATGTGCACCTGTGGGAGATCCCGCTGCGCGGACTGGGCGGCGACTGGATCAGCTCGCGCGACTACCACGGCAACGTCCACCGCAACCTGGCGATGCAGTACGGCGCGGACGACGTCCACGTGGCCAACCTGGTGGGCTCGCTGAACCAGATCAACGGCGGTACGACCACGGTGCTCGACTGGTGCCACGTGGTGCGCGATGCCGGGATGACCGATGCCGCGATCGACGGCATCGCCGCCACCGGCCTGCGCGCGGTGTTCGCGCGCGGCACCCACAAGCCGCCGCCCGATGCCTCGGGCGCGGTGAAGCCGTACTGGGAGACACCCTATCCGCGCGAGGAGCTGGTGCGGCTGCGCGCTGGCCGGCTGTCCAGCGACGATGCGCGCATCACGCTCGGCATGGCCACGCTCGGGCCGGACATCGCGACCTATGAAGTCGCGCGCGACGAGATGCGCCTGGCGCGCGAATTCGGCGTCGTGCATTCCGCCCATACCTGGGGGCGGCGCGGCAATCGGCGCAATGAGGACGGCATGTGGCGGCTGGCGAAGGAAGGACTGCTCGGCCCTGACCACAACATCGCCCACGGCAACGGGCTGGAGGACGACGAGCTGAAGATGGTGCTCGACCACGGCTGCAGCATCACCGCCACCGACCTCGCCGAGATGATGAACAGCGAGCGTATCGGCATGCTCGGCCGGGTGGCCAGGGCCGGCGGCATGCCTTCCCTGGGCACCGATGTCTGCGTGTACTTCAACAGCTCGATGCTGCTCGAACTGCGCCACGCTTTCGCGCACCAGCGCGAGGCGGACAACCGCGAACTGGCCGCGCGCGGCGCGTGGCCGTCCGAGCACCACGCCACCCGTACCCGCGATGCGGTCGAGTGGGCGACGCGGGGCGGGGCGAAGGCGCTGCGCCTCGAACACCGGATCGGCTCGTTGACCCCGGGCAAGGAAGCCGACCTGATCATGGTCGACACGCGCACGATGAACGTGTTCCCGGCGCTGCCGGGCGGCGATCCGTACCATGTGGTCGCGCTCTATGCAGAGAATGCGGACATCGACTCGGTGATGATCGGCGGCGACTGGGTGAAGCGCCACGGTCGCCTGCTGTTCGATGCCGATGTCCTCGCCGGCCACCAGGCCCGGCTGCTCGAATCGCGCCGCGCGCTGATGGAGCGCGGCGGTTATCGTTACCGACCCGAACCTCCCGGAGACAGGCCATGATGTCCACACGAACGATGCAGGCGACGTCCACCGCGCTGTCCGGCGCCGTACCCGGCATCGCGCTGGCCTTGATGGCGGCACTGGCCGCGCCCGATGCCGGCGCCCAGCGCGGCCAGTGGCCGGACCGTCCGATCCGGCAGATCCACGGCTTCACCGCCGGCGGCAACGTCGACCTGCAGGCACGCATCGTCGGTGCCGGCCTGTCCGACGAGACCGGGCAGCCGGTGGTGATCGACATGCGTCCCGGCGCCGGCGGCACGCTGGCCGCATCGATCGTGGCCAAGGCCGCGCCCGATGGCTACACGCTGTTCTCGATGGCTGCGGGCCATTCCACCGCGCCGGCGATGTATTCGAAGCTGCCCTACGACGCGGTCAACGACTTCACCATGCTCACGCTGGTGAGCAGCGCGCCCTACCTGGTGGCGGTCGGCCCGGCATCCAAGGTGAAGACCCTGCAGGAACTGGTGGCCGCCGCGCGCCAGGATCCGGGCAAGCTGCTGTTCGCGACCGCCGGCGTCGGCACCGGCATGTACCTGGTGGCCGAACGGTTCCAGTCGCACACGAAGACCAAGCTCGGCCATGTCGCCTACAAGGGCGGCACCAGCACGCCGATGGCGGTCGCCCAGGGCGAGGTGCCGATGATGTTCGGCACCTTCGCCGAGGTGCGGCCGCACCTGGACAGCGGACGGCTGCGCGTGATCGGCGTCACCTCCGCGAAGCGCTGGGACCGCTTCCCCGACGTCCCGACCTTCGCCGAGACCGTCGCCCCCGGCTTCGAGGCCCGCGGCTGGCAGGCGATGGCCGCGCCCGGCGGCATGGCCCCAGCACTGGTGAAGCAGATCGAAGCGACGTTGCACCGCGTGCTGCGCCGACCCGACGTACAGCAGAAGATCCTCGAAGTCGGCTCCCCGGTCGAGATCATGGCCGCCGTCGACGCCCAGAAGTTCCTCGCCGCCGAAGTCGCCCAGTGGCGCCGCGTCGTCAAGGAAGCCGGCATCGTCCCCCAGGAGTTCTGATAATCCGGGTCAGAGACGAATTGATTATTCGGGTCAGAGACGAATTTCCCGCCGCAATTCGTCTCTGACCCGGATTGTTTATTTGTCTCTGACCTGGAGTGTTTCAGGATTGTCGTTAGAGTGACTTCATGAAGACCTTGGAGCGGCGCTGCCAGTTGTAGAGCTGGCGCCGCTCGGCGGGCAGTTCGCCGACGTCGACTTCGTGGAAGCCGTTCTCGACGAACCAGTGGGCGGTATGGGTAGTCAGTGCGTAGAGCTTGTCGAGCTTCTGGGCGCGGGCGCGGGCTTCGATATGCAGCAGCAGGGCCTCGCCATGGCCGGCGTTGCGATGGTCGGGGTGTACCACCAGGCAGGCGAGTTCGGCGGCGCGCGCGGCGGGGAACGGATACAGCGCCGCGCAGCCGATCAGCCGGCGGTCATGGTCGATCACGGTGAAGTAGCCGATCTCGCGCTCGATCCGCTCGCGGCCGCGCTTGACCAGCGTGCCTTCGGCTTCCAGCGGCGCGATCAGCTGCAGCACGGCGCCGACGTCGTCGATGCGCGCCGGACGCAGCCGCTCGAGCGAGTCGCGCGAGATCATCGTGCCGATGCCGTGGTGGGTGAACAGTTCCAGCAGCAGCGCGCCGTCGACATGGCGGCTCACCAGGTGCGCACGGGCGACGCCGCGCCGGCAGGCATCGATCGCCGCCGGCAGGAAGCGTTCGATGTCGGTGCCGCGGCCGACCTTCGACTTCTTGGTGCGCGCGATCCAGGTCTCGGCACTGCTCAGCGTGAGCTCGCGCAGCAGCCGCCCGCGCCCGCGCTGCACGCCCGCGCCATCGATCATGAAGATCAGCTTCTCGGCCGCCAGCGCGGTGGCCACCGACACCGCAACGTCCTCGACGGTGAGGTTGAACGCCTCGCCGGTCGGCGAATAGCCGAGCGGGGACACCAGCACGATCTCGCCGGCATCGAGGCGCCCGCGCAAGGCCTGCACGTCGACCTTGCGCACCGCGCCGGTGTACTTGAGGTCGACGCCTTCGTACACGCCGCGCGGGCAGGCGACCACGAAGTTGCCGCTGGCCACGTTGACCGCGGCATTGGCCATCGGCGTGTTCGGAAGGCCGGTCGACAGCAGCGCCTCGATCTCGATGCGCACGATACCGTTGGCCTGCTTCACGCAGCCCATCACCGCGTTGTCCGTCACCCGCAGCCCGTTGGCGTACTGGGCCTCGATGCCCTGCTGCGCCATCAGCACCTCGAGCTGCGGACGCACGCCGTGCACCAGCACCAGCCGCACGCCCAGGCTCGCCAGCAGCGCGACATCGTGCGACAGGTGCACAAGCTGGCCCTCCTCGACCACCTCGCCGCCGAAGGCGACCACGAAGGTCTTGCCGCGGAACGCATGGATGTAGGGCGCCGCGGCGCGGAACCAGGTGACGAACGACGGCGGCGATGTGCTCATGTGTGGGGAAAGGAGGGAGAGAAGTCGTCGATCGTCGCGCGCAGCGCGGCCAGCGCCGCCAGCGCGGCGGTTTCGGTGCGCAGGATGCGCGGCCCGAGCGTCACCGGACGGTAACCCGCCGCACGCGCCAGTGCCGACTCGCGCGGCGAAAGACCGCCTTCCGGGCCGACCAGCAGGGCGAGCGACAGGACCGACGACAGGGCCCCCGCCGCCGCACCGCCCGCCGCCGCATCGCCTTTCGCCGCCTCGACCGCAGCGGAAAGCTCCAGCGTAAGCGAACGCTCACCTTCAGGATGAAGCATGAAACGCAGGCATCCGGCCGCCTGCGCCTCGCCGCACGCGGCCTCCAGCGACTGCACCGGCCGCACCTCGAGCAGCCGGTTCAGGCCGCACTGTTCGCTCGCCGACACCGCCAGCGCCTGCCAGTGCGCGGCGCGCCTGCCGGCACGCTCGCCGGTCAACCGCACCACGCTGCGCTCGGCCAGCACCGGCGTGAACCAGCGCGCACCCAGCTCGACCGACTTCTCGACCACCCAGTCCATCTTCTCGGTCGCGACCACCGCCTGCTGGACGTGCACGTCGACCCGCGGCACCCGGTCGCCCGCGTGGAAAGTTCCCAGCAGTACCTGTGCCGATTTGCCGCGCGCGGCCTCCAGCACCGCTTCATATTCGCCGCCATGGCCGCAGAACACGGCCACCGCCTGGCCTTCACCGAGGCGCAGGACACGCAGGGCATGGTGCGCGGCATCCGGCGGCAGCTCGACCCGGCTGCCGCGGGCGAGCCCGGGAACGGCCTGCGGGCAGTGGAACCGGGGCGTGAGCATCCGTATCCTGGGGTCGGGACAGGCGGCTTGAAGCAGGAGCGCTCCAGCACAATGTTAGAGTCACCGGATTCTACACATCCACCCGGCACGCACCGCGTCCGTTCCTTGCGCGCCGTCCACCCCATCCTTCCGCCCGACATGTCCGACCCGGCCGCATCCCTCCCCAACCGGCCGTCCGCGCTGCTCGAGGCGACCGTCGACGTCGTGCGCGGCGTGGCGGCACGCGAGGTGATGCCGCGCTTCCTGAACACCCGGCAGTCGCGCAAGGGCGACGGCAGCATCGTCACCGAGGCCGACATCGCCGCGCAGCGGGCGCTGGCGCCGCTGCTGCGCGGGCTGGTCGACTGCGGCTTCGTCGGCGAGGAGATGACCCGCGACGAGCAGGTCGATGCATGGTCCGACGGCGCGCAGACCCTCTGGTGCGTCGATCCGATCGACGGCACGTCCAACTTCACCTGCGGCCTGCCCGCGTTCGCGATATCGGTCGCGCTGGTGCGCGCGGGGCGCCCGGTGCTGGGCGTGATCTACGACCCGGTGGCCGACGAGGCGTTCCAGGCCGAGGACGGCATGGGTTCCTGGCTGAACGACACCCCCCTGCCGCTGCATCGGCGGACGGTGGCCCTGCGCCAGGCGATGGCCGGCATCGAGTTCAAGCGCATCGAGCGTTCGCTGGCGGCCACGCTGAACGCGAAATCCCCCTATTGCTCCCAGCGGAACTACGGATCCAGCGCGCTCGAGTGGTGCTATGCAGCGGCCGGACGATTTGACGTGTATCTTCACGGCGGTCAGAAGCTCTGGGACTACGCGGCAGGATGGTTGATCTTTCGGGAAGCTGGCGGACACTGCGCATCGCTCGACCACGACGATTTCTGGGACGGCGAGGTATGGGAGAAATCCGTGATCGCGGCGCTCGACCCATCGCTGTTCGCGGAATGGAAGGCATGGCTGCGCACGAACCGGCCGCCGAAGGGCGCACGGGCCGCACCCTGATCCACCGCTGCGCCGTGCCGCGCGCATGAAGATCATCATCCTCGGCGCCGGCCAGGTCGGCTCCACCGTCGCCGAGAGCATGGTGTCCGAGGCGAACGACATCACGATCGTCGACACCGATGGCGAACGGCTGCACCAGCTGGCCGACCACCTCGACCTGCGCACCGTCGAGGGCAATGCCGCGCATCCGTCGATCCTGCGCGCGGCCGGCGCGGACGATGCCGACCTGCTGCTGGCGGTGACCCAGAGCGACCAGGCCAACCTTGTCGCCTGCAAGCTCGCCTCGACCGTGTTCAACATCCCGACGCGCATCGCGCGCATCCGCTCGGCGGACTACCTGGGCCATCCGGAGGTGTTCAGCAGCGACAATTTCTCGGTCGACGTGACGATCTGCCCGGAACAGATCATGACCGACTACATCACGCGGCTGATCGAGTTCCCCGAGTCGCTGCAGGTGCTCGACTTCGCCAACGGCCGGCTGCAGATGGTGGCGGTGCGCGCCTTCACCGGCGGTCCGCTGGTCGGCCGCCCGCTGTCGGAGATCCGCGAGCACATCCCGGACGTCGACAGCCGGGTGGCGGCGATCTTCCGCGGCGACGCGCCCCTGATCCCGACCGGCGACACGGTGATCCAGCATGGCGACGAGGTGTTCTTCCTCGCCGCGAAGGAACACATCCGCACCGTGCTGCGCGAGCTGCGCCGCGCCGACGCGCCGGTGCGGCGGGTGATGATCGCCGGCGGCGGTAACATCGGCTCGCGGCTGGCCGCGTCGCTCGAAGCGAAGTACCAGGTGAAGCTGATCGAGGTGCACAAGCGCGCGGCCGAGCGGCTGTCGCAGGAACTCGACCGCACGCTCGTGCTGTGCGGCGACTCCACGGACGAGGAACTGCTGTCGGACGAGCATGTCGGCGAGATGGACGTGTTCTGCGCGCTGACCAACGACGACGAGAACAACATCATGTCCTCGCTGCTCGCCAAGCGCATGGGCGCGCACCGGGTGATCACGCTGATCAACCGCGCGGCCTACGTCGACCTGGTGCACGGCGGACAGATCGACATCGCGCTGTCGCCGGCGACCGTCACCATCGGCTCGCTGCTCACGCACGTGCGGCGCGGGGACTGCGTCGCGGTGCACTCGCTGCGCCGGGGCGCCGCCGAGGCGCTGGAGGTCATCGCCCACGGCGACCCGCGTTCGTCGAAGGTGGTCGGGCGTACAGTCGATTCGATCGGGTTGCCCAAAGGCGCGACGATCGCGGCGATCGTGCGCCGGCGCGACGCGCTGCCGGACGACCAGATCGCCTGCGCGATCGGCATGGACGACGAGGTGATCATCGCGCACCATGACACGGTGATCCAGCGCAACGACCATGTGATCGTGTTCGCGGTGTCGAAGGACCTCGTGCCGAAGATCGAAAAGCTGTTCGCCGTCGGCGTCGGCTTCTTCTAGCAGTGGCCGACTTCCGTTCGAGCGAGCTGCACCGCAACCTTTCGGTGCTGCATGTGTTCGGGCTGATCACGCTGATCTTCGGCATCACCATGGCGCTGCCGCTGGGCGTGTCGCGCTGGCTCGACGATGGCGCGGCCGGGGGCTTCGACCGAGCGATCGCGATCACCGCGGCCGCCGGGGCGGTGACCTGGCTGTCGACGATCCGCTACCGCCGGGAACTCGAGATCCGCGACGCCTTCCTGCTGGTGTCGATGGTGTGGGCGGTGCTTCCCGCGTTCGCCGCGCTGCCCCTGCACACGGCGATCGATGGCCTGTCGGCGACCGACGCCTACTTCGAGGCCGTGTCGGGCATCACCGCCACCGGCGCGACGGTGCTGAGCGGCCTCGACCACCTGCCGCCGTCGATCAATGTCTGGCGCACCCAGATGCACTGGATGGGCGGCATGGGGCTGATCGTCCTGGCCGTGGCGATCCTGCCGCTGCTCGGCGTCGGCGGACGGCAGCTGTTCAAGGCCGAGACACCGGGCCCGATGAAGGAATCGCGCCTCACGCCGCGCCTGGCCGAAACCGCGAAGGGCCTTTGGACGATCTACGGGCTGCTGTCGCTCGCCTGCTGGCTCGCCTACTGGCTGGCCGGCATGGGCGGCCTGGACGCGCTGATGCACATGTTCTCGACCATGGGCCTGGGCGGCTTCTCGAGCTACGACGCGAGCCTTGGCCACTTCAATTCGCTGGCGATAGAGGTGGTGGCGATCTGCTTCATGCTGGCCTCGGGCATCAACTTCATCACCCACTTCAGCGCGCTGCGTGGCCGCAGCATACAGCCCTACCGGCACGATCCGGAGGCACGGCTGTTCCTCGGCGTCACCATCGGCAGCGGCCTGCTGGTCGCGGTCTACCTGTATTTCCAGGGCGTGTACGAAGCCCCCCCGGAGGCGCTGCGCTACGCGTTGTTCAACACCATCTCGGTGGCGACCACGACCGGCTTCGCCAGCACCGACTACGGCGCATGGCCGATGTTCGCCGGGCTCTGGCTGCTCTTCCTGTCGAGCTTCGCCACCTGCGCGGGATCGACCGGGGGCGGCATCAAGATCGTCCGCGCCGCCATCCTCTACCAGCAGGTGTACCGCGAGTTCGTGCGCATCCTGCATCCGTACGCCGTGACCCAGGTGAAGGTCGGCGGCGCCGTCGTACAGAACAACATCGTGTTCGCGGTGCTCGCCTTCCTGTTCGTCTACATCGCGACGATCGTGATCATCACCCTGCTTCTGGTGGCGACCAACCTCGACGTGGTCACCGCCTTCAGCGCGGCTGTAGCCTGCGTGAACAACACCGGCCCCGGACTCGCCAACGTCGGCCCCGCCACGACATACGCCGTGCTGACCGATTTCCAGACCTGGGTCTGCACCTTCGCGATGCTGCTCGGCCGCCTCGAACTGTTCACCCTGCTGATCGTCTTCACGCCCGTCTTCTGGCGCAAATGACAATCCGGGTCAGAGACGATTTCCTGATCCTGATAATCGGGGTCAGAGACGATTTTCCGGAAAATC
>JAJTHE010000168.1 GCA_021298815.1 Betaproteobacteria bacterium | reverse complement strand
GGTCACCGCCGAGTTGCCGATGTTGGCGTTGATCTTCACCAGGAAGTTGCGGCCGATGATCATCGGCTCGCTCTCCGGGTGGTTGATGTTGGCCGGGATGATCGCGCGCCCGCGCGCCACTTCATCGCGCACGAACTCGGGCGTGATCTGCTTCGGCAGGCTGGCGCCGAACGATTCGCCCGGGTGCTGCCGGCGCAGCATCTCGGAACAGCCCTCGAGCCGCTGCGTCTCGCGGATCGCGATGTATTCCATCTCGGGGGTGACGATGCCGCGCCGTGCGTAGTGCATCTGCGACACGTTCATGCCCGGCTTCGCGCGCCGCGGCAGCCGCTTCAGGTTGAAGCGCAGTTCGGCCAGCTTCGGGTCGTCCAGGCGCACCTGTCCGTAGACCGAGCTCGGGCCACCCAGGCGCTCGCTGTCGTTGCGCTCGTCGATCCAGGCCTCGCGCAGGGGCTTCAGCCCGTTCCGGATGTCGATCATCACCGACGGGTCGGTGTACGGGCCCGAGGTGTCGTACACGAACAGCGGCGGATTCACTTCCGCGCCCATGCCGGCCGGGGTGTCGGACTGCGAGATCTCGCGCATCGGCACCTGGATGTCCGGGCGCGAACCGCCGACGTACACCTTGCGCGAACGCGGGAAGGGCTGCGTCGCGGCCTGGTCGACCTGCGCCAGTTCGTTGACGAATTTCGGATCGTTCATCGCTCACTCCCGGAATGGATTCGTATCGTCGGGAGACCCTGCATGGACCGTGGACCGACCCGGCGGATATGGTCGATGAGCGGCGACGCAACGCTTCCCTACGGCGGCATGACCCGCATCAGGTTCGAAGGGTATCTCTCACCGGCATCCGCCAGCGACCTGTGTCTGCCGCGGCCGGGCCGGACCCCCAACGTGTGCCGGAACGCTACTTGATCGAGCCCCCGATTGCAAATGCCGCGGCCCCGCACACCCCCGGCCCGCCGGGGGCTGCATGTTAAGATTCCAGCCTCCTCCCCTCAGGCAACCGGCATCCGGATGGACTTCGAGCAAGCCCGATTCAACATGGTCGAACAGCAGATCCGCACCTGGGACGTGCTCGACCCCGCGGTCCTCGAACTGCTTTCCACGCTGCCCAGGGAGCGCTTCGTGCCCGAAGGCCGGCGCGAACTCGCGTTCGCCGACCTCGAGCTGCCGATCGGCCACGGCGAGGTGATGCTCGCCCCCAAGCTGCAGGCGCGCATCCTGCAGGAAGTGATGGTGGCGCCGACCGACCGCATCCTCGAGATCGGCACCGGCACCGGCTACCTGACCGCCCTGCTCGCCAGCCGTGGTGCATCGGTGACCAGCGTCGAGATCCATGAAGACCTGGCGGCGGCGGCACGCGCCCGCCTCGCCGACCTGGGCATCGACAACGCGAAGGTCGAGACCGGCGACGGCGCCCGGGGCTGGGACACCGGCACCGCCTACGACGTCATCGTGCTTTCCGGGTCGCTGCCGCTGCTGCCGGACACGTTCCAGAAGCAGCTCAAGCCGGGCGGGCGGCTGTTCGCGATCGTCGGCGAACGGCCGGTGATGTCCGCACGCCTGGTCGTGCGCGAGGGCGACACCGCCTTCGCCGCGGTCACGCTTTTCGAAACCGTCGTCGATCCCCTGCGCAACGCGCAGCAACCTGCGAGGTTCGTGTTTTGATCGAGCCGCTCACTCCCTCCGAACTCAAGGCCTGGCTGGACGACGAGACCCGCGAATCGCCGGTCGTCATCGACGTGCGCGAGGCCTGGGAACACGCGCTGGTGAAGGTGGACGCCGCGCTGCACATGCCGATGCAGACCGTGCCCTCGCGGCTCGGCGACCTCGACGCCGGGCGGCCGCACGTGCTGATGTGCCACCACGGCATGCGCAGCTACCAGGTCGCCCAGTTCCTGAAGAACCAGGGCTTCGACCGGGTCTACAACCTGACCGGCGGCATCGACGCCTGGGCCGAGGAAGTCGAACCGCAGCTCGCGCGCTACTGACCGCCGAACGCGTCGTTGCGCCCGAGCCAGGCCAGGTTCGCGGTGCGCACCCTGCGTGCAGCCTCGTCGTACAGGAAGGGCAGGAACATGTAGCGCCGTCCGGCGGTCACCGGCAGCGCCTCGTGCAGGATCGAGCACGAGAAGACCACGCCGCCCCCGGCCGGCGCGCGATAGGTCGCCGGGCCGTACTCGGGGAACACGAGCTGTCCACCCTCGTAGTCGTCGTTCAGGAACAGCGACAGCGCGAAGCGCCGATGCGCGGTGCCGCGGGTGGTGTTGTCCCGGTGCGGCCGGAACATGCCGCGCTCGGCTGCGTCGTAGCAGGCGACGATGTAGCGCTCCATCCGGGTGGCCCGGAACTGGAAGGCGCGCTCCATCTGCGGCACCAGCCGCTCGTGGATCCGCGCCATCGCCGCGCGCTTCAGCGCGTCGTCCTCCACCAGGCAGTCCTGGCGCCGCTTGTGGCGATGGTCGATCATCCCGACCGTGAGCCCGTCGACTTCGCGCATGAACCCGGAGTCGGTACCGCCCTTCGCCTCGTAGCAGGCGATGAGGCGACTGCACAGCGCGGGTTCGAACAGGTCCGGCAGCACCAGCACCGGTGCATGCGCCGGCGCGGGCAGGGGCTGCGCCGGCGCCGGCAGCGCGTCGACGGCACGGCGCGCCGCCGCGAGCCCGGCCCCGGACGGGTCGGACAGGTCGAACACGGCCGCCACCCGCAGCGCCGGATCGAGCAGGTAGGCGATCCGGCGCAACGATCCATCGCCGGCGGCCGTGCCGAACATGCGGCACAGGCGCATGTCCGGATCGAGGAAGAACCGGACGCCCGGTATCCGGTCCGGCGGCAGCTCCGGGTGTGCGACATCGCCCGCCTGCACGCCGAAGAAGCACGATCGCCGGTCATCGAACCGGTCGGCCCCGTGCAGCAGCGCCGCGACGATCGCCGCCGCCGAGGCGTCCCACCGGCCCGGGAAGCACAGCAGCACATGCCGGCCGGCGACCGTGTCGAACGCATAGTCGGGGCGCGAACGGGTCGTGCCGCTGAACCAGGGCGCGGGCATGCCGGCGTCCAGCACGCGGGTGCGTTCGACGGGCGCCCGGGCTTCGCCGCCGGGCGCACCGGTGTCAGGGGATTCTGCGCTCACGGCTGAAGTGTGCGCAGCCGCCCGCGCGCCGGCAAGTGCCGCGCGACATGACAGGCCGGCCGTCCGCGTCGCATCATCGCGGCATTCGCCCGCCTCCTGCCCCGCCGCCTGCCCGATGACCGCCGACCCGGATCCCGAAAGCAAGCCCGCACTGCGTGCACGGGTGCTGTCCGCCCGGGCAGCCATGGATGCCCGGGCGCGCGCCGCAGCCGGGGCGGCGATCGTCGCGCACCTGCTGCGCCAGCCGACCCTGTCCACGGCACGCACCGTCGCCGCCTATGTCGGGTTCGACACCGAGATCGACACGACGCCGTTCCTCGCCGCCGTGCTCGCCCAGGGCAGGCGCCTGCTGCTGCCCCGGGTCGTGGACGTGGAATCGAAGACGCGGCGCCACCTGGTCCTGCACGAGGTGGGCGATGTCGACCGCGAGACGCGCCCCGGGCGCTGGGGCATCCGGGAACCCGATCCGGCCCTCTGCGCCGCGATCGACCCGCTCGAGGCCGACCTGATCCTGGTGCCGGGGGTCGCCTTCGACCGGCGCGGGGGCCGGCTCGGCTACGGCGCCGGCTTCTACGACCGGCTGCTGTCCGGGCTGCGACCGGACTGCCTGCGGGTGGCCGCATGCTTCCCGGTCCAGCTCGTGCCGGCAGTGCCGCTGGAAGCCCATGACCAGCGCATCCAGCGCCTGGTCACCGACCGTGGCGAAGTATTCCTGACCGACGAGTAACTGTTGCTGCCAAACGGCGGCCGGCCGGGGTATTCTTCGGCCCCCCGTGTTGTGCTGGAGGCTCCCGATGCCCTCGAAGAAGACCGCTCGCCGGATGCCGGTTGCCGGCACCGCCGCCCTCGCCGCCGCCACGCTGTGCACCGCTGCCGGCGGTGCCTGGGCCGCCGAGGCGCCCTACCCGACGCGACCGATCCGCATCATCGTGCCGTTCGCCCCCGGCGGCGGCAACGACATCGCCGCACGCTTCGTGGCGCAGATGTTCCAGGACTCGTTCGGACAGCAGGGGCTGGTCGACAACCGGCCAGGGGCCGGCAGCACGCTCGGCACGGCGATCGCCGCGCAGGCGGTGCCCGACGGCCACACGATCCTGGTGTCGCACAACGCGATGGCGATCAACGAGACGCTGTACTCGAAGCTGCCCTACAGCGCGGTGCGCGACTTCGCCCAGGTTGCGCTGATCGCCGAGACCACCAACGTGGTGGTCGTGCACCCGTCCATGAACGTGAAGAACGTGAAAGAACTGATCGCGCTGCTGCGCTCGAAGAAGGGCGGCTTCAACTACGCCAGCACCGGCGCCGGCGGCACCTCGCACCTGGCCGCCGAGTACTTCAAGCAGCTGACCGGCACCGACATGGTCCACGTTCCCTACAAGGGCACGGGCCCGGCGCTGGCAGACCTGGTCGGCGGCTCCACCCAGTTCATGATCTCGGCCGCCCCCGGGACGCTCGGCTTCATCAAGGGCAACCGCCTGGTGGCCCTCGCCACCACCGGCGTCAAGCGCTGGGCGCAGCTGCCCGACCTGCCGACCCTGTCGGAAGCCGGCGTGCCCGGCTACCAGTTCGACACCTGGTACGGCGCCCACGCCCCGGCGAAGACGCCGCGCTTCATCGTCGCGCGGCTCAACGCCGAGATCAACAAGGCGATGCAGGTGCCAGCCCTGCGCGCCCGGCTGGTCGACGCCGGGCTGGATCCGGCGCCCACCTCGCCCGAGGAGTTCACCAAGTTCCTGCGCAGCGAGACCGAACGCATGCGCAGGATCATCCAGGCATCGGGCGCGAAGGCGGAGTAGCGCGTCGCAGTCCCGCCTGCCCGGAGCTCCGCCGCAGGCGGAGCTCCGGGCAGGCGAAGATCTACTGGAACAGGAAGTACCCGTCGGTGATATCGGTCGCCGTGCGGTCGACCAGCGTCGCCAGCGTGACGAACGAAGCACCGCCCGTCGAGCCGTTGGCGTCGACCTGCACCAGCACGTCGCCGCCCGACTGTACGACCTGCAGGTAGCCGTCGGTACGTGGCGCGGTGCCTGCGTAGCTCAGCGCATCGAACAGAAGGCGCAGGTCGATCGCGTCGCTGTCCCCGCCGCGCACGTCGAAGCCGTAGATCGAATCGCCGGCATCGGTCATCGCCCGATAGACGAAGGTGTCGTCGCCGGTGGTCTCGATGCCTGCGAGGCTGGCCGCACTGCCGCCGATGATGTCCGCGCCGGCACCGCCCTCGATCGTGTCGTTGCCGTTGTCGCCGAGGATCACGTCGTTGCCGCCACCGCCGTAGATCAGGTCGTCGCCTGCATCGCCGTCGATCTGGTCGTCGCCGCCGGACAGCGACAGCGCGTCGAGGTCGCCGTACAGCGTGTCGTTGCCACCCGCGACGGATGCGCCGCCGCGTTCGCCCATGATCACGTCGCTGCCGGTGCCGCCGTGCAGGACGTCCGACCCGACATCGCCGAACACGATGTCGACCCCTTCGTTGCCGTGGATCGTGTCGTTGCCGGCGCCGCCGTCCAGCGAGTCGTTACCCAGCCCGCCGTCGATCGAGTCGCTGCCACCTTCGCCGACCACCAGGTCGTTGCCGGCGCCCCCGGAGATCGTGTCGCCATCCGCGCCACCGAGCAGCACGTCGTTGCCGCCCTCGCCGGACAGCAGGTCGGCGCCCTCGTCGCCGTAGAGCGTGTCGTTCCCGTCGCGCCCTTCGACCGTGTCGTTGCCGGCCAAGGCCTGGATCACGTTCGCCTGGCCGTTGCCCACCAGCAGGTTGGCCGCGGCGTTCGCGGTGCCGGTGAGCGGCACCGTGGACAGGAAGAAGCCGTCGACGATATCCGGCGCGTTGCGGTCGAACAGCGTGAGCAGGGTGGTGAACGCAGAACCGTTGGCCGCGCCGTCGGTGTCGATCTGCACCAGCACGTTGCCACCGGACTGCTCGACGCGCAGGTAGCCGTCGGTGCGTGGCGTGGTGCCGAAGTAGCCGAGCGATTCGAGCAGCGGCCCGATGTCGATCACGTCGTTGTCGCCACCGCGGACATCGAAGCCGTAGATCGTATCGCCGGCATCGGTCATCGCCCGGTAGACGAAGGTGTCGTTGCCGGTGGTCTCGATCGAGGCGATGCTCGCGGCACTGCCGCCCATGATCTCGGCGCCGGCGCCGCCGGTGATCGTGTCGTTGCCGTTGTCGCCCAGGATCACGTCGTTGCCGCCGCCGCCGTAGATCACGTCGTCGCCGGCATCGCCGTCGATCAGGTCGTCGCCGCCGGTGAGCAGCAGCGGATCGGCGTCGCCGTAGATCGTGTCGTTGCCGCCGACCGTGCTGGCACCGCCGCGCTCGCCCATCAGCACGTCGCCGCTGTCGCCACCGTAGATGAGGTCTTCGCCGGCATCGCCGAACATGATGTCGACGTCCTCGTTGCCGTACAGCGTGTCGTTGCCGGAACGCCCGTCGATCGAGTCGTTGCCGATACCGCCAACCACCGAGTCGTTGCCGCCCTCGGCCACGATCACGTCCGCGCCGTCGCCGCCGACGAAGTTGTCGTTGCCGCTACCGCCGATCAGCGTGTCGCCGCCGCCGGCACCGTCGATCACCACCGCGTCGCTGCCCGACCACGCCAGCCAGTTCGCCCCGGCATCCCCGGTAAGCGTGGCACCCACCGATTCGCCGGTCGCGGAATAGCGCCGCGCGTAGATGCCGTAGCCGTCGCCATCCTGCGTGTTCGACTGCCAGGCGATCAGGAAGCCGCCGTCGGCGAGCCCGGTGACGCTCGGGGTGTCCTGGAAATCGGCGGTCGTCGCATTGACCTGGAACTCGCCACCGAGCGCGGCGCCGTTCGCGTCATAGCGCTGCGCATAGACCCCGAACGATGCGCCATCCTGGGCGAAGGACTGCCATGCGACCACGAAGCCGCCGCCGGTCAGCGCCGACAGCGCGGGGCTGCGCTGCTCGTCGGCCGTCGTCGTGTTGACGCGGAACTCGCTGCCCAGCGCGGCACCGGACGCATCGTAGCGCTGTGCATACACGCCGTCGCCGCTGCCGTCCTGCCCGGCGGACGTCCAGGCGATCACGAAGCCGCCGCCGGCCAGCGCGGCGACCTCGGGGATCTGCTGGTTGCCGGCGGTGAAGGTGTTCACCAGGAACTCGCCGCCCACCTTGGTGCCCTGGGCATCCAGGCGCTGGGCGTAGATGCCCTGGCCACTGCCGTCCTGGCCCGAGGAAGTCCAGGCGACGACCAGCCCGCCACCGGCGAGCGTCGCGATCGCCGGCGTGACCTGGTCGCCGGTCGTGGTGGTGTTGACCAGGAACTCGGTCCCCTGCGCGACGCCAGCCGCGTCGTAGCGCTGGCCCGCGACGCCCAACGATCCCACGCCGTCCTGGCCGTTCGACTGCCAGGTCACCACGAAACTGCCATCGGACAGTGCGGTGATCGCGGGGGCGATCTGCAGGCCGGCCGTCGTCGTGTTGACCCGGAATTCCGGCCCGACCGTCGCACCGGCAGCGTCGTACCGCTGCGCATAGATGCCGTAGTTGCTGCCGTCCTGAAGCAGCGAAGCCCAGGCGACGACGAAGCCGCCCGCCGGCAGCGCCGCCACCGTGGGCTGGATCTGGTCGCTGAAGGTGACGGTGTTGACCCGGAACTCGGGCCCCGTCGCCACGCCGGCCGCATCGAAGCGCTGGGCGTAGATGCCGAAGGTGCTGCCGTCCTGGTTGGCCGAGGCCCAGACGATGACGAGGCCGCCGTCGGACAGCACCCGCGCGGCCGCCTGCGACTGGTCGGAGGCGGTCGTGCCATTGACCCGGAACTCGCCGGCCGAACCCAGCCGGACGGTGCCGTCGGTGAAGCGGATCGCCTCGATGCCGGAGAGACGGTCCGCGCCTTCGTCCAGCGTGGCGGTGTCGGTGTCGGTGACGATGATGCGATCGCCCGAGCGGCTGAACGAATACCCTGTCGACGCACCGCGGAACACCGCGGTATCCACGCCCGCGCCGCCGTTGAGCGTGTCGTTGCCGTTCAGGCCGGCGAGGAAGTCGTTGCCGACCCCACCGGTGAGCGCCTGTGCGTTGTCGTCGTTGACCGTGCCGGTGGTGTTGTCGCCGACCAGGAACAGGCTGCCATCGGCGAACGTGACGTTGCTGCTGGTCAGCGCCGCGAACGGCGCCTGCAGCGTGACGCTGACGCCACCGACGCTGACCACCGCCGGGTTGCCGAACGCCGTGAAGGACAGGCTGGACGCGCTGATCGAGGCGCTGTCGAAGCGCAGCACGTCGGTTGCCGGATCGAATGCGATCGACTGGCCATTGGCCAGCGTCGACCAGTTGATGGTCGCCATGTGCTGGGTACTCCCCCTCATTGTTTCGGGCTGGGAGTCTAGTCGAGGCGGCGCACCGATGCGCTTCGTATTTACCTGTCGGAAGCGGAACTATTTCACGCCCGCGGCCCGGCTCACTGGAACAGGAAGAACCCGTCAGTGATGTCGACCGCGTTGCGCTCGACCAGCGTGGCGAGCGTCACGAAACTCGCGCCGTTCGTGGCCCCGTCCGCATCGACCTGCACCAGCGCATCCGCCCCCGACTGCTGCACCCGCAGGAAGCCGTCCGTGCGTGGCGCCGTACCCGAATACCCGTGCGCATCGAACAGCGACCGCAGGTCGAGCGT
>JAJTHE010000050.1 GCA_021298815.1 Betaproteobacteria bacterium | reverse complement strand
GCCGGCGTGTGCGGCGCGCGTCAAGGAATTCGAGGAACTGAAGCTGGTGCGGGAGTGGGCCGGGCTCTATGACGAGTGCGAGCTGGATGGGAACATGATCCTGGGGCACTGCGAGGGCGGGCCGGAGAACTTCCTGGTGGCGTGCGGGTTTTCGGGGCATGGGTTGATGCATGCGCCGGCGGTGGGCAGGGGCATGGCGGAGTTGATCATGCAGGGTCGATTCGACACGATCGATGTGTCCCGGCTCGGGTATCGAAGGGTTTTGGAAGGTGTTCCCTGTCGGGAGACGGGGATCCTGTAGCGTTAGTATCCAGCAACGCTGAACGAAACGCCGAGGCACCTCGCAAGCGCATCGAGGCGCTTGTCCTTCGTCCAAATCTTCGTACCAGGCGTCAGCCGGGCGGAGGCCAGCAGCGCAATGTCTACCGAGCCATATCCGTAGTCATGGAGCTTCTCCCGCTCGATCCGGGCGAGGATCTCCTCGGTGGTCGCGACTACGCACTGCCTCAGCCTGTGCAGTGGCCGTGCCGGCCATCGCTCCGAGAACCGCCAACGCCACTGCCGAACGTTTGGTGTACACCGTACCGTGCCGCCGGCTGCCCTCACTGCTCCACCTTGACCCCCGCCTCCACAATCACCTTCCTCCACTTCGCCACATCCTCCCTCAACCACTTCCCGAAAGCCTCCGCCGACACCGCCCCCGCATCCAGCCCCTGCTTCTTCATCTGCGCAAGCATGTCCTCGCTGCCGATCGCAGCCGCCAGATCCCGGCTCAACCGCCCGACGATCAGCCCGGGCGTCTTCGCCGGCGCGAACGCGCCATACCAGGTAAGCACTTCGTACCCCGGCAGTCCGCTTTCCGCGATCGTCGGTACGTCGGGTAGCGCAGGCACCCGCCGCAACCCGGTCACCCCGACCCCGATCAACTTGCCCGCCTGGATCTGCGTGATCGCCGGTGGCACCGCCAGGAACTGCAGCGCCACATTACCGCCGATCACATCGGCCATCGCAGGCCCTGCGCCCTTGTACGGGATGTGCACCATCCGTATCCCCGCCATCGTCATCAGCAGCTCCATCGACAGGTGCGACGACTGCCCGGTGCCACCAGAGGCGAAGTTGAGCTGCCCCGGCTTCGCTTTCGCCAGCGCGATCAGCTCCTTCACCGAGCGCACCGTGAACGAACGATTGATCACCAGCACGTTCTGTCCGGTCGCGATCAGTGCCAGCGGCACGAAGTCGCGTACCGGGTCGTAGGACAGCTTCGGGTACAGCGCCGGGTTGATCGAGAAAGGCCCGGCATACCCCATCACGATCGTGTAGCCGTCCGGCACGGCGCGCGCCGCGATCTCGGAGCCGATGATGCCATTGCCGCCGGGGCGGTTGTCGATCACCACCGACTGGCCGAGCGATTCGGACAGGCGCTGGCCGGTCTGTCGTGCCAGCGTGTCGGGCGCGCCGCCCGGTGGCGCCGGCACCAGGTAGCGTATCGGCCGCGAGGGATAGGCCTCGGCGGCGAACGCCTGTCCGATGGTGCCGGCGGTCATCCCCAGCAGGCATCCGATGGTTGCTGCGCACGTCCTCATGTCCGTTCCTTCTCCATGGCTGGCTCCGGTCAATTGGCCTTGATCCCGGCCTCGGCGACCAGCTTCCGGTTCTTGGCCAGCTCGCTGCGGATCAGCTCCGCGAACTGTTCCGGTGTGTGCGACTGGGGCTCGAGGCCGATCTTCGCGTAGGCCTCGCGCAGCTCTGCCGTCTGGCCGGCCTTGACGATCACCTCGTTCAGCCGCGTGATGATCGGGCGCGGCGTGCGTGCCGGGGCCATCACGCCGTACCACGCGACCGAGTCGTAGCCGGGCAGGCCGGCTTCGCTGATGGTGGGCACCGAGGGCAGCAGCGGCGAGCGCGTGGTGCCGGTGATGCCCAGTGCGCGCAGCTTGCCGGCGTTGATCAGCGACGTCGAGGCGACCAGGCTGCCGTAGGTGACCTCGACCTGCCCGCTCAGCGTGGCCATCACGCTCTCGGCACCTCCCTTGTAGGCGACATGCAGGATGTTGGTCTTCGCCAGGATGTTGAAGAACTCGCCCGCCATGTGCTGCGCGCTGCCTACGCCGGTGGACGCGTAGCTCAGCTTGCCGGGGTTGGCGCGGGCGAGCGCGATCAGCTCCGCCACCGTTGTCGCCTTCACGCTCGGGTTGACCAGCAGCACATGCGAACTGCTGGTGGGCACCGCGACCGGGACGAGGTCCTTCTCGATGTCGTAGGGCAGCTTGGTATGCAGGAACGGCAGCGTGGTGACCGCGGCGGTGACAAGGGCCAGGGTATAGCCGTCCGGGATCGACGAGGCGACGAGCTGGTAGGCGATCACGCCGCTCGCGCCGGTGCGGTTGTCGACCAGCACGGGCTGGCCGAGTTCGGTAGCCATCCGCTGGCCGAGCAGCCGGGCGGTGGTGTCCGCGGCGCCGCCGGGCCCGAGCCCGACGATCATGCGGATCGGCTTGACGGGAAACGACTGTGCGAGCGCCTGCGGCATGGCCCCGCCCAGCAGGCCAGCGATCAGGCAGGCAAGCGGCATCGTGCGCGTGGCGGACGGCGACGGATTCCTCATGGCTTCCTCCTCTCGATCGGGCCAGCGGGTTGCGGCCCTGTCACGGCGCCCTGTGCGGGTCTTCCGTGTGCTGCGATGGATCGGGTCCCGGTGTGTCCTATCGTGTGGCGTCTCCTGCAGCGGCGGCCGGCTGTCCGCCACCCAGCATCGAGCGCAGCGTGTACGGCAGCACGCCGCGGTTGCGGATGTATTCGACCTCGGCGCGGGTGTCGACCCGCACGCGCAGCGGCACGCTCTCGCGCGAACCGTCGGCGCGGTGGATCACCAGCGTCGTGCGCTGCAGCGGTTCGAGCGCCTCGCCCAGTCCGACGATGTCGAAGGTCTCGCTGCCGTCGATGCGCAGCGACTGGATGCTGCATCCGTCCTCGAACTGGCAGGGAATCACGCCGAGCGCGGCGAGGTTGGTGCGGTGGATACGTTCGAAGCTGCGTGCGATCACGGCCTTCACGCCGAGCAGCTGGGTGCCCTTGGCCGCCCAGTCGCGTGCGCTGCCCATGCCGTAGTCGGTGCCGGCCATCACGATCGCGGGCACGCCGTCCGCCTGGTAGCGCATCGCCGCGTCGTAGATCGACATCACCGCGCCGTCGGGCTGGTGCCGGGCGACGCTGCCCTCGCAGCCCGGCACCATCAGGTTGCGCAGCCGGGGGTTGGCGAAGGTGCCGCGGATCATCACGTCGTGGTTGATCCGCCGCGAGCCGTAGGTGTTGAACTCGCGTGGCGCGACGCCGAGCGACTGCAGGTAGAGGCCGGCCGGCGAGTCCGGCATGATCATCGTCACCGGGCTGATGTGGTCGGTGGTCACCGTGTCGCCGAGCAGCGCGAGCGCACGCGCGCCCGTGATGTCGCCGATGCCCTCGGGTCGCCGGGTGAAGCCCTTGAAGAACGGCGGCTCCTTGATGTAGAGCGACGACTCGTCCCAGGCGAACAGGTCGCCCGGGGCGGCGGGGATCTGCTCCCATGCATCGCTGGTCGCGAGTGCCGCATAGGCCTTCGCATACACCTCGGGGTCCTGCGCATGCGGCATCGCTTCGGCCAGTTCGGCCGGGGTGGGCCACAGGTCCTTCAGGTAGACCTTTCGGCCCTGCGTGTCGGTGCCGAGCGCATCCTGCGCGAGGTTCACCCCGACGTTGCCGGCGATCGCGTAGGCGACCACCAGCGGCGGGCTCATCAGGAAGCTGGACTTCAGCGCGGGGTGGATGCGCGCCTCGAAGTTGCGGTTGCCCGAGAGCACCGACGCGCCGATGCTGCCGGTCTCGGCGAGCGTCGCCTCCGTGCCGGCCGGTAGCGGGCCGGTCATGCCGTTGCAGGTGGCGCAACCGTAGCCGACGACGCGGAACCCGATCTGGTCCAGTGGCGCGAGCAGCCCGGCCCGCTCCAGGTACGCGCTCACCGCGCGCGATCCCGGCGTCATCGAGGTCTTCACCCACGGCTTCACCTTCAGCCCGCGCGCCAGCGCTTTCTTCGCGACCAGTCCGGCCGCGAGCATCACGCCCGGGTTGGACGTGTTGGTGCACGAGGTGATCGCGGCGACGAAGATCGAGCCGTCCGAGCGGCCGTCCACGACGCCGAGCGTCGGCGCGGTCCGCCCGTAGCCGCCCTGCTCGACCGGGGCGCGCAACAGCGCATCGAACGTGGCGGGCACTTCGGACAGCGTGATCCGGTCCTGCGGCCGCTTCGGGCCGGCCACGCTCGGCAACACGCTGCCCAGGTCGAAGGCCACCACCCGCGTGTAGTCGATCTCGCCGCGCTTCGGCACGCCGAACATCTGCTGCGCCTGGTAGTAGCTGCGGAACGCATCGACCTCGGCCGCGCTGCGCCCGGTGTTGAGCAGGAAGCGGCAGGTCTCCTCGTCCGGCGGGAAGAAGCCGATCGTCGCCCCATACTCCGGCACCATGTTGGACAGCGTCGCCCGGTCGGGCACGGCCAGGTTCTCGACGCCCTCGCCGAAGTACTCGACGAAGGCCGCGACCACGCCCGCCTTGCGCAGGGCCTGGGTGAGGCTCAGCACGAGGTCGGTGGTGGTGACGCCTTCCTGCAGCCGGCCGGTGAGTTCGACGCCGACCACGTCCGGCGCCAGGATGTAGATCGGCTGGCCGAGCATCGCCGCCCCGGCATCGATGCCGCCGACGCCCCAGCCGACCACGCCGATGCCGTTGATCATGACCGTGTGCGAGTCGGTGCCGACCAGCGTGTCCGGATAGCAGACTTCGCCCTCGCGCAGCACGCCGCGCGCGAGGTGCTCCAGGTTGACCTGGTGCAGGATGCCGTTTCCGGGCGGGATCACCTTCAGGCCGTCGAACGCCTGCATCGCCCACTTCAGGAAGCGGAAGCGCTCGAGGTTGCGCTCCACCTCGAGCCGCATGTTCTTCTCCAGCGCGTCGGGCTCGTTGTGGTGGTCGACCGCCAGCGTATGGTCGACCACCATCGTCACCGGCACGCTGGGCGCGATCCGCTTCGGGTCTTCCGACAGGCGTGCCGCCGCGCTGCGCATCGCGGCGAGGTCGCCCAGGGCGGGGATGCCGGCGAGTTCATGCAGCACCACCCGCCCGACCACGAACGGGATCTCCTCGGTGCGCGCGCCGCGCGGCGCCCAGTTGGCCAGCGCGCGCACATGCGCCTCGGTCACGCGCAGGCCGTCGCAGTTGCGCAGCAGCGATTCGAGCACGATGCGCAGCGAGACCGGCATCCGGCTCACGTCGGCGACGCCGGCCGCGCGCAGCCAGGGCAGCGAGTACAGCGCCAGCGACTCGCCGCCGGCGGTGGTGAAGGCGGTGCGTGTCCCGAAGGTGTCGTGCCCGATGGCCATGGTCAGAGCCCGCCCGCGTGCCGCGCGGCCTGGGTGCCGGCGATGCGGCCGAACACCGCGCCCGACACCAGTCCGGTGCCGCTCGGGTAGTTGAAGTAGAACAGCCCGCCGACCATCTCGCCGGCCGCGAACAGGCCGGGGATCGGCTGGCCGGCGACGCTCTGCACCGCCGCCTGCGGCGAGACCTTCACGCCGCCGAAGGTGAAGGTGATGCCGCAGGTGACCGCATAGGCCTGGTACGGCGGCGTGTCGAGGGTGTTCGCCCAGTTCGACTTGGGAACGGCCAGCCCTTCGGTGCAGCGACCGTCCTTGACCACCGAGTTGAACGGGATGTCCTGCCGCACGGCGGCGTTGAACGCCTTCACGGTGCGCAGGAAGCCTTTCGGGTTCACGCCTTCCATCTTCTCCGCGAGCGCCTCGAGCGTATCCGCCTCGACCTTGGTCACCTGCCGGATGCGGTACTCGTCGCGCAGCAGCGGCGTCACCTTCGCGTCGTAGACCTGCCAGGAGAACAGCCCGGGCTGCTTCAGTACGTCGAGCCCGTACTTGGCATAGGTGAAGTTGCGGAAGTCCGCGCCCTCGTCGACGAACCGTTCGCCGTCGGCATTGACCATGATCGAGAACGGATAGCTGTGCTTCTGGAACCCGTCCCCGACCTCGCGGTCGCCGAAGGTCGGTGCGTTCATGTCCCAGCCCACCGCATGCGCGCCGGACCAGTGGCCGCACGGCATCGCGCCGGCCCGCATCGCCATGTTGATGCCGTCGCCCATGTTGAAGCGCGTGCCGCGCACCTTGGCGAGGTCCCAGTTCGGGCCGAGGTAGCGGGCACGCATCTCGGCGTTCGACTCGAAGCCGCCGGCGGCGAGCACGACCGCCTTCGCGCGGATCGTAGACTGGAGCCCCCCGGATTCCACCACCACGCCCACCACCCGGCCGGCTTCCTGCACCAGCGAGACCGCGGCCGTCTCGTAGACGATCGGGATGCCCAGCGTCTTCGCGATCCGGTGCTCTGACTCGACGAGCCCTGCCCCGCCGCCCCAGAACGCGCAGACCTGGCCGCCGAAGAACTTGAAGCGTCCGTTCACCTTGTGCGCCTGACGGCCGTACATCGGCTCGAACTTCACGCCCTTCTTCTTCATCCACGCGAGCGTCGGCCGGCTGTTGGAGACCAGCACCTCGGTGAGGTCGGGGTCGCAGCGATACTGGGTGACGCGGCCCATGTCGTCGAAGAAGTTGTCGGCGGTGTAGACGCCGAAGTCGACCGTGCGCTCCTCCTCTTCCGAGACGTCGAGGACCTCGCGCAGTTCGGCAATATTGTTGAACACGAACCGGGTGGCGCCGGCGGTGAAGAAGCTGTTGCCGCCGGCCTCCGACTGCGGCGCCCGTTCCAGCACGATCACCTTCGCGCCCGCCTCGTGCGCGGCCATCGCCGCGCACAGCGCCGCATTGCCCGCGCCGACGACCACCACATCCGCTTCGCTGATGTCCTTCGCTTGCATCGATTGCTCCTCCAGTGTGCTGCCCAGTGTGCTGCGGTCAGGCGCCGATCGCCTCGGGGATTGCATGGCCGCGGGGATGCGGCATGGCCTTCGCGCCCTCGTCGCGTTCCGGCCGCAGGTCGTCGCGGGCCTGGGCGCGGTGCATCACCCGGCGCGTGGCCGGATCGAAGTGGTCGCGCCGATGCATCGTGCAGCGGTTGTCCCAGACCACCACGTCGCCGACGGTCCATTCGTGGTGCCAGTACAGGAAGTCCTGCGTCGCATGCGCCCAGAGGCGGTCGAGCAGGGCTTCGGACTCGTCGACCTCGAGCCCCATCACGTAGGCGTTGCGCCGCCGCCCGAGGTACAGGCAGTCGTGCCGGGTCTCCGGATGGGTGCGCACGATCGGGTGGATCGCGCCGGGACAGTTGCGCACGTCGGTCACCGGCTCGAAGCCTTCGCGCAACTGGCCACCCGCGTTGTAGGTGGTGTCGTTCTTGATCGAAAGCCGGTCGACCTGCGCGCGCAGCGCCGGGTCGAGCGTCTCGAGCGCGAGGTACATGTTGGCGAAGCCGGTGTTGCCGCCCCAGGCCGGCAGCTCGAGCGCGTACAGCAAGCTCGCCGACGGCGGCCGCTCGCGATACGAGGTGTCGGAGTGCCAGATCACCTCGTCGTCGGCGAGGCCGCCGATCGGCACACCATCCTCGATCACGTTCGAGATCACCGAGATGTACTTGTTGTCGCGCGGCTTCTGCCCCGTGCCGACCGGTGGCAGCTCGTCCAGCACGCCGAAGCGCTGCCCGAACGCGGTCAGTTCCGCGTCGGTGAGCTGCTGGCCGTGTATCACGAGCACGAGGTTTTCCAGCCAGGCCTGGCGCAGCACCGCGAAGGCATCCGCGTCGAGCGTGCGCACGTCGACGCCATGCGCCTCGGCGCCGCAGGCATGGGGCAAGGGGACGATCTGCAGCGAGTCCGGCATGACGTTCCTCCTCCGAGTGCGGCCTCTGGCGGGCCGTCTTTCAGGTGCTTCGGTGCTTCAGGTCATTCGGTTGTTCGGTTGTTCGGTCATTCAGGTTCGGCCGTTGCCCAGCCAGTGCAGGCGGCGGTGGTACTGCGCCTCGAACGCCTCGATCAGGCCGGCATCGGTCAGGGTGATCCCGATGTCGTCGAGGCCGCGCAGCAGCTGGTCCTTGCGGACCGGGTCCAGCTCGAATCGGTGGCGGCTGCCGTCGGGCATCGTGACTTCCTGCCCGGGCAGGTCGATGGTCACCTCGGCGCCGGGCTGCTCGACAAGATGCTTCGCCAGCCCGGCGATCACCGCATCCGGCAGCACCACCGGAAGCACGCCGTTCTGCAGGCAGTTCGCATGGAAGATGTCGCCGAAGCTCGGCGCGATCAGCGCACGGAAGCCGAAGTCGGCGAGCGCGTAGACCGCCCCTTCCCGGGTCGATCCGCCGCCGAAGTTGCGCCCGGCGACCAGCACCTGCGCCCGGTCGTAGGGCGGCCGGTGCAGCACGAAGTCCGGCTTCACCGTGCCTTCGGGCGTGAAGCGCTCGTTGTAGAAAAGGAAGTTGCGATAGCCCGCCGACAGCGGCTTTCGCAGGTAGCGGTGCGGGATGATCTTGTCGGTGTCGATGTCGGCTTCGAAATACGGCGCGGCGATCGCACGCAGGGTGGTGAAGGGCTGCATCTGCGCCTCGCTCAGAGAAAGTCGCGCACGTCGGCGAGCCGGCCGCTGATCGCGGCGGCCGCTGCCATGGCCGGGCTCACCAGGTGGGTCAGCGAACCCCGCCCCTGCCGGCCTTCGAAGTTCCGGTTCGAGGTCGATGCGCAGCGTTCGCCGGCCGGGACGCGGTCGCCGTTGGATCCGGTGCACATCGAGCAGCCCGGGCTGCGCCACTCGAAGCCGGCCGCGAGGAACACCTGGTCGAGGCCCTCGGCCTCGGCCGCGCGCTTGACCGTCTGCGAACCCGGCACGATCACCGACGGCACGACCACCTTGCGTCCCTCGGCCACCCGCGCGGCTTCGCGCAGGTCTTCGAGACGGGCATTGGTGCACGAACCGATGAACACCCGGTCGATCGCGATGTCACGGATCGACTGGCCGGGGACGAGCTTCATGTAGTCGAGCGCACGGCGTGCGCGCACGCGGCGCGCCGGATCGGACAGCGATTCCGGATCGGGCACCGTGCCGCCGATGCCGGTCGCCTCGTCCTGCGCCGTGCCCCAGGTGACCATCGGCTCGATCCGGCTGCCGTCGACTGCCGCGTGCCTGTCGTAGGTCGCGCCGGCATCGGTGGCGATCGAGCGCCAGTATGCGACGGCATCCGCCCAGGCGGCGGCATCCGGCGCGTACTCGCGGCCCTTCAGGTAGGCGACGGTGATCTCGTCCGGCGCGATCATGCCCGCCCGCGCACCGCCCTCGATCGTCATGTTGCACAGGGTCATCCGGCCTTCCATCGACAGCGCGCGGATCACCGTGCCGGTGTACTCGATGACATGGCCGACGCCACCGCCGATGCTCAGGTGCTCGATGATCGCCAGCACCACGTCCTTCGCGCTGACGCCCGGCCCGAGCGTGCCGTCGACCACCACCTGCATCGTGCGTGCCTTCTTCAGCCACACCGTCTGCGTGGCCAGGATGTGCTTGACCTGCGAGGCGCCGACGCCGAAGCCGAACGCCCCGAACGCACCGTTGGTGGCGATGTGCGAGTCGGAGCCAGTGACCACCATGCCCGGCTGCACCAGGCCGAGTTCGGCCGCGACCACGTGCATGATCCCCTGCTGCGGATGGTCCATCCCGTAGTGGGTGATGCCGGTGGTCGCCGCGTTCTTCGCGAGCTGCTCGACCATCGAGCGCGCCTCGGGATCCACGATGCCGTCGAGGCCGCGCTCGCGCTGCACGGTGGGCACGTAGTGGTCGGAGAAGGCGATGGTCTGCGCAGGCCGGCGCACCGCCCGCCCTTCCTGGATCAGGCCGTCGAACGCGTAGAACGGACCTTCATGCACCACGTTGTAGTCCACGTAGAGCAGCGCCTCGTTCTCGCCGCGCGTGCGCACCGCATGCTCGTCCCAGATCTTCTCGTACATCGTTCGAGGTGTCGGTGCTGCCATGCTTCCCTCCGGTGTCGAAGCGGTGACGCGCGCTAGTCCTGCGGTGGCGCGGTCGCCTCGCTCAGGATCCGTGCCCGTGCATTCTCGATGTGCTGCCGTACGGCCCGACGGGCGCCCGCGGCGTCTTCGTTTCGGATCGCCTCGAACACGCGTCGGTGTTCCGCCTGTACGGTCAGCAGCCTGCGGCGGCTGGCCTGTAGGGTCAGCTTGCGCGCGACGCTGATGCCCTCGAAGATCGCGTTCGACAGGGTCATCAGCGTCGAGTGGAACAGCTTGTTGCGGCTGGCGACCGCGATCGCCTTGTGGAAGCGGACATCGGCCTGGGTGCCGACCGCCTGTTGTACGATCGCCGTCTCGAGTTCGTCCAGGGCGGCCTCGAGCTCGAGCAGGTCCTGCTCGGTGCGGCGCGTGGCGGCCAGCGCCGCGGCCTCGCCCTCGACCGCGATCCGGAACTCGAAGCAGCGCATCAGGTCGGCGATGCCGCCGATCGGCGCGAGCGACAGGAACTCGCGGCTCGGCCGGCGCTGCACGTACGAGCCCGAACCCCGGCGCGACACCACGACACCGTCCGCACGCAGCCGCGACAGCGCCTCGCGCACCACCGGGCGCGACACGCCGAACGCCGACGCGAGTTCGGTCTCCGACGGAAGACGCTCGCCTTCGGGCAGCTTGCCGTCGACGATGGCCGAGAGGATGTCCTCGTAGAGCTGGTCCGCGAACTTGAGCGGCACGACCTTGCTGACGTCCAGCGCGGCCGCGCCGTTGCCGGCGGACGTGCGAGCCGCCACCCGGGAGAACACGGGTTCGAGCGGCTGTGCAGTTCGTCTGGCTGGCATGGCGGTCGTCTCAGTTGTCTGACTACTTTACACGATTGAAGACAACTGTCCAGACGCCCGGGTCGATGTTTCCGAACCACGCAAGCGCGCGCTGGCGTCGCACTCCCTCTGGGTGGTTCGGAGTCCTGCTTTCGCCGTGATCAGCGGAAAAGTGTATTCTTACCAATCACTCATCGATACATCAGAGCACTCCAGTGACCGCTACCGCCACCCTGTCCAGCAAGTTCCAGATCTCGATACCGAAGGCCGTTCGCGAAGAGCAGCAGTGGCAGGCTGGCCAGGAGTTCGTGTTCATCCCCAAAGGCAAGGGCGTCCTGGTGATGCCGGTGCCCGAGCTTGACCAGCTGGCCGGCATCGCCAGGGGGGGCCGCAAGGATGGCTACCGCGACCGCAAGGACCGCTATTGATGGCGGTGCCACGACGCGTCATCGATACCTCGGCCTGGATCGAATGGCTCACCGGCAGCGCGCTGGGTGCCAGGCTTGGAAAGCAGTTCCCGGACAAGCCGGAGTGCATCGTCCCCACGATCGTGCAGCTGGAACTGTCCAAGTGGCTGGTGCGCGAGCTCGGTGAAGACCAGGCCGACCAGGTCATTGCCTACACGCAGAAATGCGTGGTCGTGCCGTTGGACACCAGCATCGCCCTGCTCGCGGCAGAGCTGCACCGCGAACACAAGCTGGCCACGGCCGACGCCATCGTCTATGCGACGGCACGACACGTCGGTGCGGAATTGCTGACCTGCGACGCGCACTTCGACGGCCTGCCTGGCGTGGCGTTGTTTCCCAAGAGGGCATGAAGCGCAAGCCGGCAAGCACGCCTCGGCGCCGCCATCCCGCGCGCATCCACCTGCTCGAGTAGCCTACCGATCCGCCTTGGCGCCGGACAACCGCACCAGTTCTCGCAGCCTAGCCATCTGCGCCGGTATGAACTCGGTCACTTCCTTCACCGTGCTGCCGATCGGCTCCGCCCCGAGGTCGGCCAGTTTCTCGCGCACCGCCGACGTCTTCAGCGCGCTGACCACTTCCGCGTTCAGGCGATTGATGATTGCCACCGGCGTCCTGGCCGGCGCCAGCAGCGTGTACCACCCGATGTACTCGTAGCCCGGGATCGTCTCGCTGATCGCCGGCACCTCCGGCACCACCTCCGAGCGCCTCGCGCTGGTGATGCCGAGCGCACGCACCCGCCCGGAGCGCATGTGCGCCAGCACCGCCGGCACCACCGAGATCGTCATGTGCACCTGCCCTGCGATGGTGTCGGTCAGCGCCGGCGTCACGCCCTTGTACGGCACGTGCTGCACGTCGATGCCGGTCATGTGCCTGAACAGTTCCGCCGACAGGTGCGGCGGCGAGCCCGACCCACCCGATCCGTAACGCAGCTCGCCCGGCTTGGCCTTCGCCATCGCAACGAAATCCGCGATCGTCTTCGCCGGCATCCCGGGGTTCACCACCAGCAGGAACGGCGTCGAGGCCATCAGGCTGATCGGGGAGAAGTCCTTGATCAGGTCGAACTTGAGCTTGTCGAACATCACCGACACGATCGCGGCCTGGGTGGTGGCGATGACCAGGGTATGGCCGTCGGGTGCGCTGCGGGCAGCGATCTCGGCGCCGATGATGCCGCTCGCACCGGGCCGGGGGTCGATCACCACCTGCTGGCCCCAGGCTTCGGTCAGGTGCGCGCCGATCAATCGCCCGACGATGTCCGGCCCCGAGGCGGGCGTGCTCAGGATGATCAGCCGGATCGGCTTCGATGGATACTGCCCGGGCCCCTGGGCCAGGGTGGGGCTGGCGATGGCAGCGAGCGCCATCATCGCCACGCGCGCCACCGTTGAACGCTTCGAGTCCATTGCGATCTCCCGTGTGACCCCGCCATCACGGGCGGGGGTAGTGCGGTGATGCGCCGACCTTCTTCGTTGCTCCTGCTGCTGTCCCTCTACCGCTTCATGCCGCGCCGTCCGGTATCCGTCGCGCGGTACAGTCCGCCATCGCCCGCCGTCACATACAGGCTCTCCAGCCCGTCATCCCCGAACGCGCAGCGCATCGGCAGGTCGGCCGGTGACGCATGCGTCTCGAGGATCGTCCCGCCGGGCGAGATCACCACGATCGCAGGCCCCGCCCCTGCCTTGCTCCATCCCATGCATGCAACGATGTTGCCGTCGCTGTCCAGGCACATGCCCTCGATGCCGCGATCCACCGCGGTAAAGGTGAGCAGCGTATGTGCATGCCCCACGCTGCCGTACTCGCTGACCTCGTACGCGAACAGCTGGCACACGTCGCCACGTTCGACGTCACCATCAGCCACATACAACGTGCGTTCGTCCTTCGACAGCAGCACCGCGCGCGGGCCGCAGGTGTCGTGCGTGATGCGTTCGATGCGGTACGTGCCGGGGCCGGTCGGGTCCAGGCGCAGCACCGAGGCATGGTCGAGCATCGGGTACGCGGGCGGGCCGTACGGGGGCTGTGCGTTGTACGCGTCGGCGAACCAGATGCGGCCGCGGCTGTCGAGCTGCACGTCGAGCGGCTGGTTGTGGTGCGCGCCGTCGAGCAGTTCCTCGGTCGGGGCGGTGCTGCCGTCGGTGCGATAGTGCACGACGCGGCGGCCGCCTTCCTGCGCGGCGTACACCGAGCCGTCCGGTGCGACGGCCAGGCCGTTCACGCGGCCGGTCCAGCGGCGGAAGGTCTCGGCCTTCTTCGCCTTCGGGTCGTAGCGCAGCACCTGCTCTTCCGCCACCGCACTGAACAGCATCGCCTTGCCATCCCAGGCGAGGCCACCGGTTCGGCCCTTGTACGGGCCGGCAATCAGTTCGAAGTTCCAGGCCATGCGGGTCTCCGGTCAGGGGTGGCCGTTCATCGCGACGGCACGCCGGCGATGTTGATGCGCGTGCTCACCACCGAGCCGATCATCGTGATGTAGAGCGTCTTCCAGTCGGCGTCGCCGAACGCGATGTTGGTCGGGTGGTGGCCGGGCGTCTTGATGCGCACGATCGTATTGCCGGAGGGGTCGTGCACCCAGATGCCGCCGGGCGCGGTGCACCACACGTTGCCGTCGACGTCGCACTTGAGGCCATCGGGCACGCCGCGCTCGGGGCCGCCGTAGCGGTGGAAGATGCGCGCCGGGCCGACGCTGCCGTCCTTCTTCGCATCGTAGGCGCGGATCACCCGCTCGCGGCTGCAGTTCACGTACAGGATCGATTCGTCCGGCGAGAAGCACAGGCCGTTCGGATACGTGTTGTCTTCGCACACCACCGACAGTTCGCCCTTGGGCGAGATCCGGAACACCGGCTGTGTGTCCAGGTAGCGCTGCATGTCGGGGCCGGTCATGCCGACGTTCACCAGTCCGCCCGGCGGGTCGGTGAACCAGACCGAGCCGTCGCTGGTGACGACGATGTCGTTCGGGCTGTTGAGCTTCCTGCCCTTCCAGTTGTCGGCGAGCGTCGTCCACTTGCCGTCGTGCTCGCGGCGGAACACGGTGCGGCCGCCCCATCCGGCGACGACCAGCCGGTTGTCGAGGTCGAGGCAGGTGCCGTTGGCCTTCACCGACGGGCGCAGGATTAGCTCCTGCCCCTTGTCCGGCGTCCACTTCCAGATGGTGTCGCCGATGATGTCGGTGAACCAGAGGCAGCCGTTCTTCGCGTCCCAGGTCGGGCCTTCGCCGAAGATGATGTCCTTCGCGATGACGGTGACCGGCGGGCTCGGGTCGATGATGCGCTCCCATCCGGGCGCGCACAGGTCGACCTCGACCTTCAGGTGTTCGAGCGATCCATGCATGGGCTGGCTCCTGATTCTTTCAGTGGTCGGCGCCGGTGGCGCCCGTCCAGGTCTTCGGCGAAAACGCGCGGTGGTCGGTGACGACGTCGATCACCACCGGCCGGTTCGCCTTCAATGCGCGCTCCATCGCCTTCGGCATGTCCTCCGGCCGCTCGACGCGGATGCCCACGCAGCCGAGTGACTCGGCCACCTGGGCGAAGCTCACCGGGCTGAAGCCCCACATCTCGCGGCCGCGTTCGTCCGGGTCGCCGCCGTACGACTTGTCGAAGTGCGGGATCTCCTGGTTCAGCGCGCCGTTGTTGTTCACCACCAGCACCAGGTTGATGCCGTAGCGCGCCGCGGTCTCGAGCTCGGCCAGGTGGTAGTACGCACCGCCGTCGCCGGCGAAGCAGACCACTGGCGTGTTCGGCAGCGCGCACTTCACGCCCATCGCGCCGGGCAGCGCCCAGCCGAGCGAGCCGGCGCAGCGGATCAGCCGCTGGCCCGGGCGCATGAAGTCGATCATCGTGCCGGTCCAGATGCCGGAGTGGCCGGTATCGCAGACCATCACCGCATCGGCCGGCAGCATCTCGCCGATCTCGCGGCAGACGCGCTCGGGGCGCATCGGCACGGCGTCGGAGTTGCGGTGGCCGTCGGTCGAGGCGCGCCAGCCCTTGACGAGGGACTGGATGCGGTCGAGCCAGGCCTGGCGTGCCCTGGGCTTCGTGCCGGTGGCGGCGTCGATCATCTGCCGCAGCACCACCTTCGCATCGCCGAGCAGGCCGACCTGCACCGGATAGTTGCGGCCGAGCTCGCGCACGTCGATGTCGAGGTGGATCACCGGCGTGCCCGGCTTCGGCACCTGCCAGCGCGCAGTGACCTGGCTGCCGGTGTGGCTGCCGATGAAGAACACGAGGTCCGCCTCGCCGACCGACTGGTTCGCACAGCTGCGCGAGTAGGTGCCGCACACGCCCACCGACAGCGGATGGTCGTCGAGGATCGTGCCGCGCGCATTGAGCGAGGTCGCGACCGGGATCTGCAGCAGCTCGGCGAGTTGCACCACCTCGGCCTGCGCCGCCGACCAGTGCACGCCGCCACCGGCGACGATGATCGGGCGCTCGGCCGAGGCGAGCAGGCGCAGCGCCTCGGTCACATGCGCCGGGTCTGCCGCGGGGCGGAACGGCGGCACGTTCCTGAACTGCGGTTCGACCAGCAGGTCGAGGTCCGCCTCGACCATGATGCATTCCGCATGGTGGCCGCCGATCTGCAGGTGCACCGGGCCGGGCGCGCCGCTGGTCGCCTCGCGGAAGGCCTGGCGCATCATGTCGGGCAGGCGCTTGATGTGGTCGACATGCGCGTTGAACTTGGTGGTGTGGTCGAACTGGGTGAAGTCCTCCAGCTCCTGGTACGCATGGCGATAGCGCTGGTGCGGCGCCGGGCCGCCGGTGATGGCGACCACCGGCGAGCAGGCGAGGTAGGCGTCGCGCAGCCCGGCCGCGAGGTTCGACGCGCCGACATGCTGCGCCATGCACACGCCCGGCCTTCGCGACGCACGCGCATAACCGTCCGCCATGTAGGCCGCAGCCTTCTCGCCGTGGGTCATGATGCGGCGGATCGGCACCCCTTCCATCGAGGTGAGCGTCTCGAGCAGCATCTGCGGCACGAAGAACAGGTGCGAGACCTCGTACGCGCGAAGCATGTCGGCGACATACCGGGGACCGGTCGTCGTGGCCATGGTGCCTCCTCCTGTTGCCCGCTTTATGTGTGTGCGGCTCTTGAGCTGCGGCTCATCCCGTGCGGGCGGGTTTCGGGATGGCTGTTTCGATCACTCTAGCAAGGCTGCGGTGCGGCATGCAAGGGGTGACCGCACGGGTCAGGCTGCCGCAAGCGTCTGTGTAGACTGCCATCTTTCACCACCGAGGTCCGGCCATGGCATGGCTCGCATTCAAGTACCTGACCACGGCGGGGCTCGTGGTGCTCATCAGCGAGCTGGCCAAGCGCAGCGACAAGCTCGGCGCGGCCGTGGCAGCGCTGCCGCTGGTCACGGTGCTCACGCTGATCTGGCTGTACGTGGAGCACCAGCCCGAGTCGAAGCTGGCCAACCACGCGAGCTACACGTTCTGGTACGTGTTGCCGACGCTGCCGATGTTCCTCGTGTTTCCGTAGCTGCTGCCGCGGCTCGGCTTCTGGCTCACGCTCGTGGCATCCGCGGTGCTGACGATCGCATGCTTCCTGGCGCTGGCCTTCGTGTTGCGGCGGTTCGGGGTGTTCCTGTTGCCGTGATCAGCGGAAAAGTATCATTCTTGCCGTTCATCGTGCGCTACGTTAGGAGCAATCCCAGTGACCATGACCGCCACTTTGTCCAGAAAGTTCCAGATCTCGATGCCGAAGGCTATTCTCGAGGCGCAGCACTGGCAGGCCGGGCAGGAGTTCGTGTTCGTCCCCAAAGGCAAGGGCGTCCTGGTGATGCCGGTGCCCGAGCTGGACCAGCTGGCCGGCATCGCCAAGGGAGCCCGCAAGGATGGCTATCGCGACCGCACGGACCGCCATTTCGTGACCGTGGATCCAGAGATCCAGAGTGGTGCACCAGTGTTCACCGGCACGCGGGTGCCTGTGAAAAACCTGTTCGACTACCTCGAGGAAGGCGATTCGCTCGATACCTTCCTCGACCAGTTTCCGACCGTCACCCGCGAGATGGCCGTGGCGGTGCTGGAGGATGCCCGGGCCCAGCAGCGACGGGTTCTGGATTTGGTGGGGACGCTCGATTGGGACGCTTCAGTCGACTTGAAGCGTGAGCGTTCGAGGGAGTGACGCGCGACAAGCTGTCGGCAACGACGAAGGTCACTGAGGCGACTGTTCTTCGGGACGCCTGCGGGGCACATTCTGCATCCCGGGGCCACGCCCGCCAAGGGCAGCAAGCCGTTTCCCGGTCTGCACACGTACGAACACGGCCAATGCCTCGCGAAGCAGATCGCCCTTGTCCAACCCGGGCTCGGCAAGAGCCATCGCCGTTCGAAACAACTCGTCGTCGATGCTTACGGTCGTTCTCACAAGACACCTCATCGAGAAAAGTCCATAGGCAGGGTACCAGAGGGACATCGAGTATCTGGGGCTTGGCCCATGTTTTCGGCGCTTTAGTCCGCCACGTGTTCAGGCAGCATCCACCTCAACCGAGTTCGACGTACTGAGAACGCGGGATTTGCTTCCGGAAAGGATGTGGCATATGCTCTGCCATATGCTGTTTATAGCTGGAGGCCATCCTGACCGAACGTCGCGCGTCATTGTTCCGAAACGGCCGCAACCAGGCAGTACGCATTCCAAGGAAGCTCGAAATGGAAGGAACCGAGGTTTCGATTCGCAAGGAGGGTGACAGCCTGATCCTCACTCCGGTGCGCAAGAACCGGCTGCTCGACCTGCTGGCCTCCTGGAAACCGCTGAAGGAGGGGGTGCCCGAGGTCGAGGACACGCCGCCGCAGGTCCGGGCCGATCTGTAATGTCCGAGCCTGAATGGATGCTGGACACGAATGCGTTGTCCGACCTGATCCGCGAACCACAAGGTGCCGTCTTCGAGCGACTGCGCGAGCTCGATCCGGAGCGCTTGTGCACCAGCATCGTCGTCGCCAGCGAACTGCGCTTCGGTGCCCGGCGCAAGGGCTCCGCGGCGCTGACGCGGCGCGTGGAGCAGTTGCTCGAGTCCATGACCGTGCTCCCGCTGGACGAGCCTGCGGATCGGCACTACGCGGACATTCGTAGTGCGCTGGAAAAGGCTGGCACGCCCATCGGCAGCCAGGATCTGTTCATCGCAGCCCATGCGCGCTCGCGCGGCATGACGCTGGTGACGCGCAATACCCGCGAGTTCAAGCGCGTGCCGAAGCTGGTCGTGGAGGACTGGTCTGCTGCGGCTCCGACATGAGGGACCGTATCGCAATGAATCGAACCTCGTTACGAACGAGTAGCCAAGGACAACCCGTGCGATCAGCCGCCGCCCTGCTCGCCCTCCTCCTGCTCTCCGCCTGCGCCAGCCCGCTGTTCGACGTCGGCCGCACCGAGACCGTCCTGCCGCTCAGCCGCGCCTGGATCGACGGCCGCATCGTGGAGTACATCACCACTGACATCTCCGATGCAGCAATGGCGAAGATGGTCGGTGCCAACTACGTGCCGGGGCTGGCCGATGTCATCAACCTGAAGCCGGGACGTGCGCCCATCGCCCGGGTGTACAAGTTCGTCGGCGATGAACAGATCAGCATCTTCCAGTCGGCGCCGGACCCGGTGGGGCCCGGCAACAAGGATCTCGGCTACAGCCCGCTGTGGCGGGTGGTCCTGGTGCGCTGGAAGAACCCGGCCGCGGCGCGCGAGCTCCGCTCCGAGGAAGCACTGCTCGCCGCCGAGGAACGGAACGAACTCACGCTGGAAGTCACGACCATCGTGGTGAACTGTCCCGTGACGCGCAGCGCGGACGGGCGCTCGCTCAAGGGCGTGCGCTGACTCGGTACCCGGCACGCGCGTGATCCCCAATCGCATCCTGTCCTCGCGACCGGCACCCGGGCCGCGCGCCTACGTGATGGCCAACCCGCGCTGGTTGCGCGTCACGTTCCGGCTCTCGTTGCTGCTGGTCGGGCCGCTCGCGCTCTATCTGGTCCTGTCCTCGCGCACGCCGCTGCCGTTGCCCGCCGTGCTGATCGCTGCCTTCGTGGGCATCGTGACCTTCCCGATGGCGGTATGGCCGCGGCCGTGGAGCCGCTTCGTCCTGTTCATCGCCGACGATGAAGGCATCACGTTTCCGGCGAACGACCTCCGGACAACGTCTTTCAAGTCGAACGAGGACATGCGCTGGTTGCAGGTGCCGTGGGCGAACATCGATGCGATCCGGGTTTCGGTCACCCGGGGTGAGCGGTCGCGGTGCGTGGCCTTCGACGTGAGGGCGAGTGCGGCTGAGGTGAGGGACTTCTTCGGCAACGTGGACACGCCTGTGGATCGGACCGGCCCCGTGTCGGACACCTTCTTCGCGGCATTCGATATCTCGCCGCCGAGGCCGGCGAAGACGGTGGCCGCGCTGCTGGCGATTCGGCAGTCTCGGTAGGGGTAGCGCAGCAGGGCGATGAGCAACGCATCGCCCTCCACCTTGCGGCCACTGACCCGACGCTCACTGCTGGAAGGAGGCAACAGGGCATTTAATAGGGTAGTTCAGACACTAAATACCCCATTTAGAAGTACCATTACCCTATTGCTCCACCCCGAAAGCCTCAGGATGCACTCGCTCTCGCCAGACTACCTTGCCAGGCTGCGGTTCGATACGCAGCAACTGGCGACGCTGCGCGCGCTGGGCGAATTCCGGGGCAAACAGGCGCTGTTCGTAGCCCAGTCGCCCGAAGTGCTGAGCGACCTGCGACAGGTGGCCGTCGTCGAGTCTACCGAGTCATCGAACCGTCTCGAAGGGGTGGTGGTGGCGGCCCATCGGCTGAAGTCGCTCGTCCTCAGGAATGCGACGCCCCAGAGCCGATCCGAGCAGGAAGTGGCCGGGTACCGCGACGCCCTGGGCCTGATCCACGAAAGCGGTGGGCAGATGCCGTTTTCCGAAGGCACCGTGCTGCAGCTCCACGGCATCCTCTACCGCTACATGCCGCAGCCCGGCGGGCACTGGAAGGCGACGAACAACGACATCGTCGAGCGCCATCCCGATGGCAGCTCGCGCATCCGATTTCGTCCGGTCGCCGCGCACCTCACGCCCATCGCGATGGCGGACATGCTCGCGCGTCACCGGACGGCACTGGACCAGCACCTGGCCGACCCGCTGGTGCTGGTACCGCTGGTCATCCTGGACTTTCTCTGCATCCACCCGTTCCCGGACGGGAACGGTCGCATGGCGCGGCTGCTCACCTTGCAGCTGCTCTATCACTTCGACTGTGTCGTCGGCCGATTCATCAGCCTGGAGCGCATCTTCGAGGAATCGAAGGAGAGCTACTACGAAACCCTCGAGGCCAGTTCGCAAGGCTGGCATGAGGCTGCGCACGATGTCGCACCCTGGCTGGACTACTTCTGGGGTGCGCTGCTGCGGGCGTACGGGGAGTTCGAGGCGCGGGTGGGTACCCTCGCGCGGGGACGCGGCGCCAAGGGCGACCGCGTGCGGGCGGAGATCCTGAAGCGCCAGGTGCCGTTCTCCATATCCCAGATCGAGGAGGCCTGTCCCGGCGTCAGTCGCGACACGGTGCGGGTGATCCTGCGCACGATGAAGACGGAAGGCGTGATCGCGCCCACCGGCAAGGGACGGGGCGCGAAATGGGTTCAGGTCACGCCAGGACGTTGATCACGCCGTTGCCCGTCGCCGCCGCACCAGCCCCAGCACCACCAGTCCCGCCGCGAACAGCGGCAGGCTGGCCGGTACCGGCACCACCGCGAACCCGAGCTGGTCTGCCGCGACCTGCTGCAGCAGCACCGCCTCACGCGAGCTGATGCCGAGGTCCCGCGCCGCCTGCTCCAGGGCCCCGAGCCGCCGCGGATCCATCCCGGTGATCGTGCCGAACAGGGTCAGCGCGCTGAGATAGGCACCGTAGACGCTCGGGTGCGTACCGTCGTTGAACCAGAGGTCCATCAGTCCGTCGGTCAGCGCATCGGATGCATACATGTCCGCGGTGGCCACGCCGGCGAGGATCGCGCGCATGAACGCTTCGCCCACCGGCACGATGCCGGCGATGCCGCCGCTGCCGTCTGCGCCGGCGAAGGCCGCGATCCGTTCGTTGCCCGCCTTGAGGTCGGCGGTCGCCGCTTCCAGGGAGTTGTAGAAGGTGGGGGCCGGCACGGTCGGGTCGTAGGTCGCGTTGCCGGTGCGCGGGTCGATGGTCGCCACCCCGGGCGGGTTGACCATGTTCGGCCGGGCCCACACCTGCTGCAGGTAGATCTTCGCCGCCGCGTTCGCATTGGGATTGGCGGCGATCGTGCGCAGCGTGTTGTTGTTGCACGACCCGGCGGTTCCGCCGGCCGCGACGCAGCCGGCCTGGTCGCCGAAGATCGTGTTGTACATCGCGCGCTCGCGGTAGCTGAGCGCCGTGCCGTTGTGGATCCAGTTCTCGATCAGGTTGGTGTAGGCGAGGGCCGCGGGGAGGTTCGATGCCAGCGGCGTGCCGGTGGACGAGATACGTGGCGGCAGGACCTCGTCGCTCTGCTCCTGCAGCACGACCTTGTCCCAGCGCTGGCTGCCGATGTTGCCGCGCAGGTCCCAGTTGTCGTTGGCGGTGTTGAGGAAATGGCCGCGCAGCGACGCGGCATTGCGGGTCGACAGCGAGACGTTGTAGTTCAGCCCCGCCTGCTGGGTGAACTGCTTGAAGATGCCCGGCACGCCGCCCCAGGTGCTGGTCTGCGTGTGCGGGGAGAACGAGGTGAACTCGGCGCCGGTGACCGGGTTGATCGTCCCCACCGGGTACGAGTTGGTGCCGGTCAGGTTGGTGAACGGGGCGCCCGAGACGAACGGCAGCACTGGATCGATCCCACCGTGCAGCGGACCCCGCGGCCGCGTGAGGTCGGTGACGTTCGCCGCGTTGTAGTTGAGCATCGGTGCCACGCGCGCGAACGTGTAGCTGTTGCCGACGAACAGGATCTCGATCGGCTGTGCCTGCGCCGCCGCGCAGGACAGAAGGGCGATGCCGAGTGCCAGACGCTTCATGCGTACTCCTCCGGGAATGTGGTTCGCAGTCGCAGTCTGTGCTGCCCGTCGATGGCCCGAGTATAGCGATGCCGGTCGGCCCGGATGATCTGCGCCCCGGTAGCGTCGCGCGCCCGATGGGTCATGCGGGTGGGGGTCCATCGAAGTCGACCCGGAACAGTGCGCCTCCCGAGGACGCGACCCCACACCGGATCTGCCAGCCATGCGCCCATGCCACTTCCTGGCAGATGGCAAGGCCCAGCCCGGAGCCAGGCCTCGCCGTTCCCGGGCCTCGCCAGAACCGTTCGAACACGCGTTCGCGCTGTGCCTCGGGCACACCGCAACCCTGGTCCTCGACCTCCAGGCCGTCGGAGGCGACCCTGATCCGTACCAGGCCGCCTTCGGGCGAGAAATCGATCGCGTTCTCGACCAGGTTCTTCAGCAGCACGACCAGTTCGCCCGCGTCGGCCGATATCTCGATGCCATCCCCAGCGCACTCGAGGTGCAGGCTCACCTCTACGCGCTCGGCCCGCCACGAGAGGTGGCCTGCCACCTGGCGGGCCAGTTCGTCGATCGCGACCGGCCGGCGCTCGAGTGATCGGCCGCCAGATACCTCGGCGATATGCAGCAACTGGCCGACCGCGCGGGCGATCATGTCGACATCCCGCAGCGCCTGTACCGGTACCGCGCCGGTTGCGCCTTCGAGCTGCCCGCGCAGCAGCGCGATCGGCGTCTTCAGCTCATGCGCGGCGTTTGCGAAGAAGCGCTGCTGGCTGTCGAACGCGGTCTGGAGTCGGTCGAGTACCCCGTTGAAGGCGACGATCAGCGGCCGGATCTCCGAGGGAACTTCCTGCACGGGCAGGCGGGTAGACAGGTTGGACTGACCGACGGATGCCGCGGCTTCGCTGGCGATGCGGATCGGCCGCAAGACGCTGCGGATGCCCAGGTAGCTGAGGATGGACAGCACCAGGATGGAGATCGCAGCGACGATGCCCACCGCCTCGGTCACCGCAGGAACGATCGCCTCCAGGGCCAGTTCCGCAAACCGGTCACTGCGTCCGATCTGGACGATATAAGGCACGCCCGCGACATCATGGCGCACGGCCGCGACATGCAAGCGCACGCCATCGCGATCGACCAGTGAAAAGTGGCCATCCTGGCGCTCGACGGCGATCGCGGGCAGCAGGCTGTCGCCGATGCCGTCGGAGGTGGCGACCACCCGGCCGTCGGCACTCAGCACGCGATACTTCAGGTTCGCGAAGAACGCATCGAAACCGTAGGCGTCGCGCGCCGCCAGCCGAACGACCACTGTACCGTCCACCGGATCCGTCTCGATGGCCTCGGCGATGTCGTTGGTCTGCCCCTTCAGGCTCTGCTCGGTGATGAAGCTCGCGAAGCGCTCGGCAACCACCGCCTGGACCGACAGGTAGGCACCTGCGACGATGACGATCGAGACGGAGAACGCGATGGACAGCCGCAGCGCGAGGCTAGGGGTCTTCGGAAACCACCAGCGCATACCCTACCCCCTTCGTGTTCGAGATCGACACGGTGGAGCGTAATGAAGCAAGCTTCCCGCGCAGTCGATGGACAGCCACGTCCAGGGCCTTCGGCGTGACCGCCGAGGACAGGCCCCAGGCCACCGACTCTAGCGCGCCGCGCCTGGCAACGCTGCCCGCGTGCCGGACGAGTTCCAGCATGATCTGCAGTTCGGACGGGGACAAGGTGACGCAGGCGCGCGCGACGCACATGGAGGCGCTCTGCGGATCCACGCGTACGTCGCCGAACACGACTTCGCTCGGCATCCATGGCTGGCTTCGCCTCAGCAGCGCCCGCGTGCGGGCCAGCAGTTCTTCCGTCTCGAACGGCTTGGTCAGGTAGTCGTCCGCGCCGGCTTCGAGTCCGTGGACGCGATCGCCCAGCGCGTCGCGTGCGGTAAGCACCATGCAGGGGATGGACTTGCGGGCGGCACGCAGGCGGGTGAGCACCTGCAGGCCGTCGCCATCGGGAAGGCTTCGATCGAGGATCAGGGCGTCATAGCGCGCATCCGCCATCGCGGCCACGGCCTGCCGCTGGCTTTCCACCACGTCGCAGGCGATGCCACCGCGTTCCAGTGCGGCACGGATCGTCTGCGCCATGCGCGGATGGTCTTCGACGAGGAGGATTCTTGGCATCGGGAGGTACGCCGACAGACTCGTTTGCCGGGATGCGGCCGCGAACGACTCGAGGCCGCTCCTGCCTCAGAACCGGTACGTCACCCCGAGATTGAGCGACATCGGCTGGTACTTCAGCTGGCCGGTCAGCGTGCCATCCGCGGCAGCGCCTTCCGCCTTGAAGTCGCGCGAACCGACCCGCATCCAGCGGACGTCGCCGACCAGGCTCCACTTCGACGACAGCTCGAATTCGCCGCCAAGTATCGCCTGAAACGCGACACCACCGGAGCGCGAGTAGCTCAGCTCGCGCCCGTTGCGCTCGATGTCGATGTCGATTTCCTGGGCCCAGCCCAGGCCGGCGCCGATGAAGGGCCGGATGGCACCCCACTTCGGGAATCGGTAGTACCCGTTCAGGAACAGTATGCTCGATGCATAGTCGCCGTCGACCGGGGTTCCGCCGACGCTCTTCAGGCCGTGGCGTCGATAGTCCCAGGCGAGCTCCGCGGCCCACCCGTTGCCATAGCGGTAGCCGACCGCGCCTCCGAAGCCGATGCCGCCATCGAACTTCGCATTGTCGCCGATGCGTCCGCCTGCAGGCCGCGACTCGGTGAGGCCGGTGGAGGACAGCCGACTCGGTCCGAGATAGACGTTGGCGTAGAGCCCCGGTGCCTCCTGGGCGTGGACTTCGGATGGGGAGAACATCCAGCCGATCACCGCGACCAGCGCGGCACCGGATCTTGCACGAGCGGACATGATCATCCTTTCCAGGTGTTGGATTCGCGGCGCGCGCAAGGGAGCGCCGCCGTGCCTCGATGCTCGTCCGCCCCGGGTTACGGGCAGGTAACCGGCCCTTGCGGGTGGCGCACGGGCTGGCTGGCACTCGCGCATGCATTAGTTTACAATGCATGCATTGCCTGCACAGGAGCAGACCGTGCCGATGCTGACCATCAGGAACATCCCGGACGAGGTCCACAGAGCTCTGCGCGTGCGCGCCGCCCAGCGCGGCCAAAGCATGGAGGCCGAGGTGCGCAGCATTCTCGAAACGGCTGTGAACCCGGAAGGACGGATCAGGCTGGGTTCCCTGCTCGCCGATTTCGGACGCCAGGCCCGGCTCACTGACGAAGAGTTCGCCGTCTTCGAACAGGTTCGGGACAGGACCCCTGCACGCGCGGCAACCTTCGAATGATCCTGCTGGACACCAACGTCGTGTCCGAGCCGGCGCGGCCCATGCCGGATGCCAGGGTCATTGCATGGATCGACGCCCAGCCGATCGAAACCCTCTTCCTTGCCGCGATCACGGTCGCCGAGTTGCGGGCAGGCGTAGCGCTGCTTCCCGCCGGCAGGCGCAGGACAAGCCTGCACGACAACCTGGAGAAGCGGGTGCTGCCGCTCTTCTCCGGTCGTGTGCTGCCCTTCGACATGGCCTGTACCCAGGCGTATGCGGACGTGCTAGCCCGCTCGAGAGCCATGGGCTCGGCCATCTCCTCCGCTGACGCGATCATCGCCGCGATCGCATCGGCCAACGGCATGGGCGTGGCGACCAGGGACACGGCTCCATTCGAACGTACAGGCCTGACGGTGATCAACCCGTGGCAGGGTTGATCGCCGTCGCCCTACATCGTCGGACTCTTGAACGCCCCGCCCAGCGCCACCAGCCCCCATGGGGTGAACTGCATGTCGGTGCTGAACACCACATGCCCCGACGACGCATGCGCATCGCGGAACATCCGCTGCAGCGGGCTCTTGTCATAGATGGCGTTCGCGCCGGCCATCTCCTGCAAGGTGTCGACCGCTTCGTTGGCGATCTTCATCGCCATCGCGGTGTTGCGCCGGTAGCGCAGCTTGGTCTCGACATCGAAGCTGCTGCCGGCCTTGTAGGTGGCCCAGCCTTCCTGGCAGTCGCTCTTCAGCCACGCATGTGCGGCGTCGATCTTCGCACCGGCCATGCCGACGCGCAGCTGGACAGTCGGGAAGTCGCGCATCGATGCACCGGTGTAACTGGTCGCGCGTTCCTTCACCGAGGAGGTCGTCTCGTCGAGCATCGCGCGTGCATTGCCGATCATCGCGCCGGCGATGCCGTTGCCGCCAAGCGAAGAGGTCGGCACGCGGAACATCGGGTTCGTGTGCACCTTCAACCCGGGGAAGCTGTGGCCGGGCTTCGACACCTGCATCGACAGCACGCGATGCTGCGGCACGAACACGTCCTTGCAGCGCACGGTGCGGCTGCCGGTGCCGCGCATGCCCAGCACCTGCCAGTCGTCGATGATCTCGTAGTCTTCGCGCGGCACCACGCTCATGCACCAGTCGATCGGCTTGCCGTCGGCGTCCTTCACGACGCAGGCGAGCATGTTCCACTGCGACACGTCGACGCCGGAGGAGAAGCCCCACTGCCCGGACAGCAGCAGGCCGCCATCGACCAGCGTGCCCTGCCCCTGCACATAGGCGATGCCGGAGGCGATCAGCGCATCGGGGTTCGGGCCCCAGACCTCTTCCTGCGCCTTCGGGTCCCACTGCGACAGCTGGCGATGGTGTGAGGACAGGTTGGCGAACACCCAGCCGGTGGATGCGCAGCCCCGGCCGAGGATCTCGGGCACCTCGTAGAACGCGGGGAAGTCGAGCTCCATGCCGCCCCAGGCCCTGGGCTGCTGGTAGCGCAGCAGGCCGCTCTCGTGCAGCGCGGCGAGCACGGTGTCGGTGAGCCGGGTCGCAGCTTCGGTCGCGGCGGCCTCCGATCGCAGCAGCGGGACGAGGTCGGCCGCGCGCTGCAGCGCTTCGGCGTACGAGACGTCGGAGAAGTCCTTGCCGGTGCCCGGAGGGCCGGCGACGCCGGCCGTGCCGTTGTTGCCGTTGTTGCCGTTGTTGCCGTTGTCGACCGGTGCCGGCACGGCAGCCAGCGGAGCGCGCGCGTTCATCGCGGTTCCTTCATGCGGGGGCCCTGCGGGCCGAGGCTGCCAAGGTAGGACCCGGGCCGTGAATTGTCAATACAAATGCGCCTCGGGAGGGCAGCGCTAGGCTGCCGTCCGGAAGCGATCCACCGCACCCTCGTCCACCTCGACGCCCAGCCCGTTGCCGGTCGGTGCGGGAATGGTCCCGTCCACCGGCCGGATCGGCGCGCGCACGATGTCCTCGGCCAGGTACTGGCTGCTCGGCGTGATGCCCCAGTCGAGGTTGGGCACGGTGTAGCCCAGGTGCACCAGCGCCGCGGTGCCGAGGCTCGATTCGCCCGCCTTGCAGGCGAGGTTGATCTTCAGCCCGAGCTGGCCGGACACGATCGCCGCGCGCATCAGGCCGGCAATGCCGCCGAGCTTGATCGTCTTCAGGTTCACGCCCGCGATCGCACCGGCGCGATGCCAGGCGATGATGTGGTCGATGTCGTGCGCGGATTCGTCGGCGCAGGTCGGCGCGCCGCCGGCCTGCGCGACCTTGATCATGCCGTCGAGGTCGTGGTCGGGGAGCGGCTGCTCGAAGAACAGCAGCCCTGCGCCGGCCGCGGCACGCGCATAGTCGCAGGCGTCGTCCAGTCCCATGCCGGTGTTGGCATCGGCGCAGAGCATCGCCTCCGGCCCGAGGCGTTCGCGCAGGGCGGACAGCATCGCGATCTCGTCGGCCACCGGCTTCACGCCGGCCTTCACCTTGAACAGGCGGATGCCCTCGGCCTGCTTCCGTACCGCTTCGTCGAGGTCTTCCTCGACGGTAGCGTTGGCCAGCAGGTGCATCACCGGGAGCCGGGTGCGCGCGAGCCCGCCGAGCAGTGCATGCACCGGCACGCGATAGTGGCGGCCGAGCAGGTCGTAGAGGGCGACGTTGACCGCGCACTTGGCGGCGCTGTTGCCGGGGATCGCGCGTTGCAGGCGGCGCTCCATCGTCGCGCGTTCCAGCACCGGCGCATGGTCGAGCATCGGCAGCAGCACGCGATCGACCACCAGCTTCATGCCGGGCAGGGTCTCGCCGGTCATCGTCGGCGCCGCGGATGCCTCGCCCCAGCCGACCAGGCCGCTGTCGGTCTCGAGCCGCACGACCAGCGACTCGGAATGCGTGAAGCGCTGGCCACCGCCCATCAGCACGGGACGGGCGAGCGGCAGCGAGACCGGGATGGCCTCGGCGCGGATGATCAGGGGTGCGGTCAAGCGGGCACGGTCCTTCGTCTGCCCAGGCTATTCCGGCTTAAGCCCAGCTTGCTTCACCACCGCTGCCCAGCGTTCGCTCTCGCGCGCGATCTGCGCGCTGAACTCGACCGGCGTGTTGCCGATCACCGCGGTGCCCAGGTCGTTGATCCGCTTCGCGACATCCGGCAGCGCGAGTGCCTTGACGATCGCCCCATGCAGCCGGTCGACGATCGGCTTCGGCGTGCGCGCCGGTGCCATCACGCCGTACCAGGTGCCGGCATCGAACGCGCCGAGGCCCTGCTCGGCGAGCGTCGGTACGTCGGGCAGGCTGGGCAGGCGCTGCGGGGCGGCCACGCCGAGCGGGCGGATGCGCTTGGCGGTGATGTTGGGGATCGACGACAGGCCGCTGTCGAAGGCCATCGTGATCTGCCCGGCGACGAGGTCGGCCATGCCGGGTGCGGCACCCTTGTACGGCACATGGACCAGCTTCGTGCCGGTCACCGACTGGAACAGCTCGCCCGCCAGATGCGAGGAGCTGCCGCGTCCGAACGAGGCGAAGGTGAGCTTGCCCTCCTGCGCCTTCGCATGGGCGACCAGTTCCTTCACCGTGCGCGCCGGCACGCTCGGATGCACCGACAGGATGAACGGCGCGTCGGCGACGATGCTGATCGTCTCGAAGTCCTTGATCGAGTACGGCAGCTTCGCGTAGAGCAGCGGATTGGTGACGAAGGTGCCGGTAGCCGCGATCAGCAAGGTGTAGCCGTCGGGCGGCGCCTTCGCGGCGATCTCGGTGGCGATGATGTTGGCGGCACCGGGACGGTTGTCGATGATGAACGACTGGCCGAGCGCCTTCGACACCTCCTGCATCACGATGCGCGAGACCACGTCGGCGCCGCCGCCGGGCGAGGATGGATTGACCACGCGAACCGGACGGTCGGGATAGTTCGCGGCCGGCTGCGCCGATGCCGCGGCCGGGAGGGCCACCAGCATCGCGGCGGCGAGCCCGCGACAGGAACGATCAGCCATGCTGCCCCTCCCCTTGTTCCGCTCCAAGTATTCTTGGCAACGGCCTCGAACCCCGGGTGTCTTTGTTCGGCCGGTGGACCGACATCTGTCCGTGACCGTAGCGATGCCCCCCTGAATTGTCAAGATGATTGAAATGGCGCCCCAGAAGAGTCCTCCCCGCCACACCCAGATCGCCGACCGGCTGCGCGCCGACATCCAGTCCGGCGTGTATGCGCTTGGCATGCGGCTGCCGATCGAGGCGGAACTCGCCACGCTGTTCGACACCAGCCGTCCGACGCTGCGCCAGGCGCTGGCGACGCTCTCGACCGAGGGACTGATCGTGCGCCGTCCACGCACCGGTTCGGTGGTGGTCGCCACCCACATGCCGGTGGTGCTGTCGCATGCAGTCACCTCGGTGAACGAACTGCTCGACTATCCGCGCGACACCCATCGCAAGGTGACCGCCACCCGCTACGTGAAGGCCGATGCCGCGCTGGCCCAGCAGTTGCACTGCCCCGCCGGCAAGGAATGGTTCCAGATCACCACGCTGCGTTACGCCGGCAAGTCCACCGTGCCGCTGTGCTGGACCGACACCTACGTGCTGCCGCAGTACGCCAGCGTCACGAAGCATCGCAGGCATACGTCGATGCCGGTGTGCGAACAGATCGTCGAGCTGTTCGACGAAGTGATCGAGCGCGCCGACATCGAGCTGTTCGTGATGCGGGTGCCCAAGCGCATGGCCGCCGCGCTCAAGGCCGAGGCCGAGTCGCCGGCGATGGTGGTGATGCGCACCTACACCGGTCGCAGTGGCGAGGTGTTCCAGACGTCGGTCAGCGTGCACCCGGAGGAGCGCTACCGGTATCGGTTCGAGCTCAAGCGCGAGGCGCGAGCGGCGGGGCGGAATCGGTAGCGGCAGCCTGGCTTCAGGCGAAGCGCAGCTCGATCTTTCCGGCGCGTGGCCGCTGCGGGCGCACGATGATCTCGATATCATGGCCGAGGCGGGACACGAGATCGGCGACCACCCGAACGGACGCCTGCTGTCATCGATGTGTCACTCGCGCCCCTCAGACTTGGTCGCTTCGCATTCATCGAAGGGCAGGCCATGTCACGATCGAGCGCTGCGCGGCAGGCGCAGACCACCCTGTACATCGGCGCGATCGGCATCCTCTCGGCTTCGCTGGCGCTTGCGCCGTCGACCAGCCTCGCACAGGCGAACGATCGCCCGGTCCGGCTGGTGATCCCGTATCCGACCGGCGGTGGCACCGACATCACGGCGCGTGCGATCGCAGCCCGGCTGACCGAGGCGTTGCAGCAACCGGTGATCATCGAGAACCGGCCAGGCGCCACCGGCATGGTCGGCGCGGCCTATGTCGCACGCAGCTCGCCCGACGGACAGACGGTGCTGTTCGGTGCCGCCAGCGAGATGGCGATCAACACCAGCCTCTATCGCAAGATGGCCTACGACCCGCGCACCGACTTCGAGCCGGTGAGCCTGATCGCGGTGTTCCCGCTGGTGCTGGTGTCGCATCCGGCCACGCGCCCGACGCTCGCGAAGTTTCTCGCCACCGCGCGCAGCAATCCGGGAACCATCACCTATGGCTCCATCGGCGCCGGCAGCCCCCAGCATCTGGCGGGGGAACTGCTGTCCGCGATGGGCAAGGTGTCGCTGGTGCACGTGCCCTACAAGGGCTCGGGGCCGCTGGTGCAGGACGCGATCGGTGGCCATGTGCATGTCGCGATCAGCAGCGTGCCGCCGGCGGTGCCGCTCGTCGCATCGGGACGCCTGCAGGCGCTGGCGGTGACCTCCAGCCGCCGCGCGACTGCGCTTCCCGATGCGCAGACGGTCGCGGAACTCGGCTTCCCCGGCTTCGACTTCAGCACCTGGGTGGCCAGCGCCCTTCCGAAGGGTGCGCCGGCTGCGATGGTAGCCCGCTTCAACAAGGCGTTCGTGTCCGCGCTGGCCTTCCCGGAGGTACAGTCGACCCTGCTCAAGCAGGGCGCCGAGCCGGTGGGTTCCACGCCCGAGCAGCTGCGCGACTTCATCCGTGCGCAGATCGAGCGCAGCGACCTCATCGTCTCGCGATCGGGACTTCGACTGGACTGAGCGGCCCCTGGAGATGCCCTTCATGAACGGTGGTGCAGCGTGAAGCGTGTGATCCTGGTCGTCTGCGACGGACTGGGCCGGGACTGGCTCGGCAAGGGGCATACGCCGTTCATCGATGGCTGCCTGCGTGCGGGCCTTCGGGCGTCCGACCATCGCGCGGTGTTCCCGTCGGTGACCCGCGTGTCGGCCGCCAGCATCGCGACCGGCTGCTTCCCCGGGTCGCACGGCCTGTACGGCAACCAGGTCGCGCTGATGGAACAAGGCAGGCTGGTGGTCAGCGACGTGGGGCTGCCCGGCTTCGTCGCGCACCTGCGCGAGGTCACCGGACGGGCGCTGCGCCGGCGCACGATGGCCGACCGGCTGGCGGCGGCCGGCCTGCGCCAGGTCGCGTACTCGAACGTGTCTGCCGGGGCGGCCTATTTCCTCGATCCCGAGCACGGCGGCCGGGTGCTCCATCGATCGGGCTCGTACGGACCCGGCGGGGTCGCGCTGCAGGGTGCCGACCATCTCGCGATCAGCCACGACCTCGATGGCGATCGCGCGATGACCGAACGCTTCTGCACGCAGGTCGTGCCGGACGACGACATCGCGGTGGGCATCCTGTGGCTGGCCAATCCGGACCTCACCCTGCACCACCAGGCGGTGGGTGGCCCCGAGCATCTCGAGGCACTGCGGGTCGTCGACACGCTCGCGGAAAAGACGCTCGCGGCGGTGGAGCGTGCCCGCGAGCATGCCGACATCCTGGTGGGACTGTGCTCCGACCACGGGCACGAGGCGATCGGCGATTCGATCCATGTCGGTCGCTGGCTGGCGTCGAAAGGACTGGCGGACGAACTCGAACAGGGACGCATCGCGGTCGCATCGCAGGGGACGGCGGGGCTGATCTACGCGACGCCGGACGCGCGCGCTGCCTTGCTAGAGCGGCTCGCCGGGATGGCGCAGGAACCCTGGGCCGGACGCATCCTCGGCGTCGATGAACTGCGCGCACTGGGGCTCGGCGGCGACGAGGCGCTTGCGGCCGCGGTCGACACCGCGCGCAATGCGCGCGGCATCGCCGGCAATCGCTGGCTGGTCGCCGATGGCGAGAAGGCACCCGAGATCGGCTGCGGCCACCACGGCGGCCTTGGTCCCGACGAGACGCGGCCGTTCCTGGTGCTGATGCATCCGCAGGTTGCGCCGGCGGTGGTCGGGGACGCCACCAGCCTGCCGGACATCGCACCCACTTTGCTGCGCTTCCTCGGCCAGGCTTGCGACGGGATGGAGGGGCGCTCGCTGATCGGGTGAGAGTCATCTACCATGGCTCCACGGTTGAAGCGCTGGCAGGCCATGGAGGACACATGCAACGAATGATTACGCTCGTCGCCCCGGACGCCCCGGATGCTCCCGACGCGTCCACGAAGGAAGCCGAGGCACCGGCCGCATCGCCCCGCTCCGCACGGGCAGGACTTCGCTTCGGCCTGCTCGACAACAGCAAGGGCAATGCGGACCACCTGCTGCGATTCGCGGTGGAGGGCCTTCGCGCCTCCGTCGCGATCGAGTCCGTCGTCTCGCAGCGCAAGGACAACGCGGCCAAGGGCGCGCCTGCCGAAGTGCTCGATCGACTCGCGGCGGAGGCGGACTTCGTCCTCACCGCGATGGCCGATTGAGGAGCCTGCACGTCGTGGAGTGTCCACGACATGATCCAGCTCCGGAAGCGCGGCCTGCGCGCCGCGGTGATCTGCTCCGAAGCATTCCTGAAGCTGGGCCGCACCCAGGCACGGGTGTTCGGCGTGCCTGACCTGCCGCTGATCCTGATCCCGCATCCGCTCGGCGGACTGTTGCTGGCCGAGGTGCAGGCTCGCGCCGACGTGGCCGTGCCGCAACTGCTCGACCTGTTCCGGGAGGAGGGCCGATGACTTCGCTGCCGGACCTGCTCGCCCTTCCCGGTGCGAGCCTACAGGCCGAGGACGACCTGGAGAAGATCAACGCGCTCTACCTCGAGCGTGGCTGGAGCGATGGCCTGCCGATCGTGCCTCCGACGGTGGCGCGGGTGGAACGCATGCTCGACTACTGCGACCGGCCCTGGAGCGAGCCCGTCGCGAAGATCCCGCCGCGCTATGGTGCAGCGACGCCGCTGCGGCTGGCAGCCAACGCAGTGATGGCCGGGTGCCGGCCGGAGTACTTCCCGCTGGTGGTGCTGGCGATCGAAGCGCTGGCCGAGGAACCGTTCAACCTCTATGGCGTGCAGGCGACGACCCATTCGTGCTCGCCGCTGCTCATCTTCAACGGGCCGATCGCCGCGGAACTCCGGCTGAACTGCGGGCATGGCGCGTTCGGCCCCGCGGGACAGGCTAACGCCACGATCGGCCGGGCCGTGCGGCTCGCCCTGGTCAACCTCGGTGGATCATCCCCCGGCGTGGGCGACATGGCGACCTACGGATCGCCGGCGAAGTACACCTACTGCACCGCGGAGAACGCGGCGGCGAGCCCATGGGAACCGCTGCACGTCGAACGCGGATTCCCTGAACATGCGTCGACCGTTACCGTGGTCGCCGCCGAACCACCGCACAACGTCAACGACCACGAGAGCACGACCGCCGGCGGCGTGATGAAGACACTCGCCGGTACGGTCGCGACAACAGGGGTCAACAACATCAACAACCGCCTGTCCGAGCCGGTGATCCTGTTCGGGCCGGAGCACGCAGCCACGGTCGCGCGCGGTGGCTTCTCGAAGCAGGACGTGAAGGAGTACCTCTACGAGCATGCGCGCGTGCCGCTCGGGAAGTTCTCCGACGAGAACCGGGAGCGCCGGCTGCGCGTGACCTTCCCGGAGCGCTTCGCGACGGCCGGCCTCGATGCGATGGTGCCGATGTGCCAGAGCCCGCAGGACTACATCGTCATCGTGGTCGGCGGCGCGGGCAAGCACTCGGCGGTGATACCGACCTTCGGCAACGAACGGTCGGTCACCCGTGCGCTGAAGCGGCGCGACGGATCGTTCGCGGCATCGGTGGAAGATGTCCGCGCAGGGCGGACGTGACCGCTATTCGGGCCGGATGCCGGCACCGGCCACGACCTTCGCCCACTTCTCCATCTCGCGCCGGATCAGCGCGCTGAACTCGGACGGCGACAGTTCGATCGCGTCCGCACCCATCTGCGACAGCCGGCTCCGTACGGCAGGGGTCTCCTTCAGCTGCCGGACCGCTTCGTTGAGGCGATCGACGATCGGCGCTGGCGTGCCCGCCGGCGCGATCACGCCGAACCAGGTGTCCGCCTCGAACCCCGGATAGGTCTCCGCGATCGCCGGCACGTCGGGCAGAAGGGAAGACCGCGCAAGCGCCGAGATGCCGAGCGCGCGCATGCGGCCTGCCTTCACCTGCGGCAGGATCTCCACCAGGTTGTTGCAGATGATCGGGACCTGGCCACCCAGCACGTCGGCCATCGCCGGCGCACCGCCCTTGTAGGGAATGTGCACGATGTCGATCTTCGCGACCTGCTTGAGCAGTTCCAGGCACAGGTGGCCCGAGGTCCCGTTGCCGGACGATGCATAGTCCAGGGCACCGGGCTTCGCGCGCGCCAGCCGCACCAGGTCGGCGATCGACTTCACCGGCAGGGACGGATGGACGACGAGCACCGCCGGCACCCGCGCAAACATCGCGACCGGGGCGAAGTCCCTGATCGGATCGTAGGGCATCACCTTGAACAACGCCGGGTTCACCGTCAGCACGCCGGCATAGGCCATCAGGAGCGTGTACCCGTCCGCGGGCGCCTTCGCGACCACCTCGGTGCCGATCATGCCGGCCCCGCCGCCCCGGTTGTCGACGATCACCGTCTGGCCGAAGTGGCGCGTCAGGCCCTCCGCCACCATCCGCCCGAGGATGTCCGTCCCGCCGCCGGCAGGCCCCGGCACGATCAGGCGGATCGGCTTGGCCGGCCAGGCCTGCGCAACAGCGACGGCAGGCAACCCTGCCACAGCCATTGCCAGTGCAACCACTGGCGCCAGCGCTGCTGCAGCCGTGATGCGGATACGCCGTTGCATCGGGTACCCTCCTTCGCGTCGAAGTGGCCTGCGCGCCGTCGTCACGGCCGTATCCCCGCCTCCTTGATCAGCTTCACATGGCGTTCGTACTCGCTGCGGATGAACGCGGCGAACTGCTCAGGGGTGCTGGCGACGAGCTGCGAGCCATCCTGTTCGAGCACTTCCCTGAACTCCGGCGTGTTGGCCGCCTTGACCGTCGCCGCGTGCAGCCGCCCCACCCGCTCGACCGGCGTGCCGGCCGGCACCAGGATGCCGTTCCAGCCGCCGTACTCGAAGCCGGGCACGCCAGACTCGGCGACGGTCGGCACGTCCGGCAGTCCGGGCAATCGTTGCGCACTGGTCACGGCGAATACCCGCAACTTTCCCGCGCGCGCAAGCGATGCGGTCGCGACCACCGGCGAGATGGTGAAGTGCGACTCGCCACCGAGCACGCCGGCCACCGACTGGCCGCCGCCCTTGTACGGCACATGCGTCCATTTCACGCCTGTGGTGGCCATGAACAGTTCGCCGACCAGGTGGCTGGTCGAGCCGTTGCCGGCCGAGGCCATCATCAACGCGCCGGGCTGGCGCCGGGACAGGGCGATCAGTTCCTTCACCGATTTGACCGGCAGCGACGGATGCACCGCGATCGCGTTGTAGAAGCGCGAGACGAGGCTCACCGGTGCGAAGTCGCGCACCGGGTCGTAGGCCACCTTCGGATAGATCGCCGGGCTGATCGCCAGCGACACCGAACCGCCGACATAGATGGTGTAGCCATCGGCCGGTGCCTTGGCCGCGATCTCGGTGCCGATCACGGCGCCGGCGCCTCCGCGGTTATCGATCACCACCGACTGGCCGATGGTGTCCTGCAGCCGTGCGGCGAACGCCCGCGACCACAGGTCGGTGCCGCTGCCGGGCGTCCATGGCACGATGAAGCGGATCGGCTTCGCGGGCCAGGCTGAGGCTGTGCCCTGCGCCAGTGCGGGCGTGGCGGTGAGCGGGAGTGTGACCGTGACCGGAAGCGCAGCCACCAGCGCGACCGTCAGCGTCCTGCCTGCCACGAACGTCGCGGCGATCGCCCGCCGCAGCGGACGGCCCTTGCCTGCCGTTGATTGCATGAAGCCTCCTCCATCCTGGGTCCGCACCGGTCACGGGCCGTTCTGCCGGCGGCCTCCGATGACGGGCGGGTTGCTGCGGTTACTT
>JAJTHE010000068.1 GCA_021298815.1 Betaproteobacteria bacterium | reverse complement strand
GCCGGACCGAGCACGCCGTTCCACAGGAGAAACGGGATGTCGACGCCGGCATCGCGCATCAGCGGGATGTCGCCGAAGGCATCGATGCGTTCGCTGCCGGTCAGTGCCAGCGCGCGCAGGCGGCCCGCCTTCGCATGGCCGACCACCGTTCCCACGCCACTGAAGGCCATCGACACCTGGCCTGCGAGCAGGTCGACCGTGGCCGGCGCAGCGCCCTTGTATGGCACATGGGTGATGTCGAGTCCGAGCGACTTCGAGAACAGGTGGCCGGCCAGGTGCTGGATGCTGCCGCCGCCCAGCGACGCATAGCCGAGCTTGCCGGGCGACGCACGCGCCAGGGCTGCGAGTTCCGGCACCGTCCGCGCGGGCACCGCCGGATGCACGACCAGCACCAGGGGGTTCAGCGTGGCCAGAGAGACCGGGGCGAAATCCGCGATCGCGTCGTAGGGCAGCTTGCGATAGATGAACGGGTTGATCGAGACCGTGGAGACGTTGGTCTGGATCAGCGTGTATCCGTCGGGTGCGGCGCGCGCGACCAGCTACATCGCGATGATGCACGCCGCGCCGCCGCGATTGTCGATCACGAACGGCTGGCCGAGCGTGTCGCCGAGCCGCTTCGCGTAGGTTCGCGCGACGAAGTCGGCGCCGCCGCCCGGCGGGACGGGCACGATGAAGCGCACCGCCTTCTGCGGAAACGCGGCCGCGCTGCCGCCCTGCGCATTCGCCTGTCCGCTGCCGCCCAGGGCGGCGGACAGGCAGAGCGCGGCGAGGCCGGACCCGGCGACGGAATGATGCATTGCACGCCTCCATCTCGCGTATCGTCTGGCCGCAGGATACGCCGCTGCGCGCGATGCGTGCGCTGCGTCAGATGCGCCTTCCCTCCCTAGAATCCCCACAGGCCTGCCAACATGACACCTGCGCAAGACGGCGAAGTCCTCTCGATCGACCGCTTCGTCCCCCATGTCTCCACCGTCCACGCGAACCTTGGCCAGAGCGTCGGCCTGTTCCTGCGCGAGCGCACGCTGCCCGGCCAGCCCGATGGCGGCACGGCGCGGCCGGTGATCCTGATGCTGCACGGGGGGTTCGCGCCATCGATCGTCGCCTACGACCTGCGCCATGGCGACTACAGCTACATGGAACGGATGGCACGCGCCGGGTTCGACGTTTTCACCTTCTCGCATACCGGCTATGCCCCGTCGCCGCGGCCGCGCATGGACGACCCGGTGAACGTCGATGCGTCCTTCCAGCAGCACCTTGTCCCGCACGTGATGGCCGGCCCGCATGCGCCGCGCTACCCGTTCAAGCTGGTCTCGAGCCGCAGCGAGTGGGACGAGATCGACACCATCGTCGACTTCATCCGCGAACTGCGCGGTGTCGATCGGGTGCATCTCGTCGGATGGTCGACGGGCGCGCCGCGGGCCGGCGGCTATGCAGCCCTGCATCCCGGCAAGGTCGGGCGTCTGCTGCTGTACGGGCCGTCGCAGTTCTTCGAGCGCGAGGACCTGCCCGCGTCGATGCCGGAGCCGGGCGCGCCGACGCTGCTGCAGACCCGGGAGTTCCTGCTCGACCGTCGCTGGCGGGACCATGTGCACGACGCCGGCCAGCTCGACGATCCGTCGGTCTGCGACGCGTTCTGGCGCGAACTGATGGCGATCGACGAGATCGGCGCCGGCTGGGGCCGCGAGGGCCTGGGCATCATGCGCGCACCGAACCGGATGAACTTCGGCTGGAAGGCGAGCCTCGCGAAGATCGCGGCGCCGACGCTCTACCTGCTCGGCGAGCACGACAACTATGCGCGCCGGATCGAATCCTGGCATGCGCTCGCGGCGCCGCAGCGGATGTTCGTGCGGGTCGCCGGCTGTTCGCATTTCATGCAGTTCGAGCGGGCGCGCCACCTGCTCTATCGCGCGACGGCCGAGTGGCTGTCGGACGGCGCGTTCATGGGGCATCGCGACGGCACGTACGCGGCCGACACGCAAGGGGCGCTGGTGCCGGCCGCGGCCTGAAGCAGGCCGCGCACCCGGGTGCGGCGGGTCGGCAGCGCGGCAGGTCGCCGATGCCGGTCACCGTTCGCGCAGGAATGCCACCTTCCGTCCGAACTGCAGCACCGGCCGCGCAGCCAGCGAGAACGGCGCCCGGCTCACGTCCAGCTGGCGGGTGCCGCCGTCGCTGCAATCGGCGTTCAGCGGGTGGTAGTCGTTGGTGAACAGCGCGAGCCGGGCCGTCGAACACTTCTCGAGCACGCGCGCGACGTTGCGGTTCGACAGGTGCTGCAGCACGTCCTTGCAGACGATCAGGTCGGCCTCGGGCAGCGCCGCGACCTGCGCCGCATCGGCATGCTCGAAGCGGATGTTCGGCGCGCCGTAGGCGGCGCGATTGGCCTCGACCACCGATGGCACGACGTCGTAGCCGATGTACTCGCAGCCGGTGAAGTCGAGTGGCGGGCGAAGCGCCAGTCGCCACAGCCGATGTCGACGATGGTGCGCACCCCGTGGCGCTCCATCAGGTAGCGCAGGTAGCCGATGTAGGGCACCGTCACCGGCAGGTTGGAACCTGCGCCGGAGCCGCCGCCCCAGACGCTCCGGTCGTAGATGAACGCGAAGATGTCCTCGACCCCGGCTCCGGCCGGATACAGGTCGGCGGGCGCGCGCCAGAACTGCGACACGTCCTGGACCGGAAAGCCGGCGACGAAGTGCCGCGCGGCGTCGGCGAACGGACTGGCATCGACATGGAGCGCCTGGCGGAACAGATCCGCTGCCCCGAGGTGGTCGCCGGCCTGGAAGGAGCGTCCCGTTTCGGACATGAGGCGGTTGATCTCGTTCATCTGGGTCAAATCATGGAGACAGCCGGGCCCGCCTGTGTCAGTGTTGCGGGAAGTGTACTTTCAAACGCCCGCGATGCCCCGGACCACCCTCGCCCCCTGCCCCCCCGCCGAGCCACGATCGAACGCAAGGACCGGATCATGATCATGTTCCTCGGCGGGCTCGCCCTGCTCGTGATCGGTGCCAACCTGCTGGTGCGCGGCTCCTCCAGGCTGGCGCTGTCCTTCGGCATCAGTCCGCTGGTGGTGGGACTCACCATCGTCGCCTTCGGCACCAGTGCGCCCGAGATGGCTGTCAGTGTCGGCGCGGTGCTCGACGGCAAGACCGACATCGCCATCGGCAACGTGGTAGGCAGCAATATCCTGAACGTGCTGTTCATCCTCGGCCTGAGCGCGCTGATCGCGCCGCTGGTGGTGAACATCCAGCTGGTACGGCAGGAAGTACCGATCATGCTCGGCGCGAGCCTGTTGCTGCTGGCACTGGGGCTGGACGGCCGGGTGTCGTTCCTCGACGGCGGCTTCCTGTTCATGCTGCTCGTCGGCTACACCGTGTTCCTCGTCGTGCAGTCGCGGCGCGAGACACAGGCGTCCAGGGACGCGTACGCCGACGAGATCCAGCCGGCGGACGCGGGTGCATGGGACAGCCGTCTGCCGGTTCAGCTGCTGCTGATCGGCGCTGGCCTCGCCGCGCTGGTGCTCGGGTCAGACTACCTCGTGCAGGCCGCGGTCGGCTTCGCGAAGGCGATGGGCGTGAGCGACCTTGTCATTGGCCTGACGATCGTCGCAGCAGGCACCAGCATGCCCGAGGTGGCCACCAGCATCACCGCGGCCCTAAAGGGCGAACGCGACATCGCGGTGGGCAACGTGGTGGGCAGCAACACCTTCAACATCCTCGGCTGCGTCGGCCTCTCCGGCCTGGTGTCCGGCGGGCTCGGCCTCCCGCTGGCGCCCTCGCTGCTCGCGTTCGACATCTGGGTTATGTTGGCGGTGGCACTGGCCTGCCTGCCGGTGTTCCTGACCGGCCGCGAGATCGCGCGCTGGGAAGGCGCCCTGTTCCTCGGCTATTACGGCGCGTACGTGGCCTACCTGATCCTCGCTGCGCAACAGCACGACGCGCTGCCGGCCTTCTCCGGGATCATGCTGGGATTCGTGGTGCCGCTCACCGTGGTGACGCTGGTGGTGGTGCTGGTCAGGCGCCCTGCTGCGCCGGATACGCGGGGCCCCTGAATCCGGAACGCGCCTTGTCGCGTACTTGTCAGCGGAGTCCAAGCCGCCCACGCAGGAACCGATGGCGGGGCGTCCATACACAGCTGACCCGGGGAGAGTCCCCTGCAAGAAGAAAACCGACGTGCTTCGCGCCGTGTCGCAGCCGTGCTCGCCGCCGCCGGTGTCGCCGCGACGGTCGGCATCTCCGGCATCAGCCCCGCAGCCGCACAGGCGCCGGCGATGGCCGCCGACGCGGCAACGGTGTCGCCGGTGGTGATCGTCGACGCGCTGAACGGCGTGCTCGGCAAGCACATGGCGCGCGGCTCGAATGCGAAGGGCTCCTGCATGGCGGGCCAGTTCGAAGCAGCCGCGACGGCGGCGGCCATCACCCGCGCGCGCATGCTCGAGGCCGGCCAGCGCACGCCGCTGATCGGCCGCTTCTCGATCGGCGACCACAACCCGAAGGCGCCCGACAACGCGAAGTCGGTGTGCGGCATCGCGGTGCGTCTCGACGACGGCAAGGAGCGCCTGGAATGGATCTTCGTGTCGGTGTCCCATTTCTTCGCGCAGACCTCGGTGCAGTTCGCCGGCTTCCTGCAGGTGCGCGCCCCCGACCCGGCGACCGGGAAGATGAACCTCGAGGCCATCGCAGCGTTCTAGAAGGCCAACCCCGCGACCACCCGCCAGGGGAGCCTACCTGGCGAACCAGCCGGTGCCGGCCGGCTATGCGACGGTGCCGTACTGGAGCACCAACACGTTCATCGCCACCAATGCCGGCGGCAAGTCCCAGGCCCTGCGCTGGCGCTTCGGGCCGGTCGCCGGGCGGGTCGGCCTGACCGATGACGAGGCCAAGGCCAGGGGCTCGGACTTCCTTCGTGCCGAGCTGGGCGAGCGCGTGGCGAACGGCGCCGTGGTGTTCAACATGTTCGCGCAGGTGGCCGCGCCGCAGGACCAGCTTCTCGATCCGACCGATCCGTGGCCGGCGGACCGGGTCGAGGTCAACATGGGACGGCTCGTGATCGGTCGCATCACCGATGCCGCGTGCGACCGGGAGACCTTCATTCCGACGGTCCTGCCGAACGGGATCGCGGCGAGCGCTGACCCGACGCTGGCGGCCCTCGCCGGTGCCTGCGCAGTGTCCCTGGGGCGCCGGTTGGGCAACTGACGGCCGGGCACCCCGCTGCAGGGTAACCCAAGGCGGCCGCGGACCTGGCGTTGACGCTGGTGGATTGCGCACGGCCGGCATGCACCAGCGCGGACGCCGGACGCACCACGTCGATGCCGGTCCGGCACCGGATCGTCGTCGACGCGTGCCCCTGCGCGCGAACTATCACATGGTAAGACAAGTGCATTGCCTGCGCCTGTCCTCGACAGGAGCACGTCCCTGCACGCAGCGATTCCAGCGACCGATACCCGGTCCCCGGCATCCACCCTTTCGCATCCGTCCCGCAGGCAGCTTGCCGCCGCAGGCGGCGCTGCGTTCCTGCTCTGCGCGGCCACCCCGGGCCTGCTGTACGCACAGTCGCCCGCCGCCGGAAACTTCCCGAACCGTTCGATCCGGCTGATCGTGCCGTTCGCGCCGGGTGGCGCGTCGGACATCCTGGGCCGTGCCCTCGCCCAGAAGATGGGCGAGATGCTCGGCCAGACGGTGATCGTCGAGAACCGCGGCGGTGCTGCCGGCACCATCGGCGCGGATGTGGTCGTCAACGCATCGCCCGACGGCTATGCGATCCTGCTCACCAGCCTGTCGACCCATGCGATCGCGCTGCACATCCAGCGCAAGGTGCCGTACGACACGACCACCGCATTCGCCGGCATCGGTGGCATCGCGCTGTCTCCCAACATCCTCACGGTCGGATCGAACCAGCCGATGAGGACAGTGAAGGAAGTCACCGCGGCCGCCTGCGCCAACCCGGGCAAGGTGATCTTCGGGTCGTCGGGCATCGGCAGCATCGGGCACCTGGCGAGCGAGATCCTGCGCGCATCGACCGGCGCCGAGATGACGCATGTCCCGTTCAAGAGCGCCGCGGTCGCCTACCCGGACGTGACGGCGGGCAACCTCACGATGGTGTTCGACACCCTGCCCTCTGCCATGCAGCACATCAAGTCGGGAGCCGTGCGTCCGGTGGTGATGTTCTCGGCCAGCCGTGCCCCAGCGTTCCCGGAGGTGCCGACGATCGGCGAGGCCGGCTTCCCGGGGGCGACACTGTACTTCTGGTCCGGGCTGGTCGCTCCGGCAGGCACGCCGCCGGCGGTGCTCCAGCGCCTGAACGAGGCCCTCAACAAGTCGCTGGCCGCCGCCGACCTGCGCGAGCGGTTGATCACCGTGGGTGCCGACCCCTGGCCGACCAGCCCGAAGCAAGTCGAGACGCGTGCCCGCGACGACTTCGAGCGCATGGGTAAGCTCATTCGCGCGGCAGGCATCAAGGGAGACTGAACACCGGCCGGCTGCGGAACGAACGCGATCGCGCCGCGCCTGGCGCGCGTTCTCGGCTACAGTACGCGGCCCTCAAGACGTGGCCTGCCCGCTCGATGATCTATGCAACGCTGAAGACCCTGCATGTGCTCGCCGTCGTCGTCTGGATCGGCGGCATGGTGTTCTCCCACTTCTTCCTGCGGCCGGCACTGGCGCAACTCGAGCCGCCGGTCCGCCTGCGGCTGATGCACGAGGTGCTCGGACGCTTCTTCCGCGTCGTGCTCGTGGCCTCCCTGCTGACCCTTGCCAGCGGGATCTGGATGCTCGGGCGCGTCGCGAAGCAGGTGGTGCAATCGGGTGGCCGTTTCGAGATGCCGCTTGCCTGGACGATCATGGCCGTGCTCGGCGTGGCCATGGTCGCGATCTTCATGCACATCCGCTTCGCGCTCTACCGCAGGCTCGACCGCGCGGTGTCGGCGTCGGACTGGCCGGCCGGCGGTGCCGCGCTCGCGCAGATCCGCACCTGGGTGTCGGTCAACCTGGGCCTCGGGATCCTGGTGCTTGTGGTGACGCTGATGCGGGCCTGATCAGTATTCCGAGAAGATGCGCGCGATCTGCGCCGGATCCGATGTCCGCGCCAGGGCCAGCATCAGCAGGATCCGCGCCTTCTGCGGGCTGAGGTTGTCCGTCGGCAGGATGCCGAGCGCATCGAAGGCCGCACGGTTGGTCACGCGCCCGTTGCCGGTGCGCGTCGAGCGCATCAGCACCGGACGCGGGCTGGCGTCCGATGCCACGATGGCCTTGACCGCCGCCACTTCCGCATCGGACAGGCTACCGGCGCCGGGCGACGCGAAGACGATGCCGTCCACCCCTTCGTGCACCAGCGCGTGCAGCGGCGCCAGCGACCCGCCGGCGTACGAGGCGACGATCTCCACCCGCGGAAACGCGTCGACACCGGCCAGGTCGAACTCGGAATCCGCCGTATGCCGCCGCGTCGACGCGTTGTAGAAGCTGACCCGGTCGTCGTCCACGTAGCCGAGGAAGCCCAGTTCGCCCGAGCGGAAGGTCTCCACCCGGTAGGTGCTCGACTTGGTCACGTCGCGCGCGCCATTGATCTCGTCGTTCATGACCACCAGCACGCCCTTGCCGCGCGCCTGCGGGGCGGCTGCGGTGCGTATCGCGTTCAGGAGGTTGAGCGGCCCGTCGGCGCTGATCGCCGTGGCCGGCCGCTGCGCCCCGACCAGCACGACCGGCCTGTCGTGGCGCACCGTGAGGTGCAGGAAGTAGGCAGTCTCCTCGAGCGTGCTGGTGCCATGCGTGACGACCACGCCCGCGACGTCCGGATCCGCGCGCAGGATCGCGTCGATGCGCAGCGCCAGGCTGCGCCAGACCTCGACGGTCATGTTCGGGCTGGCGACGTTGACCACCTGCTCGACCCGGATGTCGGCGAATCGATGCGCTTCCGGCACCGCGGCGAGCAGTTCCGACCCGAGCAGGGTCGAGGCCTTGTATTCGCTGAGGTGGGTGGAGGACGCACCGGTGCCGGCGATCGTGCCGCCGGTCGACAACACCCATACGCGCGGCAGCCGGGTCATCGCGCGGCCTGCGAGGCCAACCGGTTCATGCGTCGCTTCCCTGCCGGGTCGACAGTGTCGATCGACCCAGGCTGCGCGGATCGCGCGGGCGCCAGCGTCCGCCGTCCACCAGCGTGAGGAAGTCGAGCAGGACGCGATTGAAGGTGTCCGGCTCTTCCAGGTTGACCGCATGCCCGGTGGCGGGCAGCACCGACAGCGAGGCGGTCGGGCACGCATGCTTGATGAACAGGCTGGGCGCCAGGCAGGGCGTGTCCTCGTCGCCGGTGACCACCAGCAGCGGCGTGGACATGCGGCGCAGTTCGGCCTCCAGCTGCGGCACCCGGGTACGGCGCAGCGTCACCCCGCGAAGCGCGGCCGCGGAGCCTTCGGCGGAATGCCCCTCGAACTGCTGCCTGAATTCCTCCCAGCCGCGCGGGTCCTTGTTCTGGTACTGCACGCGATAGGGATTGATGGCGTAGGGCTGGATCGCTTCGCGCGTGCCCAGCGTCTCGAAGCGCTGCGCGAAGGCGATCGTGTCGCGCTCGAACTGTTCACGCGTGTCGGCATCGGCACCGTAGCCCAGGCCGGCGATGGTCGCCGACAGCGCGATCTCCGGCGTGCGGATCGCCGCCAGCAGCGTCGCATGCGCACCCATCGACAGGCCGACGAGATGCGCCCGGTCGATCCCCAGGTGCCGCAGCACGGCGACGATGTCGCGCGCCGCATGGTCCTCGGTGTTCAGCTCGGGCTCGTTGCGCACCTCGGACGGGGGCCAGCCGCGCGCGTTGAACGCGATGCAGCGGTAGCGCCGCGAGAAGAAGCGCAACTGCGGCTCCCAGCTGTGCAGGTCGCCGCCGAACTCGTGCGCGAAGAGCAGCGGCGTGCCGCTGCCTGCTTCCTCGTAGTAGAGCCGGGCGCCGCTCGACATCGCGTGGGGCATGGACCGATCCTTCCGTTCGACCGCGGGTGGCGCGCTTGACCACCCAGCAGGCCGATCCTAACATCCGGCCTCCGGGCCCAGGCCCTCGCCCGTCTTCCGTGATCGGACCCATGAACATGCTCCATCCAGGTCGCCGCACCGCCTCGACGGCCGCCATCATGGGCGCAGCCTGCGCCACTGCCCTCGCCTGCATGCCCGCGCTCGCGCAGCAGCAGCCCGACCGGCCGGTGCGATTCATCGTGGCCTTCTCTGCCGGCGGCGCGGCCGACCTGCTCGCCCGCACGATCGGCCAGAAGCTCGCCGAGCGCGGCAGCCAGCAGGTGGTCGTCGACAACCGGTCCGGCGCGGGCGGGATGATCGGCATGCAGATCGCAGCCAAGGCCGCGGCCGACGGCAACACCCTGCTGATGGCCTCGTCGAGCACGCTGGCCATCGGTCCTGCGCTGTGGGCGAATCCGGGTTTCGATCCGATCACCAGCTATGACGCGGTCACCGATGTCGCGAACGTGCCGATCATCATGGTGGTGAATCCGTCGGTGCCCGCGACGTCCATCGCCGAACTGTTGCAATACGCGAAGGCGCGGCCGCGGCAGCTGAGCTATGCATCGAGCGGCGCCGGGGCCACGCCGCACATCGCGGGCGAACTGTTCCGCCGCTCGGCCGGCATCGACCTGGTGCACGTGCCCTACAAGGGTGGCGGCGAAGCGGTGAGTGCCGTGCTGGGGGCCCATGTGCAGATGTCCTTCGGCGCGATCTCCACCGCGATCCCGCACATCAAGGCGGGCAAGCTGCGCGGGCTGGGCGTCACCAGCCCGAAGCGCCTGCTCTCTGCGCCCGACGTGCCGGCCATCGCCGAAGCCATCCCCGGCTTCGAGGTCGTGCAGTGGTTCGGCGTGATGGTGCCTGCGGGCACGCCGAAGCCGGTAACCGCGCGGCTGAATGCCGAGATCCGCGCCATCGTCGCGCTGCCCGACGTGAAGGAGCGCTATGCCGCCCAGGGGATGGAAGCCCAGACCCGCTCCCCCGAGGCGTTCGCGGCCTATGTCCGTGCGGAAGTCCTGCGCTGGCGCAAGCTGCTGAAGGAGATGGACATCCGGGGCGAACAGGTCGTGCGCTAGCATGGCCATGGAAGTACCCTCGTCCACCGCGCCGACCAGGCTCGCGCGGCTGTTCGAGCCGCGCGGCATCGCGATCGCCGGGGCCAGCGGCGATCCGACCCGTGCCGGCGGGCAGGCGTTGCGGGCACTTGGCGCACACGGCTATCGCGGCGGCATCTTTCCCGTCAATCCACGCTATCCTGAACTGGCCGGGCATCGCTGCCATCCCGACCTCGCGTCGATCGACGGCGAGTGCGACCTCGCGGTGGTTGCGCTGCCTGCCGCCCAGGTGCCCGGGATCATCCGCCAGTGCGGACGCCGGGGCATCCCCTTCGCCGTGGTGCTCGGCGGCGGTTTCCGCGAGGCCGGCCCGGAGGGCGCGCGCCTCGAACAGGACATGCTCGAGGCGGCACATGCCCACGCGGTACGCATCGTCGGGCCCAACTGCCTCGGGCTGGTCAACGTGCATGCCGGCGTCTACGCGGCCTTCGGCAGCATCACCCGCGAACCGCGGCTTGCCGCGGGGGGCGTCTCCGCGGTACTGCAGAGCGGCGGCTTCGGCAATGCACTGGTCAGGCAGTGCGCGCAGGCCGGGGTCGGCTTCCGCCATGTCGTCACCACCGGCAACGAAGCAGACCTCACGGCGGCGGAGCTGATCGACGCCTTCGTCGAGGATGCGCAGACCCGCGTGATCCTCGCCTACCTGGAAGGCGTCGCCGACGGTCGCACCCTGATGGCCGCAGGCCGTCGCGCGCTCGCGGCCGGCAAGCCGGTGCTGGTGCTCAAGGCAGGCAACACCGACCAGGGTCGTCGTGCCGCCGCGTCCCACACGGCCAACCTCACCGGGCACTACGACGTCTACCGCGCCGCGTTCAGGCAATGCGGCATGATCGAGGTCGGCGACATCCACGAGGCGGCGGACTTCGCGCTCGTCCTGTCGGCAGGCCGGTTCCCCGAAGGACGCAACGTGGCGCTGATGGGCGGCTCCGGCGGATCGGCCGCGGTGTTCGCCGACACCGCCGACCAGGTCGGCCTGTCGATCGCGCCGTTCGTGGCGGAAACGACTGCGGAACTGGAGGCGGCACTGCCGCCACTCGCCTCGTGCGGCAACCCGGTCGACTACGGCCCGGGGTTCCCGAGCCCGTCATCGGTGCAGGGATACACGCGCGCCTGCAAGGCCCTGCTCGCCGATCCGGGGATCCACCAGCTCGGGTTGCTGGTCGCTTCCGCCGGGCCCGGCCAGGTGCAGCTCGCGGCCGGGGAACTCGCGCAGATCCTGCCCGGAACGACGAAGCCCGTGCTGGCGTTCAGCGCGATGACCGACGAGCCCGTGCCTGCTGGCCTGGCGATGCTGCGGCAGGCCGGCGTGCCCGTGCTGCCATCGCCCCGGCGTGTCGCCCGCGCGATGGCCATGCTGGCAACGTACGCAGAGGCGCGCACCCGTGCCAGCGGCGCCGGCTGGTCGGCGCAGGGCCTGTACCCGACGGTCGTCCAGCCACCGATTCCGCCGGACGCGTTGGCCGCACTGCCGCGCGGACCTGCGACCCTGGACGAACATGCAGGCAAGGCACTGCTGTCATCGACCGGCATCCCGGTCAGCGCCGATGTCCTGCTTCCGATCGGCAGCACGGGCGTGGACGGGCTCAGGTATCCGGTCGCCGTGAAGATCGTCTCGCCGGACATCGCGCACAAGACCGAGGTGGGCGGCGTGAAGCTGCATGTCGCCGATGCCGGGCAGCTCGCGGCCGCGATCCGCGAGGTCACGGCGAATGCGCGGCGCGCCCGGCCCGCGGCGCGGCTGGACGGCGTGCTCGTGTCCGAGATGGTCACCGGCGTGGAGACCATCGTCGGCGTGGTGAACGACCCGGGCTTCGGTCCGGTGGTGGCGTTCGGCATCGGCGGCATCTTCGCCGAGGCCGTGGACGACATGGCCTTCCGCGTGGCGCCGTTCGGGGTGGACGAGGCACGCGCGATGATCGGCGAGCTGCGCATGCGCGCCCTGTTCGACGGCCTGCGCGGCCAGCCGCCGTGCAGCACCGAGGCGATCGCAGCGGTCCTGGTGCAGGTATCGGCGCTGGCCTGGCAGCTGCGCGCACGGCTGTCGGAACTGGACATCAACCCGCTGATCGCCGGGCCGGTGCACGCGGTGGCGGCGGATGCGCTGGTGGTGCTGCGCTGAACGCCCGCCGCCTTGGCGCTCAGGTGCGTCTGCGACGTCCCGCTACGACCATGCCGGCAATGCGGAGCAGCAGCGATGTCGCGGATGGCAACGGCACCACGCTCGTGGTGACCGTCACGCTGTCCAGTCCGATGATGTCCGCGGCGAAGCTGTCCGGGACCGTGTAGCGGAAGGCCAGGCGACCCGCCGTGCCCGGGCCTGGCGCAGTTCCAGTCGACCCGGGACCACGGTGGGATCGAAAGCGGCCCGGGTCCAGAACGAAACCGTGTTCGACACACCGAACGACAGCGTCGGTGTCCGACCCAGCGCGGCTCGTCGCCTGTCTGACAACGATCTGCACGAGGCTTGAGTGCCTGCGCGCTTTCTTGCCAGAATGGGGTGGGTGCGGCACTCGCGGGAAGCTCGGCGAGTGGGTGCGCCTGCGCCGGAAGGCCCTGCAGGCCACGCATGTACGCGATCTGCACTGTCGTTCAATCCCGGAACCGGAGACAATCGTGCAGAGAGCTCTTGTGGTCGCGGCGACCGTGGTGGTGGTCTCCGTCGTTGCCGGTGCCCTCGCGCTCGGCGCGTACCGAACGTCCGGTGCGACGTCGGCAGGGACGACGACAGCGCCCGATCGGCACATCCCGGCCTGGCTCAAGTCGGTCGATGCTGTCGAAGGCTCGGTGGTCTCGCCGTGGATGGCGCGCGAAAGCGGACTGGCGACCGCCGCGCTGGGGCGTGCCGCCCCCATGCTGGTCGTCGCGCCGCCGTCGACGCCGATCGTGGACGGTGTCGATGCCACCGTGCGGGAGATGGTCCAGCGCAGGCTCGTCGCGCATCTCGTCGATACGGCGACGCCGCCAGCCGATCCCGACCTGGTGCGCCAGGCCCTGAACCGGTTCCCCCGGGCGATGCCGCTGGAAGCGGTCAACGACCTCGCAGCGTCGGCCGGGGCGACCACCACGCTCACCGGACAGGTGTCCGTCGATCCGATCGCACGCACGGTGACGCTCGTGCTGCGCAGGCACGACCGCCGCGACGGCAAGTGGGTGGCATTCGAGCACGGCAGTTCCCGCCGCGTGGCGTTCCACGACAGACTGCCGCCCGAGCAGGCGCTGCAACCGGCGCTCCCGGAGATGCTCGTCGAACTCGGCTTCAAGCCTGCGGCGCCGCGGATGGTCGCGGATTCGGCTGCGAGCCTCGATCCGGCCCGGACGCCGCCGCGTGCGCTGGCCGAACAGGGTGCCGCGTCGGCGGTCGATGCCGCGCTTGCGCTGCAGCTGTTCGCGGCCTTCGAGCAGGACCTTGCCCACGAGCGTCGCTGGCTGCTCCAGCGTTCGCTGATCGTTCTGGACACGGTCGGGCCCGAGGATCCACTGGCGCATGCCCTTCGGGCACGGGCCTTCTTCCAGCTGGATCGGCGCCCCTATGCCCGCTCCTTGCTGGATGCGCGGACCGACCCAGCCGCCACGGCGGTGAGGGACTATGCGTGGGCCAACCTGCAGCGCCTGGAGGAAGGCGCAGCCCGGGTGGCGTCTCCCGGCCTGCGCATGCTGCTGGTGCTCGATGCGGAACAGCTGCGCTGGATCACCGACCGGGAGGACGGTTTCCAGAAGCGGCGTGCGACCTTCGCCGAGCGCTACCCCGCCTATGCACTGCTGTCCTGGGCCAACATCTCGCGTCCGGAGTGGGACCACGGCGACGTTATCGCGGGCGTTGCGCGCGAGCTCGGAAGCTTCCAGGAGCGGCCGCGCCTGCCGGCCCTGCTGGAGCTGGCAGCCAGCCGGCTGGGCGTCGGTGCTCCCAACACGATCGGCGGGCTGAGCAGGACGGTCGAAAGCCAGCGCGAAGCGTTCTGGAAGTCGCTTGAGCGTCCGCACCTGGCATACCGGTCTGCCGACCTGCGTGCAGCGGACTACTGGGAAGCCCTGTTCAGGGCTTATCGCAGCGCGGCGTTCAGGACCGTGAACGTCCGGGTGTCCGCCCAGGGCAGGCCGGACATGGCCCTGCTCGAGGTCGCCGAACTGGACCCGGTGTATGGCGGACACATGGAGCTCGAGCAATGGCGCGCCAAGGCGCTGTTTCCCAGGCCCGGGGAGCCCGATGCACAACTGCGGCAGCTGCGGGCGGTCGAACTCGCGCGTGCCGTCGTGCTCTGGCATGGTGCGGAGAATCACGTGACCACCAGCGACCCGTTCCACGCCGCGTTCTATCCGGTCGCGCCCCTGCCGCCGGCCGACGAACCGCCGTTTCCCAGTCGACTGATCTGGCATGCCGTTCGAAGCCAGACGATGGCGCAGGCACGCCTGGCGCCGATCGAGCCAGGTCGCCTCGATGCGGTCCGGCGTGCCGCCGACTATTCCCACGAATCGCCGATGGCCCTCGAGCGGCTGGTGATGCTGCTGGAGCGGACGGGCGATCGGAAGGGGGCGGACACGGCGCGCGCACAGCTGCAGCAGCGATTCGCCGGGCTCCCGGTGGCAGATGCATCGGCATCGGACGCGGCCGGCAGCACTGATGCCGCGGGCCGCATGGCTCGGTTGGAGTCTGCCATCAAGGCGCGGCCGGACTCCGTCGAAAGCTATCGCGCGCTCGCGCTGGAGCATGCCGACCAGGGGCGGCTGCGGGATGCGCAGAAGGTGATGCTTCGGTTCTTCGATGCGAACCGTACGCCGTCGAACCGTGTGGCACTGAGCCACGCGCTGGGCGACGCGGCGCTGTGGATGTACTTCATCGGCGAGGGTGAGCTTTCCCGGCCGCTGATGAAGAACACCCTTTCGGTGTCCACCGGGTCGGCCAGCGAAATGCTGGCTGCCACGTTCCTTGAAATGCTCGACGCCCGATGGGAAGGCGTGCGCACGAGCGCGGAGACGGCCATCAACCGCTACCGGTTGCCCCAGTCTGCGGGACACTGGGTGATGGCCGTCGGCATGCTCGGCGATATCCGCAGCGAAGAGAAGGCGTTCGGGGAACTGCACAAGCTGGTCGCCCCGGATCAACTGTGGCCGTTCTGGCGCCTGCTGCCCATCGGATACCGTCGGCTCGGCGTTCCCAACACTGAACTGTTCGACCTGCACACCCGCATTCCGGCGCACCCGCAGGGCGGGCACGAGGACCGCACGGCCCGCGCGGTCGGGCTGTTCGGTGCCGTGTATCTGGATCGGCGCCCCTCGGCGCAGGAAACCGCCGCGTTGCGACGTCAACTGTCCAGCTCCGGCATCAACCTGCCGCTGTGGCGCAACCACCTTGCCCTCGCGGACGGCTACGAAGCCTTCGTCCGCGGCGATTTCGGCGGCGCCATTCCACCATTGCGCGCATTGAGCGAAGAACTGCTGGCCGAGCAGGCGCGGGCGGAAAGCGGACTGGTGAACTACGTCCTTCCCTATCTCGTGATAGCCCTCGAGCGCACGGGTGCGCCGGGCGAAGCCGATCGCCGGCTTGAGATGCACCGGGCCGCGCTGGGCGAGGACTTCATCCATCGCCTGTCGCGTGCGGCGCTGCAGGGCATGCGCGGGCGCCACGACGAAGCGCTCGAATCGTTGAAGACGGCGTGGTTCCGCAAGCCGTGGCATGCCCGCAACGCGATCGTGCCCGAGTATGCGTATTTCGAGGTCGCGGAGTTCCTGTTCGAGACCACCCGCGATGCGCGCTATCGCGTGCTGCTCGCGGAGCGGAGCCAGAAATACCAGACAGTGTGGCCGGTCTCGTGGGCCTTCTCGTTCACCGCGTTGCATGCCTCCGACCCTGCAGTGCGCAAGCAGGCGCTGGAACGTGCCACGGCGCTGGACCGGCAGTCGCATCGCGTATCCCTTGCGGGAAAGCGGTAAGGCCTGACGCATCGGTGGTTGCACGCCGGGAGCGTCCGTATCATGATGGGCCGTCTTCCGACGGACGCACCAGACCCATGGCTGTTCAGCCGTTCCCTCTTCGCGACGATCGTCATGACCTGCTTCGGCGGGCACGCCTGGCCCTCGCCGTCATGGCTGCGTTCCTGCCCGCCGCCGGGTTCGCGCAGGCCTATCCCGCCAAGCCCGTCCGGGTCGTGATCCCCTTCCCGCCCGGCGGCGCGATCGACTGGACGGCGCGGGTGGTGACCGCGAAGATGGCCGAGCAGATGGGCGCGCAGTTCATCGTCGACAACCGCCCGGGCGCAGGCGGCAGCATCGCGGCCGAGCTGGTGTCCAAGGCCCCGGCCGATGGCTACACGCTGATGCAGGGCACGGCCTCGAACGCGATCACCACGGCGCTGAACCCGAAGGCACCCGACTTCGGCAGGGAGTTCGCCCCGATCGGCCTGCTGGGGTCTTCGATCTTCATCCTGGTGGTGCATCCCTCGGTGCCGGTGAAGTCGGTGAAGGCGCTGGTCGCCTTTGCCCGTGCACGCCCCGGTCAGCTCGAGTTCGCGTCCGCGGGAAACGGCACGACCAACCATCTCACGATGGAACTGTTCAAGTCGATGACCGGCGTGGACATCATCCATGTGCCGTACAAGGGCGGCGCGCCGGCGATGGTCGACCAGATCGCCGGCCGGGTCGCGCTCGGGTTCTCGAACACCACGGTTTCGGCGCCGCACATCAAGAGCGGACGGCTCGTCCCGCTGGGTGTCTCCGGCGCGCGCCGGTCGGCCGCGGTGCCTGACCTCCCCACTGTCGCCGAGGCCGGCGTGCCGGGCTTCGATGCCTCCACCTGGTACGGCCTGGTCGCGCCGGCCGCCACCCCTGCCGCGATCATCGAGCGCCTGAACCTGGAACTCAACCGCGCGCTGAAGGCGCCCGACGTGCGCGAGAAGTACGCCGCCGACGGCATCGACCCGGGCGGTGGCACGCCGCAGGACTTCGGACTGCTGATCCGCACCGACATCGCCAAGTGGTCGAAGGTGATCAAGGCCGCCGGCATCAGGCCCGAGTAGCCGGCATGGATGCCACCCCGGCATACTCGCGTGCGTTCTGCGAGCCGCAGTACAACCAGCGGCTCAACGTGCCCGATCGTCCGGCCAGCATGGCGCGGCGGCAGGAACTCTGCGAGCGGGTGCGGCGCGACCTGCGCAGCACGCTGGATATACCGTACGGCGAATCCGCGCTGGAGCGCCTGGACATCTATCCGGCCGCCGACCCGGATGCCCCGGTGATGGTCTTCATCCACGGCGGCTACTGGCAGCGCTTCGACAAGGCCGATGTCGCGTTCCTCGCCGAGCCGTTCGTGCGGGCGGGCGTCACGCTGGTCAACGTCAATTACGATCTGTGTCCGACGGTGACGCTGGACCGGATCGTCGCGCAGGTGCGGGCGGCCTGCGCATGGGTCTGGCGCCACGTCGCCGACCACGGCGGCGATCCGGACCGCATCTTCGTCTCGGGCAACTCCGCGGGCGGGCACCTGACCGCGATGATGATGGCCACCGACTGGCCCGCCCTCGATGCCGCCCTGCCCCGCGACGTGCTCAAGGGCGGGCTCGCGATCAGCGGCATCTACGACCTGGAACCGCTGCGCTACACCAGCATCAACGACGCCGTCGGCCTCGATGCGGATGCCGCCCGGCGCAACAGCCCGGTGATGATGCAACCGCCGACGGGCGCGCCGGTGGTGGTCGCCGTGGGCGCGCTGGAAAGCCCGGAGTTCCAGCGCCAGACGCGAGCGCTTGCGGCTGCATGGAAGGCGGCAGGGACGGACTCATCGGCGCGCACGCTCGTGGTCCCCGGGTGCCACCACTTCAACATCCTGCTCGACCTGGCCGAACCCGGCAGCCTGCTGATGCAGGCCGCGCTGGACCTGATGCAAGAGAATCGCAACCCTCGACGCGAAGGCTGCCCGACATGAACGCCCTGACCCGCCCTGCCAGTGCCTTCCGCGAACGCGTGGAAGAGCCTTCCGCATGGAAGGCCGACGAACTGCGGCAGGACACCTCATGGATCTACGAGCTCTCCCGAGCCGAGGTCGCGGAAGTGGAGGCCGCGCTGAAGACCGCCAACGCGGCCGGCGTCTCGCTGCTGCACGTGCGGCCGGAGACCTTTCCCCTGCCGACGCTGTCCGGCCGCCTGCGCGAGATGACGCGGCAGCTCGAACACGGTCGTGGCATCGCGCTGGTGCGCGGGGTTCCGGTCGGACGCTACGACGTGCCCGACATCGAGAAGATCTACTTCGGAATCTCCGGCTACCTCGGCGTGGTGATCGCGCAGAACAGCAAGGGCGACCATGTCGGCCATGTACGCAACGAAGGCCTGAAATGGGGCGAGGTCAGCAACGGCGAACTCGTGCGCGGCTACCGCACGAATGCCTACATGCCCTTCCACAGCGATCCGACCGACATCGTCGGTCTGTTGTGCGTGCAGAAGTCGCTGGAAGGCGGCCTGTCGAGCATCGCGAGCTCGATGTCGATCTACAACGAGATACTCGCGACCCGGCCGGACATGCTGGACTGCCTGTTCAACGGCTTCTACTACAGCCTGCGCGGGGAAACGGCTGGCGGCCTTGGCAGCATCACCGAGTATCGGATCCCGGTGTTCGACCATTTCGCTGGTCGGCTGTCCACGCGCTATGTGCGCAAGACGATCGAACAGGGCGCGACGGTGGGCAATGCGCCGCTCACCGGCGCGGAGCGCGAGGCGCTGGACCTGGTCGATGCACTGGCTCAGCGCGACGACCTGCGCTTCGACATGGCCTTCGAGCCGGGCGACATCCAGTACCTGAACAACTATGTCGCGTTCCACTCGCGCACCGGGTTCCAGGACGGGCCGGGCAAGGACCAGCAGCGCTTCCTGATGCGCCTGTGGCTGCAGAGCCCCGATGCCCGGGCGCTGTCCCGGCCACTGGCGCGCCCGCAGGGAGAGCGGTCGATCTTCCTGTCGCGGGAGCAGGCGCTGCGCAAGGCCGGGCTGCTTCCCGCCGTCGAATCACCGCATGCCCACGGCGCGTAGCCACGGCCGACAACCTGCCAGGAGTCATCGATGCATCGTCGCACCCTTCTCGCCGCCGCCGCAGGCGCTGCCCTCGGACGCACCGCCTTCGCCCAGTCGGGACATGCGGGGCACGCAGGTCACGCAGGCCACGGTGACGAGTACGAAAGCCTGGTGAAGCCGGGCCGCATGGGGTTGCCGCCCCTCGCACATGCGCAGCGCAGCATCGAGAGCAATGCGCCGAAGGCGGCCAATCCCGGTCGCTGGATCACCCGCGCCTCGCTGCCGCTGCCGCGCAGCGAGATGGCCTGGGCGACCCAGCATGCCGACCGGATGCATATCCTGGGCGGCTATGCCGAGCAGCGGGTCGACCGGCCCTACCACCAGGTCTACGATCCCGCGGCGGATCGCTGGTCCGACGCCTCGCCGTTGCCGCGCGGCGCGAACCATGTGGGCGTGGGCGTCCTCGACGACCGGCTTTACGCGATCGGCGGGCATCTCGACCAGAACCGGAGGCCGGATGCGTTGTGCTTCGTGCTCGACCTGAAGAGCGGCGCGTGGTCGAAGATCGCCTCCCTGCCCCAGCCCTGCGGTGCTGTCGCGGTCACCGCGCTGGGCGGCCGCATCCACGCGGTCGGCGGTGCGATCGGCGACACCACGCCTGCGAAGAAATCGGTGGACTGGCACTACGCCTACGATCCGCGCACCGATCGCTGGGAGAAGCGGGCCCCGATGCCGACCGGTCGCGACCACACCGGCACCCTCACGGTCGGCAACCTGATCCATGTCATCGGCGGTCGCGTCGACAACTTCCACACCAACTCGAACCTGCACCATGTCTACGATCCGAAGGCGGATCGCTGGGAGATGCGCCGGCCGCTGCCGACCGCGCGCTCCGGGCATGGCGCGGTGCTGTACCACGGCAAGATCTTCGTGATGGGCGGCGAAGGCACCGACCGGGTGTTCGGCCAGAACGAGGCCTACGACCCCGCGACCGACAGGTGGGAGGCCTATGCGCCGATGCCCACGCCGCGGCACGGGCTCGGCGCGGCGGTGGTCGGTGGCGCGATCCATGTCGCCGGTGGCGGCCCGGTCATGGGTGGCGGCGTGCAGAGCGCCGTGCACGAGGCCTTCATCCTGAAGTGAGGTGCCGACGGGTCAGGCGGCTGGACCTTCGGCTGTCAACGCCTCGTCGAGGAAATCCAGCCGGTCCTGCCCCCAGTACAGCACGTCGCGGTAGACGTAGGTCGGCGTGCCGAAGCAGCCGCGATCGATCGCCTCGCGATGGCTCGCCTCCCAGGCCGCGTAGTTGTCGGGCGTCTCCTGCATCGCCAGCAGGCGTTCGCCGTCGAGCCCCACCGAATTCGCCACCGCCATCCGCACCGCGGGATCCTTCACGTCGCGCTCCTCCGACCAGAGCGCATGCAGCAGCGCATGCGACAGGGGCAGCGCGTCCCATCCGAGGCGGGTAGCGGCGACGACCATGCGCGCCGGCAGCGTGGAATCGGTCGGGTAGTACTTCGGCCGCAGCACCAGGGGCATTCCCAGGCGCCTGCGCCAGCGATCGAGTTCGACCTCGTGGTAGCGCTGCCGCGCATCGGGGCGGGAGCGGAGCGGGACGCCGCCGTTCTCCGGCAGGATCGTCGTCGGCCGCAGTTCGACGTGCAGATCGTGCTTCGCGACGAGTGCATGCAGCTTCGGCCCGCCGAGATAGGCCCACGGCGAGGACAGCGAGTGGTAGTAGTACAGGACTCTCTTCGCCATGGGCATTCGCGCCGGCGGCGCGCCTCGGGTTGCTATACTGATCGAGTCTAGTACAGGCGGCGGAGGTGCGGGGTGGGAGCTCGATGCGACGCGATGGCCCTTTGCTTCCTTGCCGCGCAGGCGGGCATGGCGCTGGCCCAGCCTTCGGCCAGCAGCGTCAACTGGCCCGAGAAGCCGATCCGCCTGGTCGTGCCGTTCGCGGCGGGCGGCGCACTCGACGTGGTCGGCCGCGTGCTCGGACAGAAGCTTTCCGAGTCGCTGGGCCGGCAGGTGCTGATCGACAACCGGCTCGGCGCCGCCGGCAACATCGGCGCGGAGTTCGTCGCGCGGGCACCTGCGGACGGCTACACGCTGCTGATGTCGTCGGTCACCTCGCAGGCGATCAGCATGACCCTGCTCGCAAAGCCTCCGTACGACTTCGTGCGCGACTACGCCCCGGTGGCGCTGGTCGGCTCCGCCCCGCTCGCGCTGATCGTGCATGCCTCGCTGCCGGTGAAGTCGGTGAAGGACTTCATCGCCCTCGCCCGCGCACGGCCGGGCGAACTCAACTACTTCTCGTCGGGCACCGGTACCGGCACGCATCTCGGCGGCGCGCTGTTCGACCAGATGGCGGGCGTGCGCACCACGCATGTCCCGTACAAGGGCGGCGCGCTGGGCATCAACGACCTGCTGTCCGGGCAGATCCATTTTTCGTTTTCCACCATCGGCACCGCGATGCCGTATGTCGAAGCCGGTCGCATCCGGCTGCTGGCAGTGGGGTCGGCGAAACGCTACTCGGGCTTGCCGAACGTGCCCACCGTGGCGGAGTCCGGGGTCAAGGGCTTCGAGTCGGAGCAGTGGTATGGCGTCGTCGCGCCGGCGGGCACGCTGGCGCCGATCGTGCAGCGGCTCGCTGGCGAACTGAAGGCCGCGACGGGACTGTCCGACGTGCGCGAACGCTTCCTTCAGCAAGGGGTCGAGCCGACCTACCTCGGCCCGGAACCGTTCGGCCAGTACATAAGGGCGTCGGTCGAGAAATTCGCGAAGATCGTGAAGGCGATCGGCCTCAAGCCGGAGTGAGCGGGAGTCCCCCCATGCCAGATTCGTCTTCAGACCTGTGCTTCATGCCTGTCGCGGAGGCCGCCCGCCTCATCGCCGCGCGACGGTTGTCACCCGTGGAACTGACCGAGGCGCTGCTGCAACGGATCAATGCCCTGGATCCGCAGTTGAATGCCTTCATCACCGTCACCTCGGCGCTGGCGCGCGCGCAGGCGCACGACGCGGAAGCGCAGATCGCGTCCGGCCGCCACCGCGGTCCGCTGCACGGGATACCCTATGCCCTGAAGGACATCTACGCCACCGAAGGCATCCAGACGTCGGCGGGTTCCAGGATCTGCCTGGACAACGTGCCGACCCGTGATGCGGCGACCGTGCGCAGGCTGCACGACGCCGGGGCGGTGCTGCTGGGCAAGCTGCAGACGCACGAGTTCGCGCTCGGCGGGCCGTCCTTCGACCTGCCCTGGCCGCCGTCACGCAACCCCTGGCACCTCGAGCACTTCACGGGGGGCTCGAGCAGCGGCTCGGCGGCGGCCCTTGCTGGTGGCCTGGTCCCCGCCTCGCTCGGATCCGATACCGGCGGATCTATCCGTGGGCCTGCATCGCTGTGCGGACTCGCCGGCCTGATGCCCACCACCGGCCTGGTCAGCCGCACGGGCGTGATCCCGAACTCGTTCACCCTAGATCACTGCGGACCGATGGCGCGCACCGTGGAAGACTGCGCGATCCTGCTGCAGGCCATGGCCGGCTTCGACCCGCTGGACGCAGGCAGCATCCCGAGCGACGTGCCGGACTACCGCGCGACGCTCGACGATGGCGTCAGGGGGTTGCGGATCGGCGTGCTGCGTCACTACTGGGAAGAGGATGCGCCGGCGCATCCCGACCTGGCGCGGGCGATGGAAGACGCGATCCGCGTGTTCAGGGAGCGGGGCGCCTCGGTGGAAGACTGCCGCGCGTGGCCGCTGCGCGGGGTGCTCGACACCAAGCTTGTCATCGCGGGCAGCGAACTGTTCTCCATCCACCACGACGACCTCCGGTCGCGGCCGGGCGATTTCGGACGCGACTTCCTCGGACGCGTCCTGCCTTCCTGCCTCTACCACGCGTCGGACTACCTGCACGCGAGCCGCGAGCAACGCCGCATCGTGGCCGCAATGCAGCCGCTCCACGAGCGGTACGACGTGCTGATCACCGCGGGCGCCAGTCCCGCGCCGCGTCTGGACGAGCACCGGATCGCCAACTTCTTCGAGAAGCCGCAGGTCTTTACGCCTGCCAACGTGACCGGTGTCCCGGCGCTCGTGCTGCCGGTCGGCTTCAGCGACGGACTGCCGATGGGCATGCAGATCCTCGGCCGGCCGTTCGACGAGGCCACCGTGCTGCGCGTCGGCCATGCCTACCAGCAGGCGACGGACTGGCACCTGCGGCATCCGCGCCTGGTGCCTGGCACGCCCCAGCCGGTGCTCGCACCGAGATACAGCGAACCGGCCGCCACCAGCCTCGATGCCGCGACCCTGGACTTCGTGCTGGAGAGCGCCCGCCGGGCAGGCCTTGCCCTCGACGATCGCCAGACTGCGATCCTCCTCGAGACGGCGCCTTCCGTGCTCGCCGTCGCAGGCCGCCTGCGCAGGATGCGCAGCCGGAGCGAGCAGCCGTCGCTCGTGTTCAGGTTTCCGGGCCACTGAGCCAGATCGCCCCGCCGCGGCACGTGTCCGCCACTGGAGGGGATGCGCCGTCCGATCAGTTGGCCGTGATCCGCGCTTCCTTGATCACGCGGGTCCAGCGCACCAGCTCCGCCGCGACGATGCTGCGGAACTGCTCGGGGGTGCTTGCAGCGACATCGAGGCCGCGCGATGCGAGGCCCGACCGGGCTTCCTCCGTGCGCAGCAGCGCGTTGATCTCCTCGCTGAGCAGCCTGACGATCCGTTGCGGCGTGCCTGCGGGCGCGAGGATGCCGTGGTTGTTCGTGACCTCGACGCCGGGAAAGCCGGACTCGCCGATCGTGGGTACCGTGGGCAACGGACCCAGGCGCTTAGCGCCGGTGACCACCAGTGCGTTGATCCGCTTCGACTGCGCCAGCGGGATCACCGCCGAGCTCGCGCCGACGCCGACCTGTACTTCCCCACCGAGGACGGCCGTCACCGCGGGCGCCGGCCCCTTGTAGGGGACATGCGCGAGTTCGAACTTCCCGAGGCTCTGCAGGAACTCCATCGTGAGATGGCCGAGGCTGGCCACGCCTGGCGTGCCGTAGCGGATGTCCTTCGGCTGCGCGCGGGCAAGCTTCACGAGTTCCTGCAACGACTGCGCGGGAACCGATGGATGCGCGAACACGACGTTCGATCCGATCGCCACGCGGGCGATGAACGCGAAGTCCTTCATCGGCTCGTAGCCGAGCTTGGGATAGAGGCTCGGACCGGACGCGAGCGTGATGCTCCCGACCGACGACAGGGTGTGGCCGTCCGGTGCCGCGCGCGCCAGGATCTCCGCGCCGGTGTTGCCGCCGGCACCCGGCCGGTTGTCGACGATCACCGGCTGGCCGAAGCGCTCGTTCAGGCGCGCAGCGACGATGCGTCCGACATAGTCATCGTTGCCGCCCGCCGTGAAGCCGACGATCAGGCGGATGACCCTGCCCGGATACTCCTGCCCCGAGCCCGACGCAGCGGCGACCGCGAAGCCGGGCCCTGCGACAGAGGCCATGACGGCAGTGCCCAACAGTCGCATCCACATGTTGCTCTCCCAGGTTGCCGCATGCTTGCGTGAAGTCATTCCGCGATAGTGCCCCGGGTGATGAACGGACGCAACGTGTCGCCTGAACGGGAAAGGCAGGCCAACGCCCGCTCGGGAAAGCTGCAGCCTGACCCAGGCTGCAGGCCAGCAGTCCGTCAGCGGCATCGGGCACGACACCGGCCTGCGCCATCGGGCAGAATCGTGCGATGCAAGCCGATCCCATGAATATCCCGCCGGTTTCGATCGCCGCGGCCAGGGCCGCCCTGATCGAACAGTACGGCGACCCCGTCCTGCGCCGACGCGCGACCATGCTCTGGGGCACGCGTGGCGTGGGGAAGTCGTCGATCGTGCAGCAGGTTGCCCGCCACTTCGGCGTACCGCTGGTCGACCTGCGCCTGACGACCATAGAGCCGGTGGACATCCGCGGCGCGATCTATGCAGACGAGGTGCAGGGCAAGACCGTCTGGTTTCCACCGGAGTTCCTGCCCGCGCAGACCGATCCCGAAGGCATCCTGTTCCTCGACGAACTCACCGCCGCCGACCAGCGCCTGCAGATCTCCGCGTATTCGCTGATCCTGGACCGCCGGGTGGGCCACTACCGGCTGCCGGATGGCTGGCTGGTGGTCGCCGCCGGCAACGCCAGCTTCCACGGCGCGGTCTCGCACGACATGGGCACCGCGCTGGCCGACCGCATGTTCCATTTCAACGTGCAGACCTCGATCGAGGCCTTCCTGGCGCATGCCCTCGCGCAGGGCTACGCGCCGGCGGTGATGGCCTACCTGAAGGTGCGGCCGGACCGGCTCGACGACACCGCGAGCCAGCTGGCCAACGACCATCTGGTCGGCGCCAGCCCGCGCGGCTGGGAAGACATCTCCAACGTGCTGCGCTCGGGCCTTTCCGAGCGGGCGAAGCGGCTGTTCGTCCAGGGGCGCATCGGCGCGGCCAACGCCGCGGAGTTCTTCGGTGTCCTGCGCGAGATCGAGGCCGGCGTGGACGTGCTGCGCCTGCTCGCGGCACGTCCCGGCGTCGAGACTGCCGCCTTGCTGCCGCGAACGCTCGATGGCCTGTACGGGATGCTCTACGGCCTGATCGCCGCCATCGCCGAGGCACCGACGCTGCTCCGTGCCCTGGAGATCGTCGAGCAATGGCCCGACATGCGTGCGGACGCGCCCCTGCCGATCCGCGAGGCGCAGACGCTCGCGATGGAGCTGCTGATGCAGCGCGCGCTCGAGCATGGCCTCGAGGCCGCGCTGTTCGACAACCCGGTGTACCAGCGCTACGTCGAAGGCCGGCGCGCGGACGGGCACAATGCCTGAGGTGGCCGACGAACCGTTGATGCTGTTCACGCATCGCGGGACGCGCGCGGTGCAACGGATGGTCGAGCATGCACCGTCCAGCGGCGGCCTCGCGTTGTGGGTCCATCATCGCGACAGGCCCGCCGAAGGACAGGCCGAGGCTCCGGGCGGGCCGCCCGCGGTTACAGATGGCCGGACGATCTTCTATGCCGAAGGCTTCGAGCAACTGGCGCTGCCGCAGCAGGCCGGCTGCGTCGCGCATGCCGTGCTGCACATCGCCCTGCGCCACGCGCAGCGCTACCAGGCGATGCAGCAGCGCACCGGCGACGCCGACCTGCAGCTGTTCAACGTCTGCGCCGATGCCATCGTCAACAGCGCGCTGTCGCACCTGGGCTGGTTGCGGCTCGCGCCCGATGCGGTCCGGCTCGAAGGCCTGCTCGCGGCCGTCCTCGGCGCGAGGCCGGATCCGGAAGCAGCGCTGCTGGCCTGGGATGTCGAGCGGCTGTACCGCGCGGTGGACGACCGTGCCACGCGTCCGGCCAGCGGCAGCCGGCAGGCGCCGCAACCCGGACCGCGCCAGCAGGGCAGCCGCACCGGCAGCCAGGCACGGCGCCAGGGCACCGGCGGCGGCGAGGACGACCAGGGCGAGGACAACCCCGCGCCGGGGCGGGGCCGGGATGATGGCCCGCGTGCAGCAGCCGCGCGTGCGATGGCCCGCGCCGATGCGGCCGACCTGCGGCCCGGTGCTGGCTCGTGCGAGACGCCCGAGCAGGAAGCCGAAGCCGCGCGCGAATGGAGCGAGCGCCTGCAGCGTGCCCACGCCGGCGACGGTGCCTGTTCGATCCTGCGCACCCTGCTGGCCGACCTGCCGCGGCTGCACACGCCGTGGGAACAGGTACTGCGGGTGCAACTCGCCCACGGCCTGGCGCAGCGGCCGGGCCTGTCGTGGTCGCGGCCGTCGCGCTCGTACCTGGCCAACCAGGGACGCAGCGGCGCCGGTCGCCGCATGCCCTGGGAGCCGGGTTCCACCGCATCGACCCACGTGCCGCGACTGGTTGTAGTGGTCGACGTGTCGGGGTCGATCGCGGACGCCCTGTGTACCCGCTTCGCGGGCGAGATCGAAGCCCTCTCGCGCAGGCTGGAAGCCGGGCTGGTGCTGGTCGTCGGCGACGATCGCGTGCGGCGGGTCGAGACGTTCGGGCCCGGCTTGGCCGGCCTGCGCGACATCGCGTTCCACGGGGGCGGTGGAACCGATTTCACGCCGCTGCTGGAAGAGGCACAGCGCCACCGCCCGGACGTCATCGTCGTGCTGACCGACCTCGAGGGGCCGGTACGCTTTCGTCCGAAGTGTCCGGTGATCTGGGCCGTTCCGGAGGCCCAGGGCGATGTCGTGCCGCCCTTCGGCCGCCTGCTGCGGCTCGACTGACCCGCGCCGTCCGCGAGTTCCTGCACCGATGACGACGCCGGCACTCACCCACCACGACATCGTCCGCCTGGTCGAGCCGTTCGCGCGCGCGGGACGCGCGGTCGACCTCGCCGCCAGCGATCGTGCCGCGCGCCGCATCGTCTTCAAGCCGCGCGACGTGCAGGTGGATCCCCGGGGTGGACCTGCATGGCACGAGACGCTGGCGCTGGACTGCAGTCGCCAGGGCTTCTTCGTCCTGCAGCGCACGCTCGTCGGGCCCGGCGGCGCGTGCGCCACCCTGCAGGCGAGCGGCACCGATGCGGGCGACCTCCTGGCGCATATCGACGCGGTGCCCGCTGCAACGCACTTCAGCGTGGGCGCGGGCTACATCATCGCCCGCAGCTACGACGCCGACCTGCCCCGCGGCGCCCGCCCTGCACCGCCAGGAGGCGTTTCGCCGCTGGTCCTGAGCCGCGCGCAGGTGCAGGTCGAGGGACTCGAACTCGCGCTGTTCATCAGGCTGCCCCACCTGCGCAGCGTCGCCGCGGATATCGCGCTGACGCCGGCGACCGGGCCGAGGCCGGACCTGCCCGAGGACCTGCTCGCGGTGCTCGGCTGGGACTGGGCGCGCCTGATCCCCAACAAGGAAGGCTGGAGCAGCAAGCTGCGCCTGCGCGGCCCGGTGCTGCGACGCAGCCGCACGGCCGAAGCAGCCCTGGAACAGGTCGCCGCGCATCTCGCGCGCGTGATGGCCGAGTCGCCGGAACGGTTCCACGACCGGCATCGACTTGCGCGCTGGAGCGTCGTCGCGCGGCGCGGCATTCCGTCGCTCACCATGGTGCTGATGGTGGTGGGCGCCCTGCTCCTGCCGAGCCTGACCGATCCGTCCAACGCCGGGCTCTGGATGGCACTGCACTACGTGCCGATCGGCCTGCTCGCAGTCGCGTTCAGCCTGCAGGAACTGCCCCAGCTCGAGATCCCGCCGTGGCCGCGACGTCCGCGTGCCGGGGGATGGACTGCAGGGGCCGAACCGGGAACGGATCGGGCCGGCTGACCGGACCGCGCGCCATGGTACGCGCACGCATCCGCTACGGACCGACCTTCCCGTCCGGGACCAGCACCCCTCCCCAGCCTGCACACAGTTCCGTCACCAGGCTCGCCACGAGCCGCACCGCGGGCGACATCTTTCCGTGCCGGGGCATCGCCAGCGTCACGTGCCGCGCGAGGTCGGGCTTGACCAGCTTGCTTGCCTGCAGCCGGCCGCTGCGCAGTTCCGGCGCCATCGAGTACGGCCCGAGTATCGTGTACAGGCCCGGGGCATGGGCCACCAGCTCCTTCTGCACGGTCAGCGAGTCGGCCTCGGCCACTGCCAGCAGCTGGAAGCCCAGTCCGCGCGCCGCTTCGTCCAGCGCATTGCGCCAGTGGCTGGGCCGTCGCGGCAACACCAGACGCAGGCCGGCCAGCCGCGCGAAGCTGACCGTGGGCTCGCGCGTGAGGGGGGCGCCGGGTGCCGACACCAGGTAGGTATGCGCGACGCTGAGCAACGTCTCCTCGCGGCCGCTCGGCCGGTGGAAGCGGAACAGCACCGCCATGTCGACGGCGCCGCCGTCGAGCATCGCGTTGAGCTCGGTGCCCTGCGATTCGGTGATGTTGAGGCGGATGCCCGGGTGCCGGTCCTGCAGCCTGTCGAACAGGTGCGTGACCAGGGGGTGCGCGGCGGACGGGATGATGCCCAGCCGCATCTCCCCGAGCAGCTGCCCGGACTCCGCCTGCAGTTCCTCCTGCAGCCGCTCGGTGTCCTGCAGCCAGCTGCGCAGCCTCGGCACCACGCGCGCGCCGAGTTCCGTCAGCTCCACCCCCCGTCCGGTGCGGCGGAACAGGGGCCCGCCGAAGGTGGACTCGAAGTCGCTCACCTGCCGGCTGATGTGCGACTGCACGGTCTGGCGCCGCGCAGCGACCTTGCTGAGGCTGCCCGCCTCGGCCACTTCCAGGAACAGCTTCACGGTTGCGATCTGCATGGAGGCTCCGCTCGGCCTGGCCTGAGCCATGCCGGAATAGGCAATCCTGAATACTGAGCCATCACTCTAGCAGGCAAGGCTGGCCGACACTAACGTCGCAGGAAAAGCATCTGCGAGGAGACACCGTTGAAGCTGACCCGTTTCGACCGGGCCGGACAGGCCACCTGCAGCGTCGCGCGCAACCGCATCGGCGCCGCGGCCTGAGGCCGCCCGCGAAGGACCCACCCATGGCCTCCCGCCCCAGACTCCGCATCGCCGTCGACATCGGCGGCACCTTCACCGACATGGCCGCGTTCGACGAGGCGAGCGGCAGGCTGCATTTCGGCAAGGCCCTGTCCACGCACGGCCGGCTGGTCGACGGCATCCAGGCCACCCTGGACAGCGCCGACGTCGACCTGCGCGACGGCCATCTCTTCCTCCACGGTTCCACGATCGCGATCAACACGCTGCTCGAGCGCACCGGCGCCCGCACGGCCCTGCTGATCACCGAGGGCTTCCGCGACATCTACGAGATCGGTCGCGTCAACCGGCCCGATGCCTACAACCTGTTCTTCAACAAGCACCAGCCGCTGGTCAAGCGCTCGCTGCGCTTCGAGGTATCCGAGCGGCTGCGCGCGGACGGCAGCACGCACAAGCCGCTCGACGAGGATGCGGTGCGCGAACTGGCGCGCGCGCTGGCCGGCCAGGGGATCGAGGCGGTGGCCGTGCTGCTGCTGCATTCGTACCGCAATCCGGCGCACGAGCAGCGCGTCAAGGCCATCCTCCAGGAAGAGCTGCCCGGGGCCTTCGTCTGCGCGTCGCACGAGCTGAGCCAGGAGTACCGGGAATTCGAGCGTGTCTCGACCGCAGTGGCCAACGCCTACGTCGGCCCGCGCGTCTCGAAATACCTGGGCGAGCTCGACGCGCACCTCGGCGAGCGCGGCTTCGACGGCGACTTCTACATCGTGCAGTCCACCGGCGGCCTGTTCCCGGTGGAGCATGCCAAGGTCGGCTGCGTGCGGATGCTGGAATCCGGACCGGCCGCCGGCGTGATCGGTGCCCAGGCTCTGTGCGCCCAGCTCGGCATGGGCGACGCCATCGCCTTCGACATGGGCGGCACCACTGCGAAGGCCGGCGTGATCAGCGACGGCCGGCCGCTCACCACCGGCAGCGCGCTGGTCGGCGGCTACGAGCGTGCGCTGCCGATCCAGATCCCGATGATGGACATCCACGAGGTGGGTACCGGCGGCGGCTCGATCGCCCGCGTGGAGATCGGCAACGCGCTGCGCGTGGGGCCGCAGAGCGCAGGCTCGATCCCCGGCCCGGTCGCCTACGGCCGCGGCGGCCAGGATCCGACCGTCACCGACGCCAACCTGCTTCTGGGCCGGCTCGATGCGGACCACTTCCTGGGCGGCGAACTGAAGCTCGACCTCGAAGGCTGCCGGCGCCAGATGGCCGAGCGCGTGGCGGGCCCGCTCGGGCTGGACCTCACGGCTGCGGCCGACGGCATCCTGCGCATCGCGGTGACGCAGATGTCGCACGCGGTCAAGGCGGTCACCACCGAGCGCGGCCTCGACGCGGGCAGCTTCACGATGGTGGTGTACGGCGGCGCGGGGCCGCTGCACGCCTCGGCCATCGCGCGCGAGATCGGCATCCGGAAGGTGCTGGTCCCGTACGCGCCGGGCTACTTCTCGGCCTACGGCATGCTGTTCAGCGACCTTCGCTACGACTACGTGCGCTCGGTGTTCCGCAAGCTTGCCGACGTGTCGTTCGAGGAGATCGAGGCGCTGTACCGGTCGCTGGAGGACGAAGGCCGCGCAGCACTCGCGCAATCGGGCGTGAAGCCCGACGGCGTGGTCATCGAGCGCGCGGCCGACATGCGCTATGTCGGCCAGGAGCACGCGGTCACGGTCGACCTGCCCCTCCTCCATTTCGCCGCCCGGGACCGGGAGGCGATCAAGCGCCAGTTCGACGAGCTGCACAAGGTGCGCTACGGCACCTCGGCCCCCGCCGAACCAGCCGACCTGGTGAGCCTGCGCGTCACCGTGCTGGGCACGATGAAGAAGCCGCCGCGCCACAGCGTCCCCGAGGGCGGCACGAAGCCGGACCCGGCCGCGCTGCGCACCGTGAAGCCGGTGTACTTCGCGCAGGGCGGCTGGGCGGACACGCCGGTCTACCGGCGCGACCGCATCCGCGCGGGCAACCGGCTTTCCGGTCCGGCCCTGGTCGAGGAGCACGCATCGACCACCGTGCTGCAGCCGGGCGACGAGCTGCGCGTCGACGAACTCGGCAACCTGCAGCTTTCGATCGGGAGCGACCGCACATGAGCACCACCCGGGGCAAGGCGACGGTGGACCCGGTCACCGTCGAGATCATCCGCAACGGCCTGTACGCGGTGACCGAGGAGATGAAGTCCAACCTCACGCGGACCGCCTACAACCTGATCATCTACGAGGCGCTCGACTTCACGGTGGGTGTGTTCACACCGGAAGGGGACACGGTATCCATCGGCCTCGGCCTGCCGATGTTCATCCGCGGCATGAGCGAGACGGTGAAGGCGAAGATCCGCCATTTCGGCTACGAGAACATCCTCCCGGGCGACATCCTCGTCACCAACGATGCCTACACCACCGGCAGCCACCTGAACCACTTCACCTTCACGATGCCGGTGTTCCACGAGGGCAGGCTGGAAGGCTTCACCTGCTGCATGGCGCACTGGCTGGACGTGGGCGGCACGCTCGGCAACGTCACCACCGACATCTTCAGCGAGGGGATCCAGATCCCGATCGTGAAGTACCAGCGCGAGGGCGTGGTCAACCAGGACCTCATCGACATCATCGCGATGAACGTGCGCCTTCCCGAACGGGCCCTGGGCGACCTGCGCGCGCAGATCACCGCCATCACCACCGGCGAGCGGCGCTATTCGGAACTGCTGCGGCGCTACGGCGTGGACGCGGTCAACGGCGCGATCCTGCAGATCATGGATTCGTCCGAGGCGGTGGCGCGCAAGAACACGCTGTCGATCCCCGACGGAACCTACGAGGCCCAGTCGTACATGGACGACGACGGACTCGACGTGGGCAAGCGGGTCCCGATCCGGGTGAAGGTCATCGTGCGCGGCGACGAGATGACCATCGACCTGTCCGACGTGAGCAAGCAGGTGCGCGGCTTCTACAACTCGGGCTTCACCACCGGCATCGCCTGCGCGCAGGTGGCCTACAAGTGCCTGACCACGCCCACCGACTACCCGGTCAACGACGGCAGCTTCCGGCCGCTGAAGGTGATCATGCCGATGGGGACGGTGATCAGCGCCGAACGGCCCTACCCGATGCGCGTGTGGATGACCTTCCCGATGACGGTCATCGACACCATCTTCCGCGCGCTGGCGCCGGCGATCCCGGACCGCAGCATCGCCGGCCACCATGCCGACCTCGTGTTCCCCAACATCCACGGCATCAGCCCGGAGGAAGGACGGCTGTTCATCGTCGGCATCGGGCCGCTGGGCGGCGGCTGGGGCGCCAAGAGCAGCGAAGACGGTGTCTCGGTCACCGTCTGCATCAATGACGGCGACACGCACAACAGCCCCACCGAGCAGCTCGAGGCCAAGTACCCGGTACTGGTGGAGAAGTACGAGATCCGCCAGGACAGCGGGGGTGCCGGCCGCAACCGCGGCGGGCTGGGCGCGGAGATGGTGGTGCAGGCGCTCTCCCCGTTCACCGTCACCACGCGCATCGACCGCGTGCACTGCAAGCCCTGGGGGCTGGAAGGTGGCGGCGACGCGATGGGCAACGGCCTGGCCGTGCGCCACAAGGGCGCGTGGAAGACCGACCACCCGAACGCCAAGATCTTCAACGTGCGGCTGGAGCGCGGCGACGCCTACCGGATGCTCTCCGGGGGCGGCGGTGGCTTCGGCGACCCGCTGGAGCGCGATGTCGAAAAGGTCGCCGAGGACGTGCGCGAGGGCTATGTGAGCGTCGAAGTGGCACGCGAGGTGTACCGCGTCGCGCTCGACGAAGCCAGCCAGGTCGACGCGGCCGCCACTGCAGCGCTGCGCCGCGCGCCACGCACCGCCTCGCCCGGGAACGGCATGGCCAGTGCGCTGTCCCGGGACGCGCAGTGAACGCCCGGGAGCCCGGGTTGCCCGACACGCCGGCAGCGCGCGCGCACCGGATGCTCGACCTGTGGAGCGCGCTGTCGGTGCAGCACGTGGCGCTGGGCTCGGCCTGCGCCTGCTGCACGGGCGCGGTGACCCTGCGGCTGGACGATTTCGAACTCGACATCATCGACTACCTGGACGACGCGGGCCGGCGATCGGGAATCCCCGAGATCGCCGCCTTCTTCGACGACCTGAAGGGCGGCGAACCGCGGATGCGTCCGGAACTTCAGGCGCGGCCGCTGGTCGACATCCTGGAACGCGTGGAGCAAGGCGGCGTGCCCGAGGAGGTGGCCGCATGGCTGGTGCCACGCCTGGAGCGCACGCTCGAATCGTTCGCGCGCGAGCACGGGCCCCGCAAGGCCGGCTGAGTCCGGCCGGGCCACGACAACAAGGAGGAGCAGACATGAACAGGATCGTCCAGGGCCTCGCGGCCGCCACGTCCGTCGTTGCCATCGCGGCCATCGCCGTCGCCCCTGCATGGGCGCAGGGCACGAAGTTCCCCGAGCCCGGAAAGACGGTCCGGCTCGTCGTGCCGTTCGCCGCCGGGGGCGGCGTCGACCAGGCGGCACGCCTGCTCGGCGAGCAGCTGCGCAAGCAATGGGGCACGCCGGTGATCGTGGAGAACCGCGCTGGTGGCAGCGGCACGCTGGGTGGCAACGCCGTGCGTACGTCCGCGGCCGACGGCTACACGCTGTTGTTCTCCGCCGCCACGCACGTGCTGGCGAGGCATGTGCTGAGCCAGCCTCCATACGATCCACAGACCGACTTTGCGCCGGTCGCGCGCGTGGGCGAGGCGCCGCTCATGCTGGTGCTCGGGCCGGACCTGCCGCAGAAGACGCTGGGCGAAGTGATCGCCGCCGCTCGGCAGGCACCCGAGCGGTGGAACGCCGCGATCCCCGCCATCGGCGCACCGAGCCACCTCGCCACGCTGCTGCTCGCCAGGCAGGCGAACGTGAAGTTCTCGTACGTGCCCTACAAGGGCACGCAGCCTGCGCTGATGGACGTCGCGGGCGGCCATGTCAACCTGCTGCTCGACTCGATGATCTCGCTGCTGCCGCTCGCCAAGGGCGGCAAGGTGCGGCCGCTGGCGATCACCTCGAAGGCACGCAGCCCGCTGGCGCCGGACGTCCCGACCGCGGCCGAGGCAGGCCTGCCGGGATTCTCGTACGCGACCTGGTACGGCGTCTGGGCGCCGAAGGATACGCCGGCCGAGCGCGTGAACACGCTCAATGCGGCGATCAACGCCGCGGTCGCCGAACTCGGCAAGTCCGGGACCTTCGCCAGCGTGGGCATCGAACCGGTGGTCGAGACCCCCGAGCAGTTCCGGCGCTTCATCGCGGCGGACGTGGCGCAGAGCGTCGAACTGCTGAAGGCGGCGGGGTTCAAGCCGGAGTAGGTCGCCCAACCTTCCGCGGCGGGACGGGGCTCGGCGCCATTGCACGGCCGGCACCCGTCCGCTTACCATTCCCGCGTCTCCGCGTCCGATCACACCCTGCAGGAGCCTGGTCCCATGGCCCCACCCCGCACCCTGCTCGTCACCGGCGGTGGCATAGGCGGTGGCATAGGCATCGGACGTGCCACAGCGCTTGCCTTTGCGCGCGCAGGCTGGCATGTCGTCGTCACCGACATCCTGGAGGCCGAGGGCCGGGGCGTGGCCGCCGAGATCGTCGCTGGCGGCGGCAGCGCCAGCTTCGCGGTCCTGGATGTGCGCTCCACCATGCAGGCCGACGCCGTCGCCGCAGCGGTGCTGTCCGAGCGGGGTGCCATTGACGCCGTCGTCCTCAACGCCGGCATCGCGCGCAAGGTACCGCTGGCGCAACTGTCGGACGAACGCTGGGACGACACGGTGGATCTCGACCTCAAGGGCATGTTCCGCGTGGCCCGGGCCGCGCTTTCGTCGATGCGCGCGCGCCGCACGGGCTCAGTGGTGTGCCTGACCTCGCTGATGGGCGTGGCCTGGGGCTGGACCGAGCACGTCCACTACTCGGCGGCAAAGGCGGGCGTCATCGGCCTGATGCGCGGCCTCGCGGCCGAAGTGGCGGCCGACGGCGTGCGGGCCAATGCGGTGTCGCCGGGCTATGTGCGCACCGCGCAGCTGTTGTCGGCAGAGCACTCCCTGGGGCCGGAAGGTGTCGGGCTTGCGGCCACGCGCGTGCCGCTGGGGCGCGTGGGCGAGCCGGAGGACATCGCCGACGTGATCCTCTTCCTGGCGTCGGATTCCGCGCGCTACGTCACGGGGCAGGTCATCGTGGCGGACGGCGGGCTGGCGATCGTGCCGCAGTAGCACGCCACTCTGCCTCGGCGCGTTCCAACTTCAGCGCGGTGGCGGCCCGGTCATGGCCGCGCAGATGGGCTGCGTCATCACGCTGGCGTCGCCGGCAGACTTCAGTCGGGCTTGATCCGCGCCCGTTGCACCACTTCGCGCCAGCGAGGGATTTCTTCGAGGATCGTCTCGATCATCGCCTCCGGCGACCCGGGCGTGACCAGCCTCCCGAAGCCTTCAGACATGCTGCGGAAGGCCGATGAATCGACCGCGCGCCGAAGCTCCTGGTTGAGCCGCGTGACGATCGCGGCAGGCGTACCGCGTGGCGCGACGAAACCAAGCCAGACCGTGCCGATGCCGGCGATGCCTGATTCCCCGAAGGTAGGCACATCGGGCAATACGCCAAGGCGTTGGGAACCGGAGACAGCCAGCGGCTTGAGCTTTCCGGACCGGACATGGGGCATCTGCGGCGATACGCCGTCGATCACGAGATCCACCTCCCCGTTTAGCCCCGCCACCAGGACTGTCGTGCCCTTGTAGGGAATATGCTGAGCATCGATGCCTGCCGACAGCTTCAATTGTTCCATGAACAGGTGCCCGGGGGAGCCGTTTCCCCCTGAACCGTAACGCAGGTGCCCCGGCCGTGCCCTGGCCATGGTGAATGCCTCGCCCAGCGACGCCACCCGCACGTTGACGCTGGCCGACAGCAGTTGCGGGCCCCGCCAGAAGATGCCGATGTGCGCGAAGTCCTGCACCGGATCGTGCGGGATCGAGGCAAACAGGCTCGGGTTCACGCTCATCTGCGAGAACGACACCATGGCGATGGTGTATCCGTCCGGCGCGGCTGTCTTCACCGACTCAAGGGCGACGATGCCGTTGGCGCCCGGCCGGTTCTCGACGATGACAGGCTGCCCGACGGCTGCCCCTAGCGCTTGAGCCACCTGGCGCATCACTCCATCCGGAGACGAGCCGGCCGCAACCCCCGTGACGACCTTGATCGGACGAACCGGAAACGCCTGCGCGAGGCTCGTGCCTGCCGAGATGGCCACCAACGTGGCGAAGGCGGTAGACGCCAGAAACCGACGACCTGGACGAATCATCGCAAGCCTCCCAATCGATCAACGAGTGGGGCGAGGATAGGGAGGCCGTTGACCTGGCGCCAGCATTTGCGTGGAACCGTAAAGGTGAAAATAATTCATGCCCTGACAGCACCGGAACGGAAGGCGTACGGATGGAGAACCTGCGAAGCATCGGCATTTTCGTGCGGGCTGCGGAGTTGCGCAGCTTTGCTGCGGCAGCGGCCGTCCTCGGCCTGACCCCGTCGGCGGTGAGCAAGGCGATCGGCACGCTCGAACGTTCGCTGGGCGCTCGCCTGCTCGTGCGCACTGCGCGAGGCGTATCGCTTACGGAGGACGGCGCACGCTTCCATGCGCGTTGCCGCACGATCGTTGCCGAGCTTCGGGCTGCCGAACGCGAGCTTGCGAGCACGCGTGGCGCGGTCCGGGGGCGGCTGCGCGTCGCGCTGCACGACAGCCCCGCCAACTCCCATATCCTGCCGAACCTGCCCACCTTTCTTGGCCACCACCCCGAAATTCATGTTGACGTGACCATCGTCGCAGGGGCAATGAGCCTGGAGGCGAAGAACTTCGATGTCGCTGTATTCCTCGGCGATCCGCCGGACTCGAACCTGGTTGCGCATCGCATCGCCGAGCGGCGTTTCTGCACCGTCGCCGCCCGAAGCTACCTCGAACGGCGCGGGAGGCCTCTTGTCCCGTCAGAGTTGACGGGGCACAACTGCCTTGTCCACGTCCTTCCGAACGGTCGTGCACAGGAAAGCTGGAGCTACCGGAAGGGCGACCAGCAGTTCGAGGTCAGGGTCCGGGGCAATCTGAGCATCAATGCCGGGTCATGGATGCGGGAGATGGCGCTCGCCGGACTGGGCGTCGCTCGACTGCCGAGCAACAACGCTACCCCCCTGCTCGCTGCGCGCGGCGACCTGGAGTTGCTGTTGGCCGACTGGTCCAGCGAAGCACCACCGGTGCACCTCATGTACGCGCGCGGCCGCGGCGCTTCGCCCAATGTCCGCGCGTTCCGCGATTTCGTGACCGCACTGTTCAGGGACCCGGATCCGGGCCCGTGTTTCTTGGATCCAGGGAAACCCCGCGCCAGGTGGCCGATGTGGCGGGCCTGAACCTCGCCAGACGGTCGACGCCTTCCCACTCGATCATCAACGAGCCTTCCAAGCTGTTGATTCGTGGGGCACTCGCCGGTGCTTCGAAGACCTCTACCGTCAGTTCTACCGTCAACCTGTCAGGCACCAGCATTGGCGCGGGTTTCCGGGCGGTTCCGAGAAAACTCACCTTTCGAGATCTATCGAGGTCTATCGACTCCCGCGACCATCGCCGACACCTTCGACGCGCCCGCGTCGGTCCAGGAATCGCCCCAAGGGGCCTGGCATCGAATCGCTTGAGCTATTGTCGCGACTCGCTTTTTCGCCCGGAATTTTTACCGTCAGCGTCCGGCAGAAGCGGGGCCGTCCCTCACCGATTCGGGATGGACTATTGGCGCCCAAGCTTCTCCGCCCGATCATCGATCCTGAGTGCGCGCGATGAGCTCGACACGGGCCGGGAGGACACGGAAACTCACCAACAACGGTCGCGAGTCATGCGGGCGCGGCCTCGCGCGGCGATACCTTGCGAGCAATGTCGTCCCGTGTGGCCAAAGTCTTCAGGTCGTAGTCGGCTTGCAGTGCCAGCCACGACGCGGCATCGCCCCCGAAGTAGCGCGCCAACCGTTCGGCTGTGTCGGCAGTGATGCCACGGCGCTCCTTCACGATTTCGTGAATACGCGTGGCAGGTACTCCCAGCGCCATGGCGAGGGCGTTCACGCTCAGATTCAGCGGCGCCAGATACTCCTCACGCAACACTTCGCCCGGGTGCACGGCGCGCATTCGGTTGATAGCCCGTCCCATCGCCACACTCCTTCAGTGATAGTTCAAGATCCCGACCTGGTCCGGACCGGAGTCGGTCCACACGAAGCACAGCCGCCACTGATCGTTGATGCGGACGCTCCACTGCCCAGCCCGGTCACCCTTGAGCGCTTCAAGCCGATTGCCCGGCAGCGCAGGATGCACGACCTGGACGCGATACCCGCCGCGACTGTCCGTATCGGCTCGCAGTCCGCTATCGGATCAAGCGGCGGCTCATCACGTGCGAAGGCGCTTCATGCGCGCCGGTTACGCCGCGCCGGCCGCGGCTTCACCCGGACATCGACCACGATACGCGAGCCCAGGCGGGTGTTGATCGTCATGAGCGTTCGATGCTCAGCCGGCGAAAGTCGGCGTTGCGGACACGAGAAAAATCGGCCGCATCGATTCCGGTCAGGCGGTGGGCCTGCGTTGGTGCCGCAACGCTTTTCAGACGCCGTATTCACACTACCGCCGAACAGCTCACCTTGGCCGGCGTAACCCGAGTGGCTGCTTCAGACTGGGTGCCGTCGCTGGCGTCGCCGAGGCGGCCGGCGGGTGACGACCCTGAAGCGACATTGACTGTCCCGATCTCGCCGCCCTGAAGCTGCCGGTCGGCCTCCGCTTCATTGCCAGCCAAAGCGCCGGACGTAGGGGATAGGAAATGCAAACGCCCTCACCCTGGCCTGGCGCAAGCGGCGGGTCGGATCCAAGGCGGCTGTATCGGCGCCTACTGCATCTCGAAGGCTGCCGACATGCAGCTCGCGCGCAACCTCGCCTGCGAGTGGGGTCCGCTGAATATCCGGGTGAACTGCATCGCGCCGGGACTGATCAAGACGGATTTCGCGCGGGCGCTCTACGAGGATCCGGTGCGCAAGGCGGCGGCGGAGGCGCGGTTCCCGTTGCGGCGGCTGGGCGAGCCGGACGACATCGGAGGGATCGCGGTGATGCTGGCGCGCCGGGCGGGCGCGTTCATCACCGGGCAGAGCATCGTGGCGGACGGCGGGGCGACGATCACCGGGTGATCGGGGCGGCTGTCGGTCGGCTCCGTTTCCGGTCGGCGCCGCCGCGGGTCGGCGTCAGTGCCGTCGGCGCGCACGCCGACGGCCGGAGCAAGCCGGCAAGCCCTTCAGCGGCGCAGGTTTTCGAAGGCCTCGAACTCCCAACTGCGCATCGCGAACAGGAGCGTGTAGCCGGAACGGTCCTTCGGGGCGAGCCTCTGATCCGCGAGATGCTGTTGGGAAAAATCCTGCGCCAGACGCTGCATCCGCTCCACGAATGACGGTGCGAGACTGCTGCTGATGGAGCCGTGCGCAAGCACCAGTCCTTCGCCGTGACCGTCGAAGGAGCCGGAAAAGTAGTCCTGCAGCGCATGACTGCGAAAGTAGTCCATCACCGGTCCATGCGGCCGCCAACGGAAGGTCTTGGCCAGCTTGAGCCGATAGCGGTTCAGTGGCTTGAGTTCGATGACGCCGATGCGGTCGAGTCGAGCGAAGTACTTCGTGCACTCCGCTGTCGTCAGCCGGTAAGTCGACACGATCTGTTCCTGCGTCCACTGGCTCAGCACGCAGATGGCCACCAGCAGCAGCTTCACGTCAGCGACAAAGGCTTCTTCCTGCGCCTGCGTGAGTTCCGCCAGCAGGGGCTGGGCGTCTGCGACACGTCTGGCGAGCTCGGCGAAATCGAGCTTGAGCACCCGGCAGATCGCGTCGATGCGCGAGAGTGCCATGTCGCCCTTGGCCAGCATCCGTTTGACGCTGGACTCAGCCATCCCCAGCCGTTCCGCCAGATCGGCGTAGGTCATGCCGGCGGCCTTGAGCTCCTTCTTGAGGGCGAGAACGAGATCTGCGGTTGTGCTCATGGTGGAACCCGTAGAGGTGGAGCGGATTCGCCCCCATCCGGATAAAGTATCCGATAACGATACCGCGAGGCGAACAAACCTCGACTTGTCTCGTTTCGCTATGCAGCGCGATACGGACGCTCCAAGCTGCGCTCCATACCCACTGCCGGAGCAACTTCATGTCCACATTCGATCGCGGTCTCGATCCTCGGGCTCGCACCGCCGCGCGTTTGCCCGGTGCCGGTGCCGGCGTACCGGCCCATTCGGAAGCAGGCCCGCGCCGGCTTGCGGCTCAGGACGTCCCGGTGACGGCCGGAACCGGTCATTCCGCGCTGGCCGTCGGCGACCTGATCTTCACCAGCGTGTCTGCCAGACCGTTCCGCGAGGTTGCCGCGGCGACCGATTCGTGGACCAACCACGTGGGCATCGTTCTCGCCATCGACGGCAAGGAGCCGCTGATCGGCGAAAGCACCTTCCCGTTCTCGCGCACCACATCACTCTCGAAGTTCGTCGCGCGGTCTCGGAACGGACGCCACGCGGTCGCCAGGCTGAAGGTCGATCTGACCTCCGATGAACGGCGACGCGTGGTCGTCGCGGCCAGGCGGCGCACCGGCGTGGTCTACGACACCGGATTCGACCTCCATTCCCGCCGGCAGTTCTGCTCACGCTATGTGCGCGAAGTGCTGGCCGAGGCAACCGGCGTCGATGTCGGTGAGGTTCAGACCTTCACGGATCTGCTGAGACAGCAGCCGGGGGCGAGCCTGGGTTTCTGGAAGCTCTGGTACTTCGGCCGCATCCCGTGGGACAGAGCGACGGTGACGCCGGCCAGTCTGCTCAGGAGCCCGGCACTGCAGATCGTCTTCGACAGTGCCTCAGGCGTGCCGGCGGCACGACCGGCATGAACCGGCCCCTCTCAAGGGAGACCCCGCCATGCTGACGGCAATCCTCATCGAGCATCGGACCCGCATCGTGCTGGTCGGAAGCACCCTGGCGCTTTCGGCGGCCATGGCGATCTGGGCCGACGTGTTCCTGTTCGCGAAGTCGGCGTTCGAGCCCAAGTGGGTCGCTCGCCTGCCGGAGTCGATGCAGATCATGGCCGGTTCGCTCGTGGTGCTCGCGTGCCTGATTCCGAGCGCCTTCATCATCGAATCGCCACGAACCGCGGTGTGGGTCACCGCGAAGGTGATACTGCTGTCGCCGCTGGCTGCAGTGACGGTCTGTGCCTGGCGGTCCCGGCATGAGTTGGCAGACGAGTGGTTCATCGCTCCAGTGGGCCTGCTGTCGCAGTACATCTGGGTCCTGCTCTTTCATTGCGTCGCACCCGCGCTGCTCCTGCTGGCGATCCGGATCACGGTCCATCTCCTGGACGAGCATCTGCACGGCTGACGACACACCCGTCGGCCGCCCCCCGGGCGGCACGCCATCGACCGCGCTGCGCCGGACACGGCGTGCACATGAAGGAGACGAGGCACATCGTCCGCCTCGTCCGTCAGGATGATCACTGACGGCACTGCATCCAGTTGGACCAGATTTCGCTCGGCCACCTTTTTGATGTTCGCGAACCATCGCAGGGATGGGCTCTCAAACGCATGCAATTGATCGTCGGTAAGGGTCCGCTTCCTGCAGGCGTATTCAAGGTTTGAATGTCGGGAGTTGGCCGGCCGCAGGCGCTCGAGGTGAAACGGCTGGCGTGGCTTAGGCGGCCAGCCCAAGCGGCTGAATCTCTTTGGCGATGGCTTTGCCGTTCTCGATCTCGGCTACTCGCAACTCGTAGGCTGCCTGAAGGTTCAACCAGCCCTTGGCGTCGCTGCCGAAATAGCGCTCCAGGCGCAGGGCCGTATCAGCCGACACGCCGCGTTCGCCCTTGGTGATCTCGCTGAGGCGCGAGTAAGGCACATGCAAGGCAATGGCCACAGCGCGCACGCTGACGCCCATGGGCTTGATGTAGTCCTCCAGCAAGATTTCACCAGGGTGGACAGGACGCATGCCGTTTTTAAACATGATGCACTCCATTGCTGCTCAGGATTCGAATGCCAGTCGGGACTGGGTCAGTGTGGGTCTTCGATCAGCACGTCATAGGGCCCGCTCTCACCCCACTTGAAGGTCAGTCGCCACTGGTCGTTGATTCGCACATGCCAGGCACCGCCGTATTCCTTCAGGTCGTTGCCTGGCGGGGCTTTCATGAAACTCACAGAAGGCGCTGCGTCGAGCTGGGCTAATTTTCGTTCGGCCACGCTCCTGATATTGACGAACCTCTGACACTTGCCTGTGGTGAACAGGCGCTCCGTATCGGAGCAGGCAAACGACTGGATTGACATCCCGCAATATTACCTGTTAACCGGTTAACAGTCAATACAGAAATTGCTTTGGCATCGCGCAAGGACGCACCCACGACGCGCGGTTGGCCATGTTCCGTGGGCCTGTTGGATCCGGCCGTTTAAGAACGACAGCTTCTGGTCGGGAACTGTCGGTCAAACCACTCGCAGGTGCGCCCCTTGCCCAGCGCATTGCTCACATTCAATACCCAGCGGCCGTGGACGCAGTCCGCCTCAGCAATGCAGCCCGGGAGCTATCCGGGATAGATCCGAAACCTACTCCCACTCAGTCATCAATTGAGACGCCAAGTCCTTGTCGCGCCTCGGGTTCTTGGACGGAAGGCCGCTGGATACCGTCAAAAGTACCGTCATCTTGATGAGGTCCAGCATTGGCGCGGGTTTCCGGGCGATTTTGGAAATCGGCAGGTTTCGAGATCTATCGAGGTCTATCGGGTCCGACGGCAGCCGCTGCGGCTCGAAGACAACCCCCTCGCCCGCTGACAAGACCAGCACAGATCGTACCGTCAACAAAGCGGCTAAGTACTTGTCTCGCAGACTCTTTCACACGATTTCTATACCGTCAGCGAGTTCTCCGCTGTGCAGCGGAACCTTGAAGCTTGGTAGGCCTGGCGGACTTGATTTGCGCGCTGTCGTTGCGATACTTCCCGTGGGATGAGTCGGACGCCGGCTCACCGAATTGCCTTGAGAGTGCCATGACCACCCGCCTGAAAGCAGCTACGGCTGACGCACTGACGCCCGAGCAGGCACTCGCCGAGCTCTTGGCGCTCGGCGTGGAGAACCGGCGCGCGGCCGTGGCCAAGGACGTACGCAGTCGGAGCCCCAGATACCGCAGCATCCCGGCGCACGACCTCGCCGAGGCCCGCGGCATCCCCGAGTCAAGAAGACCCGGTAGCGAGTGGTCCTTCACCCGCTACGCGAGGCTGATGACGGTCGAGGAGTACGCGCAGTACAACTCGCCCGCCTCTGAAGTCATCTACATGATCGAGGACTCGCTCGATCCCGAGCGCTTGGAGGAACTGATACGGCTCTCCGAGCCCCTGGACGACGTCGAGAAGCCTTGCTTCTCCTTCCTGACCCTCAGCGAGCGAAACGACATCGAGGACGCCATCGCCGAGCGTCAACTCGAGGCCAATGAGTCCAACGGCATGTGCTGCCTCGGTCATTGCTCGGTCAAGAGCCCCAGTGGTGCCGAGTTGCAGTTCGAAGGGGATATCGAGGACGAT
>JAJTHE010000171.1 GCA_021298815.1 Betaproteobacteria bacterium | reverse complement strand
CGGCTGGCCCTTGTGCTCGGTGGCCGCCTTGTAGGCCGCGTACATCTTGTGCGGGTCGTGGCCGCCGCGGTTCAGGCGCCAGATGTCCTCGTCGGACATGGTCGACACCATCTCGCGAAGCTCAGGGTACTTGCCGAAGAAGTGCTCGCGCACGTAGGCGCCGTCCTTCGACTTGAAGGTCTGGTACTCGCCGTCGACGCATTCCTCCATGCGCTTCAACAGCAGCCCGGACTTGTCCTTCGCCAGCAGCGGGTCCCAGTACGAACCCCAGATGACCTTGATCACGTTCCAGCCGGTGCCGCGGAAGTCGGCTTCCAGTTCCTGGATGATCTTGCCGTTACCGCGCACCGGACCGTCGAGGCGCTGCAGGTTGCAGTTGATCACGAACACCAGGTTGTCGAGGCGTTCGCGGGCGGCGAGCGAGATCGCGCCGAGCGACTCCGGCTCGTCCATCTCGCCGTCGCCCATGTAGGCGAACACCTTGCGTTTCGAGGTGTCGACGATGCCGCGGTCGTGCAGGTACTTCATGAAGCGCGCCTGATAGATCGCCTGCAGCGGGCCCAGGCCCATCGACACCGTCGGGAACTGCCAGAAGTCGGGCATCAGCCAGGGATGCGGATAGGACGACACGCCCTTGCCCTCGACCTCCTGGCGGAAGTTGTCGAGCTGGTCCTGGGTGATGCGTCCCTCGAGGAAGGCGCGCGCATAGACGCCGGGCGAGGAGTGGCCCTGGAAGAACACCAGGTCGCCGCCGTGGGCTTCGGTGGGCGCATGGAAGAAGTGGTTGAAGCCGACGTCGTACAGCGTGGCCGCGGAGGCGAAGCTCGCGATGTGGCCGCCGAGTTCGGAGGAGTGCTTGTTCGCGCGGATCACCATCGCCATCGCGTTCCAGCGGATGATCGAACGGATGCGGTGCTCGAGCTCGTGGTTTCCGGGCGACTTCGCTTCCAGGTGCGCCGGGATGGTGTTGATGTACGCGGTCTGCGCGCTGAACGGCAGGTAGCCGGTGCTGCGGCGGGCGACATCGACCAGCCTTTCGAGCAGGAAGTGCGCGCGCTCCGGTCCTTCGTTCTCGAGGACGCCGCGGAGCGCATCGACCCATTCCTGCGTCTCTGCGGGATCCGGATCGGGTTTCGCGCCGGCATGCATGTCCGTCAAATCCATGGAGGTTGACCCTGGGTAGAGGTTGAACTTTCGTCCGTGGGGACGAGGCCATCGCGCGCTCGTGGCAGGCATGGCACTGTTTCGATCGACGAACGATTCACGCGACCGCGCGCGAGTATAGCGCGCGGTTTTTCACGGTCCGGGCCCCTGCTGGACGCGCTGGGAAACGATCTCGTGACCTGCGCGTACTTGCTGCGACGCGTCATCGAGTCTTCCCACGGAGACTCAGGTTTCCTGTCGCGCCGCGGCAAAAGTGCGCTGGAACCAGGCCGCGACGCGCGCGGCGACTTCGGCTTCCCGGCCACGGTAGAAATGGTCGCAGCGGTCCACGATCGACACCTCGCACGGGCCGGCCGAACGGGTGGCGAACGCTTCCGCCGGGTACAGGTCGGCCGGTTCGCTGTCGCCGCGCAGGTAGAGGCTCGGGCAGGCGACGCGCGGCGCCAGTTCGAGCGTGTCGGGCAGGTTGTCCATGCGGTCGAGGAAGCTTTCGGCGCTCGACGCGTACCACCAGCCGGGCAGGAACATCAGGTCGCGTCCGCGGCCGGCCTCGACCTTCGCGCGAGCGGCGGCGGCGACCGCGTCGAGGTCCATGCCGTCGAGCGCGCCGGCGGAGGCCGCATGGCGCACCATCGCGCGGCCACCGCACTGCGCAGAGAGCAGCACCAGTCCGGGCGTACGCGGATGGTCGGCAACATGACGCACGGCCAGCATGCCGCCGTTGCTGTGGCCGATCACCACCGGGTCCGGCAGTCCGCGCGCTTCCAGCCAGCGGGCGGCGATCCGGTTGTCCTCGATCGCTTCATGCGTCATCTGCCAGGCCGCACCCTCGGCCTGGCGCGAGTCGCGGATGCTCATGATGTCGTGGCCGCGACGGTTGAACGCAAGGCAGGCATAGCCCAGGGCGGTCAGCACCGGCGGCAGGAAGCGCGGTGCGCCCCACAGGAAACTCATCCGGTTGCCGTGGAACAGCAGCACGCTGCCAACGGGAGGACGATCATCGGGCAGATAGAACGCACCGTCCAGCGGGGTGCTGCCGGTGGGCAGGGTGATCAGTTCGGTGCGCATCGCACATATACTCCGGAAACTCAGAACCACCGCCCCGGGCCGTCGCCCGCAGCCAGACAAGGAGGAAACCAGGTGACGCGTTACAGCAGGAAAGGACATCCGGTGCAGCGGGCGACGACGCGGGCGATATCGCGGAAATCCGCCGGTACCGCCGGGGCGCCGCTCGGTGCGGCATTGTGTGCGCTGTGCGCGATGCTTGCACCGGCTGCGGTGTCCGCGCAGGCCGAGTTTCCGGTGAAGCCGATCCGCATCCTGGTGCCGCTGGCGCCGGGCGGCGGCAACGACGCGGTCGCCCGCATGGTCGGCACGCGCCTGCAGGAGCGGCTTGGCCAGCCGATCCTGGTGGACAACCGTCCCGGTGCCGGCGGCGTGGTGGGCACCGAAATCGCGGCGCGCGCCGCGCCGGACGGCTACACGATGATCGTGGTGAACAACTCGCACGTGATCATGGGCGACCTGTACTCGAAGCTGTCGTTCGATCCGATGCGCGACTTCACACCGATATCGCTGGCGGCGTCCTCGCCGCTGATGGTCGTCGTGCATCCATCGCTGCCGGTGAACAACATCACCGAACTGCTCGCATGGACGCGGGCCAACCCCGGCAAGATGAACTACGGCACGTCGGGTGTCGGCAGCCCGCCACATCTCGCCGGCGAACTGCTGTCCCAGATGGGCAAGGCCGACATGACAGCCATCGTGTTCAAGGGTATCGGCCCGGCGGTCGCGGCGGTGATGGGCAACGAGATCCCGATGACCCTGCCCAACCTGATCATCGGCATGCCGCAGGTCAAGGCCGGGCGCGTGCGAGCACTCGCCATCACCAGCCTGAAGCGCTCCGAGTCGGCGCCGGACCTGCCCACCGTGGCCGAATCCGGATTGCCGGGATACGAAGCGGCGATCTGGTTCGGTTTCCTCGCCCCGCGCGGGGTGGCGGCACCGATCGTCGATCGCCTGAACCGGGAGATCGTGAACGTGCTGCGGCTGCCTGAGGTGCGCCAGCAGATCGCCGGCATCGGGGCCGACCCGATCGCCAGCACGCCGGCCGAGTTCGCCGCGGTGATGAAGTCCGACGCCGAGCGGCTGGGGCGGCTGATCCGCGAGCGGAACATCCGCGCGAACTGAGGCACGCGCACCCGGGGCGGCCTGCCGTGCCTCCGGCGGTGCAGGATCCGGAAACGAAAACGCCCGCTTTCGCGGGCGTCTTCGTTTCGACCGGGCTTCCGGTCTGAGATGCGCCGTTCAGGCGGCCGACTTGCGGCGGCGGCCCAGGAAGGCGGCACCGAGGATGCCGGACAGCAGAAGCATCGCCGAGCCCGGGACAGGCACCACGCCGAACACGTGGTTGTCTGACTCGAACGCGAAGCTGCTCGAAGCCAGCACGACGCGGTCGTAGGCGTCACCCTTGTCGAAGAAGAAGTTCACGTAGACCGCCTGCGACTGGTTGCCTGGCCCCAGGTCCGGATCGGGCAGGCTGATGATGGTCTGACCGCCGTACGTCGCCACCTGCGACCCATTGCGGAAGAAGGTGATCTGGTTGTAGGTGTCGACCGACCCCCAGTACAGTCCGAAGTAGTTGGACAGGAATGGCAGGTTGATCGTCACCGTCAGCGGGGTGTTGGTCAGGTTGGTCGGGACGGTCAGGAAGCGGCTTTCGTTCAGCCCGGGGCCCGACGGAGTGCTCGGCCGAGCGGCGTTGCCGGTGCTCGCGCCCAGCACCTGGCCATTGCCGGAGTACCAGGACGGAAGCTGGCCGATCGCGGTGCCGTTGAAGTTCTGGGCGATGAAGCCGGCTGTCCCGGCGAACTGGGAGGTCAGCCCGTTGTTCGGGAGGGCGCTGGCCACGCCGTTGATGGTCACGGCAACGTCCGCATGCGCGGCAACCGATCCCATCAGGGCGATCCCCGAAACGGCTGACAACAACTCGGTCCTGATCATCTCGAAGCTCCCGGCAGTGTGTTTCGTTGCAAGAAACGTAGGCGCAGTGCACCGCAGCCGCAGGTTAGAGGTTCTCGATCCCCGGAAAGTGTGGAAAAATTCACACTGTTTTCCGGGCAATGGTCCGTTCGGACCATTGCCCGGCCGGAAAAGGTCCTTCCCGGGATGGTCCCTCCGGCCGCGGCGCCTGCCTCAGCCCTTCGCGTACTTCCCGGTGAGCTGCGGGGTCTGGCCTTCCAGCCCCTTGTTCTGCCGGTCGAGCCGGGTCTCGCGCGCCCAGGTGCGCTTCAGGTCGTCGCGCACCCGGATGGTCAGCCGGCCCAGGCCCTCGGTCTCCAGCTCCACCGTGTCACCGTCCTGGAAAGCCGACAGTCCGCGATGGTTGGTGCCGAGCGCGAGGATGTCGCCCGGTTCCAGCGGATGGATCGAGCTCACCCATTCGATGCAGCGGGCAATCTTGTGCGCCATGTCGTCGGTGTTGTAGTCCTGCTTGAGTTCGCCGTTGACCCACAGCTTCACCTGCAGGTGCTGCGGATCCGCGACTTCGTCCGCGGTCACCAGCCAGGGCCCGATCGGCGCGAAGGTGGCGCGCGACTTCGCCTGGTAGAACACGTTGCCGGGCGGGGGCAGGCCGCGCGCCGAGCCGTCGATGAAGTTCAGGTAGCCGAACACGTAGTCCATCGCCTGCGCGGCGGGCACGTTGCTGGCCGGCTTGCCGACGACCAGCGCCATCTCGGCTTCGCCCTCGAAGATGGTCGCCGGCACGTCGGGCAGCACCATCGTGTCGCCGTTGCCGATGATGCAGTTCGGCGACTTGTGGAAGCCGTTGATCGGCGCCGGTGCCGCCCGGGTGCCGTCCTCCATGTAGTTGACCGCCATGCACTCGATGTTGACCGGCTTGGGCAGCGGGGGCCGGATGCGCACGCCGGCGAGCGGGATGCCCTTGCCGCTGGCAGCAACCTGCTCCAGCGCCGGCCTGAACTCGCCGAAGCGGGCGATCAGCTGGTTCATCAGGTCGCCCGGACCCGAGTTCCGGATGCCCTGCACGACCGCGGATACATCGACCACATCGTTGCCGCGGACGATCCCGAGGCGAAAATCGTCGAACATCATCAGCTTCATCGTTACTCCTCCATGGGGAATGCCCGGTGCCGGGCAGGGCGCGGGCAGGTCATGCCGGCGGCTGGCCGGAAGCGTACCCCCAAGTGGCGATGCCGGCCTGCGCGGCGGGCCGGGCGGACGGCGCAAAGGAAAAAGGGGCGACTCGCGTCTCCCCTTCTGCCTGCAGCCCTCCCCTGGAGTGCTGCGGTACTACCCTGCCGTACCGGGCCCGGTGGTACGTCCGGGCCCAATACTTCCTGCAGGCCGGCGGCGCGGCGCCTGACCCCCCGGAGAGGAGCCGCGCCGCCGGCAGTCGCACTCAGGCGACCTGCAGGCCCTTACGCTGCCGCCGCGCGGCGAACAGCATGCCCAGCATGCCCGACATCAGCAGGACGGCGGCACCCGGGACCGGGACCACTGCCGTGCCGAACACATGGTTGTCCGACTCCAGCGCGAAGCCGGTCGAGCCGAGCACGACCCGGGTGAAGACGTCGCCGCCGTCGAACGTGAAGTTGAAGTAGGCGGCCTCGCTCTGGTTGCCCGGGGTCAGGAACGGATTGGGCACGTTGCGCAGTGCCGCGCCATCGAAGCTGGCAACCTGGGTGTTGCCGTTGAAGAAGGTGATGGTGTTGTAGTTGTCGACCGAACCCCACCAGATGCCGAAGTAGCTCGACAGCGTCGGTGCGTCGATCGATACCGTACGGTTGCCGGTGTTCTGGGTCGGCACCGCGAGGTAGCGGCTGGTGTTCTGGTTGGCTGCGGTCTGCGGCGCGGCGTATTGGCCGCCGACGCTGCCGGTGACGATGCGGCCGTTGCCGCTGTAGGGTGCCTGCAGTGCGGCGGGTGCGAGCGGGGCGGATTCGAAGTCGAACGTGGTGTAGCCGGCCTGGCCGCTGAACGCGGAGGTCTGGCCCTGGTTGGCGATGCCGACGCCGCCGATCGAGATGACGACGCCTGCATTGGCGGCCGAGGCGGCCAACCCGAGTACGGCTGCCGAGAGTGCCGCTGCGAGGGTGTGCTTGTTCACCAGAGGGGTTCCTTGGTCTGATTCGGAAGAACGAAAGTGCGCTTCCCGATGGACGCGAGAATAGGGGTGCGCCTTTCGCCCTAAAGTGACGGATTACACACACTCTTCAGCCGATTGATCCGTTCGGATCAACGGCGTGAGGAAGGTCTGTTCGCAGCGTGACTTCCTGCCGCCGCGCGCCGAGACAACGGTCCGCGCAGCGTGTCGGCCGTTGCGCGGGGGCGGCGCGGACCGCTCAGCGGCCGCAGAACACCGGCGGACGCTTCTCGATGAACGCGCGCATGCCTTCCTTCTGGTCGGCGCTGGAAAACGCCAGGCCGAACAGGTCTGACTCGATCGCGCAGGCCGCGGCGAGGTCGAGCGACTGGCCGCGCTGCCAGGCCTGCTTCACCAGCCGTACGGCGTACGGCCCCCTGGAGGCAATCAGCTTCGCCATCTCGATGCCGCGCGCGAGCAGTGCATCGGGGGCGACTTTCTCGTTGGCGAGGCCGATCGCCACCGCCTCGTCCGCATTCACCTGGCGGCCGGTGAGCAGCAGCTCGAGCGCCTTGCCGGGGGCGATGCGCCGCGGCAGGCGCTGCGTGCCGCCGAAACCGGGCGGGATGCCCAGGTTGACTTCGGGCTGGCCGAACACCGCGTTGTCCGCGGCGATGATCCAGTCGCAGGCGAGCGCTAGCTCGCAGCCCCCGCCCAGCGCATAGCCGTTGACCAGCGCGATCACCGGCATCGGCAGGGCCTCGATCTCGAGGAACAGGCGGGCGGCACCTGCCGAGAAGGACCGGGCCTCCTCCGGCGACAGCGACTGCATCTCGGAGATGTCAGCCCCCGCGACGAAGGCCTTCGTGCCGCCGCCGGTGACCAGCAGTGCCCGTGCCCCGGCATCGCCCGACAGCCCCCTGACCGCGCAGGCGAGTTCCCCAAGCGTGGTGCCGTCGAGCGCATTGAGCGCCCTCGGACGGTCGAGGGTCAGCAGGTGGATGCCGGGCCCGGGCTGTTCGTGGCGCAGGTTGCGATAGGAGGGCTCGATCATGGTCTCGTCTCGGGACGGCGGCAGGCTCACCTGCCGGGATAGGCGAAGAAGCCGCGCCCGCTCTTGCGGCCGAGGTGGCCGGCATCGACCATCTCGACCAGCAGCGGGCAGGGTCGGTACTTGGAATCGTTGAAGCCGTCGAGCAGCACCTGCATGATGGCCAGCACGGTATCGATGCCGATCAGGTCGGCTAGCGCGAGCGGGCCCATCGGGTGGCCCATGCCGAGCTTCATCACGGTGTCGATCTCCTCGGCGGTGGCAAGGCCTTCGGAGAGGCAGAACGCCGCTTCGTTGATCATCGGGATCAGCACGCGGTTGGCGATGAAGCCGGGGCTGTTCTTCACGTCGACCGGCACCTTGCCCAGCGCGCGCGCCAGCGCCTCGACGGTGTCGCGCGTGCCGGGTGAGGTCTGGCGGGCGCTGATCACCTCGACCAGTTGCATCATCGGCACCGGGTTCATGAAGTGCATGCCGATCACGCGTCCGGGATGCTCGACCGCCGCGGCGAGCCGGGTCAGCGAGATCGAGGAGGTGTTGCTGGCGAGGATCGCATCGGGGCGGCAGGTCGCCGACAGCTCGCGGAAGATCGCACGCTTGACCTCGAGGTTCTCGGTCACCGCCTCGATCACCAGGTCGGCATCGGCCAGCGCCGCGGCGGTGGTGACCGTGGCGATGCGCGCCAGGGTCGCGTCCTTGTCCGCTTCGGTGATGCGCGCCTTCGCCAGCATCCGGTCGAGGCTGGCGGCGATCACCGCGCGCGCGCGATCTAGCGCGGCCGGGTCAAGGTCGCGCAGCACCACCGGGTAACCGGCGGCGGCGCAGACCTGGGCGATGCCACTGCCCATCTGGCCGGCTCCGAGCACCGCGATGCGCATCATGGCTGCGGCGTCCGGTCGGGCTTCGACCCGGGTTTCGACCCCGGCTTCGAGCCGGGCATCGGGGCAGCGGCCGCGGTGGCGGGGCCTGCCTGCGCGGCCGGCTCGATCGCCTGCTTCACGTACGAACCGGGTGCATCCTCGAGGGCCGGATGCGAGGCGCTGCCCGGCGTGCGGGCATCGACCTCGCCGTTACCGTAACCGGCCGACACCCACTGGTGCCAGTGCGGCCACCAAGAGCCCTCATGCGACTGCGCCTGCGCGAGCCATTCGTCCGCGCCCGCGGTGAGCGGCGCGGGGCTGGTCCAGTGCTGGTACTTCTTCGCCGCCGGCGGGTTGATCACCCCGGCGATGTGGCCGGAGCCCGCCAGCGTGAACTGCACCGGACCGGCGAGCAGGCCGGCCCCGGCATAGGTCGACTTCCAGGGCGCGATATGGTCCTCGATGGTGGACAGGAAGTAGGCCGGGGTCTCGATCTTCGTGACGTCGATCGGCACGCCGTCGAGCGTGATGCCGCCGGGCCGGCGCAGCAGGTTCTTCAGGTACATGTTGCGCAGGTAGAAGCCGTGCATCGCCGCGGGCATGCGGGTGGAGTCGGAGTTCCAGTAGAGCAGGTCGAACGGGAACGGGTCCTTGCCCATCAGGTAGTTGTTCACCACGAACGACCAGATCAGGTCGTTGGCGCGCATCATGTTGAAGGTCGAGGCCATCTCGTGGCCTTCGAGGTAGCCGCGCCTCGCCATCCGCCGCTCGAGGTGGTCGAGCTGCTCCTCGTCGATGAACACGCCCAGTTCGCCCGGATCGGAGAAGTCGATCATCGCGGTGAAGAAGGTCGCGCTGGCCACGCGCGCCGACTGGCCCTTCGCCTTCAGCCAGGCGAGGCCGCTGGCGAGCAGCGTGCCGCCCAGGCAGTAGCCGATCACGTTCGCATCCGGCTCGCCGGTGATGTCGCGTATCGCGTCGAGCGCCGCCAGCGGGCCGAGCTGCAGGTAGTCGTCGAAGCCCTTGTCGGCCAGCTTCTCGTCCGGGTTGACCCAGGAGATCACGAACACGGTGTGGCCCTGGTCGACCGCCCACTTGATGAAAGAGTTCTTCTCGCGCAGGTCGAGGATGTAGAACTTGTTTATCCATGGCGGCACGATCAGCAGCGGGCGCCTGAGCACCTTTGCCGTCGACGGCGTGTACTGGATCAGCTGCATCAGCGGGTTCTGGAACACCACCTTGCCCGGGGTCACCGCGATGTTGTCGCCCAGCTTGAACTGGGTCCGGTCGGTCATGCTGATGCGCAGCTGGCTGCCGCCGCTGCGCTCCAGGTCGCCGAGCAGGTTGTCCAGCCCGTCGAGCAGGTTCTTCCCGCCGGTGTCGAGCGTCGCGCGCAGGACCTCGGGATTGGTCATCGCGAAGTTGGTCGGCGCCAGCGCGTCGATGTACTGCCGGGTGAAGAAGTCGACCTTCCTGCGCGCGTTCTCGTCCAGCCCCTCGACGGTGGTCATCGCGCCGTGCGTGTGGCGCGCGGCGATCAGGTAGGATTGCTTCAGGTAGTTGAACACGAGGTTGTTCTCCCAGTCCTCGTGCTTGAAGCGCCTGTCGCCCTTCGCCGCCTCGGCCACCGGGGCCACCGCCATGCCCATCGCCTTCAGCCAGGTCGACTGCCACAGGTTCATGTAGTCGCCCCACAGTTTCATCTGCAGCTGCATCAGCTTCATCGGGTCGCTCCAGATCTGCTGGAACGCCTCGGTGAAGGCGCGACCGACGCCGATCTCGTCCACCGTCGCACTGGCGTCGCGTGCAGCCATGCGCTCGAAGTACTGCATCACGAGCTGAGAGCTGCGCTGCGCCAGGTCGGTGAACTGGCGCGCCATTTCCGCGGTGTCCACCGGGGCGGCGGTCGGGTTCGCGGCTGCGCCGGCGGTTCTGGATTCGGCCATCGTGGTCCTGCCTTTTCTCTTTGCTGGGGCGGTTTTCGGCGGGCGGGTGGCCCGGCGCTGCTGTCCCGGGCGGCCGGCGGTGGGCCGGCAGCCACGGTGGTCGGGCGGGCCCGGACTCGTTGTCCGGGAACTCGACCGGGCGTATATTAGAGCCCCCTGCTGCAGGGCACAAACGGCAATCGTCCGGACGTACCGGAGTGCCGGTCGCGCGGCAACGTGGTCAAACGAACGAGGAGCATCAGCATGAACGATCCGGTCGTCATCGTCGGCGCGGCACGCACCCCAATGGGCGGGTTCCAGGGCGATTTCTCGAACGTGACCGCCTCGGTGCTCGGTGCCGCGGCGATCAAGGCAGCGGTCGAACGCGCAGGAATCACCCCTGCCGACGTCGACGAGGTGATCATGGGTAACGTGCTGATGTCCGGCCAGGGCCAGGCCCCGGCACGCCAGGCCGCCCTCGGCGCCGGCCTGCCGCAGGGCGCGCACTGCTCGACCATCAACAAGATGTGCGGCTCGGGCATGCAGGCGATGATGTTCGCCCGCGACCAGCTGCTGGCGGGATCCACCACGGTGATGGTCGCCGGCGGCATGGAAAGCATGACCAACGCGCCCTACCTGATCCCCAAGGCACGCGGCGGCATGCGCCTGGGCCATGGCGAGATCAAGGACTCGATGTTCCTCGACGGCCTGGAAGACGCCTACGACAAGGGCAAGCTGATGGGCGTGTTCGCGGAGGAGACCGCGGCCCGCTACCAGTTCAGCCGCGAGGCGCAGGACCGGTTCGCGATCCAGTCGACCACGCGCGCGCAGGCGGCGATCAACGGCGGCGCGTTCGATGCCGAGATCACGCCGATCACCCTGAAGACGTCGAAGGGCGAGACGGTGATCAAGACCGACGAACAGCCGCTGAAGGCGAAGATCGACAAGATCCCTTCGCTGAAGCCGGTGTTCAAGAAGGACGGTACGGTGACCCCGGCCAACTCCAGCTCGATCTCCGACGGCGCCGCCGCGCTGGTGATGATGCGCAGGTCGGAGGCCGAGAAGCGCGGGCTGAAGCCGCTGGCGACGATCGTCGCCCAGGCCAGCCATTCGCACGAGCCGCAGTGGTTCACCACCGCCCCGGTCGGCGCGATGCAGAAGCTGTTCGCCGCCACCGGCTGGAGCGTCGACGACGTCGACCTGTTCGAGGTGAACGAGGCGTTCGCGGTGGTCACCATGGCCGCGATCCACGACCTCAAGCTGCCGGAAGAGAAGGTCAACGTGAACGGCGGCGCCTGCGCGCTCGGACATCCGATCGGCGCATCCGGCGCGCGCATCGTCGTGACCCTGCTTTCCGCACTGCAACAGCGGGGCGGCAAGCGCGGCATGGCGACGCTGTGCATCGGCGGCGGCGAGGCGGTGGCGATGGCGATCGAACTGGCCTGAGCCTGGCGCGCGCGGGCAGAGGCCGCCATGCCGACGCCGATCGACTTCTACTTCGACTTCTCGTCACCGTACGGCTACTTCGCGGCGCATCGCATCGATGCGATCGCGAAGGCGCACGGCCGCACGGTCGAGTGGCACCCGATCCTGCTCGGTCTGGTGTTCGAGGTGAGCGGCGGCCGGCCGCTGCCGACGATCCCGATGAAGGGGGATTACGCGCGGGTCGACGTCCCGCGTGCCGCGCGCTTCCACGGCATCGCCTACGCCCCTCCGGCGAAGTTCCCGGTCAGCGGACAGGCGGCATGCCGTGCGTTCTACTGGCTCGCCGCGCAGGATGCGGCGCGCGCGCAACGCCTTGCACTGGCGCTGTTCCATGCGTACTTCGCCGACGGGCGCGACATCTCGAGTCCGCAGGTGACGGTCGACGTGGCGGCGGAGATGGGCGTTCCGGGGCCTGCGCTTGCCGCAGCGCTGTCCGATCCCGCAGTGAAGGAAGTGCCGCGCAGCGCCACGCAGCAGGCGATCTCCCGTGGCGTCTTCGGTTCCCCGTACTTCATCGTCGACGGCGAACCGTTCTGGGGCAACGACCGGCTCGACCAGGTCGAGCGCTGGCTGGCGTCCGGGCCGTTCTAGGGGCACGCTGCTTGCGGCTCCATCCGCTCAACGGCGCTTGGCGCTGCTTGAAGGCCGGTTGAATGTTGTGGGAATCGCACACGCTGGGACGAGCCAGCGGGAAAATGTCCCCGACAGGGAATCCGGCATTGCCTGTAGGCCCGAATTGTGAAACTTTCGGCGTCGCAAGCGAGCGCAGGATGCTTACGCACCGATACAGGTGCGGGCACCGTCGGTGCACCTGTGCTGCAGCTGGCCACGAAAAACCAAAGGAGGCAGCATGAAATTTCTCGGTGCGACGCGCTGGGTCGGGCTTTCGATTTGCAGCGCCATCTTCGGCCTGCCGGCAGCAGCCATGGCACAGCAGTACCCGACCCGGCCGGTCACGGTAGTCGTGCCTTTCGCGGCCGGCGGCCCGACGGACACGATGGCTCGCCTGATGGCACAGCAGTTCCAGGCGTACCTGAAGCAGACCGTGGTCGTCGAGAACGCGCCAGGCGCGGGCGGGACGATCGGCGGCACCAAGGTGGCGCGTGCGACGCCTGACGGCTACACGGTGCTGCTGATGCATATCGGCATGTCCACCGCCCCGGCGCTGTACAAGAAGCTTCAGTTCGATCCGCTGAAGGACCTGGAGCCGATCGGGCAGGTCGCCGATGTGCCGATGACGCTGCTCGTCCGCAACACCCTGCCGGTGACCAGCCTCAAGGACCTGATTCCCTACCTGAAGGCCAATCGCGACAAGATCACGGTTGCCAACGCGGGCCTTGGCGCGGCTTCGCACCTGTGCGGCCTGCTGTTCATGAGCAGGATCGGCATCGACCTGACTACCGTCGCCTACAAGGGCACGGCGCCCGCGATGAATGACCTGCTCGGTGGCCAGGTCGACATCCTCTGCGACCAGACGAGCAACACGGTCAGCCAGATCAAGGCCGGCAAGGTCAAGGTGCTGGGCGTCACGACGCCGAAGCGGCTGGCGCAACTGCCCGAGGTACCGACGCTGGCCGAGCAGGGCCTGCCCGGGTTCGAACTGAATGTATGGCATGGCCTGTATGCGCCCCGCGGCACGCCGAAAGCAGCGCTCGACCGGCTGAATCAGGCACTCAACGTGACGATCAAGGACCCGACCTTCAACGCCCGGATCGCCGAGTTCGGTGCGGTGAGCGTGGCGCCGGCCCTGGCGACGCCCGAAGGCCTGCGCAGTCATCTCACGAAGGAGATCGCGCTCTGGGGGCCGATCATCAGCAAGGCCGGGGTGTTCGCCGACTGAGCGCCGCCGGCGGCTTTCCCGAGGCTGGAGAAGGCGCCGCACGCTGCGGCGCCTTTTTTTCGTCCAGGCCCTGGCTGCGGCACAATCGGCATTTCCGGGAGAAACGATCCATGGCTGCACGCGCTGCACCCTCTACTGCGTACTCCGCCACACCGACCAGCATCCTCGTCGCGGTCGACCTGGACGGCATCGCCACGATCACCCTGAACCGGCCCGAGATCCACAACGCCTTCGACGACGTGATGATCGGGGAGCTCACCCATGCCCTGCGCGACCTCGATGCGGATCCGCAGGTGCGGGTGGTGGTGCTGGCGGCCAGCGGCCGCAGCTTCTCTGCAGGTGCGAACCTGAACTGGATGAAGCGCATGGCCGGCTACTCCGAAGCGCAGAACGTGAAGGATGCGCTGGGGCTGGCCGGGCTGATGCATACGCTGTACACGCTGACCAAGCCGACCATTGCCCGGGTACACGGCCCGGCCTTCGCCGGTGGCCTCGGCCTGGTGGCCTGCTGCGACATCGCGATCGCGACCCGCGAAGCCACCTTCTGCCTGACCGAGGTCCGGCTGGGCATGATCCCGGCGGTGATCACGCCGTACGTGATCGCCGCCGTCGGCGAGCGCCAGGCGCGTCGCTACTGCCTCACCGCCGAGCGGTTCGACGCGGCCGAGGCCTACCGCATCGGGCTGATCCACGACCTGGTCGAGGAACACGAACTGGGGTCGACGCTGGATGCGCTGGTCACCCAGGTGTTCCTCGGGGGTCCGAATGCGCTTGCCCAGTGCAAGGACTGGATCGCGGTGGCGGCGGCCAGCCCGATCGACGACCAGCTG
>JAJTHE010000088.1 GCA_021298815.1 Betaproteobacteria bacterium | reverse complement strand
GGTCGGCCGCGGTGCGGGAGCGCGGGCCGCCTTCCAGGAAGGCCACCATGTCCGGCGGCACCAGCGCATCGGCCAGGCGCCGCGCCGATGCGGCACCGTCCGAATCGGCGAGCAGTGCCGCACAGGCGCCGTTCAGGTCGACGATGGTGCCGTGGGCGAGGGCGCCGATCCGCGGGTGACGGCCCAGCGGCGTCTCGATCTCGTAACTGACCAGCTTCATCTGCTGCGGTCCTTCCGGTTGCCCAGGTGGTTGCGGCTCACTGCGGCTCGATCCCGCGCACCAGCTCGCGTGCCGACTTCACCTCGGCGCGCACATAGGCGGCGAACTGGTCGGGCCGGTCGCCCACCGGCAGGAAGCCGAGGTCTTCCAGCCGCTTGCGCACCGCGGCGTTGCCCATCATCGACACGACCGCCCCGTGCAGCGTGGACACGATCGGCGCCGGCGTGCCTGCAGGCACGAACAGCCCGTACCAGCAGGAGAACTGGTAGCCCGGGACGCCCGCATCGGACACCGTCGGCTGGTCGGGCAGCACCTGCAGCGGCTTCGGGCTGGTCACCGCGAGCGCGCGCAGCCGTCCCTGCCGGATCTGCGGCAATGCCGGGGCGAGCGGAGAGAAGTAGACGCCGGTCTCGCCGGTCAACACCGAGGTGAGCGCGGGCGCACCGCCCTTGTAGGCCACGTGCATCAGGTCGACGGCCGCCTGCCGCTTGAAGAGTTCGGCGGACAGGAAGGTGCAGGTGCCGGTGCCGGCGGACGCGTACTGGATCGAGCCCGGCTTCTCCTTCGCTGCGCGCACCAGGTCGCCGATCGAGCGCAGCGGCGAGGACGCGGGAACCACCACCACCGAGGGCCCGGATGCAAGCTGGCTCACCGGCGTGAAGTCGCGCAGCAGATCGTAGGGCAGCTTGCGGTAGAGGCTGGCATTGGCGGCATGGGTGCTCGCGAGCTGCACGAGGGTGTGGCCGTCGGCCGGCGCGCGCGCACCGATCTCGGCGCCGATGTTGCCGCCGGCACCTGCCCGGTTGTCGACCACGACCGGCTGGCCGAACTGCTCCGACAGGCGTTCCGACACGATGCGCGCCAGTGCGTCGATGTTGCTGCCGGGCTGGTCGGTGACGCCGTACCGGATCACCCGCTCGGGATACTTCTGGCCCGAGGCCAGTGCCGGGATGCACAGCAGGAGCAGTGCGGCCAGCGTGGCGCGACTGCGGCGTGCGACCGGTCGCCCGGCCGCCGGACAGATCGTTTCCATCCCGGTTTCCCTCCTCCGAAGGCGCCCGCCTGTGCGGCGTGTACGTGCCCCGACTGTACACCGGCCGAGCGGCGGCGATCCAGTGCCCGGCCCGGCACGCCTTGCTGCTGCGTGTTTCGTGCAGGCAGTCCTGGCAGCCCTGAAGAAGCTGGCGAGCCGCATCGGCGCGGTTCCCCGGTAGCCGCGGCGCGGCCGGATGTATCCTCCGGTGGCGAGGTCGCCGGTCGGTGGCCTGCCGATCCGGAGGTTTCACTTGGACCATCGATCCCGGGCGCTGCTGCTTCCCAGCGCCTGTCCTCTGCTCGCGGCCGTCGTGCTCGCATCGGTATCCCTCGCGGCGTCGGCACAACAGTCCTGGCCATCCAAGCCGGTGCGCGTGATCGTCCCCTATCCGCCCGGCGACACGGCGGACACGATCGTGCGCCTGATCTCCCAGAAGATCACCGAGCGCCTGGGGCAGCCGTTGCTGGTCGACAACCGCGCGGGTGCGAGCGGCCAGCTCGGCCTGGAACTCGCGGCGCGCGCGATACCGGATGGCTACACCGTCGCGGTCGGGCAGGCGGGCAATGTCGCGGTCGCGCCGCACACCTATCGCAAGCTGGGTTACGACCCGCAGCGCGACTTCACGCCGGTCGCGCTGGTCGCGATGAACTACCTGGCGCTGGTGGTGCAGCCGTCGGCGCCGTACCGCACGGTGGCCGAGATGGTCGCCTGGGCGAAGGCGAACCCCGGCAAGCTCAGCTTCGGGTCGAACGGCGAGGGCGGCTTCCCGCACCTGTCGTTCGAACTGCTGCGGGTGCAGGCCGGCTTCAGCTACCTGCATGTGCCATACAAGGGCGCCGCGCAGATCGTCAACGACCTGCTCGGCGGGCAGGTCGACGCAGCGATGGCGAGCTATACCTCGATGCTGCCGTTCGCCCGCGCCGGCAAGCTGCGCATGCTGGCGATCACCAACCCGGTGCGCATGGCGTCGGCGCCCGACGTGGCGACGGTGGCCGATGCGCTGCCCGGCTATGCGTCGCAGGGATGGTTCGGCTTCCTCGCGCCGTCAGGCACGCCGCGCGCGGTCGTGCTCCGCCTGAACGAGGAGATCAACCGTGCGGTCAGGCAGCCCGACGTGGCAGAGCGCATGACCGTGGCGGGCCTGGAGATCATCGCCGAGCCGCCGGAAGCCTTCGCGTCGCTGATCCGCCGCGAGCTCGACAAGTACGCGAAACTCACCCGCGCCATCGGCTTCAAGCCGATGTGAAGGCGCGCCGCTGCAACGATCCTCGGAGGATGCGATGAACCCCGTCCCGGCCCCGATGCGCATCCTGCGCCTTGACCATGTCGTGCTCCGGGTCGAGGACCTCGCCCGGGCCGAGGCGTTCTATCGCAACCTGCTGGGCGCGAGCGTGGAGCGTCGGATCGACAAGCCGATCGTGCTGGTGCAGCTGCGCATCGGCGATTCGATCCTCGACCTGGTGCCCGGCCGCGTGCCCGGCGGCGATGGCGGCAGCGACAACATGGAACACTTCTGCATGCGGGTCGAACCGTTCGATGCCGAGGCGATCACCGCGCACGTGCTCGCCTGCGGCGGCGTGCCCGAGCCGAAGCGCGAGCTCTATGGCGCGGATGGCTTCGGCTGGTCCATATACCTGCGCGATCCCGAGGGCAACCGGGTGGAACTGAAGGGGCCGCCGACGCGGCAGCTCGGGGATCCGAAGCCGGCGACCTGACCTCAGTCGACCTTCACCCCGGCCTCGCGCACCACGCGTGCGTACTTCGCGATCTCAGACTTGAGGAAGTCGGCGAACTCGCGCGGCGTGGAGGTGGCCACCTCGAGTCCCTGTCCGACGAGCTTTTCCTGCACGTCGGCGAGTCCCAGCGTCTTCACCAGTTCGGCGTTCAGCCGGCCGACCACCGGCGCCGGCGTGCCAGCCGGTGCCAGCAGGCCGTACCAGCCGGTGAGCTCGAAGCCCGGCACGCCGGCTTCGGCGATGGTGGGCACGTCCGGGGTGGCACGCACGCGGCGGGCCGTGGTGACGCCCAGCGCGCGCAGCCGGCCGTTCTGCACGTGCGGCATGACCGAGGGCGAGCTGGCGAAGATCAGGTGCACCTGCCCCGCGAGCAGGTCGGCGAGCGAGGGTCCTGCTCCCTTGTACGGCACGTGGACCATGTCGACACGGGCCATGGTCTTGAACACTTCCGCCGACAGGTGCGCGAGGCTGCCGCTGCCGGAGGACGCGTAGTTGAGCTGGCCCGGTTGCCTGCGCGCGAGCGCGATGAGCTCGGCCACCGAGCGGGCGGGCACCGACGGATGCACCACCAGCACCGACGGCTGCAGCGCCACCAGGCTGACCGGCGCGAAGTCGCGCAGCGAGTCGTAGGGCAGCCGGCTGTACAGGCTGGGATTCACCGCCAGCGTGCCGCCCCCGTTGAGCAGCACCGTGTAGCCGTCCGCGGATGCACGCGCCACCAGCTCGGTGCCGACGTTGCCGTTGGCACCTGCGCGGTTGTCGATGACGACCTGCTGGCCCAGCGCTTCGCCCAGCCGCGGTGCGATGATGCGGGCGATGACATCGGTGCCGCCGGCGGGCGGGAAGGGGACGACCATCCGCACCGGCTTCACCGGCCAGGCCTGCGCATGGACAGTGTCCGGTAACGCGATCGCCGCCGCGGCCGCGGCCAGGACGACGGACGGTGCGAGGGCCAGCGCGACCGCGCGGCGCTCAGCGGACATCGGCCGGCTCCGCCTTCGCGTCGGTCGCGTACTTGAACTTGGTGCGCCGGTAGTACTCGAGGTAGGTGGTCGGCGCATAGCGGGCCGGGTGCTCCGCGTCGACGCAGGTGGGGATGCATTCGATGCGCGCGTCGAGGTCGGGATTGAAGAAGAAGGGGATCGAGTAGCGGTCGGTGCCGCTGCGGTTGATCACCCGGTGCGGCGTCGAGAGGAAGCGGTCGTTGGTCCACCAGGCGAGCAGGTCGCCCGAATTGACCAGGAAGGCCCCGTCGATGACTGGCGCCTCGATCCAGCCGGCACTGCGCGAATACACCTCGAGCCCGGGCACCTTCGCCTGCGCGAGCAGCGTCATGAACCCGCCGTCGGTATGCGGCGCCGAGCCGAACTGGTCGTCGCGCACCGGCGAGGGCGGGTAGTGCGCGAGGCGCAGCGTCGAGCGGTCGCGCGCGAACGGCGCATCGAAGCAGTCGGGCGGCATGCCCAGTGCGGCCGCATAGACCGGCAGCATGCGGTGCGCGAGCGATTCCAGCGCCTCGAAGTAGTCGAGCACGGCCTCGCGGAAGCCGGGCAGGTCGCGAGGCCACTTGTTCGGCACCCGGAACGGCTTGCCCGCGAGCATGTCCGGATCGTCCGGCGGCAACTCGTTGCGCACGAAGAACGACTCGTTGACGTTCGGCCGGGACAGGCCGGTGATGCCGGCGCTGCGGCTGAGGCCGTACTCCATCGGCAGGTAGCCGACGACGTTGCTGTCGACCTTGATCTCGAGCTTGCGCTCCAGCGGCAGCGCATGGAAGCGCGCATTCTCGGCGAACAGCCGGTCGACCCTGGACTGCGCCACGCCGTGGTTCACGATGAAGTGGAAGCCGATGTCCCGGCAGGCCGCGCCGAGCGCCGCCGCGAGCGGTTCCAGCGCCCCCGGTTCGCCGGCCAGCCAGGGGCCGAGGTCGAGCAACGGGATGGTCGCGTCGGGCGCCGGTGCCCGGGCCGGGGCCGTCAACTGGTCGAGCGGAAGTCCCATGTTCTGTCCTCGCTGGCGCGGGTTTCCGGCGCTTGCTGTGCGCCCTGCCAGCCGGAGACTAGCCCAATGCGCCGGCGAGGAAAAGCGGCCCCTTCCTGCTTTCGCGGATACAGGACGATAATGCCGCGGTCGCGCCCCACGCCCTGCCGCCGCCGCGCCGCCCTCGCGCCATGCCCCCGCCGCCCTCCTGGAATCGACTTGTCGCTCAGCACACGATTCATCCTGCTGCTCCTGATCGCGGTCGTGCCGGCCGTCTCGGTCGAGATCTACAACGACTGGCGGCTGCGGCGGGAACGCGCCGACGACCTGCGCCGGGTAGCCACCGCGCAGGCCGACATGCTCGCGGACGAACTGCAGCGCATCGTGACCGGCATGGCGCAGCTGCTGGTGGCTGCGGCCAATGCCCCGGAGGCCCTGCGCGACGACGGTGCCTGTTCCGACTACATGGCAAGGTTGCAGCAGTCATTCGAGTTCGTGTCGAACATCGGGGTCACCGATGCCAACGGGCTGGTACGCTGCCTGAACGAACCGTTCGAGGCCGGTACGGTGTCGAACGCAGACCGGCGCCACTTCAAGGTCGCGGTCGCGACCGGGCGCTTCGCCGTCGGTGACCTGTTCGTCGGCCGGGTCACCGGCAACAAGGTGTTCGGCTTCGCGCATCCGGTCGTGGACGACCGCACCGGGCAGGTGACTGCAGTGGTGTTCGCCTCGCTCAAGCTGAGCTGGCTGGCCGAGCAGTTCCGCCTCAAGCCGCTGCAGGCAGGCACGCTGGTGGTAGTCGCCGATTCGAACGGGCGCATCATCACCAGCCTGCCGGGCCCCGACCGCGGTGGACAACTGCTGCCCGACGACTGGGCCGCGCTGTTGAAGAGGCCCGCCGCGGGCCTGGTCGAGAAGGGGGCCGAATCCTTCTTCGGCACGCGCGAACAGATCCTTGCCTACATCCCAGACATCGCCGCCCCGCAGGGCCTCAACATCCTGGTCGGGCTCGACCGCGCGCGCGCGCTGCGCGAGATCGATGCGGCCAGCCTGCGCAGCAAGGCGGTCGCGCTGGCCGCGCTCGCCACCGGCCTGCTGCTCACGCTGATGCTGGTCAGGCTGCTGGTGCAGCGGCCGCTGGATACGATCCTCGGCGTGGTGCGCGAGGTGCAGGCCGGCAACCTCGCGGCGCGCACCGGCCTGCGGCGCAGCCGCAGCGAGGTCGACCAGATCGCGGCGGCGCTGGACCACCTGCTCGACGAGATCGGCCGTCGCATCCGCGAGAAGCAGGCGATCGAGGACCAGTTGCGCAGCGCGCGCGACGAGGCGGTGCGCATCAGCGCCGCCAAGACCGACTTCCTGGCCTCGGCCAGCCACGACCTGCGCCAGCCGCTGCACACGCTGGCGTTGATCGCCCAGGTGCTGTCGCGCCCGAGCCCGCCCGGGCAGCAGGCGCGTTCGGCGCAGATCGTGAGCCGCGCGGTGAGCCACCTCGGCGCGATGGTCGAGACCCTGGTCGATGTCGCCCAGATCGACAGCGGACGCATCGCGCCGCGCCTGCAGCCGGTGCACCTGGCGCCGATCCTGTCGACCATACACAACGAGTTCGTCGCCCTGGCTGCCGAGAAGCAGGTCGAATTCATCCTGGTGCGCTGCGACGACTGGGTGGTGTCCGATCCGACGCTGCTCAGCCGCATCGTGCGCAACCTGGTGTCGAACGCGATCAAGTTCACGCCGGCGGGCGGTCGGGTCACCGTGCGCGGCACGCGGTCGGGCCGGGTGCTGGTGCTGGCGGTCGAGGATACCGGCGTCGGCATCCCGCCCGAGAAGCAGGCGGAGATCTTCGAGGAGTTCCGGCAGCTCGGCAACCCGGAACGCGACCGGCGCAAGGGCATCGGGCTCGGGCTGGCGATCGTGGACAAGCTGAGCCGGCTGCTCGACCATCCGGTGGGCGTCGAGTCCGCGCCGGGCGAGGGCGCCACCTTCACGGTGACGATGAAGGCCTGCGAACCGGGCATCGAGGAGCTGCCGCCGGCGCGCAACCCGGCGCTGCGCATCGATGCCCGCGTGCTGGTGGTCGATGACGACGCGCTGGTCGCCGAGGCCAGCGCCGCGCTGCTCGCCAGCTGGGGCGCGCTGGTGACGGTCGCGGTCAACGCGCCGGATGCGATCGCGCAACTGGAGGCGGCGTCGTTCGACGCGGTGCTGTGCGACTTCCGCCTGCCCACTGGCAACGGCGTCGAGGTGCTGCGGTTTGCCCGCGCCAGGGCATCGGGTACGCTCTGCATACTGATCTCAGGGGATGCCCCATGGAACATCGACGCGATCGCGGAGCAGGAAGGGTTCCCGGTCCTGCGCAAGCCGGTGGCGCAGGACGATTTCGTGCAGGCGCTGGCGCCGCTGTCGCAACCGCGTCCGGGTGGCGCCGGTGAGTGACGCACTGCATGCACTGGGCCTCGCCGAACTCGCCCGCCGTATCCGGGCGAGGCAGGTGTCGCCGGTGGAACTGGCGCGTGCGCTGCTCGAGCGCATCGAGGCGCTCGACCCGCAGGTCGATGCGTTCATCACGGTCACCGCCGACCTCGCCCTGGCGCAGGCGCGTCGCGCGGAAACCGAGATCGCCGCCGGCGGCTGGCGCGGGCCGATGCACGGCATGCCGTTCGCCCTCAAGGACATCTTCGAGACGGCCGGCATCCTCACCTCCGGCCATTCGCGCATCTGCATCGACCATGTACCGGCGCGCGACGGCTTCGCCGTGGCAAAGCTGCAGGCAGCCGGCGGCGTGCTGCTCGGCAAGCTCGCGACGCACGAGTTCGCGCACGGCGGCCCGTCGTTCGACCTGCCCTGGCCGCCGGCGCGCAATCCGTGGAACCTCGCGCACATCACCGGCGGATCCAGCAGCGGCCCGGGGGCAGCGGTCGCCGCAGGCTTCGTGCCGGCCGCGCTGGGCAGCGATACCGGTGGCTCGATCCGCACGCCCTCGGCCCTGTGCGGTCTGGCCGGCCTGAAGCCCACCTATGGGTTAGTGAGCCGGGCCGGCGTGCTGCCCAATTCCTGGTCCTTCGACCATTGCGGGCCGATGGCGCGCAGCGTCGAGGACTGCGCGATCGTGCTGCAGGCGATCGCCGGACACGATCCGGCCGATCCTGGCAGTGCCGCGCCGGCATTGCCCGACTACGTGGCCGCGCTGGGCAACGGCGAGGACCTGCACGGCGTGCGCATCGGCGTCGCACGCCACCTGTGGGAGGAAGACATCGACACCCCGGCGGAACTGGTGCGCGCGACCGATGCGGCGCTCGACGTGCTGCGCGGGCTCGGTGCGACGATCGAGACGGTACGGATGCACCCGGCGCAGGTCTACCACGACGTCAAGACGGTGATCTCGCTGTCCGAGCTGTTCTCGATCTACCGGGATGCGCTGGTGTCGCGCCCCGGCGATTTCGGCGCGGATTTCCTCGGCCGCGGCGGGCTCGCGGGCGCGCTGTTCCAGGCGTCCGACTACATGCTCGCGCAGCGCGTACGGCGCGGGCTGCTCGAGGCTGCGGTGCCCCTGTACGAACGGTTCGACGTGCTGGTCACGCCGGGTGCCGGTCCGGCGCCGCGCCTGGACGCCCATCGCACCGTATCGTTCTGGGAGAAGCCGTCGCTGTTCTCGCCGTTCAGCGTGTTCGGCAACCCGGCGCTGATCGTCTGCTGCGGCTTCGCCGCCAACGGCCTGCCGATGGGCCTGCAGATCGGCGGCCGCCCGTTCGACGAGGCCATGGTGCTCAGGGTCGGCCATGCCTACGAGCAGGCGACCGGCTGGCGCGCGCGCAGGCCCGTGCTGGTGCCCGGGGCGGTGCAGCCGCCGGTGGTGCCTGCCCCGGCCGCGCCGCTGGGCGAGCAGGTGACCCCGGCCGTGCGCGCCAGCGCGGCCGCGCTGGCCGGCCAGGCCGGGCTCGCGCTCGACGACGGCCAGTTCGAGCAGCTGCTGCGTGCCGCGCCGCATGCGTTCGCGATGATCCGCCGCATCCGCGAACCGCTGGCGCGTGCGGCGGAGCCGGCCAACACCTTCCGCTTCGACCCCTGCACGCTTCCAGGAGAATCACGATGAGACCCGAGCCCCGCCGCACGGCGCTGCTGCCGCAGTTGATGCCGAAGTTGATGCTCACGGTCGCAGCCCTGGCCCTAGCCCTCCAGGCCAGCGCGCAGGGCAGCTATCCGAACCGCCCGATCCGCGTGATCGTGCCGTTCGGCACCGGCAGCGTCACCGACGTGATCGCGCGCGTGACCATGCCGCCGCTGGCCGAGGCCCTGGGGCAGACGATCATCGTCGACAACCGGCCGGGCGGCGGCGGCAACCCGGGCACCGACCTGGGCGTGAAGGCTGCGCCCGACGGCTACACGCTGATCCTGAGTTCGGCGAGCACGCTGGCGGTGAACGGCTTCCTGTTCGCCAACATGCCCTACGACATGGCGACCGCGTTCTCGCCGATCACCCAGATCAACTCGGTGACCAACGTGCTGGTGGTGAGCCCGACGCTGCCGGTGAAGAGCGTGCCCGAGCTGATCGCCCATGCGAAGGCCAATCCCGGCAAGCTGTCGTTCGCATCGGCCGGTGCCGGGGGCACCATCCACCTGGCCGGCGAGATGTTCAAGGCGCTCGCCGGCATCCAGATGGAACACATCGTCTACAAGGCGAGCCCGATCGCGCACATCGACCTGTTCAGCGGGCAGATCCACCTGATGTTCGACGGCCTGCCGCCGTCGATCGGCCACATCAAGGCGGGCAAGCTGCGCGCGCTGGCGGTGACGCCGAACCGGCGCTCGTCGCTGCTGCCCGACCTGCCGACGATGGCCGAGGCCGGCGTGCCCGGCTACAACGTCCAGGGCTGGAACGGACTGGTCGGGCCGGCGGGCCTGCCCCGGCCGATCGTCGAGCGGCTGAACCGGGAGACCGTGGCCGTGCTGCGCCGGGACGCGGTGCGCCAGCGCCTGCTCGAACTCGGGGCGGAACCGGTCGGCAACAGCCCCGAGGCCTTCGGCGCGCACATGCAGGCCGAGCGCGCGCTGTGGGGCAAGCTGATCAGGCAGATCGGTCTCAAGCTGGACTGATCGCGGGCTGCGCCGCACCGGGATCGACGCCCCCGGCGGCGCAGGCATCGGCCCGGGCCCGGAGCGGCGCTCAGTCCGGGAGGCCGGCCCCGAGCTGCACCTGCCGCACGCCGCCGCCGGACAACGCCACGCGCTGCATCAGGGCGCTGCCGGCCTGCGATGCCGGGTCGTTGCCCCGGGTGCGCCAGGCGACCGAGGTGGTCACGTACCAGGTGCCATCGGGCAGGCCGGCGAAGCCGAAGCGTCCGTGGATGTCGCAGGTGGTGGTGCGCACCGCGCGCGCGAAGGCCGGATCGGCGGCTTCGATGCGCCGCATCGCACCCGGCGCGAGGTCGTTCGCGCCGCGGTCCAGGGCGCCGAACAGGCGCCGGACGCGGTCGCGGGTATAGGCGCTGTCGGGCAGCAGCGCGACCTGGGCGCCCGCGCAGGTTCGGGTTTCGCCGCCGGCGGGGCGCAGCAGCGCGCTGCCGCGCAGCGTGTTCCCGCCGCGCGCGCCGGCCCACGCGACCTCGGCCGGGTCGAAGGTGGCGCCGGGGGCCGGCGTTCCGGGCAGGGCCGAGCAGCCGGCCACGAGCAACGTCGCGAGCAGCGCTGCGAGCACGGTCGCCGGCCGCGGCCCGCGCCCGTGCCCCGGCGACATCGGGTAGCGCGGGTGGATCCCGAAGGTTGGCATCGTCATCCTGTCTCCCGGTTCGACGTGCATGAACGCAACGACCGTGCGCGGCACGCCGTTAGAATGGCACGCATCCCGCAAATCCCGGAAAGGTCCGCCATGCGCCTGCGTCGCCACCCTGCCGTTGCCGCGGCTGCTGCTTCCACTGCCGGTCCCGCGGCGCCGACCCGGCATCGGCTGGCCGCGCTGCCGCTGTGGCTCGCAGCCGCGGCCTTCGCGCCGCAGGCGATCGCCGCCGAGGCATTCCCGGTGAAGCCGGTCCGCTTCATCGTGCCGTTCGCGGCCGGCGGTGCGGCCGACGTGATGGCGCGTACCATCGGCGCGCAGTTCACCCAGGCCTGGGGCCAGACCACGATCGTCGACAACCGCACGGGCGCCGGTGGCCTGATCGCTGCTGAGCTCACCGCACGGGCCGGGGCCGACGGCTACACGCTGATGCTCGCCGAACCGGCGCTGGCGAGCCTGCCTTCGCTCTACAGCAAGCTGTCGATCGACGTGGTGCGCGACTTCACGCCCCTGGGCGGTATCGCGACCGCGCCGCAGGTGATCACGGTCGCTCCCGCGGTGCCGGCGAAGACGGCGCAGGAGCTGATCGCCTTTGCGCGCGGCAACCCGGGCAAGTTCAACTTCGGTTCGCCCGGCCGGGGTTCGACCGGCGACCTGAGCGGCGAGCTGTTCCGGATGATGGGCAAGTTCGAGTTCACCGTCGTGCCCTACAAGGGCGCGGTGCCTGCGCTGGCCGCGCTGGCCGGCGGCGAGGTCACCTTTTCCGCCAGCAGCATGCTCGCCGCGATGCCGCTGGTGAAGGCGGGCAAGATGCGCGCGATCGGCACCACCGGGCCGAAGCGGCACAGCCTCACGCCGGAGATCCCGACGATGGCCGAGCAGGGGCTGGCCGGCTACCAGATCATGCAGTGGTGGGGGCTGGTGTCCCCGCGCGGCACGCCGAAGGCCGTGGTGTCCACGATCAACACGGCCATCGGGCAGGCGCTGGCAAGCCCCGACATGAAGGAGCGGCTGGCGGGGCTCTACGCCGAGCCGTGGCCAAGCAGCCCCGAGGCGTTCGGTGCGTTCATAAAGAGCGAGATCGATTCACTGGGCAAGATCATCCGCGCCGCCGGGATCAAGGCAGAATAGCGGCATGGACAGGAACGTGCACGACATGGGCGGCGATCCGGCCGGCCCGATCGACCAGGGCGAGCATGCCCGCACCGTGTTCGACCAGCGGGTCGATGCGATGCTGCGCCTGCTCGCGCATCCGCAGAAGGGCTACTTCACGGTCGACGCGATGCGGCGGTCGATCGAGTCGCTCGACCCGCAGGCATACCACGGGCTTGCGTACTACGAGCGCTGGGTGCGCGCGGTACGCCAGCTCGCGATCGAACGCGGGCTGGTCAGCCAGGCCGCGCTCGAGCAGCGCATGGCGGCCATCGCCGCCCGGCGCGGAGCCAGGCCATGAGCGGCGCGCCCTCGCCCGCGCCTCTGGCTGCCGGCACCGCGGTGCAGGTGCGCACCGGTGCGCCGCTGACCCACTGCCGCACGCCGCAGTACCTGCGCGGCAAGCGCGGCGTGGTGCTGCGCGCGCTCGGCCGCTATCCGAACCCGGAGGAGCTTGCCTACCACAGGCCCGGCATGCCGCCGCTCACGCTATACCAGGTCGAGTTCGACGCGGCCGAGGTCTGGGGCGAACGGCTGCACGAGGCACCGTACCGCATCACCGCGGACATCTTCGAACACTGGCTGGAGCCTGCGGGCCTTCCCGCTGCCGCGGCACACGACATGGGAGCCTCGCATGGCCGTGCATGACCATGGGGACCATGTCCATCCGGACCACGAGGGGCATGCCGTGCATGACGCCCACGCGCCGGTGGACGACCTCGACCATTACCAGCCCGAGTCGCTACTGATGGAGCAGGCGCTGCGCGAACTGCTGATCGAGCAGGGCGTGTTCAGTGCGGAAGACATCCAGCGCCAGATCGACCTGACCGAGTCGCGCACGCCGGCGCTCGGTGCACGGATCATCGCACGCGCCTGGGTCGATCCGGCCTTCCGTGCCGCGCTGCTGGAAGATGCGAAGCCGGCGCTGGGCGGTGCGTTCGAGCTCGACCTGGCGAACACGCCCGAGCTCACCGTGCTCGAGAACACCGAGGGGCTGCACCATGTGGTGTGCTGCACGCTGTGTTCCTGCTACCCGCGCAACATCCTGGGCATCCCGCCGGCCTGGTACAAGAGCCGCGAATATCGCTCGCGGGTGGTGATCGAGCCGCGATCGGTGCTGAAGGAGTTCGGCACCGAGCTGCCCTCGCAGCGCGAGATCCGCGTGGTCGATTCGACCGCCGACATGCGCTACCTGGTGATCCCGCTGCGCCCGGCGGGCACCGAAGGCTGGGACGAGGAACGGCTCTCGGCGCTGGTCACGCGCGACAGCATGATCGGCGTGTCGCAGGCCCTGGCGCCATGAAGGCCGCCGGCGCGAAGGGCCTTGCGCCGGCGGTGCGACGATGACCGGAGCCAGGCGCAACAGGGACGTGGGGCGCGATGTGCGCATGCGCGGCTTCTCGGCGCGTGCGACGGTCGAGGCCGCGGTGGCCTGGATCGACGCGCATGCAGCCCCGCTCGCCCCGGAGGCCGTGCCGCTGGATGCGCTGCACGGCCGCGTGCTGGCGGCCGACGTTCACTCGACGATCGACGTGCCGCCGTTCGACCGTTCCGCGATGGACGGCTATGCGCTGCGCGGCGCCGAGACCAACGGGGCGGGCGACTACAACCCGCTGTCCTTCGCGATCGTCGGCCAGGCGCTGCCGGGTCGGCCGCACGAGGCCGTGGTCGGCCCGGGCAGCGTGGTACGCATCATGACCGGTGCACCGATGCCAGCGGGCGCCGATGCCGTGGTGCCGGCCGAGTTCGCCACCGAACGCGACGGGCGGGTCGAGGTCACCGCGCCGCTCGCGCCGGGCAAGCATGTCGGCCGCCGTGCCGAGGACGTGGCCGAAGGCGCACGCCTGCTCGGCGCCGGGCGCAGGCTGCGCGCGCAGGATGTCGGGCTGCTCGCGTCGATCGGGCTCGACCAGGCGAGCGTGGTGCGCCGGCCGCGGGTGCGCATCGTGGTCACCGGCGATGAACTCGCCGTGCCCGGCATGCCGAAGGGCGTGCACCAGATCTACGATGCCAATTCCAGCATGCTGCGCGGGCTGGTGCAGCGCGATGGCGGCGAGCTCGAACAGGTGCTGCGCGTGGCCGACGGCCGGGATGCGATCCGCGACGCGATCTGCGCAGCGGGGATCGACATCGTGCTGGTATCGGGCGGGTCCAGCGTCGGCAGCGAAGACCATGCGCCGGGCATCCTCGCCGAAGCCGGCGAACTGGGCGTGCATGGCGTGGCGATGCGCCCGTCCAGCCCGGCGGGCTTCGGCCGCATCGGCGCTGCCCTTGTGTTCCTGCTGCCGGGCAATCCAGTGTCCTGCCTGTGTGCGTACGACTTCTTCGCCGGCCGTGCGCTGCGCATCCTCGGCGGCCGAGATGCGGGATGGCCGCATCCGGTGCGCCGGGTGCGCCTCGCCCGGAAGATCGCCTCGCAGGTCGGGCGGGTCGACTACTGCCGGGTGCGCCTGGGCGAGGACGGCGCCGAGCCGCTCGCGCTGAGCGGTGCATCGATCCTGTCATCGACCACGCGTGCCGACGGCTTCGTGATCGTGCCGGCCGACAGCGAAGGCCAGCCGGCGGGCGCGGACGTCGACGTGTACCTTTACCAGCCCTGATACCGGAGTCCGACGCCGATGCCGGACAAGCGAGACAAGACCGGCGCACGCAGCGCCGCGCGGCAGGAACAGTTCCTGGAAGTCATCACCCGCGACGAGGCCACCGATCGCTTCCGTCGCCATCTCGTGCTGGCACCGCTGGGCCGCGAGACGGTGCCGCTCGGCCGCGCGCTGCACCGGGTGCTGGCCTGCACGGTGGCGTCGACGGTCGACGTCCCTGCGTTCGACCGCTCCAATGTCGACGGCTTCGCGCTGGTCGCGGCCGACACCTTCGGCGCGATGGAGGAAAGCCCGCGGAGGCTGTCGCTGAACGCGGAGGTGATCGAACCGGGGCGGGCGCCGGTGGAACAGGTCGCCCGCGGGCGCGCATCGATCATTGCCACCGGCGGCATGCTGCCGCGCGGCGCCGATGCGGTGATCATGGTCGAGCAGACCGAGGCGACCGACGATGGCGGCGTTGAATGCCGCAACTCGGTGCCGCCCGGCCAGAACGTGACCTTCGCCGGCACGGACATCGCCCGCGGCGAGACCGTGCTGCGCGCCGGGCAGCGCCTGACCTCGCGCGAGATCGGCGTGCTGGCGGCGATCGGCCTGGCCGAGGTCAAGGTGTGGCGCCGGCCGCGGGTTGCGATCGTGTCCACCGGCAACGAGATCGTCGCGCCGGGCGCGCCGCCGCGGCCAGGCGCGGTGTTCGATTCGAACGCGGCGATCATCGGTGCGGCGGTCGAGGAACTCGGTGGCGAGCCGATCCAGCTCGGCATCGTCGCGGACGACGATGCGCAACTCGAGGCGGTGCTCGCGCGCGGGATGGATGCGGACATGGTGATCCTGTCCGGTGGCACTTCGAAGGGTGCGGGCGACCTGTCGTATCGCGTGGTGAGCCGTCTCGGCAATCCGGGCATCGTCGCGCATGGCGTCGCGCTGAAGCCGGGCAAGCCGGTCTGCCTGGCCGTGACCGATGGCAAGCCGGTGGTGATCCTGCCCGGCTTCCCGACCTCGGCGATCTTCACCTTCCACGAGTTCGTCGCGCCGGTGCTGCGCGCGTTCGCCGGGCTGCCGCCCGAGCGGCGGCAGTCGGTGCAGGCGAAGCTGCCGGTGCGCATCAACTCCGAGCGCGGCCGCACCGAGTACCTGCTGGTCGGCCTGTTCGATGCCGAAGCCGGGCTCGCCGCCTATCCGATGGGCAAGGGCTCGGGCTCGGTCACCGCATTCAGCCAGGCCGACGGCTTCGTCACCATCGGCCAGCACCAGGAGATCGTCGATGCAGACACGCCGGTCGAGGTGCAACTGCTCGGCTCAGGGCTGGAAGCCCCCGGGCTGGTGGCGATCGGCAGCCATTGCGTCGGGCTGGACGTCCTGCTCGGTGAACTGCAGGTAAGGGGCACCGCGGTGAAGGCACTGCATGTGGGCAGCATGGGCGGCCTCGCGGCAGCGAAGCGCGGCGAATGCGACATCGCGGGCGTCCACCTGATGGACCCCGTGACAGGCGTCTACAACAGCCACCTGCTCGACGATAGCCTGCTGCTGGTCGAGGGCTATCGGCGCATGCAGGGACTGGTGTTCCGTCCGGGCGATGCGCGCTTCGAAGGGCGCACCCTCGACGCAGCGGTAGCTGCCGCGCTGGCCGATGCCGATTGCACGCTGGTCAACCGCAACCCGGGCAGCGGCACGCGCGTGCTGGTCGAGCGGCTGCTCGAAGGCCGCCTGCGTGAAGGCCTGCCGCCGCCAGGCTACGGCGTGCAGACGAAGTCGCACAACGCGGTGGCGGCCGCGGTCGCGCAGGGACGTGCCGACTGGGGCGTCGCGATCGATACCGTCGCTGCGCAGTACGGCCTCGGCTTCATCCCGATGCAGGAAGAGCACTACGACTTCGTCGTGCCGAAGGCGAGGGCAGCGCGGCCTGCGGTGCAGGCGTTCGTCGCGCTGCTGCAGGAGCCCCGCGTCAGGGAGCAGTTGCGTGCGGCCGGCTTCAGGATCTGACCGTGATCGCGTCCCACGCCAGTCCGTGCTTCTGCAGGTACTTGCGCAGGCGGTCCGCGTCGTTGACGACGGAACGCTGCGTCCTCGACTGATCGAACAAGCGGCGGCCTGCATCCGAAAGGCTGCGGGATTGCAGGCAGATGGCGACGACCGCTTCCAGTTGCAGCCGATCGAACAGGTCCATCGATTCCAGGTGCGCCGCGGGCAGCAGGGATTGCAGGTCCGGGGTCGGACGCTCCCTGCTGCCGTCGAATCGCTGCCACATCCATGCGAGGTGCCTGGTTTCAGCTTCGACCTGCGCAACAGAGATGCGGCCTCCATCGGCCAGGGTCGCCAGCCGTGTGATGCTGGCGGAGAGGTCGCGGAAGTTCCCGTTCCAGGTGGCTGCCGTCCCCTGTGCGAACTTCAGGTACAGCGCCCTCGCCTCCGCATTGAAGCGCACTGCGCGGCCGAGTTCCATCCCGACACGCGACAGGAGGTAGTCGATGTTCGGCGCCAGGTCTTCCGGTCGATCGACGAGACCGGGCAACGTGTAGGTCCACAGGTTTATCCGGGCGAACAGGTCCTCTCTGAAGCGCCCCGCGCCGACGTCCCGGCGCAGGTCGCGATTTGTGCCTGCGATCAACTGGAAATCACTGGTGACCTCGCGATCGCCGCCCATCGGGAAGAACTTCTTTTCCTCGACCGCCTTCAGCAACATCGCCTGTTCATCGATTCCCAGTTCGCCGATCTCGTCGAGGAACAACATGCCGGCATGGGCCGTGCGCAGCAGGCCGGCGCGTTCTCCCGCGGCGCCCGTGAATGCACCCCTCTTGTGACCGAACAGGGTCGAGGCCGCACTGTCGCCATGCAGGGTGGCGCAGTTCACTTCGACGAACTCGCCGGTCACCTGGTGGCGCGCGCGCTTCAGGTCGTACATGCGCCGGGCGAGGTGCGACTTGCCAGCACCCGTGGGGCCGGTCAGCAGGATCGGCGCACGCGAGCGGATGGCCACCCGCTCGATCTCCTCGATCAATGCATTGAAGCGGCTGTTGCGCGTGGCGATGCCATTCTTCAGGAAGGCCTGCGCATCGTGCTGTTCCTGTTCGAACCGCTTCGCGAGCACGTCATAGCGGGACAGGTCGAGGTCGATCAGCGCATGGCTACCGACGGCGCTGCCCCGCGGCCGGCGCGGGGGTGATGTCTGCAGGATCACGCCGGGCAGCAGGCGCGATTCGACCATCAGGAAGAGGCAGATCTGCGCGACATGCGTGCCGGTGGTGATGTGGGCCCAATACTGTTCCCGCTCCGGATCGAAAGGATAGCCCTTCAGCCAGTCGTAGAGCGTTCCGTACACCTCTCCGAAGTCCCAGGGGTCGGTGAAGGGCATCGGCACCAGGCGCACCTCGGTGTCCGGCGACACGGCCGCGATGTCCTGCTGCACGGTGGCGGCCAGCGCGGCGTGTCCGGGCACATGGAGCAGTTCGATCCGGTGGATCACCATGTCTTCGTGCTGCGTGATCGCCACGGTCGGCCGCCACTTTTCCCAGCGCCCGGCGCCGTGCCCTGAATCGAGTTGGCTGCCGAGAAATCCGATGACGACCGTTTTCTTCATGGCCGTATCTTATATAAAAGACTAGCAAAGAGACTATTGTCCCCTAACCTCGTACCTGTCGAAGAGATGCATGGCGGTATGCCAGAGCAAAAAAATACCTTTCAATAGCAATGGCTTGCATTCTGTTCCGCAGTGCAGGCGCCAGGCTGGCACGTCAAGTGCAATGAGTGACTGCATCGAGTTCAGACCGAAGACGGGAACGAGGATGGAGACGCGCTACGAGATCGAACAGCCTGAAGGCGGCGTGCCGATCAGGATGTGGACCCGCGGAGTGCCGGTGGAAGTCGGTGCGCGCAGGCAACTCGCCAATGCGGCACGGCTGCCGATCGTGTTCCCGCACATCGCGGTGATGCCCGACGTGCATGTGGGCATCGGTGCTACCGTCGGGTCGGTGATTCCCACCCTCAGGGCGATCATCCCGGCTGCGGTCGGGGTCGACATCGGCTGCGGCATGATGGCCTGCAGGACGACGCTGCATGCGAATGACCTGCCGGACAGTCTCGGCCCCCTGCGATCGGCGATCGAGCGGGCGGTACCGCATGGTGGGGGACCCCGCTCGCGCGGGCGGGATCCCGGCGCCTGGGACAGTCCGCCGGACCCGGTCGACGCGGCATGGGCCGGCCTGGCGGAAGAGTTCGACCAGCTGTGCGAGCTTCACCCGAGGCTGAGGAACACCAACAACCGGAAGCATCTCGGCACCCTGGGTACCGGCAACCATTTCATCGAACTGTGCCTGGACGAGGCCGACTTCGTCTGGCTCATGCTGCACTCGGGTTCGCGTGGCGTCGGAAACGCGATCGGCACCCACTTCATCGCGCTCGCGAAGAAGGATGCCGAGGTGCACCAGCGCAACCTCCCGGATGCCGACCTTGCCTACTTCGAGGAAGGTGCGCGGTACTTCGACGAGTATGTGCGCAGCGTGGGCTGGGCCCAGCGCTTCGCGGTGAAGAACCGCGAGGTGATGATGGCCAACCTGGTCGCGGCCGTGCGCAGGAACATCGCGAAGGCGTTCGAGGCGGCCGTCGAAGCGGTGAACTGCCACCACAACTACGTGCAGCGCGAGCGCCACTTCGGCGAAGACGTGTTCATCACGCGCAAGGGCGCGGTGAGCGCGAGGCGCGGGCAGCTCGGCATCATCCCCGGGAGCATGGGCACGCGAAGCTACATCGTGCGCGGGCTGGGCAACGCCGAGAGTTTCGACAGCTGCAGCCATGGCGCCGGGCGCGTGATGAGCCGGACCCAGGCCCGTGCGCGATTCACGTTGGAAGACCAGGTCCGGGCAACGCAGGGCGTCGAGTGCCGCAAGGACGCCGGCGTGATCGACGAGATCCCGATGGCGTACAAGGACATCGATGCAGTGATGGAAGCACAGCGGGACCTGGTTGAAGTGGTGCATACGCTGCGGCAGGTCGTATGCGTGAAGGGTTGAACGGCCACGCGCGGAGGATGAATTGATCGAAATCGACGGCTCGGCAGGGGAAGGCGGTGGCCAGGTCCTGCGCTCCGCGCTGGCGCTCTCCCTGTGCACGAGGCAGCCGGTGAAGCTTCGCGGAATACGTGCACGCAGGCCCCGACCCGGCCTGATGCGCCAGCATCTGGCCTGCGTGAACGCCGCGATGCAGGTCAGCGGTGCGAAGGCGTGGGGCGCGGAGCTCGGCTCGTGCGAACTCGTCTTCGAGCCGGGGCCGGTGCGTCCGGGCGACTACAGCTTCAGCGTGGGCACGGCGGGCAGTTGCTGCCTCGTGTTCCAGACGGTGCTGCCCGCGCTTATGGTCGCATCCGGCCCGAGCCGGCTGCTGCTCGGCGGAGGCACGCACAATCCGATGGCGCCGCCGTTCCATTTCGTGCAGCGCTGCTTCGCGCCGTTGCTTGCCCGGCTCGGGGTCGGCATCGACCTGCAATTGCGGCGGCTGGGTTTCCATCCTGCCGGCGGCGGCGTGTTCGCTGCCGAGGTGGCGCCACCGGCTGCGCAACTTCAGCCGTTCGACCTGGATTCGCGCGGGCCCCTGCTCGATACCTACGTGGAATGCTTCGCACCGGGCCTGCCTGCGCGGGTCGTGCAACGCGAGCTGGATGCGATCGGCGCGGGACTCGGATTGCTTGCGGACCAGTTGCGCGCCCCGGCGGCGCGCAGCAACGAGGGCCCGGGCAATGCACTGCTGGTCACCGTCCTGCATGAGCATGTCGGGGAGGTGGTCACCGCCTTCGGGGAGAAGGGCGTGACCAGCGAGGCCGTGGCCGAAGTCGCGATCAGCGGCGTTCGCGCATACATGGACTCGGCTGGGGCGCTCGGGCCGCACCTGGCCGATCAGTGGATGCTGCCCCTCGCGCTCGCGGTTTCCCGCACCGGGACACCGGCGTCATTCACCTGCACCGACTTGACGCTCCATGCAACGACTAACATGGGTGTGATCGAGGCGTTCCTGCCGGTTGCGTTCGACGCCGTTCAGCACGGTCCCGCGTCATGGCAGGTGTCCGTCTCCCATCGATTGCTGCCCGGTACTTGAAACCGGGGCGGGCCGCCCCGGCGCAGGTGGTCAGCGACCGAGCCGCCTGCGGCTGCCAGCCGCGCCCAGCAGGCCCGGCCCGCCCGGCAGCAGCGCCAGCGCCAGCGGTACCGGCACGACCGTGATTGCGTCACCCAGGGACATGTTGTCGACGCCGGTGTTCCGCTGCCCGCCGAGGGTACTGCCCCAGCGGATCGCGCTGATCGCGCTGGTGCTGACGATGCCCAGGTAGCCGATGCCGTTCTCGCTGCCCGGGGACTGGAAGGAATCGAGCACCGTGTTGCCGGCACCGAGCACCGAAACGGTCACCAGACCCAGTCCATTGGTGTAGGTGTCGAAGCCGACCGCCGTCCGGGGGGCGAACGAAAAGCGGAAATCCTCATCGCCGTTGCGCGTCGGTACGCTGGTGGTAGTGGTGCCGACACCGGTGCCGAAGTTGTTGTAGCCCGGATCGGCGACGAATACGTTGGGGCCGCCCGCCGGTGCATAGGTGACGCCGTTCGCGCTGAATCCGGACAGCGAAACATTTCGCCCGACGCCCGGGATCGAGGCGAGTTCGAACGTTTCCACCAGCGTCGAGGAGGAGGCCCCGTTGAACGCGGCCTGCGAGTCGAAGGAGGTGACGTCGCCGGATGAGGAAAAGTACCGGCCATTGGTCCTTTCGGACCAATGGCCGGTACTGCAGCAGGCCGATGCACGGCATGCGATCATTGGCGATTACCCGGCGCGGTTGCTGCGTGGTTCGAAGCCCGCCGGTACGGGAGGATGGCAATGAAACTGCTGGTACTGCCGGGCGACGGCATCGGCCCAGAGATCACCGACGCGACGCTCGCCGTCTGCGCCGCCGCGGACGCGCGCTTCGGGCTCGGCCTGAAGTACGACCACGACCTGATCGGCTTCCCCGCACTGGAGAAGTTCAAGTCCACATTCCCCGACCATGTGCGCGCCAAGGTCGCGCACTGCGACGGCGTGATCCTCGGCCCGGTGTCGCACCTCGACTACCCGCCGCGCGACCAGGGCGGCATCAACCCGTCCGGCGAGTTCCGGGTGAAGTGGGACCTCTACGCGAACATCCGTCCGGCGAAGAGCCGGATGGGCCTGTCGCGCGTCGGCGTGCCGATGGACCTGATCATCGTGCGCCAGTGCACGGAAGGCTTCTACGCCGACCGCAACATGTTCATGGGTGTGGGCGAGTTCATGCCGACGCCGGACATGGCGATCGCCGTGCGCAAGATCACCGCCGAGGCCTCGCGCAAGATCGCCATCGTCTCCTTCGAGCTGGCGCGCGGACGGCGGAAGAAGGTCACCATCGTGCACAAGCACAACGTGATGAAGATGTCCGACGGCCTCTGGCTGCGCGAGGCGCGCGCGGTGGCGAAGGACTATCCCGACGTCGAGGTGGAAGAGAAGATCGTCGATGCGATGGCCGCGCTGCTGGTGCGCGACCCGTCGAAGTTCGACGTGGTGATGGCCGAGAACATGTTCGGCGACATCCTGTCCGACGAGGCGGGCGAACTGTCCGGCAGCCTCGGCTTGGCCGGGTCGACCAACCAGGGCGACGACTTCTGCGTCGCGCAGGCGCAGCACGGTTCGGCGCCCGACATCGCCGGCAAGGGCATCGCCAACCCGACCTCGCTGATCCTCTCCGCCGGCATGCTGTTCGACTGGTACGGGCGGCGCACCGGCAACGCGAAGCTGGTCGATGCGGCGGCGGCGATGGAGCGGGCGATCGACTCGGTGATCGTCGATCCGGAGCGCCGCACCGGCGACCTCGGCGGAGCGCTCGGCACCGCCGCGTTCACCGCGGAAGTCGTGCAGGCCGTCGCCTCCATCTGAACGGGACTGCACGAATGAACCTGCGTATCGGACTCATCCACGCGACCCCGCTGGCGGTCGCGCCGATCAACGACGCGCTGCGCGCCGGCCTGCCTGGCGCGCAGCCGATGAACCTGCTCGACGATTCGCTCTCCGTCGATCGCGCCGCGCCCGGCGGCATGCAGGTCGACTTCGCGCCGCGCTTCCGGGCGCTCACCGACTACTGCGTCGCGCAGAAGGTCGGCGGCATCATCTACACCTGCTCCGCGTTCGGCGAGGCGATCGATGCGGTGCGGCGACATGCGCAGGTGCCGATGCTCAAGCCGAACGAGGCCATGGTCGAGGAGGCCGTGGCGGCCGACATGCCGATCGTGGTGCTGGCCACCTTCGCACCGAGCATCCCGTCGATGGAAGTCGACTTCCGCGAGGCGGTCGGCCCGGGCGGGCGCATGCCGGAACTGATCGGGGTGCACGTGCCCGACGCGCAGCGCCTGCTCGGGGAAGGCGACGGGGCGGCGCACGACCGGCTGATCGCGGAAGCCGCTGCCCGCTTCAGGGGCCGTGGCCGGCTGCTGCTGTCGCAGTTCTCGATGGCCCGTGCGGCATCGGTGGTGGAGGCCGCGACCGGCGAGAAGCCCCTGACCAGTCCGGAGAGCGCGGTCGCGAAGATGCGGCGGGTGTTGCAGGGCTGAGGCAGCGCGTCGGCCGCCGCACGTCGGTCGCAGCAATCCGGTCGCCGCAGGTCAGTTCGTGCTGCCCAGCCGGCAGGCCTCCAGGTCGAGCCGGCGCGGCGCGCCGGGCGCGGTCGCGTCCGGTGGGATGCGTTGCAGTTGCGCGACCAGCGCCCGCAGGGTTTCGGCCGGCGCCTCGACATGCGGGACATGCCCGACGCCGGGCAGCACGTCGATGGTCGCGCCGGGTAGCAGCCCGGCGATGCGTCGCCCCTCGGCCACCGGGACCACGCTGTCGGCCTCGCCGAACACGATGCCCACCGGCCGCGGGATGCTGCGCAGCGCGTCCGCGCGACGGCTCAGGGCTTCCCGGTCGGGCTCGAGCAGGAAGGGCAGCCAGTCGGCATAGCCCGGCGTGGTGCCGGTGCGGCGCAGTGGCCGGCGCAGGATCTCTGCCTGTTCCTCGGTCGCCGCCGCGTCCCGTTCCAGCATCGAGGTCAGGAAACGGCGGGTGAGGAGCGGATTGCTGAGGGTCGCGGCAGTCAGCATCCGTGTCAGGGTGTCCGAGCCGAGCACGAGTTCGACCAGCGCGGAAACCGGCGGCGGCTCTTCGTCTGCGGACGGCAGTGCCAGGGCTGGCGAGACCAGTACCGCGCCCACAAGCCGCTGCGGATAGCGCAGCAGGGCCTCGACCACCGGCCCCGCACCGGACGAATGCCCGAGCAGCACGCCGCGGCAGGCGTCCAGTTCGTCGAGCACGCCGACCAGGCGCGCGGCCTGGTCGGCCCGGCCGTAGCGGGCCTTCGGATCGCGGTCGGAGAAGCCGAACGGCGGCAGGTCGATCGCCACCACGCGGTAGCCGGTGCGGGCCAGGTCCTGGCCGATCGCCGCCCAGAAGCCGCTCCATGCGCCGGTGCCGTGGCTGATCAGGATCGGCGTCGCGTCGCGCGGTCCCCATTCCTGGACGAACACCCTGCCGAAGGTCGAATCGAGCGGGAATGCGTGGAGCAGGCGTCCGGACGGCGGGGCCGAGGTTTCCTGGGTTTCAGTCTCGCGGCGCGCGGCGGCCCGGTCGAAGGCGACCAGCACGCAGACGGCGACCAGCAGGCACAGCGCAGCCGCCGCGGCCAGTGCGCCGGACAGAGCCCCCAGGCTCGGGCGCCGGCGCCCTCTGCGCCCGCGGTCGGCCTGTGGTTGGGGTACGCTCGGGAACGGTTCCATTCGTCGATGTTGCATTGCACCGAACCCGATGATGCCTTTTTCATGAACGAACCGCACCGTCGCCGTTACCTGCGCTTTGCCGCGGCCTCCGCCGCCGTCGGCGCTACGTCCCTTGCCGGCACGCTGCGGGCGTCGACGGGCGCCCCGGTGTCTCCGCCGAAGCCAGCCATTCCGCCGGCCGCCGCGGTCACGTTCTCGATCCAGTCGGCGGGGGTTCGCGCCTCGGGCAGGCGCTTCGTGCTGAACGACGCAAGCCGGCTCAATCCCGTTCCGGTCCACAGCCACTGGACCGCCGACCTGCGGGACGAGGCGTTCTTCCTCGGCATGCTGCACGGACAACTGCGCAGCGCCGCGTCGCTGCGACGTCCTTTCGTCGCATCCGGGGCGCGCCACTCGATGGGCGGGCAGAGCCTGCCGCGCGACGGCCATGCGCTGACCCTCGCCATCAACATCTGCGAACCGGACACCCGTTCGAAGGTGTTCAGGGTACATGCCGGCGCCCGGTGGTCGCAGGTGATCGACAAGCTCGACGGGATCGGCTTCTCGCCGGCGGTCATGCAGTCCAACTCGGATTTCTCGGTCGGCGCCACCTTCGCGGTGAATGCCCATGGCTGGCCGGCGCCGTTCGGCCCGTTCGGCAGCACGGTGCGGGCGTTCCGCATCATGCTCGCCGACGGCACGCGGGTGAACTGTTCGCGCGACGAGAATCCCGACCTGTTCGCGCTGTCGATGGGCGGCTACGGTCTGTTCGGCGTGCTGATCGACCTCGATGTCGAGATGGTCGAGAACCAGCTGCTGCGGCCGACCCGGGAGCGCCTGGCCGGCGACGCGGCCGGCGCCCGTTTCGCGAAGGTGATCCAGTCCGACCGGTCGGTGCGCATGGCCTACGGGCGGCTGTCGGTCGCGCGCAGCGGTTTCCTCGAGGATGCGCTGCTGGTCACCTATCGGCCGGTGGCCACCGACCGACCGCTGCCACCGGCCGGGACTGGCGGGCTGTTCGCATCCGTGTCGCGCGAGGTGTTCCGCGCGCAGATCGGTTCGGAGCCGGCCAAGCGTGCGCGCTGGATCGCCGAGACCGCGATCAATCCGTCGGTCGGATCTGGCGAGGCGACACGCAACACGCTGATGAACGAACCGGTGGCGAACCTGGCTGGACGGCATGCCAACCGCACCGACATCCTGCACGAGTATTTCGTCAGTCCGGAAGTGTTCCCGGCCTTCCTCGCGGCCTGCCGCGAGGTGATCCTCGGATCCCGGCAGGAACTGCTCAACGTGACGCTGCGCTACGTCGCGCCCGACCCGACCAGCGTGCTGTCGTACGCGCCGGAGCCGCGCATCGCGGCGGTGATGCTGTTCTCGCAGGTGATGACGCCGGAGGGCGAGGCCGACATGCTGCAGATGACCGAGGCACTGATCGACCATGTGCTGCGCATCGGCGGGACCTACTACCTGCCCTATCGCCTGCATGCGCGGCGCGACCAGTTCGAACGCAGCAATCCGCGCCATGCCGAGTTCGCGGCGCGCAAGCGCCATTACGATCCCGGCCTGCTGTTCCGGCACGCGCTGTGGGATGCCTATCTTTCACGCCCGGCCTGAGCGCCCGCGTCGATGAGCCTGGCACGCCGGATCGCGGCAGGCCATGCGCTGATGCTGCTCGCGGTGACCAGCCTGAACTGCATCCCGGGGCCGACCGATGCCGAGGGCCGGGCCTTCGGCATCTTCGCGCTCGACCGCTTCGATGACGCACTGCATTTCGCCTCTGCCTGCTGGGCCGCGTTCGCCGCGGGACGTTCCGAACGGGCGGCGCTGGTCTTCCTGCGCACCTTCGGCGCGCTCTATCTCGCCGACGGCCTGCTCGGCCTGGCCACCGGTTCCGGCTACCTCGACCTGGGCATCGTGCTGTACGGCATCCAGCCGATGCCGCTGCTGTTCAAGGTGCTGGCGAACTTGCCGCACATCGGGCTCGGCGGGCTGGCGCTGGCGAGCGGGTGGCTGCTCGCCCGGCGCCCGGCGGCGGCCGGCTGAGCGGCGGCGTCGTGCGCCTGTTCTGGAAGCTGTTCCTGTCCGGCCTTGCGGGCCTGTTGCTGGTCGTGCTCGCGGCGCTCGGACCGGTGGTCTGGACGGAGGCAAACTGCGGCGCGCCGTCCGGCGGGCCTTCGCCGTCGGTAATCGCGCCGTCGGCGCCCTCCGGCGAACGGCCGCGCCCGGTGATCACCGAAGCGCCCTGGAAGCGCAAGCTGGTGGCGAGTTATGTCTCGTACCCCGAGTGGTATATCGTGCACGGCTATGAAGACTTCGCCGCCGTGCTCGGCGATGCGGACGAGCATGCGTTCGACTACCTGTCCAGCGTCACCGGCTACTGGACCACGCTGTGCGGCCTCGCGCGCTTCGCTGCGTCGATCGAGCAGACAGCACCGGAGTGGAAGGTCACGCTGTACGTGATCGGCGCGAGCTACGGCATCGAGATGCTGGCCAAGGGCGCCTACGAAGAGACGATCGGCCGGCTGACGGCCTACTGGCGCGGCGGCACGAAGACGCCCGAAGACCGCTTCGCGCTGGAGGTCGCACGCGATTACGCCCGCTTCCTGCAGCAGACGCCATGGTACGAGTATCCGTTCCTGGCGACGCTGCAGCGGCTGTGGTCCGACACCCCGTTCGGCAGCGACAACCTCGTGCGCCGGATCGAGCGCCGCCTCGCGCTGTCGCTCGAATACGGGGTCAAGGCAGCGTATGCCCAGGTCCTGCGCGCGCTGGCCGGAATGGCGCCGGCGGACCTGCGCATCCGCAGCGTGGTGCGCGGGCTGCCGCCGCCGGACGCGGCGGCCGACGATCCGCACATCGAGGTGGTGCGCCGCCTCCCTGACGGCCAGGTTCTGATCGAGACGCCGCGCTACCGTGCCTACACCCAGATCGTCCTGCGCCTGCTCGAACGCGGGCGGACGGTGACCGAGATCGCGGGCAACCAGCGCATCCTGGTCACCGCGATCCTTCCCGCGGGCAGCTTCGCCGATTCCCCGGTGGCGGTGCAGCTGTTCTCGTATCCGATCCAGTCGCGCCCGGGCTGGCGCCGGATCGGCCTGGATGCGAACATTCCCGGACTGGCTGCCACCGTGGCGGGCGTCGCCGTGGCGGGCGGAACCTTCGAGCACCTCTATGATTACTGATCCCGGGCTGGTGCCACTGGCGGTCGATCGCGACGCGATACGCCGCGCGCTGCTGCACGGGGCGGCCGCGCTCGTCGGCTGGCTGCTGCTGATCGTCGCCCTGACGCCCGTGCTGCCGATGGCGGACACCGTGATCGCGGTCGGCTCGCCGGAAAAGGTGTTGCGCGCATTGCCCGAGGGCGGCGTGGTCACCCTCGCGGCCGGCTCCATCGCGGTCGCGCTGGCGGTCGACGATCCTGCCCAGGTGCGAGCCCTCTACCGCGCCGGCGCCTGGCTGGTGCTGCCGGCATCGCGCGGTGCCTGCATCGAACAGGCACGCGCCGGCCCCCGCCCGATGATGTGACCATGCCGGACACCGGCCCCGCTGTTGCATCGTGTTCATGCAGCGCTGCTACACTCCCGCCCGCTCTGCTGTCTGCCCTGTCAACCGGGCGCCCCAATCAGGAGTCCACGATGAACCCGTTTGCGCTGTCGACCCGATCCCTCCGGCCGCTGTCGGCCGGCTCCGTGCTGGCTATCGCCGTGCTGGCCGTGCCGCTGCTGGCCGCCGTGGGGCCTGCCATGGCTGCCGACAACTTCCCGCAGAAGCCGGTCCGCATCATCGTGCCGTTCCCGCCGGGCGGTGGCACCGATTTCGTCACCCGTGTCATCCAGCAGCCGTTGTCCGACCTGCTCGGGCAGCAGGTGCTGATCGACAACCGCGGCGGTGCGCAGGGCGTTGTCGGCACGCAGATCGGAGCGCGCTCCGGCAACGACGGCTACACGTTGGTGATCGCCGAGATCGGCGCCACCGCCATCGCCCCGCCGATGAACCCGAAGCCGCCGTTCGACGCGATCAAGGACTTCGTGCCGGTGGCGATGCTGGTCGAGCAGCCCTACCTGATGAGCATCCACCCGTCCGTGCCGGCGAAGAACCTCGCCGAGTTCGTGAAGCTGGTGCAGGCCAATCCGGGCAAGTTCAACTTCGGTTCCGGCAACGCGACCGCCCACGTCACGCAGGAAGTCTTCTACGCGACCGCGAAGCTGAAGATGACCCACATTCCGTACCGCGGCTCCGGTCCGTCGATGGCGGCCCTGCTGTCCAACGAGGTGCAGGTGATCTTCTCGGGACCGACCGCGGCGATGCCGCAGATCAAGGCCGGCAAGGTGCGCCCGCTGGCGGTGACCTCGCCGAAGCGCTCGAGCGAACTGCCCGACATCCCGACGATGGCCGAACTCGGCTACAAGGGCTTCGAGATCCGCGGCTGGTACGGGTTGATGGCGCCGGCGGGCACGCCGCGCCCGGTGGTGATGCGCCTGAACGAGGCGGTGAACAAGGTGCTCTCCGGCGGCCCGGCCGCGCAGACGCTGCGGGACCGCGGCTTCGACCCGACGCCGATGTCGCCGGACGAATTCGGCAAGTACCTGCGCGCCGAAGTCGCCCGCTGGGCTAAGGCGGTCAAGCAGTACAACGTGAAGGCGACCGACTAGGGCCAGGGCGGGCGGCGCATCGGCCGCCCGCGCAGAACAGCGGCACGGGGCAGACGGGCGGCCCCCTTAGCTGACACAATCGGGGGGTCGCCTTCCTCCGAGGTCGTGTCCGCAGCATCGCAGCGGGCGAAGCCATGTACCTGCTCGCGTTAGTCACGATGATCGTCCAGGGCTCCCAGATGGGGAGCCGGGTGCTGGCCACCCTGTTCGCGCTGGAACTCGACACCAGCAAGTGGACGATCGGGCTGCTGATCGCGTCCTACTCGTTCCTGCCGCTGCTGCTGGCGATCTACGCCGGCCGAGTCGCGGATCGCCTGGGCACCCGCAAGCCGATGCTGTTCGGCATCGCGTCGATGACGCTCGGGCTGGTGGTGCCCTTCGTGTTCCCCACGCTGACCGCTCTGTTCGTATCGGCGACGATGGTCGGGCTGGGCTTCGCGTTCTGCAACGTGTCGACCCAGAGCCTTGCCGGGCAGTACGGACCGAAGGCCGACCGCACCCGGAACTTCGCGACGCTGTCGCTCGGCTACTCCGCGTCCAACCTGATCGGCCCGGTCAGCACCGGCTACCTGATCGAGTGGTACGGCCATTCGCGCGCCTCCGGCTTCCTCGCCTGCTCTATGTTCTTCGCGCTGGTCGTGCTCTACTTCTGCCGTTCGCTGAACACCGTGCCCTCGGCGTCCGCCTCGGGCAAGTCCGGCAGTTCGTTCGACCTGCTGTCCAACCCCGAACTGCGCAAGATCCTGATCGCCAGCGCGCTGATCGTGACCGGATGGGATCTGTTCACCTTCTACGTGCCGATCTACGGCCACAACATCCAGCTGTCGCCGGCCGAGATCGGCAAGATCCTCGGCGCGTTCGCCGTCGGTGGCTTCGTGATGCGCGCCTGCCTCGGGCCGCTCACCACGCGCTTCCGGGTGCGCCCGGTGCTGATGACCGCGATGTTCTTCGGCGCGGCGATCTACGTGGTGTTCCCGCACATCGAGAACTATGCGCTGCTGCTGCTGTTCGCCTTCCTGGCCGGCGGTGCGCTGGGCACCGGCCAGCCTCTGACGCTGGCGATGGTGTTCAACCGGTCACCCGAGGGCCGTGGCGGCGAGGTGACCGGGCTGCGGCTGGCGATCAACAACATGACCCATGTGATCGTGCCGGTGGGCGCCGGCGCGCTGGGCACGCTGGTCGGGGTCGCGCCGGTGTTCCTGCTCGCGTCGGCCTTCCTGGTGATCGGCGGGGTGATGAGCCGGCGCGCCTGATCGGGCAGCGGGCCGCGAGCTACTGCACTTCGCGCAGGCGGTTCTGTGCCTCGAGCAGCCGCTTCTTCGCGGCTTCGACCGCCGCTTCCAGCCGCCGCACGCGTTCCAGGTACTGTTCGGTCGGACGGCTGCGTACGCCGCCGATGCCCTGGCGATCGCCGGGCTGGTCGGTCTCCTGGCCCGCCACGAGCGCCTTCTGCGCCGCCTCGAGGTCGCGCTCGGCGGCGTTCACCGCTTCCATCGCCTTCTGGCGCTGGGCTTCGCGTGCCTGCTGGCGCTGGCGGAATTCCTCGCTCTGGCGGGCCGTCTCGGCACGCCTGGCCTCGGCCGCGGCACCGGGGTTGGCACCGGGCGCCGGCCGGTCGACGATCACCTTCGGCGTGACATCCACCTTGTCGACCGAGATCGCGCCCGGGACAGGCTCCTGCGAGTAGATCACCCGGCCGGTGGAATCGACGGACTTGAATATCGCCTGCGCCTGTGCGGCGCCTGCGGCGAACAGCGCGCAGGCGACCAGGCCGCTGGCCAGTGGCCGGCGGCGGCGCGGTGGTGACGGCAGGGCGGGGGGCATCGGCATCGATCTCTTCCTGGGACGGTCGGGCGGTGCCTGCGGCACGTTCATCGGATCAACGCAAGCGCCCCGGGGCTGGCTGACCGCAGGCGGCCGCCAGTCGTTGCGACCGGGGACGATAACTGCTTATCGGCAGAGTCTGGTCGTGTTGTAGGGGATTTTCAATCGTCAGCCCCGTCGGATCGACGAAATATGACAGTTTTGTGTCAAAGTGCGGTTTTTTTCGACAATCGCCTGAAGCGAAAGACTTTTCCAACGTGCCGACCCTGCTCAACCTGCTTGCCGCCGTAGCCCTGCTGGTCTGGGGGACGCACATCGTGCGCACCGGGGTGATGCGCGTGTTCGGTGCCGACCTGCGGCGCGTGCTCGGCGGCAGCGTCGACAACCGCTTCAAGGCCTTCGCGGCCGGGCTCGGCGTGACCGCGGTCGTGCAGAGCAGCACGGCCACCGCGATGCTCACCACGTCCTTCGTCGGGCAGGGCCTGATCGCGACGGCACCGGCGCTGGCGGTGATGCTCGGTGCCGACGTGGGCACCGCGCTGGTCGCCCAGTTCTTCTCGCTCGACCTCGGCTGGCTGTCGCCGACCCTGATCCTGGTCGGCGTCGTACTGTTCCTGTCGCAGCAGAACCGCACCGCCGGCCGCCTCGGGCGGGTGGCGATCGGGCTGGGGCTGATCATGCTGGCGCTGCGGCTGATCACCGAGACCGCGGCGCCGCTGACCGAGGCGGCCGAGGTGCGGGTGCTGTTCTCGACGCTCACCGGCGACCACGGGCTGGACATGCTGCTCGGCGCGCTGTTCACGATCGCCGCCTATTCCAGCCTGGCGATCGTGCTGCTGGTGTCGACCCTTGCCGCGAGCAACCTGATCGCACCGGAAGTGGCGATCGGGCTGGTGCTGGGGGCGAATCTCGGCGGCGGCCTCCTGGCCGTGTTCGCCAGCCTGCGCGCAGGCGTGGCCGCCCGCCGGGTCGCGCTGGGCAACTTCGGCTTCAAGATCACCGGCTGCATCATCGCGCTGGTCATGCTGGAACCGCTGATCGCCGGCATGGCGGCGCTGGATGCCGACCCGAGCCGGATGGCGCTGAACTTCCATCTCGCGTTCAACCTGTTCCTGGCGCTGCTGTTCATCGCCTGGATCGGACCGATCGGACGCCTGCTCGACCGTTTGCTGCCGGTGCCGGCGCCGACGGGAAACGATGCCAGCGTGGCGCGCTACCTCGATCCGGTCGCGCTCGGTACGCCGACGCTGGCGATCGCCTGTGCCGCGCGCGAGGCGCTGCGCCTGGGCGACCTGGTCGAGTCGATGCTGAAGAACCTGCTGCTGGTGCTGCGCGACGACGACGGCACGGCTGCGCAGTCGCTGCGCAAGGCCGACGATGCGGTGGACAGGCTGTACACCTCGATCAAGCTGTACCTGACCCAGATCAGCCGCGAGGCGCTCGAGGAGAAGGAAGGCCGGCGTTGGGCCGAGATCATGTCGATCACGATCAACCTCGAGCATGTCGGGGACATCGTCGACAAGAACCTGCTCGAGATGGCCGAGAAGAAGATCCGCAAGCGGCTGTCGTTCTCCGAGGCCGGCATGGGCGAGATCTGCGAACTGCACGCGCGCGTGCTGGCCAACCTGCAGCTCGGCCTGAACGTGTTCATCAACGGCGACCTCGCCTCGGCACGCAGGCTGCTTGCCGAGAAGGAGCAGATCCGAGAGCTCGAGCGCACGTTCGCCGACTCGCACCTCAAGCGGCTGGCGGACAACACGTTGCAGAGCATCGAGACCAGTGCGCTGCACCTGGACATCATCCGCGACCTCAAGCGCATCAATTCGCACATCGCGTCGATCGCCTATCCGATCCTCGAGCGGGCAGGCGCGCTGGCGCCGACGCGGCTGCGGCCGGCCGCGCTGGGCCCCGGAGCGCGTGCGGGCACGCCCCCGCAGGAACTGCCCTAGGCACTGCCATCCATCGGCCGGGCGACCACCGCGGCCGCGGGCGCGTAAAATGGCCCGCCACCACGCGACGCCGACGCCCGAATGCCCCAGCCAGCCTTTGTCCACCTTCGCCTGCACAGCGAGTATTCGGTCAGCGACGGGCTGCTGCAGCCCGACGCGGCGCTCGAGCGCGCGCAGGCGCTGGGCATGCCGGCGCTGGCGATCACCGATTCGGCGAACCTGTTCGGGCTGATCAAGTTCTACCGCGCGGCGATGGCGCGCGGCGTGAAGCCGATCGCCGGGGTGGACATGGTGGTCACCCAGGACGCAGACCGCGACCGGCCGATGCGCCTGCTGCTGCTCTGCCAGTCCCCCGCGGGCTACCGCCGCCTGTGCGAGCTGATCACCCGCGCCTATCGCGAGAACCAGCATCGCGGGCGCCCGGAACTGCGCCGCGAATGGCTCGACGGGGCCGGCGCCGACGGCCTGATCGCCTTCTCGGGGGCGCGCAAGGGCGAGATCGGCGCCGCGCTGCTCGGCGGCAACACCGCGCTGGCCGATTCGCTGGCGCAGGAATGGTCCGCCCGCTTCCCGGGGCGCTTCTACATCGAACTGCAGCGCGCCGGACATGCCGACGACGAGCCGCACCTGCGTGCGGCCGCTGCGCTGGGCGCACGGCTCGGGCTGCCGGTGGTGGCCACGCACCCCATCCAGTTCCTCGATCCGGACGACTTCAAGGCGCACGAGGCGCGGGTGTGCATCGCCGAGGGTTATTCGCTCGGCGACCAGCGGCGGCCGAAGGATTTCACCGCCGACCAGTACCTGCTGCCGGCGGAAGAGATGGTGCAGCGGTTCGCCGACCTGCCGTCCGCGCTCGCCAACACCGTCGAGGTCGCGAAGCGCTGCAACCTCGAACTCACGCTGGGCAAGACCCACCTGCCACGCTTCCCGACGCCCGAGGGCATCACGCTGGACGACTTCCTGCGCATGGAGGCCGAGCGCGGGCTGGAGGCGCGGATGCAGGTGCTGTACCCGCATCCCGAGGAGCGCGAACGCGAGATGGCGCGCTACCGCGAGCGGCTCGCCTTCGAGATCGGCACCATCATCAAGATGGGCTTCCCCGGCTATTTCCTGATCGTCGCCGACTTCATCAACTGGGCGAAGCAGAACCAGGTGCCGGTCGGGCCAGGCCGGGGGTCGGGCGCCGGTTCGCTGGTCGCCTATTCGCTTGGCATCACCGACCTCGATCCGTTGCGCTACAACCTGCTGTTCGAGCGCTTCCTGAACCCCGAGCGGGTGTCGATGCCCGACTTCGACATCGACTTCTGCCAGGAGGGCCGCGACAAGGTCATCAGCTACGTGCGCCAGAAGTACGGCGCCGAGAGCGTGTCGCAGATCGTCACCTTCGGCACCATGGCCGCGCGCGCCGTGGTGCGCGATGCCGGCCGGGTGCTCGACCTGCCGTTCCTGTTCTGCGATGCGATCGCCAAGCTGATCCCGTTCCAGCCGGGCAAGCTGGTGACCCTGCGCCGGCGCGAAGGCGAGGGCGACTCCGGCGTGATCTATGCGCGCGAGGTCGAGCCGCAGATCGAGGCGCGCGAGCAGGCCGAGGAGGAGGTGGCCGAGCTGCTGGCGCTGGGCGAGCGCCTCGAAGGCGTGGTGCGCAACGTCGGCATGCATGCCGGCGGCGTGCTGATCGCGCCGGGCAAGCTCACCGATTTCTGCCCGCTGTACATGGCCGCCGGCACCGAGGCGGCGGTCAGCCAGTTCGACAAGGACGATGTCGAGGCGGTCGGGCTGGTCAAGTTCGACTTCCTCGGCCTGACCACGCTGACCATCCTCGACTGGACGCTGAAGTTCATCGCGCGCATCGACCCGCAGGCCGAGGTGCACCTGGACCAGCTGCCGCTGGACGATGCCGAGGCCTATCGGCTGTTCGCACGGGCGAACACGACCGCGGTGTTCCAGTTCGAATCGCGCGGCATGCGCGACCTGCTGAAGCTGGCGCGGCCCGACCGCTTCGAGGACATCATCGCGCTGGTGGCGCTGTACCGGCCGGGTCCGATGGACCTGATCCCCGAGTTCTGCGACCGCAAGCACGGACGGCACGAGGTGTCGTATCCCGACCCGCGGGTCGAGGAAGTACTGTCCGAGACCTACGGCATCATGGTCTACCAGGAGCAGGTGATGCAGATGGCGCAGC